>JAZOMB010000027.1:0-19263 GCA_045653515.1 Victivallaceae bacterium | reverse complement strand
CCTCGGCAAAACCCGCCCGGCTGTGCGATATCGCTCCTGATTTCACCTTGGCTGGCTGTTACGCATATTGTCGGGCGGTTCGCCCGACATGCGGGAGGTCGTTTTTTGGTTTTGTCCGCCGGGCGGCGGGGATTTTTACGGAATAACCGGAGCGCATATTGTCGGGAGGCAGCCGCTCGCACGGCGGATTTTTCAATTCTGTTTTTTATGCACGGTGTGCCGGGGGAATTCCAGAGCAGATACGTCAAATCCCTGATGGCGGAGAAATTCCAGAATACTGTTCAATTCCGACAAACTTATTTCCGGTGTGCGCGACAATATCCACAGATAATCATAACTTTTTCCGCAGACGACCGCGATCCGGTAATCCTTGTCCAGTTTGATGATACGGTAACTGCCCCAAAACGGCCATTGGAACGATACTTCAAGCTCTCCAGTGCCAGATTTGCCATTCAATCTGACACTCCCTTTTACTGAACGCGGCTTGCCCTTTTTTATGCCGGAATTAACAACTTGAACCGTGCCATCGCTCTGCAATGAATAGACCGCCGTGACATTGCTCATATTCTTTTCAAACCAGTTCGGCAGCCGCGCGATCTCGTACCACTTGCCGCAGTAGCGGCTGACATCAAAATCCCGTACTGCAGGGATCTTTGCAGTATTTCTCTCTTCACAGCCGTAAAAAAGGACTATTGCGGCAACAAACAGCAGTAAAAAAAGTTTCATCCGTCCGACTCCTTGTGTTACACTTTACACAATAAGTCAAACGGATGAATTTTCAATAGCGAAACAGGCAATTTATTACTTTATGCCCCGCGCTTCGCGGATTTTTTCATAAGCAAGCGAAATTACCTGAAACTTTTTCTTCGCCTCTTCGATTTTCACTGCAGAAAGCCCCGCTCCCTGCACCAAGTCGGGATGATTTTCTTTTGCCTTTTTGCGGAAAGCCTTTTTGACCTCCGCATCGGCGGCGCTGGAGCTGATCCCCAAAATCGCGTACGCTTCATCAAGGGAACTGCGCTTGACCTCCGGCTTCTGATAACTGCTTTGCTCGTGGTTATATCCGGCAAAGAACTGGTCTACAACTTCCGGGCATCCCAGCACCATACCGGCAGTTTTGAGCATATTAAACTCATTGCGGTCAACGTGGCGATCCGATGCGACCAAACCGCAAAAAGCTTGAACAATACTGATCCGTGTTGCCCGGTCACCAATGGCATCCATCATTACAGCAAGATTTTTTACCAGTGAAAAAAACTCCTGCCTGCTGTCGCGTCCGGCATTGAATGCGGCAATCAATTTTCTGCGCTGTGACACATCTGAAGCAATGCGGTGAATAAAACTGCGGACATATTCCGCTTCGTCTTCACTCACCCGGCCGTCACTTTTGGCAAGTTTGCCAAGGCACTTCAAAATGGCAGAGTAAACATCCTCTACGGTATACTCCTGAGCACTTCCGGCTCCGGATGATCCGGGATTGATCAAAGCACCGATGCCGCCGCCGATCAATGCTCCCAACGGACCACCGAACATTCCGCCGATAACGGCACCGAAAATACCCAAACCGATACCCATAACCAATACCCCTGTTTGTGCCGTTTACTTTTTCATAAACGGCACTGCCGGGAAACCGGCTTTGTTGTACAGATTGACAGTCGGGTTGTTCTGCCAGCCAAAACGCACTCCGGCAGGTTCAGCCACACCTTTGGCGGAAACGACCACCGTATCGCCGTCGATGACCGCTTCAGTCGCCCAGACCCATTTGCCGTCTTTGCCGCAAACGGCGAAGCCTTCGAGCTGGGTATCGGGACTGTTGCGCACCATAGGGGCTTTACTATTGACCCGCTTGGCGATCCAGTAAAATTCCGGAACCTTGTGAGCAACCAGGCCGCCTTCAAGATTTTTGAAATTGATCCGCAGTTTGTTTCCTTCGCGGACGACCTTTTCCATCTCCGGTCCGGCAAAGGGAACCTTTTTACCGTAGATATTGGCAAGCGCAATCGCCGCCAGACGTTCACCGGGGATGACTTTGTTGCGCGGATGAATGTCGCCTGATTCGCTGACATCGGTCAGAACCGCTTCACCGGTGTAAGGCATTTCCAGAGAAGCGTGCTGTGCCGCGCGGATATATGCCCAGCTCTCTTCAGCAGAAGCTTTGGCATTTTTCGCCCGGTGTCCGGCGAGCGTACACCAGTAGAACGGCAGTTTGTCATCTTCAAAATGTTTGCGCCAATCGGCAATCAACGCCTTCTGCAATGCGGCATATTCGCTGTGACGTCCGGCATTGGTTTCGCCCTGATACCAAATCACACCGTTGAGTCCGTAGGGAAGCATACCGTAGATGCAGCCGTTGAAAAGGCGCTGGGTATTGAAGAACGCGCGCGGCGTGGCTCCGGGACTGGCAGGCGGAGCAGAAAACTTGTTATTGAAAGTCACTTCCTGATAACGCTCCCAGACTTTTCCATCGAGATTGGTTGCGCCGACACTCATATTGGCACTGAACTTCCAATTGCTGTTGAGCGGATTGTAGATACGGAACATGATCTCATATTTGCCAGGCTTCACATTTTTGATCGTAAAACGGGGATAATGGAACAGCACCGCACTTTCCAAGCTCCATTCGTAGACCTTTTTGCCATCGACCCAGACGGTGAAAGGCACTCTCTGGCGCGACATATGGAAGTAAAGCGTGCCGTCTTTGGCTTCGGCATAGTGACGGAGCCAGATGACACCGTTGTTGACAGAGAGATTTTTGGTTTTCTGCCACTTGGCATCAGCACCCGGAACTTTATGTTCAATATCCAGACGGTTGTTTTTCTTTGCCCAGCCGGCGATATCTTCAAGATATTTTTTCCGGTTGGCGGGGTATTCTTCCAGAGCTTTGGCAGTCTTGACATCGCGCCTGGCAACTTCGGGAACGACCTTGGCGGCATCGGTGGTCATCCACGCTTCGATGGGGGAACCGCCCCAGGCATCATTGATAAGTCCGACAGCACGGTCAAGTTCGTTCAACAGCTTTTTGCCGAAGAAGTAGCCGACACCGGAAAAAGTTGCGACATTCCCCGCATCGGCGACAACCCAGCGGCCTTTAAGTACATCACTGGGAGCTTCTTTGCTCACTTTTTCGACATTGAAACTGCGCAGACGGCGGCCGACGGGTTTGCTCTTGGCTTCGTCAAGACCTTCGGTGCTTTTCATCAGCCACGCCATATTGGACTGACCGGAGCAGAGCCAGACTTCACCGACGATGACATCTTTGATAACGATATCGTTGACTTTGAGTTCAAAGGGGCCTTCGGGAGATTTGGCAAGATCGAGATCGACTCTCCACTTGCCGTTTTTGCAGGCGGCGGTCTCTCTGGTCTGACCGTTGAATGAAACGACCACCTTTTCGCCGGGATCGGCTTTACCGAAAACGGGAACTTTCGCCTTTTTCGCCAACACGGCGTGGTCGGAAAAAATTCCCGGCAGAACAACTTTTGCACTGGCGCTGAACGCGCACAGAGCTGTCAATACGAACAATATCCGAGTCATCTGTCAACACTCACTTTATATCTTTTTTCTGGAACGGAACCGCCGGGAAACCGCCCTTGTTGTACAAATTGGCGGTCGGATTCTGCGCCCAGGCAAAACGGATAGCGACCGGTTCGGCAACTTTGGCAGAGGAAACAACGACCGTATCGCCATCGATAACCGCGCTGTCCGCCCAGTAGAACTTGCCGTCTTTGCCGCTGACGGCAAAACCTTCGAGCTGGGTATCGGGGCTGTTACGGACAAGCTTTGCCGTTTTGATTTTATCTTTTTTCTTACTGTCGCGGCTGTCCACATCGTATTCAGCCGGGACGGGAGCGGCGACAAGACCGCCTTCAATATTTTTGAAACTGACAACGAGTTTGTTTCCTTTGCGGACAACGCCGGTCATCTGCGGTCCGGCGAAGGGGATTTTTTTGCCGTAGACATTGGCAAGGGCGATGGCAGCAAGGCGTTCACCCGGAGTCTTTTTGTCGCGCGGATGGATGTTGCGGGCTTCACCGGCGTCGGTCAGAATCGCCTGACCGGTAAAGGGCATATCAAGTGCCAGCGTCTGCTGTTCGCGGACGAAAGCCCATCTGGAAGGAGCATTGGGATCGGCGTTTTTGTCATTGTATGCAGCCAGACTGCACCAGTACATGGGCATTTCCTGAAATTCAAAATCTTTGCGCCACAATTTGACCCATTCCCGGGTCAAGGCGGCATAATCGTGCGGGTTGTGGGAATTGCGTTCGCCCTGATACCAGATGACACCATTCAAACCGTAAGGTTTCAGCGGATGGATCATCGCATTGTAAAGCCGGGAAGCTTTCACTTTTTCCCGCTTGGGCAAATGGGCGGCATCTTTTTTCTTCGCTCTGGCATAGGCGGTGGGAACCTTGGAAATTGCCTCCCAGCTCATCCAGGCATCCATATTGGTTCCGCCCCAGGCGGCCTGAATAAGACCGACCGGAGTGTTGAGTTCATTGACCAGCTTTTTGCCGAAGAAGTAACCGACACCGACAAAGTATCTCGTACCGCCGGCGGAGGCATAGTGCCAGCTGCCCTGAACATCTTCCATCGGAACTTTGCTACTGGAACGTTTCACATTGAAACAGCGGAAACGGCTGCCGACCGGCTTGGCGGCTTCCTCTTTGTAGCCGATGGAGCCGAGCAGACCGTATGCCATATTGGACTGACCGGAGCAGAGCCACACTTCGCCGACGATGACATCTTTGATAACGATGTCGTTGACTTTGAGTTCAAAAGGACCTTCGGGAGAGTTGGCGAGGTTGAGGTCGACCCGCCATTTGCCGTTTTCTTTGGCAACGGTTTCTCTGGTCTGACCGTTGAAAGAAACGACCACCTTTTCGCCGGGATCAGCTTTTCCGAAGACGGGAACTTTCGCCTTTTTAGCCAGCACGGCGTGGTCGGAAAAGATTCCCGGCATAGTAACTTTGGCGCTCACAGACAGCGCACAGACAGCGATCGCAAACAACAAAAACTTTTTCATTTCCACAAACCCTTTTTTACTTAAATTTCAGTAAGCTGCCAGACATTGCCCGGAGCATCTTTGATTGCATAACCCAATTTGGCGATCTCGTCGCGCAGACGGTCGCTTTCCGCCCAGTTTTTCTCTTTGCGGGCGGCGGCACGGGCTTCGGCGAGTGCGATAACTTCGGCGGGGATGACCGCTTCAGCTTTGACATTGTCGACTTCAAAGCAGCCGATGACGCGGTCGAACTTCCGGAAGGCTTCCAGAACCGCCTGCGCACCGCTGCGATCGAGCTGATTGTCGTCAGCAAGGCGGTTGATATTGCGCATAAGGTCAAAGAGCGCCGCCAGCGCCATAGAGATATTCAGGTCATCCGCCATCGCAGAAGCGAAAGCCTTTTCGGCAGTTTCGACAGCTTCGATCGCCGCCTTGCCGTCGCCGTCAGCATCAACACCGCGCAGACGTTTGAAGAACTCTTCAAATTTGCCGAGAGTTTCGCGGGCAAGTTTCAGCGCATCAAAGGTGAAGTTGAGTTTTTTACGGTAATGCGCGCCGATAAGCACCCAGCGGATCTCGCGGCCGCTCCAGCCCTTTTCCTGCAGATCGCGCAGGGTGTAGAAGTTGCCCAGACTCTTGGACATCTTGGTATTGTTGACCATAAGGTGTTCGCAATGGAGCCAGTAGTTGACCCATCTTTTGCCGGTAACCGCTTCGCTCTGGGCGATCTCGTCTTCGTGGTGGGGGAACATATTGTCCACGCCGCCGGTGTGGTTATCGATGTTATCTCCGAGATACTTCATAGACATCGCACTGCATTCGATGTGCCAGCCCGGACGGCCCCTGCCCCACGGACTCTCCCAGGCGACATCGCCGTCATCGGCATCCCAAGCCTTCCACAACGCGAAGTCGCCGACAGCATCTTTGGCATATTCGTCATTGGAAATGCGCACGCCGTCGCGCTGATTATCGCGGTCGATACGGGCGAGCTGTCCGTAATTGGCGAACTTGGAGATAGAGAAGTAAACGCAGCCGTCAGAAGCTTTGTAGGCGTAACCGGCAGCCATAAGTTTTTCGATCATATCGATCATCTCCGGAATGTGTCCGGTGGCGGGCGGATAAACCTCGGCAGGTTCGATGTTCAAGGTTTTGATATCATCGAAAAAGGCATTTTTGTATTTCTGAGTGAAGTCATTGAGCGGCAAACCGGCGGCTTTGGAGTCGCGGATGGTTTTGTCATCGACGTCGGTCAGGTTCATCACCTGCGTGACCTTGTAGCCGAAATATTCCAGCGTACGGCGCAGGATATCTTCAAAGGTGTAGGCTCTGAAGTTGCCGATGTGGGCAAAATTGTAAACCGTAGGTCCGCAGGTGTACATTTTTGCACTGCCCGGAGTCACCGGCTTGAACTCCTCCAGAGTTCGGCTCAAAGTGTTGTAAAATTTCAGTTCCATGGATCAAATCTCCCAACTTATATATGATTGTTTTTAAAATATTTCACTTCAAGATCGCGGAGCAGACGGTGTTCCGCCATAATGAGCAGACCGTCGCCGCGTTCAATACAGGTTGCCGCA
The DNA here is from genome assembly GCA_045653515.1 of Victivallaceae bacterium. GTDB lineage: Bacteria > Verrucomicrobiota > Lentisphaeria > Victivallales > Victivallaceae > UBA1784. Next base: position 12,687 of record JAZOMB010000027.1, on the reverse strand, counting down.
CGGGCGGGGATAAAGCGTTCATTTCTCCTGATCATCGTGACCAATACTCCGGAGGGGAAAGCGATTTCTGCCAGAGTTTTTCCGGCAAGTTCAGAGTCTTCCGAAACCTCAAACTCCCGCATCTCCTGATCACAACTGCCGTGCATGATCTCCAACTCCAAAGGTGCGCGGTCCCGTTTTCCGGCAACCGCCCGGGCGACCCGCAATCTCCGCGCCGCCGCCATCAGTGTCCACCCCTGGATGGTGACCGACAGAATAACGATAAAGAATATCAGACGGAACATAACTTGAGCATCCTCCACCCCCAAAGCCAACGGGAATGTTGCCAGCACGACCGGTGCCGCGCCGCGGATGCCGACCCACGAGATGAAGAGCTTTTCCCTGAAGGTGTAATGGCTCATTGCCAGACAGATGAAAACCGCCAGCGGGCGGGCGATAAACATCAGGAACAATCCGAGAACCACACCGGGGAAGACCACACTGCTGTTGAACAGCGACTTGGGCTGCGCGAGAAATCCGAGCAGGATAAACAATCCGATCTGCATCAGCCACGCCAGAGCATTGTGAAACTTGACCAGTCCGCGCTTGTAGTTGTACTGCGAACCATTCATACAGACGCCGCAGACGTAACACGCCATAAAACCATTGGTTCCAAGCATTTGAGCTACACCATAACACAGCACCACCAGCGCTACGCTGATTACGAAATACAAACCTTCAAAATCCAGTTTGACCCGGAAAAGATATTTTCCCGCCCAGCCGCAGAATATTCCAAGCAGCACGCCGCCGCCGAGCTTGTAGACCACGAGCGGGATCTCCACAAACCAGTTGAAATCCTCTCCGCCGCAGCACAATACGCACATCATCAAAGTCAGAAATGCCGCCATGGGATCGTTGCTTCCGGATTCAAACTCCAGAAGCGGCTGCAGATCCCCTTTCAGCCCTACACTTCTGCCGCGCAAAATGGCAAATACCGCCGCCGCATCGGTCGAAGAGATAAGCGAACCAAGAAGCAGACACCACAGAAAACTGTACTGATTGCCGAAAAACAGAAATGCTCCGCCGCCCATAAGCAATGCGGTCAGAAACACCCCGCCGCTGGCAAGGATCAACCCCCTGAATGCGACCGTTCTCACCGCCTTTATGTCGGTTTCCAAACCTCCGGAGTAGAGGATGTATGCCATTGCCAGAATACCGAAGCGGTTGATCTGATCGACAAAGGTCTCGCCTGAAATGGGCAGCAGCCATTCCGCCGCCGCACCTGCGGCAAGGAACAGCAGCAAGGTCGGCAAATTGAAGCGGCTGGATATCTTGCAGGACATCGCACCTGCCAGCAGCAGAACCCCGACTATTGTCAATGCGGCATCAAAACTCATAACTGTTCAAAAGTAATAAAAACAACTTTAAAAAAACTCTAAACCTTATCATTAGATAATATAAGACTTGAGCGGTAAAATTTCAATCATTTCCCGCCTTAAATCCGGCTTTTTTTTCGCTTTTCCACAACAGTGCATAATTGCAGTATGGGATCAGCGTTTCTGTGACAGTTTTATCCGGCTTCCGCCAGTAAATGCGCCAGCCGTCATCAACGGCTTTGGCAGAGACGCTGTGGCCTTCGGCAAAGCCCCATTGAAGCTCTTTCGCACCGCTTGAGTGCGGTTGACGGCGCAGATCAGAAAGCGTTTCCGGAACCGGTAATTCAACCGGACTGTCGTTCATATTGCGCAGGAAATAGAGCGTTGCTTTGCCGCGCGGCAGATTGATACGGCTTACCGCGATACGGGAAGCAAAACTTTTAAGTCCGGCATTGTTTCCTGATCTGCCGTCAGAAAAATAAAGTTCCGCATCCAGACAGCCGTTGCGCAGCAATTCATCGGCGGCAAGCGCTCCGCTCCAACTGTCCGGGAGATTGCAGACCACCGCGCGGCTTTCCTGCGGGATCATCCACGCAATAAGCGGCACATGAGCCGAACTTCCGCTTATGACCAGCAGTTTTTCAGTTTGGTGTCTGCTCAAAACTGGAAACGCAAACAATATCACCAGAGCAAATACCATTGAAGTGAGTGCGGCATAAAAATTTTTCAGCTTCAATCCGGCAAAGAACAATATGTAAAACAGCAGTACCGCCGCCACAGCCGGCATCCCGGAGGCAGTCGGCGGAACGATTTCCAGCGAAAGTTCCGACACGATCCGGAGGTATTCAAATCCGTATTCAATCAATCGCGCACAACCGCTGTCGGCGAAATCAAGCCAACATCCGGCAAGCATCTTGACGATGAACACCGCAAACATAAACGGAGTAAGCAATGCCGCCGCCACATTGCTCAATATGCTTCCGGGCAGAAAATATTTCTGATTGAGCATCGTCAGCATCGCGCCGGAAACAAACGCCAGCACGGCAACGGCAAAGAATGTTGCCGCTTTGTACAAACGCCGTCGGCGTTTACGGTATTTACGGGTGATAACGGCATTATTGACCATAAAATCATCAATGCCGCGGCCTCCGGCGCGCCAACGCTGCAAACCGGACAATCCGGCAATCAATGCGGCAGTAATGCCGTAAGAGTATTGCGCTCCGAGTCCGGTGATCCCGGCGGGATCGCAGATACAGAAAAGTGCCAGGCTTATCATCAGGACATTCCAGTTCGGAGTATAGTAGAGACACCCACGCAGAACCGCCCACACCACGATCATCAAACCTGCCCGCAGCGCCGGAACCGCCATACCGCTGCACAACACATAAACCGCCGTCACGCCTGCCAGCAGCAGATACCGGATGCGGAACGGAAGATATATCAGACAAACTCCTGCCACCGCCGCCAGAACCGCAACGTGCATACCGGAGACGGCAAACAAATGGATTATTCCGGCGAGGACAAAATTACGCTTGACTCCCGGCGGCGCATCGTCGGATGCACCGAGAAACAATCTTGCCGCCATAGATTTGGTGCGGTCCGCCATTTTGCAGGTCAAATTTTCAAGCAAAAATTCCCTTGCAAGAAAACATTGCCGTTTGAAACTGTTTTCTGCGGGCAGAGCTTCAACTTCAACCGCCTCAAGCAAATATGATTCACCGTATGGCGGCGGAACCGCTTCTTTGATATGATTGCCGTCAAAGTAAAATCCGCTTGATTGCGGAACGCTCAAAAATCCCGTAACTTGCCAGCGATCTCCGTAAAGCGAACCTTTTTCGCGGACATTATCCGGCAAGGTGAGCAGAACCGGACAACTGCGGATCTTTCCGGCACCGTAAAATTCTGCCCGCACGCGTGATTTGAGAACGATGCCATCCACCTTTGTCGCCCGGCTGTCGCGGATGGTGACGATGCCGCGAACTCCGGAAGATGCGGAATACTCCTGTTCACACTCCTGCTTTCCGCTTGAATAGATGTGTCCTGAAATCAGCGCCGCGATAATGCCGATCGTCAGACACAAGGCAGGACGGCGTTCAAACAGAATAAAACCGGCGGCAACGATCAATAACGATATCCACCACGGAACGGCACCGATACCGCAAAGCGCTCCGGAAACACACCCGAAAGCCAATACGGTACAGCAGTCAGCGGCAACGCGTTTCCTTAACTTCCACAACCCCGGAATTTTCATCTTTCTTGATTTTCCGCCGTATTTTTTTCCCGCAATTCAACAGCATCAAAGCACAATAGACACACAGACAGGGCAGAGCCGGGATCTGATAGCGCGGAGCTGTGATAGCACCGGGCAAAAAGAGATAATAGTAGACAAACGCTCCAAAGATAAATATTTCCATATATCCGCTCTTCCAATGCCGCAAGGCTCCGAGCAAATATATCCCGCTTCCGCAATAGGTGATCAATGCAATCGCCGTCAGCGGCAGAAGCAGAAGCATTATAAAAAACCAATTTTTTCCGAAATAGTGCCGCACTGCCGCCATTATCCCCTGCTCCTTTAACACCGCCATCGTTCCGCGGTCGGAGCTGGTCACGCCCAGACACTCCAGAAGCGATGGAAGATCCGGCAGCAGTATCTGATAGTTGCACTGCTGTTTGAGCCAGACGAACAGATGCTCTTTTACGAGCGCCTTATATTTACCGATGCGGTACTCTTCGCGGCTCTTTTCATCAGGGAAACGGACTTTGTCTTTAAATAATTCATCCTGTTCCGCAAGGATGCGCTGTTTTTCAAACTCATATCCGCGGCCATTGACTTCGCCGAGAAGCATCGCACCGTTCTGATGATACATCGCTCCGGTGTTGGTATCGACACACAACCCGGCGCCCTGCGCGGCGTTGCGGAGCATCCACGGAAAAAATGCCGCCAGAAACAGCAAGGTTCCGCTTCCGGCAAAAATGAGCTTCTTTTTCCAATCAACTTCCGGCATAAAAGCAAGCAAAAATATCAGCGGCAGAATGAAGAGCGAATTTACCGGGCGGATCAGAACGCCCAGCCCCGCCGCCAGAACACACGCAAAAAAGCCCCATATTTTTTTCTTCCGGTAAAATTCCAGAAAAAACCAATATTGCAACGCCGCAAACAGTCCGGCAAAAGTGTCCGTAAGCAGTAACGGCGCATTGCCAAGCACAGTGGGATTGAAAGCATACAGAATTCCGGCAATGGCTCCCGCTTTATGTCCGCCGTAAAGATACCCTGCCCGCGCCACCGCCAGCACCGTCAATGCAGAAAGCGCGGCGAGCGTATAACTCAACGCCTTTTCACCCCCGCCGCACTTGAAAACCGCCGCCGCCAGCACCGGAAAACCGGGCGGACGGCGCGTGCCGTCATATACACCGCGTTCGATCATGGATTTTGCCGGAGTGAGATATCCGACCGTATCCGGACGGACAGTTTTCACTTCTCCGCAGTTGGCAAATCCGGCGATGACCAGACGGAAGATCAACGCCGCCAGCAGCAATGTTCCATAAAGCCAGACAGCTTTTTTGTGTTTCATCAAATCTGTTCCTTTTTACCCAGAAGCACCACAGCAGAGGCGGCGATCCCTTCACCGCGCCCGGTGAAGCCGAGTTTTTCGGTGGTGGTGAATTTTACCGAAACGGCATCCAGCGGCAGTTCGCACACCTCTGCCATCCGTTTTTGCATCGCTTCACGGTAGGGAGCAAGTTTCGGTTTCTGGGCGATGATGGTTATATCCAGATTGCCGATCTCCCAGGCGGAAAATTCAGGCAGAGCGAGCACCCGTTTCAAAAGCAGAGTGCTGTCGATATTTTTGTAGGTATTGTCATTATCCGGAAAGTGCGAACCGATATCTGAAAGCGCCACCCCCCCCAGAAGCGCATCCATCAGCGCGTGGATCGCCACATCGGCATCACTGTGGCCGAGCAAGCCGACTTCACAGGGAACTTTCACCCCGCAGAGTATCAAATCCCGGTTTTCCGCAAATTTATGGACATCGAACCCCTGTCCGATACGGATGTTCATAGTCAAACCTCCTTAAAAAGCGACAAGCCGGAAAACTCCGCATAACGGTTCTTTCCGGCTTGTAATCATACAGCTGAACGCTGTCCAAACTTACTTGGCGGCGATCTGCGCTTTGACGCGTTCGCGAATGCGAGCCAAATAAGCTTTGCGACGACGACGTTTGATGATCTTGTTGTGCTGCTGTCCCATAATTGTTCCTTTCAATAAAAAAAATATGACTTCAAAATCATGCGTTTATTAAATATAACCGCAAAAGTGTGATTTTTCAAATTTTTCTTGGAAATCATTTCCATTTTTCACAAAATTAATGTATATTTAATATAGTACAGGAGGATTTTTTGCCGATGAAACGATTTTTTATACTGTTTTTGCTCCTTGGAGCGATCATTTCCGGATGCGCCGCCATCCCCGATGTTGCCGAATTGCGAAAAAAATATCCCGATGCCAATACCGTTTTGCTCAATGACGAAGAGTATATCCGTTACAATGCGGACGGCACTTCAATTTCCACCGACAAATTTTCCTACCGCATCCTGACGGAAAAAGGGCGGGAGGATCTGCGGCAGCTCACCCTGAGATTTCACACCCACTATGAAAAAGTTGCCGTCACCCATTTGAGCGTGGTCAAGCCGGATGGAAAAACGGTCGAGTTTGCCCCGGATAAACTGGCGGTAATTTCCATTGACCACAGTCAGATGAGCGCCCGCATCTACGACCCCAACAGCAAGCAATTATCCATCACCATCCCGGATCTGGCAGTCGGCGACACGCTCAATGTCACCGTAAAAGAGGAAACTTTCAAATCCCGCATCCCCGATCAATGGAGCGGCTTTGCGGTACTTCAATCCGATTGTCCGATCGAAAACTACACCTACACCATCGACGCCCCCGCCGGACGGCCGCTACAAGCCATCGCCGTAAAAGATGAGGTCAAAGGCACGCTGAAATATTCAAAAACTGAAAAGAATGGCAGAATAATCTACCGCTGGCAGGCGAAAAATGTTCCACAGCTCATCCCCGAACCGGGAATGCCGCCCATCTACGCCTGCGCGATGCGGGTGTTGACCAGTACCGCAAAAAACTGGAGCGAGATCGCTTCCTGGTACGCAGACCTTTGCGTGCCGCGCTTGGCGGCGGTCACTCCGGAAATGAAAACTTTTGTACAGAAAACCATTGCCGGGAAAAAGAGCGATATGGAAAAAATCTATGCACTCTTTCAATATGTTTCCCAGCGCATCCGCTACACCGGCATCACCGATGAAGAAACGGCGCCCGGCTATGAACCGCACGATGTTTCACGCACCTTTGAACGCGGCCACGGAGTCTGCCGCGACAAGGCGGCGCTGCTGGCAAGTTTGCTCAAAATCGCCGGATTTGAAGCTTTTCCGGTGCTGTTTATGGCAGGCTACCCCAAAGATCAGGAGGTTCCAAACATCTACTTCAACCACGCCATAGTCGGAGTGAAAGGCAAAGACGGCAAAGATATTTTAATGGACCCGACCTTTGAAACCACGACCGAACTGCTTCCGGCGTACCTCGGCAACTGCAGTTATCTGGTTGCGACCACCGAGCCGACCACGCTGAAGCGCAGTCCGGTATTTCCGGCTGAAAACAATCTGCTTTCCATAAACAACACCGCCGAAGTTTCCGGAAGCACCCTTGAGGGAAAAATCGTGCTGGATTTCAAGGGCATCCACGATCAGATGTACCGCGCGACTTTTTCGGAGTGGAAGCCTGAGGAGATCCGCCGCTACTTCGCCGGAGCCTTGCGCGACATCATTCCTGGAGCGGAGTTGAAAAAATGCACCGTCACGCCCGCCAACATCCGCAATATGACAGAGCCTTTGAAAGTGAAAATCGAATACGCTGCAACGGAATATTTTTCCGATTCAAAAATCGCGCCCCTTGCCCTGCCGGAATTTGCTTCGCGCTTCGGAACCATCAGCAACTTGTACAATGCTTTGAAACTGGAAAAACGCCGCTTTCCGCTCGAAGCATTGCCGCGCGCGGTGGCGGAAAGTTTCACGTTGAAACTGCCTGAGCAAGCCAAAATCGCCTCAGTTCCGGGAAAGGTTGATCTCTCCATACCCAATGTTTTGCGCTTGAATAGAGAAGTTGTTCAAAACGGCAATACTCTTTCCGGCAAAAACTTTTTTGCCATCGACACCGCCGAATTTACTCCTGCGGATTATCTCAAGGCCAAAGCCGCGCTTGCAAAGTTTGAGACCGCTGCCAAAGCATTGCCGCTGGTAACTGCGATCCAACCTCCGGCAAAAAAAACTTACACGGCAAAAGATTACCCCGGAGCAGATTCGCTTATCATCTCCGATACCCGGGACATAAAACTGCACACTCCCAACAGCTGGGATGAGACCCGAACCGTCACGCGGAAAATTTTCACCTACGGCGGCGCGGTCCAGCACTCCACGGTCAATATTCCCTACCACCCGTTGATGGAAGATGTGGAAATTTCCGGAGAATTCATCACCCCCGACGGCAAAAAACATATCCTTTCAGATAAAGAGATCAACCGCCTTGATGCACCGTGGGCCTCTGCCGCCAAACGTTATCCGGCAGGCAAGATCCTGACCGCCGCCTTCCCCGGCGTTGAACCGGGCAGCACCGTCACTTACACGATAAAGCGCAAGGTCAAAAACAAACCCGCATTTTACGTTGAAATTCCCTCCCGCACAACGGAACCTGCGTTGTTGCGGAAAATAGATTTAAAAGCGGTCGGCAAAGATATTTTCTCATTCAAAATACCGCTTGAATTCACCTATTCCGGCGACGAAAAAGAGTTGACGGCATTTATTGCTGATCAACCGCGGATAATTGATGAAGCCGCGATGCCGCAACTGGCAGATTGCGTTCCGACACTGCAGGTATTTTCCGGCAATATCTCCGGTTTTGCGTCTGACTTGGACAATGCACTTCACTCCAAAGCGGTCGTAACTGCGGAAATCAAAAAACTTGCCCAAAAACTGAAAACCCCGGAGAAAATCCATAAATTTGTCACGGAAAATGTCGTTGAAGCTGGTCCCGCTCTCAATGAAGCTCCGTGGTCGATTTTCTCCGCTCCGGAAGAAACTTTGAGTTCAGGGGTCGGCAACTCCGCTGACCGGGCGATCCTCTACGGAACTTTGTGCAAGGCGTTGAATATCAAATTTGACTTTATCGCCGTCTCCGCGCTCCCGGAAAAATCTCAACCCGAACACTCCTTTAAAAACGTCCGCACCTTTGACCGGATCATTCTCTATCTGCCGGAACATAAAGCATTTCTCAACGACTCCAGCCGCTACGCCAAAGCAAAACGTTTGTACAGCTGGAACGCTGAAGTGCTGAATCTCACTTCAGGAAAATTCGGTCTCCCGCCTGAATACCTGCAGCTGCCCCGTCATATTCAATCTGTGACCGCCGACATAATAATCAAACCTGACCACAGTGCAGATGTAAAAATAACTGAAGCGCCGGACGGCATCTACGCCGCACAGCTCCGGAGAAAACTTGAAACTTCCACCGCCGAAGAGTTGAAACAATTTTTCCAGGCAAAAAGTTCCGCATTTGCCCAAAGTGCAAAATTCAAAAACTTTGAAAAAAATCAAAACAACGATGCGGTAATCTACACCTTTACCATTCAGAATTTTCTGTTCAAAAATGGAAATTTCCATACCTTTGAGCTGCCTGGATTCAAACTGCTGAGTTCAAAGCTCGCTCTTTCCGGAGAAAAAAGAGTATTCCCATTGCAGCGGAAGTTCGGAGAAATCGTTATGCTGAACTATACGATCACGATCCCGGAAAATCTGCGTTTCACCGTAAAAAATTCCAAATTGTTCCATTCGGTCACGGACAACACTCCGGTCGGAACGGTTTTGATGAATATTTCCCGCCAAATGCGCAAAAACACCCGTTCGTTTATGTTTGCTCTTCACCTCCCCTTTGAAACTATTGCCCCGGCTCAATACCCCCGGCTGCTCAAATTGAATAAACTGCTCAATACCCCCGCATTACGTCAAGTTATCCTCGAAGAAAGGAAAAAATAATGTTTACTGTAAAAACGTTTCCGGTAGGCTCCATTGCCACCAATTGTTCGCTCGTCTATTTTGATGATGAAAAACTGCTGCTGGTCATCGACCCGGGTGCCGATGCGGCGGAGATCATCGCCGCCGCAAAAAGTTTCCCATTTAAAAAGGCGCGTATTCTGCTCACTCACGCCCACGTTGACCACATCTCCGCCTGCGGTGAAGTGGCAAAGGCGCTCAATGTCGAAAAGGTGGAAGTTGCCCCCGCCGATGCGGAAATGTACGCCAGTCCCGAAAACTGTTTCTTCCCCTACTTCCCCCCTGCCAAAGATTTGCCGCCGGCAACCGGCTTTGCCCCCCTGCCCTGCGGAAAGGTTTTGGATCTCCCCGGTCACACTACGGGCGGCAGCGGTTTTCTCTTTGACAACGGCAAGAAACAGATCCTCATTGCCGGAGACACGATTTTCTGCGGTTCGATCGGTCGTACTGATCTCCCCGGCGGCGATTATGAAACTTTGATCAACTCCATCAAAAACGAAATTCTGACTCTCTCCGATGATGTCGAAATCATTTCCGGTCACGGCGGCAGTACCACCGTCGGCTTTGAAAGAAAACACAATCCCTACTTGAACTGATTGAAGAAAGAAGATATATTATAAGGATACAATTTTTGATCGGCAAAAAAATGCTCGACAGGGGCGTGCCAAACGAAAAGGAATTTATATTAAAATAAAAAAACGATTGATCCAAGCGGCACGATGATCGTTGAGCAGGGCGGGTTTTGTCAAGGCAGATGCGAAGGAGTGTACGACTGTACTCGACTGAGCAGATGTCCGCAGACAAGGCACGAAAATGCCCAACGGGGGCGTGCCGAACGCAAATTCACCAGAAAGGTATAATATGAAAGCTTTTATTGTCAGCAACGAACAGTTGCAAAATGATTACTACCGCATCAAATTTGATGCGCCCGAAATGGCGGCGAAGTCCGGCCCCGGTCAGTTCGTCCACGTCCGTATCGACGAACGCAATGACAACATCCTCCGCCGCCCCTTCAGCATCCACAACGCTGAAAACGGCATCATCACCGTCGTTTACAAGGTGGTCGGTACCGGAACCGAACGCCTCAAAGAAAAACTTCCCGGCGACTCCTGCGACCTTATCGGTCCTGTCGGTGTCGGCTTTTCCACGCCGGAAGATGATGTTGTTCCCGTTGCGGTCTGCGGCGGTTACGGTGCTGCGGCGACTATTATGCTCACCCAGCGTTCCAAACAGCCGGGCGTGCTGCTTCTCGGCGCCCGCAGCGCGGCGGACATCATCCTGACCAAAGATTACGAAGAGCGCGGATTTGAAGTCAAAGTCGCCACCGATGACGGTTCTATGGGCCACAAGGGCCGCGTCACCGAACTCATCGACCAGCTCCTTGCCGAAAAACCGGGCAAAAAGTTCTTCTTCTACGGCTGCGGCCCGCACCCGATGCTGATGGCGCTGGCAAAGATCCTCAAAGAACGCGACCTTGACGGCGAATTGAGCATCGACCACTTTATGTGCTGCGGTATCGGCGCCTGTTTCGGCTGTGTGGTAAAGATCGCCGCTCCGGATACGGAAGACGGCTGGGTCTACAAACGTTCCTGTGTCGATGGTCCGGTGTTCAAACTGGCCGACGTTTACGCTGAATAATTTTTTGGAGATATGACAAATGGCTGATCTTTCAGTAGATTTTGGAAAATTCACCCTTAAAAACCCGGTGATGACCGCTTCCGGAACTTTCGGTTACGGTATGGAGTACGCTGAATTTTACGATCTCTCCCGCCTCGGAGCTGTGGTGGTCAAAGGCATCCGCAGTATCCCTTCGCACGGCAACCCCACTCCCCGCGTCGCCGAAGTGACGGGCGGAATGCTCAACGCCATCGGCTTGCAGGGCCCCGGCATCGATAAATTTCTCAATGACGAACACTATATGCCCGGCCTCAAAAAGACCGGTGCTACCGTCATCGTCAATATGTGGGGCGTGACCATTGAAGAGTACGCCGAAGTCGCCGCCAAGCTCGATGCGAACTCCGACGGCATCACCGCTTTGGAAGTGAACATCTCCTGCCCCAACGTCAAAGCCGGCGGCGCCGCGTTCGGTACCGACTTGAAGCTTGCGCACGAAGTTGTTTCAGCTGTCCGCAAAGCGACCAAGCTCCCCATCATCACCAAGCTCAGCCCCAATGTCGGCAACATCGCCGATTTTGCCCGCGCCGTGGAAGATGCCGGAAGCGATGCAGTTTCCCTCATCAACACCCTCTCCGCGATGGCGATCGACATCAACACCCGCAAACCGAAGATCGCCAACAAATTTGCCGGATTCTCAGGTCCTGCAGTCAAGCCGGTCGCCGTCCGCATGGTTTATGAAGTTTCCCGCGCGGTAAAGATCCCGGTGATCGGTATGGGCGGTATTTCCACCGGTGCTGATGCGGTTGAGTTCCTCCTTGCCGGAGCGGATGCGGTGGCGGTGGGTACGGCGAACTTCGTCGACCCCTACGCCCCTTTGAAAGTTATCCACTTCATCAATGAATACCTCGACAAAAACGGTTTCAAGAGCGTTTCCGAACTCAAGCACGCTCTGATCATATAATAACCAAATATAAAGGAAATATATTATGAACGAAGAAGAAAAAAACCACTCCTGTTCCGCTGAAGGCGGATGCTCCAGCGAAGGCGGCTGCTCCGGCAGCTGTTCCAGCTGTTCCGGCTGCGGCGACCAGAAACTCGCTTCAAAAATGGCGAAAATCGGCCGCAAGATCATCGTTATGTCCGGTAAAGGCGGCGTCGGAAAAAGCAGCGTTGCCGCCGCTGTCGCGCTGAAGCTTGCCAAAGCCGGCCGCAAAGTCGCTCTGCTCGACCTGGACTTCCACGGTCCCAGTCAGCCGACCATCTTCGGTGCTTCCGAATTTCAGGCATCCTACGATGAAGTCGACGGCATCATTCCGATTGAACTCGGCGGCGTGAAGCTGATGTCGCTCGGTCTGCTTCTGGGCGACAACGATCAGGCGGTAGTCTGGCGCGGCCCTGCCAAGATGGGCGTGGTCAAACAGCTTTTGCAGGATGTCGACTACGGCGAACTCGATGACCTTGTGCTGGACTTCCCTCCCGGAACCGGCGACGAGATCCTTTCCGCCTGTCAGCTCATCCCCGGAGAAAAGAACGCCATCGTCGTCACCACTCCGCAGGAAGTTTCCCTTGCCGACTGCCGCAAGTGCATCGACTTCTG
>JAZOMB010000026.1:0-16162 GCA_045653515.1 Victivallaceae bacterium | reverse complement strand
CGACGTCAAATCAAGGCGGCGGCGAGGGCGTGGACTTATGTCCTCAACCGAGCCGCCGACCGCCGATTTGACAAGAGATTGCGAACGAGGGCCCGCCGCCCCCCAATCGCGATTATCACTTACATATTCTGCAGCTGCGGCAGTCGAGGCCCTTCGGCGGGATGTAGAATTTGCCGTTTTTGATGGCGGAACGCTGGTTGCAGAAATTTTTGAGTGCAAGGATGCAGCCGACGATGATAAAAGCGCCGGGCGCCGCAGAGGGCAGCAGGAAGTTGGTAGTCCACGCGGTGATGATCTTCACTTCAAAGATGGAACCTGAACTGAGAAATTCCCGGATGGCTCCCAGCATAGTCAAGGTCAGAGTGAAGCCGAGTCCCATACCTGCACCGTCAAGCATGGAGCGCAGGGCGTTGTTTTTGGCGGCAAAGGCTTCGGCGCGGCCGAGGACGATGCAGTTGACCACGATAAGCGGAATGAATATGCCGAGCGATTCACACAGCGCGGGGGGCGCAAATGCCTGCATAAGCAGATGTACCACCGTTACAAAGGTCGCGATGACGACGATGTAGACGGGGATGCGGATCTTCTGCGGGGTGATGCCTGAGATGATGCTGATAACGGCGTTGCTGCCGATGAGAACGCAGGTGGTGGCAATGCCCATACTCAAACCGTTGGTTGCGCTGCTGGTGACCGCGAGAGTGGGGCAGGTTCCGAGCAGCAGGACAAAGACGGGGTTTTCATACCAGATACCTTTGACAAAATCGTGCCATAAAGAAGTTTTCATAAGTTGGCTCCTTTGTTGAAGTGCGCAGAAGCGGCGGAAAAGTTGACCGCGGCGGCATTGACCATTCCGGTAACGGCGCGGGTGGAAACGGTGGCACCTGTGCGGTAGATGAATTCGCCGCCGTCTTTGACGATTTTCCAATTGCCGCTTTGTGAAGCGTTTTTGCCGTTGAATTGGTCGAGGATGGCGTTGGCAGGCAGACCGGCGGGACGGGGGGAGAGGAAGTTGAATATGGTCCGCTGGAATTTGCGTTCGCAAACCTCGGCGCCCAGACCGGGAGTTTCTTTGTGTTCAAGGATTTGTACACAGAGGATATTGCCTGAAACATCGAAGCTGACCAGCGCGCGCATTTTGCCGCTGTACCCTGAGGTGGTTTCGGTTTTAGCGGCGAAACCGACCAGTTTGCCGTCCTTTTTTGCCGCCATATAGACAACACTGTTCACGGTGAAAGGTCTGGCGGTCATATCGTTGTCGAACTCCGGGAGATTAAGCTCTTTAAGCATTTTGAGTTCATTTTTTATTTTTGCCTGCCGGATGGGTTCGGCGGTGATCTGCGACACCAGAGCGAGAATCGCCGCTGCCGCAACACCGGTTATTCCGAGAAACAGTGCCAGCACAAAAATATTTTCTGTATTACGCAGTTTCATTGTTTTTCTCTTTCTGCCGTTTGGGGATGTAACCGAACGGACGTTCGCTGAAGCAGCGGTCGATCAACGGCACAAGGGCGTTCATAAACAAAATGGCGAAACTCACACCTTCGGGGTAGTTGCCCCAGACACGGATGACCGTGGTCAACAAACCGCAGCCGATGGCGAAAATCACACAACCGAGCCCGGTGATGGGACTGGTGACCATATCGGTCGCCATAAAAATCGCCCCCAGCAGCAAGCCGCCATTGCAGATGTGAAAGAGCGGATCGGGGGTGACACCCGGGAAGAAGAGGTTGATCGCTCCTGTAAGAAGCGCAACTGTTCCGACAAAGATGACGGGGACACTCCAGTTTATCAAGTTCAATGCGACCAGAATGATGAATCCGAGCAGCAATGCCGGAACACAGGTTTCGCCCAGACACCCGGCGCGGTCGCCGAGAAGATAGTGCTTCATTATCTGCGCATTGTTGACTCCGGCAAAGTTTTTCCGTGCCGCTTCACTGCGGTCGGTGATTTTTTCAGTGGTACCGACCACGCCGAGCGGAGTGGCACAGCTGACGGCATCGATATCGCTTCCGGATTTGATTTTTTCCACCGTGTCAGGGGTGTAGAAGCGTTCAAGCGCGGGGTATCCGGCGGAGTTCATACCGCGCGAAGGCGTCCACAAAGTCATCGCCGCCGGGAGCGCGATAAGCAGTCCGACACGCGCCACCAATGCGGGATTGAAGGGGTTGTTTCCGATGCCGCCGTAGATTTGTTTGGCGAGCCATATCGCGAGGATAGCGCCGATGGGCGGCACATAAAGCGGAACCGCCGCCGGGAGACACATTGCCAGAAGTACACCGGTGACGACGGCGGAACAATCGGAAATATTTCTCCATACCTCTTTGCCCGCAATTTTGCACCACAGCGCTTCGACGCCGACACAGCACAAGGCGGTATAGATGATGACAAACAACGCCCGGAATCCAAAGATCCAGGTCGAAGCAATGACTTGCGGCAGAAGTGCCAACAGCACACCGCCCATAATTTTTGCCAGCGATGAACCGCTGCTCAGGTGGGGCGACGAACTCAGAATCAGCTTGTCGCCGACCGGCAGTTTGACATCGGCTTGCGGTTTGACAGTTTCGCTCATAATTATTTTCCTTTGGCGGAGTTCATTTGTTTACGCAATTCCGCTTTGGCGCGGCGGACATTCTGCACCAGCGGCCGATGGTCGGGGCAGACGTAGGCGCAGGAACCGCATTCCATACAGTCCATAACGTGGTTTTCGGCGGCGAGATCGAAGCGTCCGGCTTCGATAGCGGTAGAGAGCAGACACGGCACGAGGTGCATAGGACAGCCCTGCACACAACGGCCGCAGCGGATACAGCCGCTGCTTTCAAAGTTGAACGCCTGCGATCTTGGAATGAGCAATATTCCGGAGGTGTTTTTGCCCGTCGGCACCTGAAATGAACGCTGGGCAAAACCCATCATGGGGCCGCCGAAAACGAGTTTGCCCGGTTCTTCGGTGATGCCGCCGGCAAAGCGCACCGCTTCCAGAGCGGGGGTGCCGATCTTCAAACGGAAGTTGCCGGGAGAGACCACCACTTCACCGGTGACGGAAACGATGCGTTCAATAAGCGGTATGCCGAGCACCACGGCATCATCGAGCGCCGCCGCAGTGGCAACATTCTGCACCACGCAGCCGGCATCCATCGGGAGCGTGCCGGATTTGACCACTCGCCCCGTGATGGCGTTGATAAGCTGTTTTTCCGATCCCTGCGGATAGCGCACGCGCAAGGTGGCGACCTTTACGCCGTACACTTCGGTGAACTTCTCCAGAGCATCGATGGCATCCATTTTATTGACTTCAACACCGATAATGATGTTGGAAATGCCGAGTATCCTGCCGAAGATGGCGGCACCGCGCACCACTTTTTCGGGGTGTTCGAGCATCAGGCGGTGGTCGGCGGTGAGATATGGTTCACATTCGGCGCCGTTGAGGATGAGAGTATCGACCGTTTTTTCCGGCGGCGGGGAAAGTTTGACGTGGGTCGGGAAAGAGGCGCCGCCCATACCGACCAATCCGGCATCGATGACGCGCTGTTTGAGCAGTTCGGGAGATGCGGTACGCCAGTTTTCAATTTTTTCAAATGGTACTTCGCCTTCGTCAAGTCCGTCGGAGGTGATCTCGATCGCCATCGCCGGAACACCCATAGAACCGGGTATCTCCTTTACCGCAGAAACAGTTCCGCTGGTGGGGGCGTGCAGATTAGCTGAAACGAAACCGTCGGCTTGAGCGATGAGCTGATATTTTTTGACCGTATCGCCCTTTTTGACCAGAGGAAGCGGCGGTTTTCCGGCGTTTTGCGCCAGAACGACATTGTATTTTTCCAACAGCGGAACATCTTTGACTTCGGCATGACAGCTCAAACTTTTGCCGTCACCGTGCGGATGGATGCCGCCGGAGAAGGTCATAACGTTGCGTGAACTTTTCATTTTGTCTCCTTTTGGCGTGAAGCGGAAGCGGTTTGATAACGTTCCGTTTCACTCCTTATGGCATTGACGGGACAGGCGCATTTTTCCACATCTTCCAGAGTGAGGCGGGGCATCTTGCTGTAATCGACACGAGCAAGGAAACCGTCAAAGGTGAATCTGCCGGGCAATACTTTGCTGCATTTGCGGCAGCCGATACACGCCGCCTGACAGATGGGGCGTTTGACGATGCCCTTTTCCGGAGAGTTGCAGTAAACATGAATGTTGGCATCGACCGGAACCATTTTTATCACGTTGCGCGGGCAGACGGTCATACATTTGCCGCATCCGGTACAAAGTTCCGGGTGGACGACCGCTATCCTGCCGACGATCTCAATGGCGCCGAAAGGACAGACGCGGGCGCAGCTGCCCAGCCCCAGACAGCCGTGCTGGCAGGTCACAGGACCGCCGGCAACGAGATTGGCGGCGTTGCAATCCTGAATGCCGTTGTAGTTCATTTCGTGCGAACCCAAGTCGGCGCGGCAGGCGACGCCCGCCTGTTTCATTTCGACGGCACCGGCATCGATCCCCAGCGCCAGAGCGATAGCGGCGCGCTGTTCATAACTTGATACAGGGCAGTTGCCGGGGGTGACTTCACCGGCGGCGAGGGCGCGGGCGAAATCTGCGCATCCTGCTTTGCCGCAGCCGCCGCAGTTGGCGCCGGGGAGCAGTTCCAGAGCGAGTTCTGCGCGGTTGTCCTGTTCGACTTTGAAAATTTTGACAAAAATGCCGATGACGCCGCCCAGAAGCACTCCGAGCAACCCCATTACTGCCAACGCTGCATAGAGAGTCATAGTTTCCTCCTGTCAGTACACAGAGTTAACACAATCCGGCAAACCCGGTGAACGCCATCGCCAGAATTCCGGCAGTAACCAGAGCGATGGGAGTTCCTTCAAAGGATTTCGGAGGTGCGGCAAGTTCAAGCTTTTCGCGGATGCTGGCAAAAAGCAGCAGCGCCAGCGCAAATCCGACACCGGAAAAGGCGCCGAAAATGGTGGAATCAAGCACACTGCGGGCATTTTCCGCATTGATGGTGGCGGCGCCGAGGACGGCGCAGTTGGTGGTAATGAGCGGCAGATATATACCCAGCGCGCGGTATAGCGCGGGGGTGAGTTTCTGCATCATCACTTCAAGCAGCTGAACCAGAGCGGCAATGACCAGAATAAAAAGCAGTATCCGGAGAAAATCCAGATTCACTGAAACATTGCCGATGGAAAAGTGCAGCAGATAATTGGATATGACCGAAGTTATACAGGAGGCCAGCGCCATAACAAATATCACTGCCCCGGACATTCCCATCGCGGTACCGAGCCGCTTGGAAACGCCGAGAAACGGACAAATACCGAGAAAACGCGACAGCACAAAGTTGTAAACCAGCACCGCCCCGACCGTTAATTCCAGATATTTCATTGAATATCCTTTCATAAATCACCTGCCGGTAATTTTCTCCGGCAGAATGGTTAATATACCTCCCGTATATCAATGATATTCAGCTGCGGCTGTTCGCCGGGATGCTGACGGTTCAATTGCGGAGTTGCAAGCACATCCAATATCCGGGATTGAAATTCGCTGACCGGACGGTTGAAAGCAATGAAGTCCATCTGACCGTGCCGTCCCTGCAGCGTACCACGGGTGTGGGCACCGCCGCCGATGGCACCGCACCGGACGACGCGCAGTTCGTTGAAGCGGTAGACCGGTTTCTGATTGCTGTGACCGAACGGCGAGAGATGTTCGAGATAGTTGAAAAATTCCGGGGTCAACTCTTCCAGATAAGCTTCGCCGTCATAAGCGATGAAGCGTTCCAATTCCGACGGAGCGATCTGTTTGCGGATCTCGCGGTCCATTTCCTCGTAGAAAGCGGCGATGTTTTCGGTCTTGAGACCGATACCGACCGCCATCGGGTGGCCGCCGTAACGCTCCAGAAGATGGGAACTGCAGCTCAAAACTTCAACCAGATTCAAGTTGGCAATGCTTCGGCCTGAACCGTAGGCTTCATCGCCCTGAATGGTCAGCACGATGGTCGGACGGTTGTAATCTCTTGCCAGACGGGAAGCTACGATACCGATGACCCCCTGGTGCCAGTCACGGCCGGCGACCAGAAGTGAATAAGGACTCTGCCAGGCGAGGTTGCGTTCGATCTGCTCTCTGGCATCCTGATAGATTTCCTGCTCTTTTTCCTGACGGCTGCGATTGAACTGTTCCAGCTGTCCGGCGCAGTTGTAGGCATCAACGATGCAGTCGGATTCCAGAAGTTTCAAAGCGACATTGGCATCGCCGACACGGCCGGCGGCGTTGATGCGCGGAGCCAGACGGAAGGTGATATCCGACGGAGCAAGGTCGGAGTGGATGCGGGAGCTTTCGATCAGCGCCCGGATACCGGGGCGGAGCTGACGGCGCAGAGCTTCAATGCCGTACTTGACGAGAATGCGGTTTTCGCCCAGAAGCGGCACGATATCCGCGACAGTTCCCAATGCGACATAGTCCAGAACCTCTTCCAGATTGGTCTGGAAACCGCCGAGGTTGTTCTCTCTGCCGTACTTGATGAAGGCGTGAGAGAGCTTGAAAGCGGCACCGGCACCGGAGAGCAGCTGCAAGTCTTCAAGTTCGGGGTAAACTTTGGGGTTGATGACCGCCAGAGCCTTCGGCAGTTCGCTTCCGGCTTCGTGGTGGTCGGTAACGATGACATCGATACCCATTTCGACCGCGTTCTGCACCGCTTCGCAGCTGGTGATACCGCAGTCGACGGTAACGAGTACGCCGCACTTGCCGAACATTTCCAGAGCTTTTTCCAGAGATTCGGGGGTGAAGCCGTAACCGTCATCGAAACGGTGCGGGATAAAGGAGTTGACCACCGCGCCGTTCTGACGCAGCACCAGAGCCAGCAAGGCACTTGCGGTGATACCGTCGGTATCGTAGTCGCCGTGGATGAGGATGGGTTCGCGGTCAGCGATAGCCTGCCATAAGCGCGCCGAAGCCTCCTTGATACCGGGGAAGCGGTAGGGGTCGCTCAAGTTGGCAAGGCGGGGGTTGATGAAATCGCGCACCTTGTCAACGCCGATTCCGCGGGAAGCGAAAAAGACTGCGACAGGTCGCGGGAGCGAAAATTTCTGCTGTATGAGATCGACATCGCGATCCAGAAAGTTTCCGGACAGTTTCCAATTTTTAGCGTTCATTGTTCCTTCTCTATATTATGTTACACTCACGCTTATAAAATACCACAATAATACACGATTGTAAAGCGATAAAATTAAAATTCCTGAAATAATTTTGCTTTGGAGCAGAAACAGATATTTTTATAGCGAGAAAATATTCTGTTTTTTCTTGTAAAAACGATGATAGAGTGCTATTTTTTCTGAAGTGCTTTAACAGTTGAACAGAATACAGGAGCTTGTTATGCCGGAATTGCCGGAAGCTGAAAATATCGGCCGCGCCCTCAAACGTACCATCTGCGGCGAAACTATAACCAAAGTCGAAGTCTTCACCCCCGCGATGCGGACACCGCTTACTCCGCTTAATGAGGCAAATCTTCCCGGACGGCGGATCGTCGATGTGCGCCGCCGCGCCCGCTATCTGGTAGCCGAACTGGATGACGGACGGGGTATATTGATGCACTTCGGGATGTCAGGGGTGATCAGAGTTGAATCAGCCGGGGTTCCCCGCCGCAAACATGAACACGTTTTCATCCATTTGAGCAATGGAAAAATTTTCCGTTTTGAATGTACGCGGCGCTTCAGTATTCTGGAAGTGCATCCCGGATGTGCCAATGGAGCATTTCCTGCGGTATTGGACAAGCTGGGAGTGGAACCATTGACCGATGATTTCAATGGAAAGATGCTTTTTGAAGCACTTAAACAGCGGCGCGGCTGTGTAAAAAATTCCATTATGGACAACGGTATCGTGGTCGGTATCGGCAACATCTACGCCAATGAAACATTGTTCATCTGCAAGGTCGATCCGCGCCGCCCCGCCAACGAAGTCACCCTCAAAGAGTGCAATATGATCGCTGAAACGGCAAAAAAAGTTCTTGCGCGTGCCATCGAGTGCGGCGGAACGACTATTTCCGATTTCAAAAATGTTGACGGCAGCGAAGGAAAGTTTGTTCAGGAGCTGCAAATCTACGGCAAAACCGGAGAAAAATGCCCTGAGTGCCAAAGCATCATCGCTGAAGTCCGTCTCGGCGGCAGAAATTCATTTTACTGCCCCAAGTGCCAGAAGTGAGAGGGAATCCGGCTGGAGTGCTCATAGTCGGACAGGTCGGACGTGTCGGACAAGTCGGACGGGTGAGCTGGTATGCAGAGTGCCAATCGACAACAATAAAACCAGCCGGATTGCTCGCGCAGAAAACGCCGTCAGGTGTAAAAAATAAAAAACTACCTCACGCCTGTTGCGCTTGACAGCGCAACGACAGGCGCATCATCGCCGTCAGGCGGTCATAAGCCGCGACAGCGCCGCTCTCACAAAAACTACCTCACGCATGTCGGGCGGACAGCCCGACGATATGCGCAAAACTCCAGCGACACCGTTTCCGAACCACGCCGTTTCCAGTCGGCGGGATGATCGTGCGATGATGACGAAAAAAGAGCGGGGCGACGTGAACTTCCGTTCACAAGCTTCCCCGCTCTTTTAAAGTCAGCGCGTATGAGGGCCCGCCGCCCACCCGTATGTCTCAAGACGGTCTATATGGATAAGGCAGTCCTGCCAGGACTGCATCATCCTGAGTGCCTGTGAGAGATTGGGCGATGGTAAGGACATAGCGGAAGCTGTCGGAGTTGACCGCGCTGGAAAAGAGCATATTTCCGGCACAATGCAGCACATCGCGGAGCGAAAAAAGTTCGAGATCGTTTACTGAAGAGATGCGGCATACCCGCCAGTCACCCTGACCGAGGAGGATGGTGTTTCCGCCGTCAAAGAGGGCGAATTCATTGCAGAAACGGACGATGTGGAACTTTTCATAATCGAGCATCAGACACTTGAGCAATCCCATAAGCAGAGAAGCGGCACCGGAGCGGTGATAGATCATAGTTCCGATGCAGTAGTTTTCGGGGTGGATGGTGCTTTCAAGTTCGGCGGCAATGCCCATACGGCACATAAAGGCGCGGGCATCATCGAGCGACAACAGCGGGCGGCGGCGGGATTCGGCAATAAATTTGTCGAGTTCAGAAGCAACGCTCACTTGAGAATCACGGTCGAACCAGAGCAGATGAAGGAGAATAAGTCCGGCAAAAAAGTCGACATTTTCCGTTTCGAGCAGGGCGGCAAACTCCTGCCGCCGTTTGCGGAACGTGATGGCGGATTGGAGCTGATGGGCACGGCGGCGGACGAGTTCGTTGGCACTTTCCTGCAGCCGCGCAGGGAGGTCGCCCAATTCATCCTGACGGTCGAGCAGAGCGGCGATGACATTGACCGCCACCTCTTCATCTTCGTCATCAAGAAGCAGACTGAGTTTTTCCAGATCGTCAGGCGTTTTCACTGCCGGACCCCTGACGGATGGGGAATTTGCCCATCAGGGCGTTTTGAGCGATATTTTTGACATCATCGGGGAAGTCGCTTTTGATGATCCAGCGCAAAAATCCCGGTTCATTTTCGGCGATATCGCGCAGGGTGCGGCCGGAATATTTACCGAAATTGACGACAGCTTCATCGCCGTTGAATTTGAAACGGCGGTTGCGGTCGATGGCATCGGGATCGCTGTTGTCGGAATATTGTGCCAATTCAGCGATATCGCGCGGCAGTTCGGGATGTTTTTCCAACTGTCCGAGCAGCACTTCCCAGGTGGCGGCGGTATCGGCGGCGGCGCCGTGAGCGCCTTCGAGATCCTTGCCGCAGAAGAATTTATAGGCGGCGGTCAGCGTGCGCGGATAGAGTTTGCAAAAGAGCGTGTAGGCATCGATGACCCGGCGGCTGGAGGTGTTGAGGTCGAGTCCGACCCGTTTGAATTCATTTTCCAGCAGCGGGATGTCAAAGCCCTGAATATTGTAACCTGCCAGATCACAGCCTTCAAGATAGGCGTGCAGTTTGTCGGCGATATCGGCAAAGACCGGACACGCCGCCACGTCGGCATCGGTAATGCCGTGGATCGCGGTGGCAGAGGGGGGAATGGGCATTTGCGGATTGAGACGGCGGACGGTACTGCGGGTTTCGCCGTCGGGCATAACTTTCAAAACAGCAATTTCAACAATGCGGTCGCGCTGCGGCACGACACCTGTACTTTCGATATCAAAAACCACCAGCGGACGGTCGAGTTTCAATTGTTCAAACATGATGTGTTACTCCGAATTTCACTATTATTGCGATTTAATATAGCCGGAAAGGCGGATAATTACAAGTTAAGAGGCGAATTTATTTGAAATAAAGCGGGAATAATGTTATATTTTATGTACGCCGGTAAGATGGCGGGATTTTAACGATAATCAAGCTTGAGGTTGATAAGATATGTACCACGAAATGAGTTACCGCGTTCCCTACGCCGACACCGACCAGATGGGAGTTGTCTACTACGCCAATTACCTGGAATATTTTGAACGCAGCCGCACCGAGATGCTCCGGGAAGCGGGTTTGTCCTACTCCCAAATGGAGAAGATGGGCTACTTCCTGCCGGTTTCTGAAGCATACTGCAAATATTCCAGCAGCGCCCGCTACGATGATCTGCTCACGTTCCGTTCTTTTATCGAAGAGATCAGCCGGGTCAAAGTGAAGATCCGCAGTGAAGTTTTCCGCGACGGCAAACTTCTGGTTTCAGGTTATGTCACTCTGGGCTGCGTGGATGCCAACTTCCGCATCTCCCGCCTGACCCCGGAGATGATCGAATGCTGCAAAAAATGTATGGCTCCCGCGGAGGATGAACAATGACTAATCCGGCTGTCGACAATTCCGAACTCTATCCGTTGAAGTTTCACCCCGTCTATATGGAACGTATCTGGGGCGGAACGCTGATGACCGAACATCTCAACCGTCAGCTCCCCGAACACAACGACCCCATCGGCGAATCATGGGAACTCGTTGACCGCGAAGATGCTGTGAGCGTGGTCGCCAACGGCGCATTGGAAAACTGGACGCTCCACGAACTCTTCACCCATTACGGCAGTGCATTGGCAGGAAACAACGCCGCGCGTTATGAACGTTTCCCGCTTCTGGTCAAACTCATTGATGCCGGAGAACGCTTGAGTCTGCAGGTGCATCCGGACGAAAACGCCTGCCGCGAACTTGGCAACGGCGCCGAACCCAAAACCGAAATGTGGTATATCATCGCTGCCAGAAAAGGCGGAAAGATCCTCGCCGGTCTCAATCCCCGCGCCACCCGGCTGCAGATGATGGAGAAACTTGATTCTCCCGAAGTGGAAAATCTCCTGCAGGTCTACAATTCCGAACCGGGAGATGCCTACTTCATCCAGTCCGGAACTCTTCACGCCATCGGCGCCGGAAATCTTATCCTTGAGATCCAGCAGAACAGCGACACCACCTACCGCATCAGCGATTGGGGCCGCGTCGGCAGCGACGGCAAACCGCGCCAGCTCCACCGCGAAGCGGGTTTGAAGTCGATCTGCTTTACCAACCGCACCAGCCCGCGCATTCCCGGAGTGGCGGGCAAAGCCGCGTTCAGCCGCAAGTTTGATATCGTGACGATGTGTCCCTACTTCAAAGTTACCGATCTGCGTCTGACCTCCGAATGGATAGATGACACCGCTTCCAACGGCAGTTTCCATCTGATCAGCGCTGTCCACGGCAGAATAAATGTCGGTATCGGTGAAAAAGTCACCACCTTGCTCCCCGGAGAGAGCGCGCTGGTTCCGGCGTGCTTCGGAGCTTATCGCATCACCCCGCTGGACGGCGGCGAAACGGTTGCCCTTAAAACTTCGCTTTAATTAAAAATAATCAAAATATACGGATCAAAATTATGAAATTTTTAGCTGATCTGGAGAGTTTTCTCCGTTCCCGCTTCCCCAATTATCCGGCGGAAGCTGTCCTTGCTCTTGAACCCTGCCCGGCAGGTCAGGAGGGCGACTTCACTTTGAACTGCTTCAAAATCGCCCGTTTCTGCGGCAATCCCGTTGCGGCGGCGCAGGCGGTCGCCGAATACCTTGCCGCTCATGCAGATATTGAAAAAGTTTCTGCGGTCAAGGCATTCGTCAACCTCACGCTCAAAGCCGATGTCCTTTACGCTTCCAGCGCCGCTGATATGAAAACCCTGCTGGAAAATGTCAAGCTTCCCGAAGATGCCCGCAAGCGCGTGCTGATCGAATTTTCCGCCCCCAATACCAACAAACCCCAGCACCTCGGCCACGTCCGCAACAACACTCTGGGTATGGCGCTGGCTTCGCTGCTGAAACGGGTCGGTCACGATGTTATTGAAGTGAATCTGGTCAACGACCGCGGTATCCATATTTGCAAATCTATGACCAGCTACCAGATCGCCGGAGAGGGCAAGACCCCCGAAAGCACCGGCATCAAGGGCGACCATCTGGTCGGCAACTTCTACGTCGAATACAACAAGATGCTCTCCGCAGAGATCGCCAGGCTCAAAGCCGAAAAACCCGAACTTGCCGACAAAGATTCCGAAGATCTCTTTCTGGAAACTGCGCTCGGTCAGCGCACCCAGACTATGCTGCAGCAGTGGGAAGCCAACGATCCCGAAGTGCGCGAACTCTGGAAGATGATGAACTCATGGGTGTTCGCCGGTTTCGCTGAAACCTACAAGCGTATGGGCATTGATTTTGACCACACCTATCTGGAAAGTGAAACCTATCTTCTGGGTAAAGATATCATCGCTTCAGGTCTGGAACGCGGAGTCTTCACCAAGCGCGAAGACGGCGCCGTTATCTGCGACCTCGGCAAGATGGGCAAAAAGGTGGTTCTGCGCTCCGACGGCACCAGCGTTTACATCACGCAGGATATCGGCACCACCCAGCTCAAATACAATGACTACAAACCAGAAAAGATGGTCTGGGTCGTCGGCGATGAACAGAATCTCCACTTCCAGATGCTCTTTGAGATTATGAAACGTCTCGGCTTCGAATGGGCGAAAGATCTCTTCCACCTCTCCTACGGTATGGTCAATCTGCCCAACGGCAGAATGAAGAGCCGCGAAGGTACCGTGGTCGATGCGGACGATCTCTTTGACGAAATGGCTTCACTGGCGGCGGCCGCCTGCAAAGAACGCGGCGGTGAAGAGCTTTCCGAAGCTGAACTCAAAGAACGCAGCGAAATCATCGGTCTGGGCGCATTGAAGTTTATGCTGCTGAAGTTCAACGCCAAAACCACCATCACCTTTGACCCCGCCGCCTCGCTTAAATTTGAAGGCGATACCGGCCCCTACGTCCAGTATGTCGCCGCGCGTATCAGCTCCATTGCCCGCAAGGCCGCCGAACGCGGTATCGCGCAGGAAAATATCGATTGGACGCTGCTCGACTCGGTTTATGAACGCGAACTGGCGGTGAAACTTTATTTCTACGGCGCGGCATTGCGTCAGGCCGCCGAACGCAACGATTGTTCCGGTCTGGTGGAATATCTGCTGGAACTTTCCAAGGCGTTCAACCGCTTCTACCGCGAATGCCCCGTACTCTCTGCCGACAACGAAGCGCTCGCCGCCGCCCGTCTGGCGCTGGCGGATGCTGTCCGTCAGGTCATCGCCGACGGTTTGAAAACTTTGACCATCGGAGTTCCGGAGGCGATGTAAGTTATGGCAGAAGCCGGAATCAAACTCCTGATCGTCGATGACGAATTCAACACCCGTCAGGCGTTGATGCGTTATCTCGGGCGCAAATTTGAAGTCACGGGAGCCGAAAACGGTTCGGAAGCTGTTGAACAGCTCAAAGAACACGATTTCGCTCTCGTACTGACCGATCTGCGGATGCCCGAAGCCGACGGTATGAGTGTTCTGGATGCCGCTATGAGTAAAGCGCACCCGCCCAAATGTATTATGCTCACTGCTTACGGTTCGATCGCCGAAGCGGTGACCGCGATGAAAAAGGGAGCGTTTGATTTTGTGACCAAACCGGTGAAGCTTGCCAAGTTGGAGGAGGTCATATCCGCCGCGCTGGCAGCCGCCGAAAAAGAGAAAGCCGCCGCTCCGGAGATCCCGGCGGTCATAACGGAAACCGAAGCCGCCCCCGCCGCAGTGCCGGTCATAAACGGAAAAAATATCGTTCCGCCCCAAAGTGAAAACGATCCGATGCAGAAGATATACCGCACCGCATTGGCGGTAGCGCCATCCAAAAGCACAGTATTGCTCACCGGAGAAAGCGGTACCGGAAAAGAGGTCATCGCCCGCTTCATCCACGATAACAGCCAGCGCAAAGGGTTGTTTGTCCCGGTGCATTGTGCGGCGTTGACGGCGACCTTGCTTGAAAGTGAACTCTTCGGCTACGAAAAAGGTGCGTTCACCGGAGCCGCTGAACGGCGGCGCGGACGGTTTGAACTGGCCGACGGCGGAACGGTTTTCCTCGATGAGATCGGTGAGATCGATGCCGCCACGCAGGTGAAACTTCTGCGGGTGCTTGAGACCCGCTCCTTTGAACGCGTGGGCGGTACGGAAACATTGCAATGCGATCTGCGGGTGGTCGCCGCCACCAATAAAGATTTGAAAGAGATGGTCAAAGCCGGAACTTTCCGCGAAGATCTCTTTTACCGCTTGTCCGTGATCAATCTGGAACTGCCGCCGCTGCGCGACCGCCGCAGTGAGATCCCGCGTCTGGCGCAGAGTTTTGCCGCGGAATTTTCTTCAGAAAACGGCAAAAATGTCAGTTTGTCCGATGCGGCATTGGCGAAGCTTCAGCAGAAAAACTGGCAGGGCAATATCCGCGAACTGCGCAACTGCATCGAATGTCTGGTAGTGCTTTCACCGGACGGAACAGTACTTGAAGCGAGCGATATCCCGGATGACGAAAAGCAGGTCGCCGTAACGCAAAAAGAAAATATCAATCCGCTCAATCTGGATAATTCAGAAAAAGAGCTTATCCTGCGCGCGCTTGAAGAGTGCGGAAACAACCGGACCGCCGCCGCAAAGGCGCTGGGGATCAGCCGCCGTACGCTGTACCGCAAACTTGAAGAATTCGGCATTGAAGAAAAATAATAGATAAAATAATCTGCCACCGGCGGACAACGCCTGACTTGGTCCATAGTGTAAAAACAAATAAAAAAGGTTTTATATATGTATAAATTGATTGCGTTTGACTTTGACGGTACGCTGGCGGACAGCGTGGATTTCTGCCTTGATGTGTTTGAGAAAGTTTTTGAAAAATATCTCGGAGAAAAGGCGCCGACCAGAGAGAGCATCTACCAGAACTTCGGAATGAATGAACCCGGAGTCATCAAGTTTTATATGGGAAAAATGGTTCCGGAAGCGGACGAATATTTTTATAAACTCCATAAAGAAATGCACGCACAGAGCTGTCCGGAAACCTATCCGGGCACCATTGAATTGCTGGAGTTTCTGCAGAAAAACAAAATAAGACTCGCATTGCTCACCGGCCGTTCGGAGACCACTTGCAAAATTTCTATGGACTTTTTGGATCTGGGCCACTTTTTTGAATCGTTCCAGACCGGTTCACCTGAACGCAACGATAAAACCGCGCAGCTGTTGGCATTGCTTGAGCGGTATGATTTGAAAAAAGATGAGCTTGCCTACGTCGGTGATGCGGTTTCCGATGCCGAAGCGTGCATCAGAGCCGGAGTGGATTGCCTTTCGGCGGCGTGGGCAAAAAGCGCCCGCGTTGCTGAATTGGAAAAACTGAACCCCGGCAAAGTTTTCCGTACCGTGGAAGCCATGCAGAAATATCTTGCCGAACGCATCGGATAAAAACCTGCCTATTGCATATTGCGCGATCAGCGCAACGATATGTGCAAAACCGCCGTCAGGCGGAAAAAAGAAAAACTGCCTATCGCCTGTCAGGCGAACAGCCCGACGATTGGCGCAAAACTCCCGCGACATAATTCTGCCAAACAAAAACCCGCCGTCAGGCGGAAAAAAGAAAAACTACCTCACGCATGTTGCGCGACAGCGCAACGATATGCGCCCCACTCCAGCGACGCAGTTTCCGAACCACGCCGTTCCCTGTCGGCGGATGTATCGCGCGGCAAGGTCGACGTCAAATCAAGGCGACACCGAGGGATCCGTCTTCGCTAAAGCTACGCCGGGACAAGGTGTACTTACTCAACGGCTTGTCACGGCGTAATGTAATGAAGCCGGAAGCCGACGACCGACGATTTGACAAGA
>JAZOMB010000025.1:0-34380 GCA_045653515.1 Victivallaceae bacterium | reverse complement strand
GCGATACTGCCAGTGAACTTTGGAGAACTGCTGACACAGGCGGCGCCGATCGTTGACCGTACCGGATACCGAAGAGTACTGCATGGTATCAACCTTTCTCATGCGGGTGTTACGGTGACGGATGGTAAGCAACTGCTTCATCTGCCTTGCGTGCTGTCGCTGGCTAAAGATGTGACCATACCGTTTCCGTCAGCGTTGCTGGCTGCCAAAACTTCTGAAATGGGGGTGCTTCAGGTCTGGGACAAGTTCTTTCAGATCGAGATCGGGAACGTCAGTTGGCATGGTAAACTGTTGGAAGGTCAGTACCCCAACTGGCGTGGTGTAATTCCATCACCTGAAAGCCACGATTACAGTATCACCCTGCACGACACCGAAAAATTGATCGCATGGGTGAAAATGATCCCCAGTCAGAAGACCACCAACGGAATCGAATTGAACGTGATGCCCGATGGTTCAGTTACGCTTGTTTCGTGTATTCAGCCGAATTTTGAGCTGAATACTTCTGCGACTGTTACTGGCGTACAGCCCAGAGCAGTTTTAACTCTTGACCGTGAAATTATTTTGCGGATGCTGCTGCAGGGATACAATACTTTCTCTGCTCATTCGGACGAACTGGTTCCGGTCATTGCAAGTGGCGGAGCCGGTCAGTACATCGCCATGCCTATTCGTACTATCAGTAAGAATCCCATTCCAACCAATAAGGAGAACAAAGAAATGGAAATTGAAAACAATGTTGTGGAGCAGACTGCTCCGGTCGTAAATCCGCTGGATGAACTCAACGCCAACGTCGAAGAGTTCCGTGGTAAACTCAAACTGCTGTTGGATGAGTCAGGCGTACTCATTCGCAAAGTCAAGGAAGTCGCTTTGGTTCAGAAACAGAAAGAGCGTGACTTCATCCAAGCCCGCCGTGCCATCGAGCGTATCCGTATGGCAATTTGAAATGAGAGCAATTCTGATTGATCCGGAAACAAAGAATATTTCAGAAATCACCCTGAAGAGACCTAATGAGTCTCTTCAGGAATTTTACGACCTTATCGGTACAAATACTGTTGAGATTGTAAAAATAGACAAAGAAATCGACATGGTTATTGACGAAGAAGGACGTTTGAAACCCATCAAAGGGGCGTTCAGATTTTTTGGAATCACCGATCTCTGGATTGCCGGAAAAGCGGTAATAATTGGAGAAAAAAATAGTTCTTTTGTTTCGTTGCAGGAAAATCTCTCATCGTTTCAAATGATCGTGGAATGGATTGCCCCGAAAAATTAAAAAACAAAAAGGAAAATCAAAATGTTAAAACTCAATGCATCCTACAGTAAAAAAGTCCCTGCTGATGGTGAATACACCAGTCAGAGCTATCATGCTTCAGTGGAAGTCGAGCTGCCTGATGGACTGAGCCAAATGGAATTGCAGAGCCGAATTCATGAAACCTTTGAAATGGTGCGCAATTCAGTTGAAGCCGAATTACACGGTAATATTCCTGCGAATAATGGCAGTTATGTTCCGCAGGAAAATAAAAATCAGCCAGCCCAGAACAATCCTCCTGCCAGTCCCAAACAGATCAATTATCTGCTCACTCTGGCGAGCCGTCGCGGCATCACTCCGGCACAGATCGCCGCCCAAAACAATGTCGCTAACATCAATCAGTTGAGCAAAAAGCAGTGTTCAACTCTGATCGAGCAGTGGAAGGCGGCGTGAAATGAGAATTGATAAATTGAGAGAGTTGCCCCATTGGTCGTATTCAGCGATGCAGTGTTATTTGACCTGTCCGCTGAAGTACAAGTTCAGGTATATTGACAACGCAGAGCCGGAACGTACCGGCTCCTGCTTTCCGTTTGGTCGAGCGTTTCATGCGGCGTTGTCGGAACGTGCGAGGATTGGACGCGATATGTCAGAGCGTGAAGTTTGCGATGTCTTTGAGGACTACTTCAAGGCTGAAACCGATGCCGCCGAAAATCTTGTTTATAAAGCGAATGAGGACTACGATTCAATGTTGCAGACCGGCTTCAAAATGGTTAAAGTTGCCTGTGAAAATTGGCAAGATGACTTTGCCGTGCAGAGCGTGGCTGAAACTTTCTCTGTCAATGTACCCGGTTTAAGCAAACCGCTGATCGGTGAATTTGATTGCGTGGTAACGGACGGTCACGACAACTGTATTACGGATTGGAAAACAGCTGCGGGGAAGTGGCCTGTTGGCAAGGCAGATAAGGACCCACAAGCCACGGCGTTTTGCTATGCCTTTAAGCAAAAGTACGGAGAAAAGCCGCTGTTCCGCTTCGATGTCTATACCAAGGCGAAGTCACCGACCGTAAATAACTATTACACCTTGCGGACGGATGATGAGCTTGATCGCTTTGTCTCTCTTGCAAATCAGATCGAAAAGAGTGTTATCAGCGGAAACTTCTATCCCAACGAAAGCGGCTTCGGCTGTGCTGAATGCCCGTACCGTGACCGTTGCAAAAAGTGGAGGTAACTATGGGACTGATGATGTGCGATGGAAAGTTCGTGAGCCGGGATGAGGTCGCTCTCGTTCCGACTCCCAGCGGAACCGACAGTTGGAAACCGGTTCCCCACATGGAGGTGATCGAAGCCGTGACCGATGTGGTCAAGGCTCACAACTGGCAGATCCTTGATGAAAACTTTGGTCTCGCGCGTGAAGGTCAAAAGATGTTCGGCGTTATGCGGATCAATAAAAGCAACAGTTCCGACTGGTCACGTTGTATCGGTTTGCGTAATAGCCATGACAAAAGTTTCGCTGTCGGACTGTCAGCTGGTATCAGCGTGACGGTCTGCAGCAATCTCGCTTTCGGAGGAACTACCGTAATCAAGCGGCGGCATACCTCACGGATAGAACTGACCGAACTGGTGGATGTGGCGATGAATGAACTTGAGAACGAATTTCTCATGCTTGAAACCGTCTGCGAAGATTTGAAGATCATCTATCTGAAAAATGATGATGAAGCCAGATCACGGATTGTTAGAGCGGCAGAGTTGGGAGCGATCAACAGCAGTGATATTGTTCCAGTCTTCAAGGAGTTCAAGAATCCGCGACATCCGGAGTTCTCTGAACCGACACGCTATTCGTTGCTCAACGCTTTCACGGAAACGATTAAAAAGTACACGCCGTTGAGAGTTGATCAGTCCTACATGGCACTCAACCGATGCTTCGGCTTGGATGGTAAACGTCCGGCAATATGGTAATTCGCCAGAGGCTCGCCAACACTGCTTTGCAGTGTCCGATATATTCGGAGGCCTGGAACACCAACGGTACGGAAGTGATGCCCCTGTACTGTATTAAGTCATCCCGGGAGCGGATCAATCCCTCCCGGTCTTTAAACTAAAAAATGAAAGGAAAAATATGGGGCTTGATATTTATATTTCACGACGGGTTTTCATCGGAGCAATGTACCGCTCAAGAGTCATTACCGGCAAAATAGAATTGTTTTCCAACGGCAAACTGATTCCGATAAAACAGGAATTGGTTTCTTCTGTCACCGAAGAACTTTATCACGGTTCAAAAACGTGGTGGCTTTGGAAATGGTTGGAAAAAGAGGTTCCGGAACTGCTTGAATCCAATGGTGCTGAACACGTGATTTCTGTTGATATGCTTCAGAAACTTTGCTGTGTTTGCGGGGATATTTCAGCGGTCAAAGGAAGTGATGCATTTTTCGTTCTTTGCAAAAACAAACTGCATTACCCGATTAGAAAAGATATTGATCCGGGTGTTTTACAGAGCTTTATTCTGGAAATTGAACAGCTTGCAGAAACACTGAAAAATGTTGAGTACCAGAGCGATGTTGACTTTTGTATCGCTGTATCGTGGTAAGGAGGTGGAAATGCGTTGTCCTATTTGTAATCAGCCGGGAACTCTGGTTAATAAAGTTCGGAAAATCACAACTGCCGCAGGTGTCGGAGCCGGTGGGTATCTTGCGGTATCCGGCTCATCGACCGGTGCGGCTATTGGTACAGCTATCTGCCCGGGGCTTGGAACATTGCTCGGCGGTGTTCTCGGTTGCCTTATCGGAGCCGCCGCAGGAGGAGTTGCCGGAAACTCGGTCGGCAAGATGGTGGACGAAAACCTTGTTCGGGTCTATCAGTGCCCAAATGGTCATGAATGGAGGGCTGCGTAATGGAGAAGCGTTGCCCTTACTGCGGATCTGATGACGTGCTTGAGTTTGCGGATGGTTTTATATGCCGGGACTGTGGATGTGAGTTTTAGCATCCCAAACTCATCCCTCTTTTTACGGAGGGATGTTTTTTTATTCCAAGCTGCGTCATCTGTGCTGTTCCGAATGTTTTTTTATGCCAGTTTACATTGACTGCCGGACCATCTGTTTGTTGTGCACCGATAGAGATGAGGTAACGAGCCAACCAGTCAGAAACATCGTCCTTGTTCTGCTGATTGACGGGAATTGTATCTGCGACCATATACGGTTGATCAGAGTGCCGCTGCCAAAGCCTTGGAATGATTTTGTTTGTTTCCTGCTCAAAGTGTCCATGCCACTGTCCCCGTCCGAAATAGATAAGCAGGAGTTGATTTGTTCCTCTGATTTTCGCCCACATATACCACCCGATAGTCCTGTGGCGTAATAACGTTCTTTGTACCGATTCAAGAAAAGTGCCGAATCCATCAATTTGCGGAAACTGGTAGATTCTGATACTGAACCACCCGAATTTCTCTTCAAATCGCTTTATGATCTCAAATGATTTTTCTATAATAGGCGGATATTGATTTTGCATGAAACTTCCTGCATTTTGTAAATTTTGAGCGTAAAATTGCTGTCGGAGATATTGTCATAGGATAATGCAGGTGGCGGTATCTGGATAATTATTTCATCAGTTTCCGTATTGCCGCATAGTTTACGCATCCGCCCAAAGCCTGATCATTTAATTGCTTTAAACGAGAAGAAAACAATTCTCTCATTCGCTTCTCCGGATTCTTTTGTGATGCTTTCGCCAAATAGCTCGCCTGTCTGAAACTGGCATTTTCATGGCTTTCACGCGTGTAGTAGTCGTCCCGGTCAATAAGATAGCCGTTGGAATGTTTTCTGCCGTATTCATCTTGGGTACAATCATTGATCATCCCGGTATATTTACGCAGAGGATAACCAAATTTCTTGTTAAAAATACGGTTAGCCAATTCGATGTGATAAAAGCTCTTTCTGGTCATGTCGCCATTTAAAAGCAAAAGGATGTGGTAATGAACTCCTTTGTTTTCGCTTTCCTCTCTGACCGCGAAATACATCGGATCGTAGCCACAGCGACGTTCCACTTGCATAAAGTACGCCATGAAACTTCTAAAAGCACTGTTGTCAGAGGTGTCAATTCCGACAGGCAAACGCATATCAAAACGCATCGCATAAACCCGTCTATGGCGGGAAAACATCTGGTCGTATACCTGACAAATCTTAAAAAGGATATTTTCGTCCAATCCGACTTTCTGTGTTGTAAAGCGTAATATTGGTTTACCTAAATAGAATCTCTCAAATGTAAGTTCTCTTTCTCTTTTCATAAGTAAAAATCTTTCTTCTTGCTTGATATTGTTGTTATTGGAGTAATACATATATCCGGAATATTCAATGGGTGATTTTTACCGGATAAACGCCAACGGGACGGGCTCCTTTATCGCTCCGTCACATAAATATCTGTGCATGCATTAAGTTTTTACCAATGAAAGAAAAGCTGACCGATAAACCGGATAAATTCCGGATATCTGCCAGCTTGGATCAGTTTGAATATTTCTACAATCTTTTGATTTTCTTTTTTTCTTCCGGCAGATCCTGAACGATTTTTTCAATACTGGACAGGGAACAGCCCAACTTTTTGGCAATTTCGCGGTTTGACATGGAATCCCGTAACTCCAAGACTTTTTCTCTTCGTTCCTCTCTAGACATTTTACGGAAATTTTGATTGTCTTTCCCTGTCTCTGTATCCGTAGTGGTTATCCAGCGGGGAGATTTGCCGATATTAAAGCTTATTGCTGTAACTTTCCGTTTCAGTTTTCCACCGCGATTTTTGACTATGGCAACTCCGAAATTGATGGTTTGATTATCATCGGGCTGTTCAACAACATCAAGGTGTAATCTGGCGGGAGCATCAGCTGCAATCAGGCGGGTTCCAAGCATCCGGCTTCCTGCAAATTCGTGATGAAGCAAAATAACGGTTATACCACGATCATTCAACTGTTCTATCCACTGACGGATTTTTGGCCAATATTCTTCTTCGTCACCGTGTGCGTTGGTCAATTTCAGGAGATGATCTAAAACAAGAACCTCTACACATCTGCTTTCGGAACTTTCCCGCAAGATACATTTTTCAACATACTCACAACCATCATCCAAAAGATTAAGATTTTTAACCGGCTCTATAATCAGATTTTCGGTACAGCCTTTATAGAGTCGATTCAATACAGTCATTCTCTCCCGGATAATGTCGTCCGTCATTTCACTGTCAGCTACGTACATAACGGTTGCTTTGCGCTGGCGAATTTCCCAATTCAAAAAAAGTTTTCCGCCTGTGGAAAGGGCTGCACTCAATGCCATAGCCATATAACTTTTGCCAGTACCTTCTTCTCCGGAAAGCAACATCCAGGAATTTCTCCGCAAAAATGGTTCTATCACATAGGGATTCGTTCTGGCAGGAGAGTTTTTCCGGCAAAAGAGATCAAAAGTCGAGGCAAGCTCCTCAGGGATTGGACAATTGTAAAGTTTGGCTTCTGCAAAAAGCTCCGCAGAAGACCAATATTTGATATCATTATCTTTTACCTCAATTCCTCGCTTATCGCTCATTACGACGTATTTTATCCTTGAAACAATATCCTCATCGGTATCACGGACAATACACGCAGTGATATTCAGCAGTTCAGCTAAAAATTTTTCCGGACGTCTTTCACCGAACTTGAAAATGTAAATATCCCGTCCGCCAAGCAAACTCCAATCCGTATATTCCGGAATGCTGTAGCCACCTACAGCTGCCGTGACAACAGCATCTCCGGAGGTTGGTGAAGACTCGTAGTTCACATATTTCATTGACTCGGAAAAAATAGCCAAACAGTCTTTCTCGGTTAATTTTAACTTTTGTTGTAAATTGAAGAGATGTATTTGAACACCGTCGTAAGCGTTTTCAATACGAGATAATGAAGATCTTTCATTTTGATGTCCAGCAAAATGTAATGTTTTCTGCAGCTCTGTCCACAGGTATTCGGTATTCCCTTTTTTTATTTCTAACTCAAGCTGATTGGCAGCTTTAAAGCTTTCGACGAGAAAAACCGGTCTTAAAGTGCGATCTTCATAGTCCTGCAAAAGATCGTGATTAAAGAGCTGATACCGATTTGCTGAAGAAATAGCATTTCCGATCTCCCAACCGCTGGAAAAATGAAAAAAATCACTTCGTATTATTCCTTGAGAAACAGATGGCATGCTCTGTTCTTTGACAATATCCTCAAATAAAAAATCAAAGCCATCAGGAAGTTTGTCAGCCTCCGTTCCGATAAGTTTTTTGAGAACATTGATAGGGTGATCCAAGTTGTTATCAAAATAATAGGTGAGAAAAAATGGATATGGAAAGTTTTGATATTTTAAAACAATGTCTTCCTGGTCATTGTAGCGCTCTCCTTGAAAAAATCCACGCCTTTTTTCCCTCCAAT
Source organism: Victivallaceae bacterium (assembly GCA_045653515.1). GTDB lineage: Bacteria > Verrucomicrobiota > Lentisphaeria > Victivallales > Victivallaceae > UBA1784. The sequence goes on along the minus strand of JAZOMB010000025.1, from coordinate 26,737 downwards.
CAGGTTCATGGTTCACAAGGGCTTTGAGACCGTTCAATTTATTCGGTGCTTCTCTGGTCTTTTCAAAATATTTTGATGTCATTGCATCTGCGGCAAGGATACTTTCGGCTTTGCTTAACAACAAATGCAATCTCTGTTTTTCCGGATTGGCAACCGGATATTTTTGTATCGTGTCCCAAATGTCCAGAGCATACTTTTTAATAGCCCACGGAATCAAATGTGCCTGACTTAAATCAATCGGATTTTTATGGTTCATTGATATCTCCTGCTTAAAATAGTTAAAATATATAAATTATGGTACAGTATTTTATTGCAAATATACCATATAAAAGCAATAAAATCAAATTAAATAACCATATATTGTAATATTTTAAAATAAAAAAAGCCATATTTATTTTATATTTTATGGTATTAGGGTAGGGATTTTTCTGTTGCCTGACTCTGCCGGGAGGCGGAGGCGGCGGAAGACGTGATCCGGGATAAAGCAAATTCAAAAGGCACGAGGAACCTGGATGCGACGGGGCTTGGCGGCTGAACCATCATCAAACCGGTGAGGACGGCAAGCGGAGAGCATCGCTATTTCCGAAGTGCCATATCTCAAGACAAGCAGCGTAATTTAGAATCATATAACTCAATCCGTAAAAACGTTGCGGGGTGGAGCAGTGGTAGCTCGTCAGGTGAATAAAGTTGCTTGACTTTTCTTCAAGAGGTGTTATTTTAATGTCACGGCGGGAATTTTGCACACATTTTGCACACAGATTGAACACAAAAGGCGGTAGATTTCCCGGTTTTCGACATTAACAGAGGATCATTCAAAACAACAAAGGCAGCGTGGAAAACCAAGGCGTTTCTGCTGCAACTTCCTTAATTTGAGCGTAAAAAAAGGAACTTACGAATTGTAAGTTCCTGAATCTCATTGGTAGCGGGGGCTGGAATCGAACCAACGGCCTTCAGGTTATGAGCCTGACGAGCTACCACTGCTCCACCCCGCAACGTTTGTTTGGGTTACTGTGTATAATATATATCCGCTCTCAGATTTTTTCAAGCCGTTTTTGATTTTTTTTCGCTTTTTAACTGCTTTTAACGGAAATTCGCTCCGCCATTGTCGTTTCTGACCGGAACTCCACAACGCGGGGCGGCGAAACGGCAATCCGCGAAATCCATCTCTTCGCAATCTTTCAACATCACCGCCGCTTCACGGAAGTCCGCCTCTTTATCCCAACGCACCGTCACGTTGCGGAACCGGAAATTTTTCACATTCCCCGCATAGATCGCGCACGGACGCCGGAAACCTTTCAACCAGAACGGACGCTCTTCCGGCTTGATCGTTTCCCAATACTGATCGTCATCGGTTATTTCCAGCGTGATATTGGAAAACTGCACATCGGAAATGTTTTTGTCCAGATTGCCTTCCAGCAGGACATTCCAATATCCTCTGCCGCGGATGTTGGAAAACGATATATTTCTGATCTGACGCGCCGACTTTTCCTGCACACCTCTGCCGCAGGTCGCTGAAACGTATATCGGCAATCCGGTGTTCATAACGATATTGTCGAAAGTGATGTTTTCCACCTGACAACCCTTGCTCTTGTTGATGTCCGCCAGATACGAGGAATGCACGCCCAGACCGAACCGCGTTTCGCTGATCACCAGATTGGAAACCGCACAATTCCGGATGAGCCCCTCGCCGACTCCGAAGCGCACTCCGCAATGGCCGCCCATAAGCACACAATTGGTAATGACGATATTTTCGCAGATACCCGGCGCGTTTTTAAGCCGTTTGGTTCCCGCCGCCCGCACCGCGATAACATCGTCCGCCGAACGGATGATGCAATCGGAAACCGTAACATTGGCGCAGCAGTCGATATCGATCCCGTCGCCGTTCCACGCGGTGCTGGGCAGATTGGAAACCCGGATACTCCGGATGGTGACATCGCGGCAGCCGTGGAGGAAACACGCCCAGTACGGCGAATTTTTCAACGTCACGCCGCTGATGTGTATATTTTTGCTTTCGCAGAAAAACAGCATCTGCGACGGCCGCCAGCCGGTGAACTCTTTTCTGGTGCATTTTTCCGGATCGAAGAATGCCGGACGGTTGCCGTCGATAGTTCCCTCGCCGCGGATGACCACGTTTTCGACCTCCAAGGCGACGATCAGATGTGCACCGGAAGCCTTTTCGCTGATGCTGGGAGCGTTCTGCGGGCAGAAGTCGGGGGCGTTGTATTTAGTTTTATCAGGAGAACCGAGCAATACTGCGCCGGGGGCGAGTTCCAGACCGCCGTTGGAGCGCAGATAGATGGTTCCTGTGACGAAGACTCCGGCGGGGATATAGACCACGCCGCCGGCATCGACCGCTCTCTGGATGGCTTCTGTATTGTCGGTGACACCGTCGCCGACGGCTCCGAAATCAATGATATTTTTCATCGCTGAACCTTTTATATTCAAATTTCCTTTTACACTTGAACAACCCGCAACGCATACTGCCGTGATCAATGCTGATATGGCAGCCCTCCAAACTCTTATCTTATTCATATTGCCTCTTCAATAGGTGAATACCTGACCCGGATCGGGTGAAACGATCGGGATCAACGGCGCGCCGAAGCGGAGATAATGATCTTCTTTGCCCAACAGTTTGAGCTGCCACACTTCGCCTTTGGAAACATCGGCGCGAACGCCTTTCAAAATCACCGCTCCCGCATTTTTGGTACATTTGTCAACCACGGTTCCGGCAGCATTGCAAAGTTGGGCGGTGACCCATTCGCCGACTCCGGTACCCAGGACTTCGATTTTAAATTCCTTCACGCCCGGCTGGACGTAAAAATACATCTTTTTCATACCGCCGCGGAAAAGCGCGACCCGGTTCTGCACCAGAAATCCGAATCCGGCACAGTTGGAGCTGACATCGATAGTCTGACTGCTCCGGTTGATTTCCAGAATATAGAGTTTTCTGCCGTTGGATTTCAGTTTGCGGGTATAATTCAATTTGTCGACATTGAATTTCTCCACCAGAGTGTTGTTGGCAAGTTTGACCACCACCTGATAGTTGAATTTACGGTTGGGGCGCAGGGGGATGACCTTGAAATTCACATCAAACTCTCCTGCTTTATCGGTGTAAAGCAAGCAGGTCGCCGAACCACGGAAGCGCCAGGTCTGCGGTTTGCCATTGGAAACGGCGCCATTTTGCGCGCGCAGTTTTTCAAATTCAACTTCAGCGAAATCGAACTTCTGCATTTCCTTGTTTTCCGGATGCTGTTTGCTCAATTTTGCCCAATCGATTCGGGAAACGTTTCCGTTGTCAGCAATGACTTTGACATCGCCTTTGAGTTCATCCACACCGAATCCGGTGCGTTTCACCACCTTGAACATCGGATTTTTACCGGGATAAACGGTGCAATTTTCAAAGTTCACTCCGGTCATATTGGAACCGACCCGGGCGTTATTGAAAGTCATCACGGCACCGTTACCTTTGCGGTGGTCGAAAACGCAGTTGCGCAAAGTTACGGTCATACCCTCTTTCTGCTGTCCGCTGATGGTCAGCGGAGAAGTCCGGTTGCCGTAGACGGAACAGTTTTCAAACAGGATACTGCCTTTCTGGACAGCTCCGTTGGCATTGCTTCTGGCATTGGTACGCAGGCCGTAGCTGTTTTTGTAAATTTTGCAGTTGCGGACAACGATGGATACCGGAGTTTTCAGCCACGGCAGAAAGATGGAAATACCGCCAGCGGAGTTGCCGTAGAATTCGCAATTTTCGATAAGATTGTTGACCAGCATATCATTTTCGTTATTGGGTTCGAGGTCGATCCCGCACTGCGGCGGAGTTCCGGAAGTATTGATGAATTTACAGTTGCGTATGATAAGATCGACCGCGCTGATAACGCTGAGTCCCTGCCGGTGGTGATCATCGGAAATGATATTTTCGATCAGGACATTTTTACAGGGACCGCGGCTTTTGCTGTTGGAAATATAAATACCGTCGCCGCCGGAACTTTTAAGCGTCAAATTCCGGATGACGATATTGGAGCTTCCCCGGAAACTGATGCAATGCCGCCATTCGGAGTGAAGATAATCCGGCTGTTTCTGATAATCTTTTTTGCGCATTTCAAGGAGAACTTTTCCTTCGCCGCGCAGCGTGACATTTTCCACATTCCCCCCGGCAAACATACAATCAGCTTTGTGCCGGTAGCTTCCGGGGAGTGCCTTGACCTCCACTCCGTCGGCAAAGACAAGTTCCAGATTTGAACGCAGTTTGACCGGGGCGATGATCCACGGTTTGCCGGTGTTGTCCACAATCACCTTTTTGGCTCCGGAATCGATCGCTTTCTGCAAACACGCGGTTGCATTTTCCGCATCGAAGCCGAAACTGCTTGCCTTGACACTTTCAACTGCGGCAAAACTCATCAGCGGACAGAGTACCGCAGACAACAATATAAAAAACATTCTCATTATAAACATCTCCTTCTTATCTATCAAAATTTTGCTCCGGGGCCGCTCCAATATTTCCATATTGCGATGGCGGCGGAACTCTTGGTCCCGTGGTTGTTCATGGAACTGTCGTAGCGGGTCGAAACGACGGAACCATCCGGAAAGAGCAGATTGACATTGCGGTTATGGAAACCGTACGGTAACTTGGTATCGTGATAAAGTTCGTGAACCAGCGGATATTTGTGGCGGATGACATCTTTCAATTTTCCGGAGTTGAGAATGATTTTATCAGAGTAGATCTTATCAGACTTACTGTATCCTTCGTAACTGTTCCGGGCATTATAGGGATTGTTGTAAACGTAGGTGGTATAAAGATTGTCGTCATCGGAGCGGGATTCCCAGGAATAGTAAGCGCTGGCACTGCTCATAGAATTCTTTTCCCAGCCGCCGAACATCGTTTCAGCTTCTGTGCAGTAGAAAACTGCCGGTTTGTATTTAAGCACATCCGCAACCACACTGCCTGAACTGCTAAGCCGTGTCCTGCCCATACCGCTTACTTTTAAGTAACCGAGTCCGCACAACTGATCTTTGCGGACGAGGTAACGGCCATTTTGCTTTTTCCATTCGCCGCCATCGCGGACATTGGTGTGCGGAAAGAAATCATCGTTGTCCGAAAGATATTCCTGTGCCGCCAGTCCAATCTGCTTCAAGTTGTTGGAACACGCTGCCGCCTTACCTCTGGAACGGGCGTTCTGCAATGCCGGAAGCAGTATCGCCGCCAATATGGCGATGATGGCGATGACAACGAGAAGTTCGATCAATGTAAAGTTCCGGTTTTTTAATTTTTTACTCATAAGACCTGTCTCCTTATTTATTGAAAGTCTATTTTGATTTTATTCTGCAGGTTTCAAATCATAATTTAGAATTCCCGGCAGGGTGAACTCTCGGCCGTTAATACCGAGTTTCAAACCTTTTCCGGAAACGCCCGGCAGGGCGATTTTGTGCAGTTCGCCCGGTTTCAAGGCGGGAACAGTATACTTTCTGCCGTCAATGCTCCACTCTGTTTCAGCGGCGGGGACGGCAGATTCTATTTCCAGAACCCCGTTTTTGAAATCAACTCCGTAATATCCGCAAATTTCCCGCACTGCAGTAAGTGACGGGAAGAAGAAGATCTGGAATGTTCTCCGGAAACTCTCTTTGGCATCAAGTTTTTTCGCCGGCGCAAGGATCTCCATCGTATGCAGCTGGGCGGATTTGTGGGTGTAGAGAATGGTCTTTTCCGTCTGCGGTTCGTCGATTTTCAACACCGCCACACCCGGAACACCTGTTGCCGCTTTGGCTATCCACGGTTTCAGGGCGGCAAAATACATATTGCGGTTGCCCTCGTGAAGTTCGGAAAGAATGCCGTCAGCTCCGACCTCGACCATACCCAGTTTGCCGATGCGCTGAACTTTGGAACGCGCCGGAACCAGTACCGGATCGATCTTGCCGCTCATAGTGAAAACCGCATTGAACCACAGCGAATAATTGCCGCTGAACTTCTGGCAGTTGGTGATAACGGCTTCACCTTTCAAAACAGTACTGCCCGGAAGCAGCTGCAGATTCTGGGTGAGCGCCAATTCCAGACCGCCTGTGATGGGGGCGACCATAGTGAGTTTGCATCCATCTTCAGGAGTTGCGGTCAGACTCTTTACCTGCATGGCATCAGTGATCTTGCGGTTGCTCTCCCAGACCCGGCAGCGGAAGCCGTTCTTCGAAGCAAAGACCCGCGTCGGGAGCAGATCGACCTTTTCCACCCGATAGTTCAACGGGCCGACGAGGGAACGTTTCTGAACTTTATACTCCCATTTGATCAATGAACCATTGAGTTCGGGAGCAAAAGAGATCTCGACCAGACCGTTGTCCAATGTGACCGTATCCGGAGCGCCGGAAGTGCGGCAGACCCGGTTTTCAGCGGCAAAACCGGCTGAAACCAGAACCGCAGTAAAGAACAGCAACAACTTTTTCATCGGCAGAATCATCCTCACTCAAAAAAGGGTTTGTAGGGCAGCAGCATACCGGCGGCTTTGAAGTGCTGTACCTGCTCTTTATAGAAGCCCATCGTGCCGTTTTTGCCCATCGGGATCGCGGATGGATAATGTTTGTCCATACGGTAGAAGAGCTTTTTGATCAGCTGATCCATTGCGGTAGCATTCGGAGCAGTGACGGTGAGAGAACCGTTTTTATCCATCGTGATCTCCGACGGATATTTTTTGTCCAGCAGTATGGTAACAACGCCTTTACCGGAACCATCAGCGCGGTCGACCTTGGTGAAGCCCGGAGCGATGAGTTTGTTTTTGGAACAGTAGGCGAAATATTCATCGAAGCGGGAGGCGAACTCCGCCGCTTCTCCGGGAGCGAAGAGCTTGAAGACACATTTTTTATCTTTCCCTGTGAATTTGAAGCTGTCAAACTGCGCATCGGTGAGTTTGAAATATCTGGAAACGTAAACGGTTTTTATCACCGGATTTTTGCCGAATTCAACTTCGGCAGTCAGGTTGCCGCGTCCGGCGGGAGCAAAGGCGATCTTTTTGCCGTCGACCGTAATTTCCTGCAGGACAAAATCGTAGATGTTCCGTACTGCCAGCGCGGAGGTAAAGGAGTTGTCCGCATCAAGTTTCACAGTGAATTCCTGTTTGTCCAGAGCTTTATTGGAAGATACTTCCGCTTTGAACTCTGCCGGAGGAGCCAACAGCGAACACGCGGTTTCAAACAGCACCGGAGTACGCGCCGGCAGCGTGATGTCAAAGCTCATTGAACCATCTTTGACCTTATTGACCGTCTTGCCCTGCTTGCGCATCTTGCGGACCATCAGCTGAACGCGGCTGCGGTTTCCGGCAATGGAGCGGCTGTCGACAGTGACAGTGCCGCTGGAAGGTTCTTCGGAGCTGTTGCCGAAGAAGAGGAAGCAGTTTTCATCTCTGCCGTAACAGGCGAGATAGGGAGAATAAAGCTTTTCCGAAAGCTTGAGCGGAATCTCGATCTGCCATCCGGCACGGACAAGTTCGTGCGCTTCGGGCTGGGCGTAGACGATTTTAGGCACGCCGTACATAACGGTACGGGTGTTGTTCAAGCCGTATTTGAACTGGTTGAGCAGCACATAGTCACCGAGTTTGCCGAGAGTGTCCATCATCTGCGCTTTGGTCTGCTGTCTCCAAGCCGGAACCAGATTGGGGTACAAGTAACCGTGTTTATGCACAGAACCCGGGCGCGGGCCGATCCACCAGCGGTAGATGGGCAGCATTTTGGCAAGTTCACTGCGGTCGACATAACTGCGTTCCATAAGCAGATAATCGCCTTTGAGCGTGCCGTTGACCCAGCAGGTGACGGGGATATCGGACTTGATCTGATGGATCTTGTCGACCACGCTGTTGATGGCAACGCTCTGGTCGATAAAGACCCCTTTTTCATCCCAGGCGCGGCCGGGGACGGGCATCTTCGCCACGGGGCCGCGGTAGAAGAAGCCGCCGCTGCCGCAATCCAGCGCAAATCCCGGGAGCTTCAGCTCTTCAGTAAGTTTCGCCATATCTTCGTGCAAAGCTTTAGCAAAGCTGGTGTTGTAGGCAAAGGCGCGGAGCTCTTTGTCGTGGTGAGTGCTCCAGCGGCCGTTCCAGATGATGGTACCGGCTTTGGGATCGTAGTTGTTGACGGCATCGGGGTAGTGCTTTTTAAGCAGATCATATTCGGCAAAACCGCCGCCGCCGGTGTTGTAGAACATCCATCCTGCGCGGCGGCCGTATTTGAGGAAGCGGTCCTTGCGCAGTTTGAGAAACTCATCTCTGGAGATATTGCCGAAGGAGAACTTGATACCGCCCATACTGGCGGAACGGTTTTTGCGGAATTCGATAAGCGGACGGTAATCCCAGAATTCCGGGCGGCAGTAGATATCGCCGCTGCGTTTGTAGGGGCAGTATGCCCACTCCAGAGTGACATACAGACGGCGGGCAAGTTCAAAGTCCGGTTCCGTCCACCACGTCAGATAGTGAGCCTGATTGCCCCAGACATAGGGGTTATCCTGACCGCCGTTGACCGCCCAGCATTCGGGGAAGGAGTCATAATACTGCTGGATGACCCCTTCGGGGATGCCGTATTTGGACTGCGCGGCACCGGCAGTAAAGGTGAAATCGATCTTCTGACCGGCATCGGCAACAAAGCGCTGGGAGAAACTCAAAACTTTTTTCTGCGGATCGTAAGCGGCGCAGTTGTAGCTGACCGGATCATAAACGACGTGGCCGAGGTAAACCGTGTGGCGTTTACCCGCGACGGCGGCCAGCGGGAACGGCTGACGGGAGGAAGCGATATGTTTAAGCGCGCGGCCCTTGATACCGCTGCGGACGAGAGGCTCGTTGGCGATATCGAGCGAAACGTTGTCGCCGCCCCAGAACTTTTCAGGAGCTTTGGAAAGGGCGGCAGTCAGAGTTATTTCCGGCCACAATTGCTTTTTTCCGGTGTTGATCAAAGTACCTTTGCCGAGGATGACACGGTTCACAGCGGAGAAATCCAGAACCACTTTGCAGCCCGGATAAAAATACTCTACGGTGATGATATCGTTTTTTTCAGCAAGGGAAACTTTTTGGGCTTTGAGAAATTTTTTGCTCTTGCCGTCATAAACGGTCAGATCGAGGGCGGCATCCTGCCACTCCGGGGAGTCTTGAACATTTTTCAAAACCAGTTTATTGTTTTCGATCTGCAGCGCCGCCGAATTGGTCTGCACGGCACCGTACATTGCCGCGGCGGCAAACAGCAGTGAAAGAAGTAAGGTTTGTTTCATATTTCAGTAATATCCTGTAATGGTTGATTTATTTCAGCATCCAGCGTTTTTTGTCGATTTTCCATCTTTTATTCTCCTGCGGCCCGAGGAGACCGAGCGTATCGTGGTTCATCCACTCAACGTGGCCGTCGACAAAGACAAAGTTGCTGCCGTTATTGTGCCGCGGAGCATAATCATCTTTCCAGCAGACTTTGGTCGGGCGCAGGCGGACAAATTTGGAGTCGCCGAAATAGATGACATAGGCGGGATCGCTGATTTTGGAAATGCGGTAATCGCCTGTTTTCATCTTTTTGCGTGATTTGCCGACATCGCCGAGAAAGTAATTCATACCGTAACTGACCGACTTAAGGCTGTAGGCAATGGGGAGCAAGTCAGGGACATCGAGCATTTTCGCGCCCTTTTTCTCATCCTGCGGACAGTAGAATATCTGCGTATCGCTGCCGATGTAACGCAGCAGACGGTTGGGCCAGAATACGGCATTGCTTTTCACCGGCAGAACGACCGGCGGGATAACACCGTCGTGATCATTTTCATACTGCCGGGCGGCGCGGCGCAGCTGGCGCAGATTGTCGGTGCATTTGACATTGAATCTCTGCGAACCGGAGGCTGCGGTGACTCCTGTGAATACGACCATCGCCAATACGGCGGCAGCGATGGCAACTTCTTTAATGCTGTTCATCAGTCCAACTTCGCCCAGGGTTTGGCTTCGCCCTTTCCGGTCGGAATTATTTTGTAGCGGAGCTCTTTGAATTTGGTGGAGGCACTTTCATTGGCGACCTGCCACTGCTGTTTATTCTGATAGCTGGCAACGTGTCCGTCGGAGTGGACGGCGTTGAAGCTGTTGTTATTGCCGTGGCGGAACGCCAGGCCGTCATAACCTTTGCCGGCGGCGGCGTTGTTGAAATAGTTGCTGCGGTAGATGATATAGGCTTCCGAATCGGCAAACGCGATGTAATATGACGGATGTTTCAACTTGGAAAGCTTGGGACTCAACCACGCTTTCGGCTGATGCCACATTCCGAGGAGTTCGTCATTGTGAGCATAACTGACGGTACGGATATCGTAGCCGGATTTCAAACCGCTTTGTCTGCCGTTATCCAGACGGGAGGGACAGCCGTTGAAGGACAACCCGGCTTTCCATGTACTTGCCGAAGCAGTACCGATGGCGCGGCGCGCCCAGCCGGTGTCGACGTGCCATTCGACGCGGCCGGAACCTTCGACCACATTGACCGTCTGCTGCGGCAGGGCGTAACCGTCAAAGGTGTCGCCGTACAGCTCAAGAACGGTACCCCATTGTTTAAGATTGTTCTGACAGCTGGCAGAGCGGCCGCGGTCGCGTGCGCTCTGCAGTGCGGGCAGGAGGATAGCCGCCAGAATGGCGATGATCGCGATGACAACAAGGAGTTCGATCAAAGTGAAGTGCTTACGTTTCATAGATGCTCCTGTTTTTTTTGTGTCAGATATTATCGCAATTGCCAAGTGTAAACTTTGGAGTTTTTCAAGTTGCGGTAGTCCACGAAGACTCCTTCATCGCTGACCCGGAGGATGGCATATCCGGTACCGTCGGTATGCAAAAGCGTGGTGATTTTGCCGTCATAGAGCTTGTTCCACAACTCTTTTTCTTTTTTGGCTTTGGCGGGGAAACCTGCATTGGGGTTTTCAACTTGAAGTTTGAATTTGAGCTGTTTTTTGGGAGAGCGCACAGTAGAATTGAGGATCAGCTGGTCGATGCGGCGTCCGTTAGCGGGATTAGCATATCTGACCACCGAAACTTTGTGGGTGTGGCCGCTCAAAATGATGGCGTTGCGCTTTTCCAGCAGGTTGAACAGACGGTAGATATCGTCGGTCAGGATACTGCGCACCGCTCTTTTGGAGGTCGGAAGCAAGGGCACATGGGAGATGAAGAAGGTGTAACGGCTGTCGGGATTGGCTTTCAGAGATTTTTCAAAGAAATCCACATCCGGATTCATCAGATCGTAGAAAAAGTAAAGGTCTTTTCCGACGGTGAAGCAGTAGTTGGTATTTTTGCGCTGCAGATTTTTAACGGTGCCGTCGAGATAGGTGTTGATGACTTCGTCCCAGGCCTGCGCGGCGCCGGGGCCGCGGCCGTCGTGGTTGCCGCTGACCATAAACACTTTGTCAAAACGGCTGGTCAACTGTTTGACCGCCTGACGCAGATTTTCTTTATTCAGCTCCAAATCATAGCAGTCGCCGTGGATGAGGTCGCCCAGCTGAACGGTGAAGCGGGCGTTGCTCTTTTTGGCTTCAGCGGCGGCGCCGTCCAGAAGAGCGGGCATATACTTTTTCCACATCTTCATATTGAGCGGAGTGTTTTTCTCAACCGAACCGCCCATATTGATCTCCGTCCAGAGGGAGTGGTTGCGCCAGGAGAAGTAGCCGTCTTTATTGTAAACGTATTTATCCTGCGGGATGCCCAGATGTTTCATCTTGGACATATCGTGGAATTTGGTGTGGTCGTAGTGGACATCGCCCAGAAGAGTGACGGAGTAGGTTTTGTCTGCGCAGAATCCGGAAAGAAACGCACAGCATACGAACGCGATTGAGAAAATGATTTTTCCGAACATAATAAAAACTCCTTTACATTTGTTATATATCAGTCAACACCAATAGTTTTACGATTGATTTTGTACTCTTCTTTAACGTGATATTTGATCCATTCGTCGGTGTATGGAGAGACGCGGCGGCTGGCGGTTTTGGGGCTGACGTTGTAGATTTTAACCAGCTCCAGCATCGCTTTTTCGGTGACATCGTTGGTATTGCTGCCGTTGTGAGCCAATTCAAAGTCGATCACGGCGCGCAGATAGAGCAGACGCCAGCGCCAGCTGTTTTTTGACCACGCGGGGAGAACGGCATCCAGTTTCTTCGCCAGAGCCAACGGAGTTTCGGTATCGCCCCAGACTTTGCCTTTCTTCTTCCAAACCGGTTTGTCGCCCAGAGGTTCGAAGAGATCTTTGATATGCTCGTTGAGTCTTTCCACCCAGACCACGCCGGGGTGGTTGTCTTCGAGAAGCTCAAGGAAACGCTTGAAGTCAGCGAGGTGAGCTGCCGGCAGTCCGAGTTCGTAATTGGCATACTCCTCGACGGTGGTGTCGATCTCATTGTTTCCCGAAGCAAACATATTGGCATAGAGGAATTTATTGATATCTTCAAAGATACCTTCCGAGTAAAGGATGCCGCCGGAGGAAAGATGGGCAACTTCACCGTAAAGCCGTGAAAAACGTTTTAATAACGGTGTCGCTCCGAAACCGCCCCACGGTGCGCGGCCCCACATACTTATTTCGGGGAAGGTGACCAGCTCGACTTTTCCCGGAAGCGGGTTGTTGAGCGGGTGTTTCGGGAAACTGCTGTGGCTGTCCGCCATAAAGCTGTCGATAAAATCGGCTTCGCCGTTGTTGATTTTTTTGTACAGCGTTTCCCATTCGCCGATATTCTCATATTTGTCGAACTCCCAAGTGACCCACATAATCCTGGCATCGGGCCAATACTCTTTGATGGCGGGAACGAGACGCTTGGCAAGTTTGAACATACCGTTCACGCCGTAGGGGAAGCAGTTTTTACAGCCGCAGCCGCCCTGATCGTATGACCAGAACTGAACGGTTTTGACCTTGACATCTTTAAGATTTTCAAAGTCAGCCCGGTATTTTTTTTCAAGATAATCCAAACCGGCGGGATTGCTGGTGCAGATCTCCGTACCGTAAAAACTGTGACCGGTATCGGTCGCCCGGAGTTCTTTCGGGGAGTCGGCATAACCGAAGTTGCCGACACCGTGACAGAAATCCATGCCGAGTTCAGAGGCATAGGTGATCAGCCGTTTGCGGCGGATGAGCGCGGCAGCGTGTTCCGGAGAACCGGCGATTTTGGCAGCGGAACCGAGGGCGATTTTAAGGTAATTGTAACCGAGCAGAGCGAGGTCTTCGAGGTACTCTTCCATTTTTTCCACGGGAGAAACTTCGTACACATTGTAGAAGTGGCTGGCGATATAGACACAGCGGAAACTCTTGGCGGGATTCCAGCTGCCGCGCCAGTTGCCGGGAGTGAAAATACCATTGGCATAATTTCCGTTACGCAGAAGTTTGCCCGCGGCGTAGAGAAATGCGGCGCCGCTGCCGCAGTCAAGCTGTAAGTTTTTTGAATTGAATGAGCCGGAAATACGGAACTCCTCCGGTTTGCAGCGGGGGTTGCGGACAACTTTTATCACGACTTCAGGATCGGCGGAAACATTGCGCTTTTTCAAGCGCGCTTCAAAAATCCGCAACGCGTGCTGTTCCAACGTGCCGGGAGCAAAATCGAATTGAAAAATTCCCTGTTTCACAATATTGTCCTTCCTGATAGCTGTGGTTTGAGGTACAGTTGACGTGTCCTGACGGGCAGAGAGCGGTATAGCCGAGAATGCAGCCATAACAGTAAGCGCCGCCGCCGAGCGGAATATATGATTGCTTTTCACGAATTTCATTCCTGTAAATATATGATAAATAAAAACTATTTCGGGAAAATATAACATCCGTTGAGAAGTTTGTCAAGAGGAAAAATTGAAAACAGCCAAAGCCGGTGGTATATTCTATGAAAAAAAGGAATAATATCAAATAAAGGTGCGCATATTGAAACAGATCATCCAGAAAAATCTCGAATGGTTCAAATCTTCCGGAGTGATGTTTCCGGCTGACGGCAGCTGGGGGGTCGCCGAGCGTATCGCCGTCCGATCGGGCAACACGGCGATGGAACGGATACTGACTGTCTTTCCGGCATTTACGGAATTTGACGGCGGCTGTGTCATCGAACCGCGCCGGGCGGATTGCAATTTTCAAACTGCTTGGATATTTCTGATGGCAGGACGGCTGTTCCCCGGGAACGGATATGAACTTATCGGAAAAAATATCATCGACTTTCTTTACTGCCGCAGCGGACTCTTGGAACGCGGTGCTGAAGAAGGGTGTGTTCCCGGCAGTTGGAACTGGTCGCACATCACGCGCACAAGGGCGATATGGTACGATGATGAATCGTGGTGCGTTCTGCTTCAGCGCAAAATCGCCGAAGCGTTTCCGGAACTTGACAAAAAATATCAGATGCGTTACTGGTCGGACATCCTTGCCAAGAGCCTTTATGAAGCGCTCGCCGCACCGGAACCCTCCACATTGTGGAGCGGCAACCGGGCGATGCCCCACTTTTCTGCGCCCGGCATGATGGCACTTGCCGAAGCTGCGGCAGAGGAAAACAAGGTTGAATACCAAACGCTTGCCGAAAAGTTTTATGCAAATCCGGAGTGTCCCAACTCCAGCGAACACGCCTACGCCCTTATCGGTGCAGTAAATTGCGCCCGGAAGTTCGGAAAAGAAAAGTTCCTTGAATACGCTTGCAGACACGCCGATGCCATCATCGCCAAAATCGACCCCGAAAGCGGCATCATGCCCTCTGAACATCACGAAGCGCCGCAGGGAAAAGCGGTTGCCGATATGATCTACACGCTAAACTGGAGCTTGATCGGGATGCGGGAACTTGCGCTGTTGAAAGAAAAACCCTATCGGACTGTTGCGGAACAGCTTATAAATTTTGTCTGTAAAATTCAGGATAACACTCCTTCGCCGCGCTTCAACGGCTGCTGGCGCGGAATGTACGATATCGTTCAGCAGAGCTGGGGCGGCGGCGATTGCCACGAAGGGGGAGCCAACAGCATCTACACCGGCTGGACCAACGCCCCGGTCTGTTCAGCATTGCTCTTGGAGTACGCAAAAAAGTCGATGTTTGAAGCCATTCCGTAAAACGGAGGCAGCACAGAGCATTGCAGATAATTCAGAATCCCGCGCGGCTCGGAGTGCGTGCCAAAGTCAGCACGGTGATGGAGGATGGTTTCGCTTTCAGGAGTTCAACAGCCGCCGTGTGCAATGTCGCTCCGGTAGTCATAACATCATCCAGAAGCAATATCCGTTTGCCCGAAATTGCTTCCGGATATTTCAAAATCATAGTTCCGGCAAGCTCTTTATGGCGGTCGCTCCGGCTGCGTTCTGATTGTTTGGAACGTCTCTGTCTGCGTTTCAAAACCTCCCGTACAGGTATACCGCACTCCCGTCCCGCGATCTCCGCCAGAAGCAGACTCTGATTGTAGCGGCGGCTTAACAGACGGGAAAAATGCAGCGGTATCGGAATTATCAAATCAGCTTCGATTTGGTTCTGTTTGATCTTTGCCGCCAGCAGATAACCCAGCGGACGCGCCAGTTCAGGAGAGTTGTAAAATTTCAAACGGCGGATAAGTTTACCCGCCGTTCCGCAATAAGGCATAACGGTAAAGGCCCGTTTCCAAGGACGATCCGGTTCAGCAAGACATTGGTCACAGCACGCCAATGCTCCGGTCATAATGCCGCCGCATCCGGGACAGCATTCGACATCCTGCGGAATGATCTCCAGCTGTTCCAAACACTCCGGACACAGCGCATTGCCACGGCTCCCGGAACTTTTCCCGCACCCCGGGCAAGGCAGGAGAATACCGGTTATCGCCTTGAGCCATAAAAACATATTATTTAAAATTTTATCAACTCCTGAACTTTGACCGCTTCTCCGGTACGCATAGAGATATTCGCTCCGATACCGGTGAGAATGGACATCGCTCCGTCGGTGAAGTCAGCGGCATGGCCGAACGGATCATTTTCAACGCCGATGAAAAGGTTGTTCAAGAGCTTGGCATCGCCGCCGCCGTGGCCGGTCTTGACCGAATCATCGTAGGTGTAGACCACCGGTTTGCCCCAGAAGGGCTGGAACAGAATTTCAGGTGCCATCTTTTTGCGGTCATTTTCTCCGCCTTCGGCATCGTTGTTTTCGCGGTTGCCGAAGGTGCTGAAGTCTTCGTCGAGCTGTGTGACTCCGCTTTCAATGACGTAGAATTCCAGACGGCCCTTGGTTCCGTTGAAACAGATACGGTAACCTTCGTAGGGGCAATGGGTGCAGAGGGTGTAGTTCATAACCACATTATTCTGATAGCGCACCATAACGCTCATATTGTCTTCGATGTCGATGCCGTCACCGAAAACGCTCAAATCCCGTACATAGCCGTCATATTTTTCGCTGTCAAAATAGAGCCGCTGGAGAAATTCGGTATAATTTTTGTCCAGACGGAAGCCGAAGGGATCTTTTTTAGCGATCTCGCTGTCTTTGGAGCGATAATAGAATTCGGTCACGCCCCGCTTTTCGGCATTTTCTCTGCCGTAGAATTTGAGATCGCCCATAGCGTAAACAGTTGACGGCACGGAGTCCAGCCACCAGTTGACCAGGTCGAAGTGGTGGGTCGCTTTGTGAACCATCAAACCGCCGGAATTGCGTTTGCAGCGGTGCCAGCGGCGGAAATAATCGGCACCGTGGCTGGTGTCGAGCATCCATTCAAAATTGACGCTGGTAATTTGACCGCAGATGCCGCTTTGGAGCAGCTCTTTGACTTTGGTGTTGCGCGGGCTGTAACGGTAGTTGAAAGTGACGGTAAACTTTTTGCCGGTCTTTTTCTGGGTGTCGATGATCATCTGACACTTTTCGGGGTCGACCGTCATCGGTTTTTCGCAGATGATATCGCAGCCCAGTTCCATGGCGCGGCAGCCGTAGATGTGGTGGGTGCGGTCGATGGTGGTGACGATGACGGTATCGGGTTTGCACTCGGCAATCATACGTTCAAAATCTTTTGCCAGATAGGTCGGAACCGCCGGATGGTTGTTATTTTTCACGATGCGTTCATTGTGGTAGTCCATACGGCCCTGATTCATATCGCACAATGCGACCAGTTCGGCGTGATCTTTATATTTTCCGTTGGTGAGCGCATTGATGTACATATTGGAACGTGCCCCGGTACCGATGAGCGCATAACGTTTTTTTGCCATAATAAAATCCTTTCTTTAAAGCAAATGACTGTGTAAAATATTCACCAGTTAATATACAGCAAAAAAGCGTTGATTGCCATATGAAATATAAAATTTTTGTGCAGTTTCCAAGAAAAAACGCACTATTCCCGTGTACGGCGGCACACTTCAGGATCAAATAGTGTCGGCGGGATCTTCGACCATAAGTTTGCGGACAAGTTCGGCACGGGTCGTCAGGAAACGTTTCCATTCGGTGGGATCGACAAATGGATTGGGCCCGGCAGGATCTTCTTCGCGGCGGCGCACCTTGCCCATCGCATCATAGTTGCCGAGATGGTTGCCGACCAGGATCTCAACCGGTTCGTCCATAAGTTTGTCCACGCCATCGAGGAACTGCTGACGGCACGCGGTGGACAGACCGAATCTTTGCAGAAAAGCTGTCCGCATCGAATTCACGCCGACTCCGCCGTGCATTCCGGCGCGCCGGACAACACCGTTTTCTTCGAGGTCAAAGAAAAATGCCATCGTGCCGGGAGTGTGTCCCGGCGCTGATTCGCAACGGATCTCAAGTGAGCCGAAAGTCAGCACATCGCCGCCGTTTATCAGTACATCCGGTTCAAACGTTTCATCAAAACTGCAGTCGATAAACTTCGCCCTCGGAAGCTCGCGGGTTCCGTTCACGAAATCGCGGTCAGGCGCGCCGATATAGGTCTTTGCACCTGTCATTTCAACGAGAGCGCGGGTCATACCGATATGGTCATAGTGGCCGTGAGAGTGGAGTATCCAGCGGATGTCGCGCGGTTTGAAACCGATATCGTAGATGTTTCGGAAAAGGATGTAGCCGCTCTTGGGCAGTCCGGTATCCAGCAGAAGCAGACCGTCTCCGGTATCAAACAGATAGGATGGCGAACTTTTACCGCCGACGTGCCAGAGTTTGCCGTAGAGTTGAAACGGCGGCAGATCTTCCTGCCACATTTGATGAACCTTCATATTTTGCCTTTCTCAATTTGCTGCTGACTTGAACACCGGAGATCAAACGGTGTATTACAATAGCATTCTTCAATAACTTTTCAAGTTTATTCCCCGGTTCAGCTTTGAAAAAACGGTAAAAAGTTGCCCGGATGCCGATTTTTCAAGAGAAAAATTTTCTGCTCAACTGAAAGGAGTTTTTCTCCGGAACAAACGCAATATGCTCCGGAAAAAGATGCTAAAAAAGCGACTTTTTCAGTAGGCAAGTTTTTGTAGATCGGTTTGTTTTATTTTTTCTATTGCCTGCCACATAAGATCATAAAATTTTTCCAACGGCAGCAGTTCCGGCAATGCGGAATCCGGGTAGTTCAACTTTATAAAACGGTCAAGTTCTTCCGCAGTGGAAAAATTTTGCACTGATCCGGAAGCGTAAATAAGGCATCCGTAAGGTTTTTCAGTGTTACTTTGCTTAAATGCCACAAAGCATCTTTCAAAATTGGCAGCAATAATATTTTCAAGATATTTCCGGTGTTTCTGCGGCGGCAGCCGGTCGGATATTGTTTGACAAATATCATATTGGCTGATAAAAGCATTGTTTTCAGTTATAACGATCTGCCATAGCTTTTTCAAAGGAATACGTTTACCATAATAGTTTTTCCGCCGGGTATAAAATCCCCGGTCAAAACTTTGGTAAATTTTAATAATCTGATTCCAACGGTCTTTATATAATACCGCTAAATTTTTCCATACCGGCAAGGGGAGCTTTTGCTGAGAAAGCAACTTCAAAAACTCTTTTTCTGAATCAATTTGCTGTACTTTTTGAGTTGTAATATCAAATAGGAAAAAGGCTTTTTTTGACTTGAAAAGCCAATATTTATCATTTTCCGCAAAGGCAGTTATTTCTGGAATCAAAACATCGCCTTTTGCTTCTGCAACCAGGGTTGACGGGTCGTATTTTTCAAAATACCCTTGCTCAAAGGAATCTGCAATACATATTTGATACGGATAATCCAGCGGTATTCGCCACCAATCACGGTAGCCCTGATAAGAATAAAAACCTTCACCGGGGCGTGTTGGATAGTCATCACACCCCGGAAGAAGAATCATTCCAATAAAGATCACAAGGAATAATATTAACTTACTTTTTCCATTCCATACGGATTTCATAATACTGCTCCCAATTTCCGCCATAGCTTGGCAACAGCTTTAATATATATCCGGAACCGGGAATTTTCGATGCTTTTGGAAAATATTTTTCAATTTTTGTTTTAATAACTTCTCCTCGCGGAGCATCTGTGACCAAGTCAAAAATTTCGTAAGAAGTTTTTTCTTTTATCGCATCCGTCCAACTTTTGGGTAATCGTGTGCCGGAATGCCAACCTGATTTGTTGTAAACAGTAAACGTGGCGATTCCATTTTCCAATTTAAAGTTTCTTATGCTATAAGTTCCGATAAACCATTCAACCTCGCCAAGATTACCTGTTGCAGTTTTGGGACCGATAAATTCCCACCCGGTTGGTATTTTTCCTGTCTTAAAATATTCTTTCTTAACTTCTTTCATACTGTAAGAATTAGCAATGTCTTGAGATTCTGGAGATTTGCTATCAAAATAGATGGGATTTTTTCCTTGTTCAAAGAACCACATCCAAGTCATATGCAACCAATTGGCTTTGTTATCCGTTAACCGGGGAGGCTTGGGGACTTTAAACTGATATATATTTTTCACATTTTTTACGACCGTATCAAGTCGTTCCGAAATATAAGATGGAATTCGATTGATAATATTTACTTTAATCATTGCTTCGGCAGATTCTTTTATAGTTGCTTTTCTCAATGAACAACGGCAATTGGGGTGTATAGGCAATCCTGGCTTTGCGGGGTCTTCGTCACTGAATACTTTACCATCAAAACGACGACATTTTTCACAACAATCCCCATCTTTTTCTGCGACAAAATACCAATACTTTGGTAATAATGCATCAGATAATTTTTGAGTAAGTTCATTGAAATTCATTTTTGTCTTCCTTTCTTTGGTTAATTAAAAACAGGAGAGAAGCCTCTCTATTAATAGCGTGCTTCGTCAACATTTTTTTGCAAAAAATGACTTTTTCTGCTCAAAATGCTATATTTTTTATTCCGTCAGATCATTAAGTAAAACAGAAAGGAAACAAGAAATGATCAAGAAGTACAGCGAAGAAAAAAGGCTGGAGGTAATCAATGCACGCAAAGACGGAACAACCATTGCTCAAATTGCAAGAATGTCAGGAGATGGTAAACTGTACAATCTATACTACAAATGATTTTGAATGCAATTTCAACTTTTGATGGAATACAAAAGCCGGATTCAAAATTCTGATAATCAGGTAACTTGCGTACAACAGCAGAAAATCTGATTTCCCATGTTCTAATAATACGGAGCGTAAGCGAAGTGCTTCGTATCGGAACGTAGTGGCTTGCCGCGGCGTAATGAAATGAAGACGGGAGATGCTTCATATTGTGGAGCTTTGGCGGCTTGTCGCGGCGTAATGAAATGAAGACGGAAACAATGCTTCATCTGAAAAGGCGGTTTTATGAAGCATTTTGCGGCACTGCCGCAAAATATGAAGCGCAGCTTACGCTGCATGAAGCGGCACTTCCACCTTCGCCAAGGCTACGGCGGACAAGGCGTGCCATGAAGCGAAGCCTTGATCCGTCTTCATCTGCGCTGCAGATTCCGCCGCGACAAGCAGGCTTCATGTTTTTTTTGCCCATTCGGGCAAAAAAAATGGTCGGGATAGCGAGATTCGACAAGGAGCGCAGCGACGAAGAGCGTGAGCAGCGCAGACCGGAGGTCGAGCAGCGCAAGGCAACTCACATAAAAAATCATCGTCATGCCGACCCCGGGCGGCAGGACAAACAGAGAAAATAAAAAAATCGCATACAAAACTTGTTTGTAAATGCGATTTTTTAATTTTATCAGATGATTTTTTTATGCATTTTCAGCAATTCGGGCAAAAAAAATGGTCGGGATAGCGAGATTCGAACTCGCGACCTTTTGTCCCCCAGACAAACGCGCTAAACCAGGCTGCGCTATATCCCGATCATTCACCTAATATACATCGTGCTTGTGCTTTTTGCAAGCGGCTTTTGCAAAAGTTTGCAGATTTTTATAAAATTTACCCGCTTATTCCTGCGGATAAAGCTGTTTTCCCTCTTTAAATTTGCTGGCACGGGGGATGATGCGCTCCACGATCAACGGCTTTCCGGTGTTGCCGAAACTTTCCACCGGATAAATTTCGACCCGGCACTCGCTCCCGGGAGTGATCACTTCAGCAGGCAGTTTGTAAACCAGTTTCCGTCCGGCAATGCCCTGCAGGCGGTAGAAGTCGCTGATATAACGTTCTTCGGCTTTGAGTTCCAGTTTTCCTTCAACTTTTTCATAAACTTTGACATCGTAAAAGTGGGTGAAGTCTTCGTGTTCCGCCGGATCAAAGATCAGATACAGATATCCGAAGTCATAACGGATAACACCGTGGGCATCGGCAGGAAATTCCGGTGCGGTACGTTCATTTTTGCGGCACGCGGTATATTTTGCCGCCTCCTGGCGGTAGGGGATCGGACAGCTCCAGAGCTTTTCCGGCTTGATCTCGCGGCGGTCTTCCACATTGTAACGGTGGATATCATAGCGGTCAGGATAAATTTCCATCAGCATAACGTGCTGGACTTCGCGGGCAAACGGAATGATGACACTGCAGTTATTGTAACAAGGCTCTTCCACGCAGGCGTAGGCGAGAGTTGAAGTGTTTACCGCAGTGAATTCGCCCTGCCAGATACAGCGTTCATCTTCCAGCGGGCAATGGGTGTGACCGGAGATGGACACCACCTGTTTGTAACGGTTGAAAAGCTCCCGCAGTTCCGGCCGCCCCGATGAACGGTGACTTCCGGCAACGGTATCAAAAGCGTGGAAATGGGTGACGACAAAGACCGGTTTGTTTTCATCTCTGGCGATGGCGGCTTTGATCTCAGTTTCCAGCGCATCGAGCATAGTTTTGGAATATCCGGTTTCCATAGTGATATCTTCGGACAGCGCGATGAAATCGTAACCGCCGACAACTTCGTGGAGCGGATTGGCATTTTTCTGTCCGATGATGCGGCTCATTTCGGAGTAGATGAATAGCGGCTGCCGTTCGGTACCGCGCGGCACCCAGTAGTCGTGATTTCCGGCACAGCCGACGTGAACTGGCATCGGATCAAAATATTTTTCCAGAAGTTCGCGGTAAAGTTTGTAGGTGTCAAAGTTGGTATTGTCCGCCAGATCACCTGCCATAAGCAGTACATCCGGCTTCATAGGAGCGAGAAACTTCAACGCCTTATTGAGATTGTTCATTCCCCAATCGCTCAAGGTCGGGTAGGCTTGCGAATCACTGATAATTGCCACTTTCAATGGCTTAATGCTGTTTTCCATAATTTCCTCCGTTTGCGTGTTGAAAATATAACTCCACTACGGAGAAAATCAAGTTTCTGCCATTGAAAAATATGATGCCATGTGTTAAATTATAAAACGAAGCGGGTGTCGCGAAGCCTTCTTCTCACCAATTCTTTGTATTCGCATCGTCAGAAGGAAAACACAGCATGAATCTGAAAAATGAGATTTTGAGACTGCTTGCTGAAAACGGGCGTCTCAACAACGCCGCCATTGCCGAAAGGCTGGACACAGCAGAACAATCAATACAGCAGGCCGTCGCAGAACTCGAAGCAGACGGGGTTATCGTTGGCTACCGTGCCATGTTTGATGAGACCTTCCTTCCCGAAACCGCGGTCAAGGCTATCATCGAAGTCAAAACCAAACCGGAACGCAACAGCGGATTTGACCGAATTGCAAAAAGGATCAGCAAATTTTCCAAAGTTGAATCTGTTTATCTTGTCTCCGGAAGTTACGACTTACTCATCGAAGTACACGGAGAAAGCCTGAAAGATGTCGCCGAATTTGTTTCCGGTAAACTTGCAACGATCGACGGCGTCATATCAACTTCAACACAATTTCTGTTGAAGAAGTACAAAGAACTTGGAAAGATGATGCAAAATGAAGAACATAAAGAAAGACTTAATATCACGCCCTGAATCTGAAAAATCAAGACTTGCCGGACATATCGCCGGACTTCCCAAAAGCGGTATCCGTGACTTTTTTGAACTCGTCAATAAAATGGACGATGTTATTTCCCTCGGAGTGGGTGAACCGGATTTTATCACACCGTGGACTATTCGCGAAAATGCAATCTATTCCCTTGAAAACGGACGGACAAGCTACACTTCAAATCTTGGTCTTCTTTCGCTCCGTAAAGCGATCTGCAATTATGTCGCAGAGAATTACAAGGTGCGGTACAATCCGGAAAATGAATGTATTGTAACTGTTGGTGTCAGTGAAGCACTTGATCTTGTTATCCGTTCCATCACCAACCCCGGAGACGAAATCATTTACCATGAACCGTGTTATGTCTCTTATGCCCCTGAAATAAAAATGGCTTTCGGCGTTCCTGTCGCAGTAAATACCTGTGAGAAAAATAGTTTTGCCCTTGATCCTGAAGATTTGAAACGGGCGATCACTCCAAAAACCAAAGCTGTTCTGTTGAATTTCCCCTGCAATCCCACAGGAGCGGTAATTGATATGGAGCAAATGAAAGCAATTGCGGAATTGGCGGTTGAACATGATTTGATCGTACTCGCAGATATGATCTATTCGGAACTGGTTTACGATTCAGATATCATGCCCGCCATTTCTTCATTGCCGGGGATGAAGGAGAGAACCGTTTTTCTGCACGGTTTTTCCAAAGCATTTGCAATGACAGGATTCCGCATCGGTTATGCCTGCGGCCCGGCAGATATTATTGATACGATGATGAAAATACATCAATACTCCATGCTCTGCGCCCCGATCACCGCTCAGGAAGCTGCCGAGGAAGCATTGAGAAATTCAGTTTGCGACCGGGAGCTTATGCGACGGGAATACCGTTCCCGCAGAAATGTGATTGTGAAACGTTTTAATGATGCCGGATTGCCTTGTATCATGCCAGCTGGAGCATTTTATGTTTTCCCGAGCATAACTTCGACCGGATTGTCCTCTATGGAATTTGCCCTGCGATTGATCCGGGAAAAAAAGGTTGCCGTGGTTCCGGGAACTGCATTCGGAGCTTGCGGCGAAGGCTATGTGCGGGCATGTTACGCAACATCTATGGATGGTATTCAAGAGGCGACTGCAAGAATAGGGGAATTTGTAAAAGAATTGAATAAAAGTACCCGATAAAAAGCCGAAGGCAGAAAAATCCATGCGGCTGCGGCAATATTTTTTATAAAAAACGGTATAAGTTTTTTAAAAGCACTTGACAAAATGCCGGGGAACGGTTTTATTATTAAATTGACACATTTTTGATTTTCAACTAAATTACAAGGAAGTGGATTTATGAAAAAGTTTCTGTTTGTTTTGATGCTCAGCGTTTCCGCGCTCTGCAGCGTCCGTGCCGGTGGTTTTGAAGATATCAACTGGGGCGAAAAGATCGCGTTCTATCTGCCGAACCGTATCCTCGATGCCCTGGACTCCTTCTCCGTCAATCTCGGCGTCGGCCCCACCGCCGAAGCGCGTCTGATGTTCACCCGCTACTGCGATATCGGTGCCGGCTGGAACGGCGGAACCGCCAAGGCCTTCAAAGATTACAACCGTCAGTACGGCGGCGGTATTGAAGAGGGCTGGTACTGGTCTCTCATCTGCGCCGGTGAAGAAGAATACCGTATGACCGCCGGAACCAGTTTGATGGATCTGTATGTCGAACGCTATGCAGGATTCCCCTCACCGCTGACCCGCACCTACAACTTCGTTGACGGCCCGCGCGACTTCTGGGCGATCGGCGGTTCTCTGGGCTTCATTCTCGACGGAAATCTGTACATCCACCCGCTTGAACTGGTGGACTTCGTACTCGGCTTCTTCTTTATTGACATCAAGAATGATGATCTGACCCTTGACCGCTTCTGAAGAAAAATTTGTCTGCACACGATGCGGCGCGTGCTGCCGCTGGGAAGGGGCAGTCAAGCTTGAAGATAACGAAGTCGATGCGATCGCCGAATTTCTCGGCATAAGCGTCGAAGAGTTTCTGGACAAGCATACCCGGCTCACCCCTGACCGCCAGCACCTCTCTCTGCTTGAAAAGAGCAACGGCGAATGTGAATACCTCACGGTTGCACCCGACGGCCTGCCCGGGTGCGCCATTGAAACTGTTAAACCCCGCCAATGCCGGGCGTTCCCGGATAAATGGAACTTCCCCGGATGGCAAAAATTATGTAAAAGCGGTTCAAAATGATCGAACGCAGTGGAAATCTTATCGTCATTTCCGGCCCGAGCGGTGTCGGTAAATCTA
Organism: Victivallaceae bacterium; assembly: GCA_045653515.1. GTDB lineage: Bacteria > Verrucomicrobiota > Lentisphaeria > Victivallales > Victivallaceae > UBA1784. Next base: position 1,298 of record JAZOMB010000025.1, on the reverse strand, counting down.
CCTTGGTCAAACAGGCGCGTACAGAGCTGCCCTATCTGGAATTTTCCGTTTCCTGCACCACCCGGCAGCCCCGGGCCGGAGAGGTGAACGGCAAAGATTACTTTTTCCTCACTCCCGAAGAGTTTGAAACCAAAGTACAGAACAACGAATTTCTGGAATATGCCGGAGTTTTCGCCCATCGCTACGGAACGCTCAAAAGCGAAGTCGTTTCCAGACTTCAGCGCGGAGCTGATGTCATTCTCGATATCGACGTGCAGGGTGCCAAACAGATCCGTCAGGCGGCGGCAGCCGACCCGGAAATCGCCCGCGCCGCCCGATTCATTATGATCGTGCCGCCGGATATGGCGACTTTGGAAGCGCGCCTTGCAGGGCGCAACTCCGAAACTCCGGAATCGCTCAAACTCCGTCTTGCCGGTGCGCAGGAGGAGCTCTCCAACTTCCGGGTTTACGATTATCTGGTGGTAAATGACGATCTTGAAACCGCCGGAAAAGAGCTTATTATGCTCCTTAAAACTGTGAGAATGCGTACTTCAACCGTCATTGGAGAACCGTTTGCATGACCGAAGAAGGAAAAAAACTTATCGTCCTCGGCGTTACGGGGGGAATCGCCGCATATAAGGCGGCTGACTTGTGCAGTAAACTTGCAAAAGAGTTTGAAGTTCAGGTCATTATGACTGATAACGCGCAAAAGTTCGTGACTCCGCTCACCTTTCAGACGTTGTCCCGCCGCCCGGTGATAACTTCGCTCTGGGAAACTCATGAATGGCGCCCGCGCCACGTTGAACTTGCCGATGAAGCGGATTGCTTCGTCTGCGCTCCGGCGACCGCCAATTTTCTGGCAAAATATGCCAACGGCATCGCCGATGATGCCTTGAGCACCTTCTGCGCCACCTATCACGGATTATCAATCGTCGCACCGGCAATGAATCCCAAGATGTGGAGCCATACCGCCTGTATGGAAAATGTCAATACCTTGAAGCTGCGCGGAGTCCAGTTCGCCGGACCTGCCACCGGACACGTCGCCTGCGGCCCGGGTGGAACCGGCCGTATGCTCGAAGCTGCCGAAATCTTCGATATGATCAAATCCCTGCTCTGAAAAGAGCAAGTGCTTTGAGGTCGAACGGGACGGCAGGTATGAAAAACCACTGCCAGGCGGTCATAAGCCGCGACAACGGCGCCCTCTCAAAACCTACCTCACGCATGTCGGGCGAATAGCCCGACGATATGCGCAACAGCCAGCGACGTCATTTTCTAAACCGCGTTAATCCAATCGGCGGATGTATCGCGAGGCAAGGTCG
>JAZOMB010000024.1:0-36364 GCA_045653515.1 Victivallaceae bacterium | reverse complement strand
CGAAGGGATTCCGGTCTCCTATCCGGGATTTGTTTCAGACTTCAAAGCCCTCGGAGCCGATTTCGTTCTGGAATAAGCGGAATAAAATTTTTCGCGCCGGTTGAGCAATCAAGTTCAAGCGGCGCGTTTTTTTTGCGACAGATAAAGGCTGGGGGGGAACTCGCGTTTACGTTTATGCTGCCTCTCGCGATATCGTCACGCAAATTATTTGCGTGACATCGCTCCCGGCAGGAAGTGTCACCTTGCGGTGACTTGAACGCTTCGCTGATATTTCGCCGTGTATACGGCGACCAGGGGTTCCGCCGCTGGACCACGTCCGGCGAAGCCGCCGGTGGCAGATTTTTTTTTATTTTTTTTCGTTTGCATCACGCGCCGCTTTGCGGTCGTGCATAAATAACTGGAAAGCGTTCCACAGATTGTGCCACAGGACGTAAAAGGTCGGCCCCATTGCCGCCAGCGGTGAGGAGAATGTCGAAGCAAGAACGATGGTGAAGGTGGTATTTTTCTGACCGAGGGTCTGGCTGGCTTCGTGTCGGAACTCTTTGCCGCCGATAAGGTAGCCCAGAGCGAAATTTACTGCGCAGATAAGCAGGGAAATTCCGGCGATGATAAAGTAGTAATAGTAGGGAATATCGGCATTGGCATAGAAAAATTTCATCGCTGATCCGGAGATGACACAGAGCAGTATCACCCAGAGCAGAAAGCTGAAATTGGAACATTTTTTACCCCATTCCATACTGGGCGGATAGATGAGGCGGGTCACCGTCGCCAGAACTGCCGGAGTTCCGATGAGAATGAACAAATTCAATGCGGACTTCAAAAATCCGGCGGCATTTACTTCGCCCGTGATCATCATCGGAAGCATAAAGAATAATGCCGCAGAAACGAGCGTATTGGTCACCACGAACCCGGTTATCATATAGGCGACATTGCCGCCCAGAAACTTCATAATCACCGGAGCCGCGCTTGCGGTCGGAGTTATTGCTGTAAAGAATGCCGCATCGGCAAGCGCTTTATTGCCGGTCAATCCGGCAAGGAACCACGCTCCCACGCCGATCGCGATATTTGCCGCCGTCAGAACGAACTGGCTCTTGTGCAGTTTGAGAGTTTTGACATCCAGCGGCAGAAAGATGAAATAGAGCATCACGATCAGGAAATAGCGGATGACAAACTGCGCTTCGCCGAGCCGGGGGAATATGATTCCGCAGGCAAACGCGGCGACGATCATCAACGGACGGAGCAGAGCTTTTTTTAACATAGCGATATCCTTGAGTTATTTGAAGCGCAGCGCGGTGAGATACGCCGTTTCGGCGATGGTTTCCTCCACGCCGTGGCGCGGGATGTAATTGAGGTCGCGGCGCGCTTTTTCAATTGAAAAACACATATGTTCAGCGAAAAATTTCAAGCCGAAAGGATTGTCCGGATGACGGATGAGCAGTTCGGCAAGCGGAACATATTCCACATTGAGTTTGCGGTTTATGGCATCGGCGGTAATGGCAAGGTATTCATTGACCGTTACCGCGTGGTCGAGACAGATGTTGTAACACTCTCCGGTGCTGGCGGGATTTTCCAGCGCCAGACGGAAACTGCGGGCGAGATCTTCCACGTGGATCGGCTGCAGAAGTGCCAGACCGTTGTCGGCGACTTCCAATACCTTTTCTGCGAGCATATCCGGAATGAAATCGACCCTGCGTCCGCCGAGATTATCGATGGGAAGTTTGTCGCCGCCGCCGGTGATGTAGCAGGGGCGGATCACCGTCGCAGGGAAGCCTTTAGAGTGGAACATTTCCATCACTTTGGCATCGCAGACAGCTTTATTCACCCATCCCTTGCCGGCGCGGCCGTGATAGTGTGCCGTTTCGTTGCAGGGGATAAAGGGGAGCGGGGTGTAGCCGCCGGTACTGGAGCAATGCAGATAACGGCGCAGGTGTTTGGCAAATTGGAAAATATTGTCGATAGATTCGGGGGTCGGAACCATATCGATCACGGTGTCAAATCTGCCGCTTTGAAAAAATTTCTCCATTTCTGCCGCGTCGCTTTTATCGCACACCACGCGCTTTATATCGCCCAGACCAACGGCGTAATCTTCATTTTTTATGCCGCGCGAAGCGACCGTGACTTCGTAACCGTGAGCTTGCAGATCCAGCGTAACATAGTGACCGACCCAACCGGTACCTCCGAATACAACCGCTTTACGCATTGGTTTTCCTCCATACATCAGCATTTTTTCCCATCAATATAGAACTCCATCTGCCAAGTTTTCCGCGGTGAAGATCCCGGCAGATACAATACAGCATTGAAATATTTATAATGGCAACAAATATCCACGATACCGGATAGCAGAGCAGCAGAGATTGCAGCGTTCCATATTTAGGGAACACCAGTTTCGCCCAAAGTACGCGCGCACCGCAGGTGCCGAGAATGGTCGCCACCGCCGGCGGCAGAGAACATCCCAGTCCGCGCAGCGCACCGCTGGCAAAATCCATAATGCCAAGCAGGAAATAGACCGAAAATATTGAATGAGACCGCACCACACCCCAGCGGATCACTTCCGGATTATCGGTGAATATGCTTATAAGCATCGGAGAGAGCAGATACAGCAGCCAGCCGCCCGCCAGCGTGATCCCGGTGGTGAGGGCGGAGCTTATGTAAACACTTTTGATCAAACGGCGCGGTTTATTGGCGCCGAAATTCTGTCCGACAACGGCGATGGTGGTGTGGTGGAGCGAGAAGACGATAGCATAAATCAGCCATTCAACGGTGATTTCAGCAGTAGAACCTGCGATAACGGCCGCGCCGAGAGTGTTGACCGCGCTCTGAACCACGATATTGGATAGAGAGAAGCACGCTCCCTGAACCCCCGCCGGAACACCGATACGCAAAATACTGCGCAAAGATTCCATATCCAGACGGACATTTTTCAATATCAGCCGCGTTGCACCACGGTTTTTCATCAGCCGCCGCATTCCGAGATAAACGCTTATAACGTGAGAAGCGACCGTTCCCACCGCTACACCGGCAACATCCCATTTGAAAAATACCACCAGGAGAATATTGAGGAAAACATTGGCAATGCCTGCGTAGATCAGAAAGTACAGCGGGCTCTTCGTATCGCCCACCGCCCGCAGTATGGCGCAGATGAATGCGTAGAATATCTGAAACGGCAAGCCGCCGAAAATTATCGCCAGATAAAGAATAGATTTCGCCTGAAGCTCTTCGGGAATTGCCGTGACTTCAACGATCCAGCGCGTCGCCCCCCAGCCGATACCAGCCACCAGCACGCCGCAGATCACGCTCAATGCTGTTGAGGTATGTACCAAGCGGGTCATACGTTTGCTGTCTCTGGCGCCGTAAAATTGCGCCGCCAGAACGTTCACCCCCGTACTCAGGCCGGAAAAAAGATTCACCAGCAAGCCGACTATAGGTCCCGTCGCTCCGATCGCCGCCATACTTTCCGCTGAACCCCAGCGGCCGATGACCATAGTATCCACGGCGTGAAAGGATAAATTCAACAGATGCGTCAATGCCAACGGTATGGCAAAGCGGATGATTTTTCCCAGCAATGCCCCTTGGCTCAAGTCAATAGTGTTACGGTTTACAGCCATAGTTTAAAATATTGTTTGTTGTTAATATATAATCCATTTAATATAGCACAAAATCAACATTTTTACAAGATTGATGATTGACAAAAAACGAATCTGGATTTACATTATCTTTACTGCAAATACGAATGGAAAATTGAATTATGCCCGCACAATGTGAAAAATGTAAACGGCAATGTCCGGATGACAAAATCATCTTTATTCCGGGCGTGGAAAAATATATTTGTCAAATTTGTGCCGGGATATATTTTTATCACTGTCCTGAATGCCGCAATTTTTGTGACAAAGATGATGTATTTGAGGTTAGCGGTTCATCGGAACGCGTCTGCATCTGGTGTATTTCAGAAAAATATTTTCTCTGCCCGCAGTGCCGCCAATTTTGTTCAGCTGCGGAACAGATCAAATATCACGGCTATTATATGTGCCGCACCTGTTTGACCGCCCGCGGCAAATGCTGCTCGCAATGCGGTGAAATAACCGCTTCTCTCCGGAAGGTTCCCGGCGATAATCAATTTCTCTGCCAGACTTGTTTTGACAAAGAGTGTGCCGTTTGCCCTCTGTGCCATAATTATTACCGCAAGAGTGACGGCAGAGAGATTTATGGCGTAACTCATTGCCCGGTGTGCAGTGCAGAATTTTTTTCCAGACGTATGAAAAAAACGAAAACACGCCGCATCGCGCTTCAGGAGGATAAACATTCCCGCATTCCGGCGAAAAAACTTTATCAAGCTCCGGATATCGCCGATGACACCGATGACAATATTGAATTTTCTCCTGTCAATGTCGTGACTCCTGGAAAGATGCTTGCCGCTTACGGTCTGATGAGTTTATTGGACGGCGGCAGTTCTGAACCCCGCCCGTCAAGTGCCGGTTCCGGATTTTCATTTTGTTCCGATTGTGAGGATTACTGCGAGGAAAGCGACTGCGATTCCCATTTGCATTAAACTATTCAACTGTATCAACCAAAATTTTTAACATAAGGAATTTTATCAATGAATCATTCTGACGCCCGCAATGCTGTGAAAGCCGCGATCGAAAAACAGCGCGATTTTCTCTGCTCCATCGGTACCCATATCTGGAAAAATCCCGAACCCGGTTTCCGCGAAGAAAAAACCTCCGCGTATCTGGTCGAAACTCTCAAATCCCTCGGTCTTGAAGTCAAAAACGGCCTCGCTATGACCGGTTTCCGCGCCGATATCGATACCGGCCGCCCCGGCCCCACCGTCGCCATTCTCGGCGAACTTGATTCACTCGTTCTGCCCAACCATCCCGAGTGCGACAAAGCTACCGGTGCCGTCCACGCCTGCGGTCACAATGCCAGCGCCACCAGTCTGATCGGCGCCGCTGTCGGTCTTCTGCAGTCCGGTGTCCTTGAACATCTCAGCGGTAAAATCGCTTTGATCGGTACCCCCGCCGAAGAGGGTATCGAAATGGACTACCGCAAATCTCTCATCGATGCCGGAAAAATCAAATCCATCTCCGGTAAATCCCAGCTCCTGCGTGAAGGCGTCTTTGATGATGTCGACATATCCTATATGCACCATTTGAGCACCCGCTACGGCTACAACGACCACAACGGGTGTGTCAATAAAAAAATCACCATCCACGGCAAAAGCTGCCATGCCGCTTCTCCGCAGAAAGGTCACAACGCTCTCAACGGTGCCACCCTTGCTCTCAATGCCATTGCCATGCTCCGTGAAGTTTACAGCAATAATCAGTATGTCCGTATCCACGGTATTATTTCCAATGGCGGCAGTGCAGTCAACATCATTCCGGATACCGTCACTCTGGAATATATGCTCCGCGCCCCCGATCTTGACAGCATCGTCGCTCTCAATGACCGCTTCGATAAAGTCGTGATGTATGCCGCCCGTGCCGCCGAATGTGAAGCCACCATCGAAACGGTACACGGTTTCATGCCGCTTATCGACAACCCGGCTCTGGGTGAACTTATGAAAGAAACCACGCTTTATGTCAATCCGGAAGCAAATTATGATCACAATCAGAATTTCCTTTCCAGTTGTACCGACATGGGCGATATAGCGACGGTCATTCCCGCTGTGCATGGTTATGTGCCTGGCGGCAGCGGTACTGCGCACGGTATTGACTACCGGATATCCGATCCGGAAAAAGCCTATATCGAAAATTCCATTCTCAATGCGACCATCGCTGTCGATCTCCTCTATGGCGATGCCGCAAAAGGTAAAGCTATCGCCGCCGGAAAAAAAGATCTGCTGCCGATTAAGGAATACATCCGCATTATCGACAGTTTGAGCAAAACCGTCAGAAGCGAAGATCTTTGAACCGCTTTTTTGAAAAATCCCCCGGAAAATGGGGGATTTTTTTATTTGCCCCCTTGATTTTATCCATCCAACGATATATGTTATACACCAGAAAGCAGGTTTGTCTCGGAACAATTATGTTATTAGGGTCCATCTTCGGGCTTATTGTACGTCGTGTTGCCGCTGAGCAGTACACCTGCTTTCTTTTTTTGTGTTCACGGAGCGTTCTCGCTTTGCTGGAGCGCTCCTGATTTCGTGTCGCTGGCTTTTGCGCCTGTTGTCGGGCTGACCGCCCGACAGGCGAGTGGTAGTTTTCTTTTTCCGCCTGACGGCGGTATTTTTTGCAGTTCACCACGTCCCGGAGCAGCTATACTTCGCATTTCTTGAAAAGGGATGGGGGGCGGGGGATCAGCGGCTGGTTTTGCGCCACTTGCCGGGAGTAATTCCGTATTTTTTGTGGAAGGTCCGGGTAAAGTAATTGCTGTCATCGAAGCCGCTCTGCTGGGCGATTTCGCAGATGCTCAACCCGGTAGACTTCAGCATCTGGGCAGCGTGATCAAGCCGTATCTTATTCAGATACTGTATCGGCGACATCCCGAATGCCTTTATGAAGTTTCTGTTCAATGTACTGCGTGACATCGGTATCCGCTTCAATATATCCTGCAGCGTTATTTTATTGCGGTACTCCCGGTTCAGGAATCCGATGACTTCACTCAACTGATATGCCGGAAACAGATTACCGCTCAACTGTGCCGTTTGTTCCGGATAATTGCAGATCAATTTGCCTGTGATCATCATAAACAATGACAACAGCCGGTAATTTCTGCCGGGGGTGAAATTTTTGCACTCGGCAAGCATCTCTTCAATAAACGGTTTCAACTCTTTGAGCAAAGATTCGGACAGCCGGTAGCCGGGGTAGGGTCTCGCTTCAAGGAAAAATTTTTCCGCATCCGGGAACAATTCATGGAACCCCGGAAGCAAGTGCATATCCATAAACGGTATCGGCAGTTTATCCAGATCGAACAATATATTTACCAGCGAAAGTTTGTCACATTCCAGATAGCTGTGCGTGCCGCCGACCGGGATGACCCAGACATCGCCCCGGCTGACCTCAGTGCGGAAGCCGTTCGCCTGCTGCACCCCGCTTCCGGAAAGCACTATCACCAACTCGGTAAAGCGGTGGGCGTGCTGTGTAGTCGGCACCTGTTCTTTTTCCATCCGGGCAACCAGCGGCAAGCCGACGATCCCATCGGGCAGAGCGCCCGGATTGTGCAAATATTTTTCAATTTTTATACTTTTGATCATAGCTACCTCGAAAACCGGGAAATAAAATACTGCTGCAAATCCGCTTTGTCAAATTAATTTTTGCAATATCTCAAAAAAACATTTTCGCCGGCTTGACAATTCCGTTTTAAAGTGGTATAGTTTACTGTTTATCAATATTTTCAAAACAGTTCAGAAATTTTGTTTTATGCGAAAAAGTGAGTGGAAAAATATTTTGACCGCAGCCGGTCTGGACTGTGCTGCCGACTACAGCAGTGAACAGTTCAAAGGCGCTTGCGCCATTGATAATGTTTTTTTGAATGCTGATCCGGATTCCGTCAAGCCACGCTCACTTCTGATCGAAGCTCCCACCGGTACCGGTAAAACGTTGATGTATCTCGGAACCTTGCTCACTTATGACGGCGATGAACCGATGGTTGTATCAACCTCCGGCAAATTGCTTCAGCAGCAAATTGCCCGCAGTGCCGATGTACTTGGAATTGATTCCGTTATCCTTATGGGCAGGGCGAACTATCTCTGTTTGACGACCTGCCGCCATTATCTTGACACTATGCCTGACGGATATGTGCTTTTCAATGAACTGTCCCAACTTTGCGAATTGCTTGAAAAAACTGATTCGCACGAGCTTTCCAACTTTGTGAAAATGGAATGGAGTTCAGATTTCCGGGATTTTATGCGCAGCAATCTTACTGCCAGTTCCGCCTATTGCCGCAATGGCCACGAAGGAAGATCTTACAGCTGTTTTTATTCAAAATTGATGAATGATGCCCGGAAAACTCCTCTTTTGATCCTCAATCATCACGCCCTTGTTTCGCTTAATGAACAGGATATTTTCAAAGATAAGATCCTGGTCGTTGACGAAGCTCACGCTTTGCCGGAGGCGGCTTCAAGTGTACTTTCAAATTCAGTTTCCACTCTGTTTTTGCGCTCTTTGCAGCAGAGAGTTGAATTGTGCCGCGGCGACATTGGCCGCAGAGAGATCAAAGAGTTCACTTCAATGCTCGAAAGAGTTATCAGTGTAATTGCCGGAGAAGCCGCAAATGAATTTCACGACTGGCTGATTTTCCGCAATGAGACCCGCTTTATCAGGCCGGTCCCATTCTCTGACAGTCTGATAAAATCCTGTGATCCTTTCTCACGGGATATTTTGCGTGAGATCAATGCGGTCTGGCAGGAGATTTACGATTTTATTTTCAATATCTCCATTTCTCCGGTGGATGGTGTTTACTATTTTGAAACCAATACCGTCGGGAAAAACACCGCTTACTCGCTTAAATATGCCCCCCTGAAAACCGCAGAGATGCTGGAAAAATTCTGGCAGCAATGGAAAGGTGCCATCGGTTTATCCGCGACCTTGACTATGCCGGGGAAATCCGGCGTACAAGCCTTCAGTTATTTTATCAAATCCTGCGGCTTTCCCATCCCGGAAGAAACCATTTGTCTCAAGTCGCGTTTTGACCTCAATGCCCAATGCCGGATTTACGTTCCGGCTCCTGATTCCGCATACAACTGCACCGCTGAAAGTGCGGCGGAACTCTTTTTGAGAGAGCGCATAAAACTTACCGGAAATGTGATAAAAGCTCTCGGCGGCAGGACACTTGCGCTTTACACTGCCTCATCCCGCCTTGAGGGGGCGGCGTGGGTTTTAAAGGAGCTTTTCGGAACGGATATCCTCGCTCAAGGTGTTGATGAACTGGACAATGATGAGTTGGCAGAGCGCTTTGTCGGCGATACTCAAAAAGTTTTGTTGGGTACTAAATCTTTTTTTCAGGGCTTTGACGCTCCCGGCGAAACTCTCTCCTGTGAAGTTCTGGAAAAACTTCCCTTTCCGCGCCCCAATGACCCGGTTTTGGAAAAGAAAAAAGAGCAGGCAGGAGAAAATTGGTTTGATGAGATCTGGCTTCCGGCAATGCTTATGGAACTGCGGCAGGCCTTCGGGCGTCTGATCCGCAAAAAAGATGACAAAGGTATTTTTATTCTGACCGATCGCCGTTTCCTTGATAAAAAGTACCGTTCTGATGTCGAAGAGGCGCTCGGAAACATAAAAATCGAATGTTTTTCCACTCCCCCCGAACTTTTGAGTCTGATCCCGGATGATTTCTTCCCGTTTGCTCAAAACAGCATCGACGGTTTTGATGATGAGTTCAATGCAGTTTGGGCGCGTTTCCGCGAAACGGCACTTTACCGGCGGATCACCGGAATTGGCAATATCGATGAGGTGCTGACCAAAATGGGTATACCAGCCTTGCGGCCGTGGCAGAGCGAAGTGATTGACAACGTGCTTAACGGTGTCAACGGGCAATTCATCATCTATCCCGCCGGAAGCGGTAAATCTCTGACCTATCAAATCCCCGCTCTGGTGCGTCCAGGTTTGACGCTGGTTATTTCGCCATTGAAGTCGCTGATGTACGATCAGGTACAAGCATTGCAGAAAAAAGGTTTTGTCGGGGTGGAGTATTACAATTCTGCATTGAAAGATCTGGAAAAACAACGGGTGGAAAAGGCGCTTGAGCAGGGGAAGATCCGTCTGCTTTATGTCGCTCCGGAGCGGCTGCACAAGAGCTTTATCTATCGCATTATGCATTCGCCGCGAAAACTTTCTCTTCTCGTTATCGATGAAGCGCATATGATTTCTCAATGCGGAAACACCTGGCGACCCTTTTACGGCGAATTGAAACAGGCGTGGAAACGTGCCTTCAATTCCCCTCAGCTTCTGGCTTTGACCGCTACCGCCGGTGAAAGCATCCGCAAAGATATCCAGAAACAATTTTCCATTCCAGATGAATTTGTCCGGCAATCTTCGGTCATCCGTCCGGAGATCAAGATCACGGTGAATCAAATTTACCGCGTGAGCAGCTATTATACCAAAGCGATGGATTTTGTCTGTGCCGCCGACGGCGAACCGGTGCTGATTTATTGCTCCAATATTCCCAACGTCCATGCGCTTCACAGCCATTTTAAAAAGAACGGCATCGAATCGGTGATGTATTACACCGGAGTTGACAAGCGCTATGGCAATCAATTTTCGCAAGATGAATTAAATGCCAATCATCAGCTGTTTTTGCATAATCGCGTTAAGGTGATGATAGCCACCAATGCTTACGGTATGGGTATAGACAAACCTGATATCTGGGGAGTATTGTACAACAACGTGCCGATTTCGCTGGAAGAATTGGTGCAGGGCGCCGGACGCATCTGCCGCGATCGGAAAAAACTGGAAGAATATTGTTCACAAAACCACGTTCCGCAGGTTGCGATAACTTATCGTGAGGATGATCTTGTAACTCAGCAGAAGTGGAAGATAGATGATGCTTTTGCCAACATCACATATGTTTCTGTCGGATTGTTCAATATATTGCAGACCACCCCCAATGTGTCGTGTCTGAATAATGATGGAACACTTAATGAAGAGCTGATCCAGACATCAATTCTGGCGGCACGTTTTCTGCGTTCATTGAATGAAGATTTTCCCGATATGGATGGATATTTTGACTGGGGCGCATCGGAATTTGTTTTTCCGTGCATTATGAGTTCCCGTGTCGCTTCGTCGTGGAATGATGAGTTTTGTCAATGGCTGGATAATTTCAAGCGACAGCAGATAAATCAAATCCGGGATGTAAAACGTTTCTGCATTTCTCCCGGGTGCCGCAATGCTTATTTGCACACCTACTTCAGTGGCAGTTCCATTTTGGAAAAGTGTTACTGCTGTGATAAGTGCGGGACCGATTTGCCGAAGCACCGGAAATATATCAAAAAAGTAACTGCCGCGTTTGATACACTGGAAACAGTTTTCCGCCAAGGACGGTTTATCGGCGACAATGCCGGATTTCTGGAATATCTTTCCGGGATCTATGACAGCGAACTTGATGCGCAGATCGCCTATTTGCACAAACTGCATCTGGAAACTGCGGCAGATCACAGCGATGCCGGTTTTGCCGCGGCGCTGCTGGAATTGAAGCGGGAAAAAACCTTGAACGGCAGCGCAGTAGAACTGCTGCATGATCTCAATACTATGCTGAAAAAATCCGACGACAGTAAAGCAAAGCGCGCATTGCTTATTGAGTTTGCCGCGGCTTCCGGAATAGCTGAAGTGAAAACCGTATTGAAACAGTGGCAGGATGCAGAGAATTTTGTCAAAGAGTATGGAAAATTTCCTGCGGTCCGGGTGAACAGTAAGATTTTAAGCGAATTCCGTGCGATGGCTGAGCGGCTGGATAATATCAGTGAACTTCCGCTTAAAAGCAAAATCACTTCATATCTTAAAGAGCGGTTGAAAGATTCCGATGCGGGGGATATCCTTTTTATCCAGCCGTGGCGGGCATCTCTTTCTTATCTCTGCCGCGCGGATAATTTCAATGCGATTTTGATTGATGACCCCTCGGATGAACAGCTTGATGATGCCGAAAAAGAGTGGGAAACTTTGAAAAAATTTCTGCCGTATATACAAAAATTTGTTGAAAATCATCCGGAAAAACTTCACGCTATGAGCTCGGTGATCGAAAAACATCCCGACAAAATAAAACAGGAATGGCAGCTTATTTTTGCCGCACCGCAGGATTTTCTCCGTCTTGACCGTGATAAAAATTTTTATCAGTGGTTCGGAGATTCTCCGGCGGCAAACTCACAGCTCTGGCAGTGCCGCAATGCGCGGGAAACTCTTATGATTTATGAAGCTGACAGCGCCGCTGAAGCGATGCCGGTAAAAGATTGGCCGACGATCGCCGGACTTATGCCGGGAACGCGGCGGCTCTGCCCCTCATTTGAAGCATTGCTGGACTATCTGCAGAAAAATAAACTTCCGGCAAACTTTATCGACCATTTGCCGGAAGCTCAAAAGAGATGTTTCAACGCTCTGCCGCGCACCCTCAAATATTTTCTGAATAAAAAGGTGCGCTTCTGAACCGGACGATTCAATTGCCGGCAAAAGAACGGCTGGCGGCATTCTGTTCCAGCTGCTCTAAAAATTCAAAATTACCTGCCGTGACCTTCTTTTCTTTAAAAAACTTCTTTATGATGGTATGAGTTACCACGCTGAAGTAGGCGAACAACAGCGGTTTTTTTTCAAACTCGTGTATCACTGTGACATACGGCTTTATCATTTTCCATTTGTTGCGGGAAATGCTGCCGCTGCGGATGCGGTAGAGAGCAAGCGTCTCCTTCTGACCGCGGGCGTTTCCGGCGACTTTGAGAACCTTTAAAAACAGCGCCCGGTCATTGTTTTTCTTGATATCAGGAGTGTAGATCTTTCCAACTTTTTCCTGATCGTACATTACGGTCAAACAGCCGGTCCAGCCGTGCATAAGCAGTTTGGTGTAAGTAAGGTGCGAACAAACATTGACCTTGATGCCGCGCGCGTTGTTCGCTTCGTCGATCTGCTCGTATTCGGAGAATATGAAATCGCAATTTTCTTTCTGCATAAACTTGAGCTGTTTTTCCAGCTTCTCCGGGAACCAGATATCGTCTGAATCAAGGAACGCCAGATATTTTCCCTTTGATATTTCTATTGCATTGTTGCGGGTGACGGCGGCTCCGCTGTTCCGGGCGTTTTTGAAAACCTTTATCCTGGCATCGATTTTCGCATATTTGAGTGCGATTTCATAGCTTTTGTCGGTCGAACAATCATCCTGAATGATCATTTCCCAATTGGTATAGGTCTGCGCCAAGACACTTTCGATGGTCAATGCAATGAATTTTTCGCAGTTGTAATTCGGCGTTATGATCGAGATCAACGGATCGTTTACAGATTGTTCAGATGTTTGCTTCATTATGTTCCCTCAAAATATTTCCTGTCAGAGTGATATAAATCAAATTTTTTCACACAGTTTATTTTACCATTTGCAGAAGTTCGCCGCTTTTATATTTTTTCCAGTAATATCTTCCCAGAAGGAGAATGCCTGCAAGCACTATCGCATAACGGACAATGATATACGGCAGCAGACAATAGTACAATATGGTCATACCGAACATTATGATTGCCGGAATAACAAAAAAACGTCCCGGGATCTCGTAATCTTTTACGACATATTTTGCAAAGACATAGTTTATTATCAAATAACTCAACGGCGTCAGCGCCGCTGTCAGCATCGCACCTTTGATCCCGAAATGCTTGATGAGAAAATAGTTGCCGATGAAGTTCAGAAAGAAGGTCGTGCAGGTCGTTACTGCAATCAGATTTGTGCGTTTTTTGTAGAACAGATAGTTGGTCGGGAAGGTGTAAAGGAAATTGAAAAAGAATCCAAGTGCGACACCGGTAACATAGTATTTCGCATTTTCATAAGCCTTTGAACCCAGTAAATCTATTACTTCAGGAATAATGCATATGAAACTGAAAAAAACAAAACTGAATAAAAGAATATAATGTTTTATAAAAGTTGCTGTACTTTTATCCATTCCGGCTGCTTTCTTTTTGTAATACCACGGAATAAATGCCAGATTGCACGCGGTATAAAGCACATAGATCACGTGGCCGAAGTTACAGGAAAAACTGTATACTCCGGCATCCCCGGAACTTTTCAGTTTCATCAGGAACCAGGCATCGACTTTGCCGTTGAATACCGAAGCCAGACCGTGCAATATCAGCGGAAGAGAAAAGACCAGCGCATATTTTACATAGCTTTTGTCAACAGTCAGCTTGAAGTTGCTGCGACGATGGATGACAAAGGCGGCAACACTTCCGGTCAAAATGGCGGAAACAAGTGAACCGTAGACTTTACCCATATATTTGTCGCTGCTCAACATAAATACCCAGATGCAGGAGAGCGCCGCATCCAGAAAGACATTGGCAAGCGAATAAAGCAAATAGGGCAGGGGGCGTTCCTCGATCCGGTATATACCCGCAATCAGATGGACGTAGTAGATGAAAAAGGCTTGCACCACGCCGAGAATGAGCGCCGTGAAGGGCAATCCGACCAATTCCGCCGAAAAGCCGCTGAATATATACAGCGGTATCACAAACACCGCAAATGATCCCAGCGTGATAAATGACATATCCGAGGCAAAACGGTAAATATTCTGTTTGCCGAAGTCGATATATGCATTATTGATACTGCTTTGAGTTCTCAAACCGATGAAAATCTGCACTATCGCGTTCCAGAAGACGTAGATGGCAAACTTGCCGTACTCCTCCGGAGACATCAGCCGCGCAAAGAAGATCAAGGCAAAAAAGTTCACCCCCTGAGTAAGAAAGGTACCCAGAACATAAATCGATGACGATAAAAGTAAATTAGTTTTCAAGTTTCACCTGCTGTGGTTCAGTTTTGATATTTTCCCAATGGGGGATCTGCATGGAGAAAACAAAAAATACGATTCCCCAGAACATATAATTGGACATAATTCCAACGGATGAGATCGATGAACTTAACGGAAGGATCAGAAAGAAGCACAGCTTGAACCAGGCAATTTTCGTAACGGTACAATAGAGTTTGAATATGAATATCAAATACACGATAAGCGCGATCACCCCAATTTCAACGATGGTTTGAACCGTGATGTTATGCATCGATTTCGCAGTTACCAGCTCTCCGTCAATGATATGCAGGCTTCCGCCGAGACCGATCCCGATACCGTGGGTGTTCACCAGATTCTGCAGTCCGATGATGATCGCATCACTCCGGTCGTGGATCGAACCCGCGCTGTAAAATCTCTCCAGACGTAAAATTTGCATAACCGGCTCGCGCACTGCGGTACCGAAGGTCGGTTTTACATCATAATCATTGCCGGAGGGAATACTGAAATCGATATAACAGAACAGGATGATGGCTGCTCCGATAACGATAAGTGAGATCAACAGCAGTAATTGGTAATTTTTCAGCATCTTTTCATTCATAAGTACGATGTACAAAAAGAACATCAACAATGTTGACAGCATTAAAATTTTGCAGTCAAACGCATAGATAAAGTAAATTATCGCCAGCATTTTCGCCGCCGTGAAAATACTTTTTTCCTGCTTCCATGACATAAAGTACAGCGGAAGCATCAGGAACAATGCACAGCACAGTTCATTTTCATTCCAGAAAAACGCGGTCGGACAGCTGCGTACTTGAGTTGCAGGAAAAATCGAGATGGAAAAGATGTATTCTATCAAGGTCAGGATAATTGTAAATACGGTGAATCTATCTAAAAAGCGGTACATATTCTCTGAAAAATTTTCCGCTTCCAATTTTGATAATATTTTGACGCAAATATATACCGCAAAAATGAATATGATGTGGAGATAACTTACCGTGAGTTCGTGCAGCGATGTAATGGCAAAGGCAGAATATTGCAGTAATGCTAAAATCAGCAAGCCGATCAGCAGGAACACTTCTTTGACAAACAGTCTGAAAAAACGCAGCAGCAAAAAGGGGATCGTCAATACCGCAAGAATACGGAACGCTGTAAGCGATGCCTCCGGACCGGAACGCAGTGCCGTATTCATAAATGCAGAAATCAGCATCACTTTACATAAAAATGCGGTAAATGGATTTCTGCTTTTTTTTGCAATATCTGTCATAAATCATCCAATACTGTAACTATATCCGGTCTCAAACTGCGGGTTGTAAATAAATCCGAAGAACATCTTTTTTTCATACAGTTTGTCAAAGTGTTCAATATCCCGGTACTTGATGACTTTTGCCGGGTTGCCGAACCAGACACATTCATCTATTTCCACCTTTTTACGGACGTAGGTCGCATCGTACGGAATTCGTTCACCTTCGTAGTTGTGGTTTTCGGTGATGATCATACATTCGGTACCGGAGTGAAAATAGTTTCCGAAATGAGTTTCTCCGGTGCCGATGATCGTCATTCCGTTGAAGTTGCAGCCGTCGCCGATATACACTCTGCCCCGGAATGCGCATTTGCCGTTGACAGCAAGGTTTTTGCCGCACTTCACCGCCACAGCTCTTGCGATCGCGGTGGCAAGCGGACGCCGCACCAGTTTTACCCAGATTTTAGCGGCGGCTTTGCTTGAGTAATAATAAAAAAGTGCGAGGTATTTGATCAGCATATTGATATCTCCGTTAAAATCATTCAATACAGGTCAACGATCGATTTCCTTTTTGATCGCTTCAACAATATTGCCGGCGGCATTACCAGTCCAGAAGAAGTCTGCCGGCGGGATGTCCACTTTCTGACCGGAGAGGAGCTTTTCTGCGATCTCTTCGGCAGATTTCACCAGAAACGCATAATTGTTTTTGTAAAGATATTCCATATAACCGCAGGTGTCGTATTCCAATACAAAGGTCTGCAAATTCCACGCCAAACCTTCCAGCAATGCCGTGGAGGATATTCCGATCTGGACTATCGAGCTGTCAAAGTAGCTGTAAATGCCTCTGGTCGGACTTGCGGCAACTTCGATTTCATTCTCAAACTTCGCCAATTCCGGATATTTCTGTCTCCACACCAGACATTGATTCGGGTGCAGTTTGAAGATGATTTTATAACCGTGCGGCGCCAGCAGGGTATGAAGTTTTATGGCGATTTCGGACAAGAATGCGGTAAACGGTCCCTGCGATACAATGAGTATGTTTTTGGGTTTTGCCTGAGTGTCGGTATTTTTGGATATTGATTCAAAGTACGGAAAACCGCACGGGATAAACGCATCTTTTCGCGGATTGACCAGCTCTTCTGCCCAGAAATTACCCCAGGTAAGCACTTTGTCCGGCTGACAGCGCAGATTGGCGGTCTTGTAGTTGTAGGCGATATGCGAACCGTTTACGATGCCATGCTGCAGTTCCAGCACCGGAATATCCAATGTCCGGGCGGCAAGAGTCATAACCTGATTTTCCTGTTCGTAGGGAACTGCATGTACCAGACACTTTGCTTTCATTCTGCGCAGCAGAGAACAGAAATTTTTAAAACAGGCTTTATAGGAGGCAACGCAGAAGCTTGTTTTGCTGATCATATATTCCATTGTGATATTGGAATCGAAAGTTTTATTGAAGTCGGCAATAAAATCAAACTCGCCTGCCGCCGCAGCTTTGAGAACCTCTTTTCTGCCGATGCCAAGTTTATTGTAAATCAGACGTTTGATTTCAAAATAGTCCGAATACAGCACCTTCCGGTCGATCTTGTATTTCAGATGACGGTAGCGCAACGGTTTTTCAAAGATGCAGAAACTGCGGTCAAGTTTGTCGCAGAAATAATCCAACAGTATCGCCAACGGTCCGCGTTCAGTTTCTACTTTCCGCGGGGTGAGCATAAACATCACATCGGCTTCGGGGACGTTGAACCAGTGATTTTTTGTTAATGCCTGCCACAGAACGCGGGGTGCATTCAAAATAAGCTGCTTGACATTCATCACCGTATCCGGGTGCGTGCTGGCAAGATAAGCTTTGCCGGATGTAACGGTATAGTAAAACGAAAAACGTACCATACTCCAATAGGGAACACCATTTATCTCTCTGGTCATCAATTGATGTTTTTCCTCCAGCTCGAGGAATGCTGCCATTTTTTCTTTTTCGTTCATAACAGTTTTTTTTTCAGCGTTGCAACTTTTTGAATGTGTATTAATTAAACAATTGATTTTACCATGCGTTCCAGCCGCCGTCGACAACGATATTGGTGCCGTTGACGAAAGATGCCGCATCGGAAGCCAGAAATACTGCTCCTCCGACCGCCTCTTCGGCCTGACCGATTCTGCCCAGCGGGACTTTTTTTGCCAATTTATCGCAGAACTCCGGCATATTTTGCTGAACCGTTGTATTGGGGAAGGGACCGAAGGACAAACCGTTCACCCGGATGCCTTCTCTGCCGAACTCGCAAGCCCAGTATTTGGTCACCTGAAGCAATGCTGCTTTGGCGGCTCCGTAAAAGGGCGGATTGGTGCCTTTGGCAGTTTCGTAAACTGAAATATCCGGACTCACCATACCGTACATGGAACCGATATTTATCACCGATGCTCCGACACCGGAAGAGCGCACGGCACGGCGCAGATTCGGCAGCAGTCCTTTCAATATCTGATAGGCACTTACAACGGTGATCTGATAGGCATTCTGAAAGTCCGCTTCAGAGGAAACTTCCGTCGTTCCGCCGCCGCCGGTGTAGGCGTTGTTGATCAGGATATTCAATCTTTTATGCGGGAAACTGCTGATGGCTTTTTCCAGATCTTCTGCGGAAAACAGGTCAACTTTCCGGTATTCCGCACTGCCTCCGGCGGCAGTGATCTTGGCAACAAGTTTCTGCATTTTTTCTTCATTTCGCGCCCAGATGACCACATGGGCTCCATGAGCTGCCAAACCCTTTGCCATCGCATCGCCCAGATAACCGGCGCCGCCGGTAATAAGTGCGACTTTATCTTTAAGATCGAATAAATCTGTCTTCATAAATCAGCAAAACCTCAATTCAGATTTTCAAGCTTCAAGCACAAGCTTTCCCACGCGGCGTTGACCGGATCGCTTTCTCCTTTGAACACCCGGCAAACCCGCAGATAATCGTCAAAACTGTCCATAGTGCATCTCAACTCTTTCATCCCCGGGGGCAATGCCGTCACTGCACTGCGGCGGGGTACGATACGCTCTTTGTTCTGGAAGAACGGCGGCGTGACGTGTTCTCTGCTGTACGGTGAAAAATCGGTTGCGGCGATCTTGCGCAATCCCCCGGCGTAGAACACCTCCGTGGAAATACCGTACGGCAAATCGATATCGGTACCGCTGCTGCCCATATAGTCGGCGCCGCTCCGGACGAATTCAGACAGGTATTTTTCAATAAAATCGCCGTCGACCAGCAGATTGTCGCCGGTCATTCTGACGATGATGTCATCGTCAGCCATCTCCTCTGAAGCCATTATGAATCGCGCCATCACATCGTCCAGCGGACCGCGGACAAACTTGATATTGAATCTTTCCAGGACGTCGCACAATATATCATCAGAACTGTCCGTACTGGTGGCGACCGTCACTTCTCTGCCGCAATTTGCAATACGCTTCACCGCCAGCACAATGGCGGGAAGCCCGGCGACATCCAGCAGGGCTTTTGCCGGCAGGCGGGATGAACTCAAACGCGATTGCAGGATGATTTTTACTTTATCAGCCATATCGATACTCCGATTGGATTTTTATTTTGCGGTATAACCGCCGTCAACCGGAATATTGGTCCCGGTGATGTACGATGAGGCGTCCGAAGCCAGGAAGACGATGATCCCTTTCAAATCGTCTCCGGTTGCCAGACGTCCGAGCTGGGTTCTTTCGCTGTAATTTTTTACGAAATTTTCCGGCAGGGAATCTTCCATCAATCCGCCGGGGTGGATGGCGTTGACCCGGACATTGTTTTTGCCGAGTTCGCTTGCCGCCCAGCGGGTGAAGTTGACCATACCGCCCTTTTCAAAGAAGTAGATCGGGAACGGCGTTTTACCCATTTCTGTATTGTTGTAATTGGCGCTTTCGATGCCGACCAGTCCCATAAATGAACCGATGTTGATGATCGAACCGGAATTCTGCTGTTTCATTATTTCGCCGGCCTTGCAAGTCAGATACATCAATGAGGAGGCATTGATATGTAAGCTGCGGTCGTAGGTCTCCATAGGGATATCCCAGCCGACACAGGCACAGCGGGTAACGGCGCAGTTCACGAGGATATCCAGCGTGCCGCATTCGGCGATGATCTCCTGAAGCATAGTGTTTATGGAGCTTTCTTCGCCCAGAGAAACATTTTTAGCCCGGACATTCAATCCGCATCCGGCATAACGTTCGAGTAACGGCCCGGTCACTTCGGCAGGGGCGTTGTCGGCGATATACACACAGGCACCGGCTTCCGCCAGCGCTTCAACGATGAAACGGCCGTATTTTCCGGCACCGCCGGTGACGACGGCAGTTTTTCCGTCAAGTGAAAAGGTTTGCAGAACGTTCATTTTTTTGTATCAGACTGTATTATTTGAATTCTTTGAGGAACACTTCTCTGCCGTTTTCCTTTTTGCTCACGATACCGCCGATGACCAGCTGCATCAATTCGTCGGTTTCCGAGAACGGAACCGGGCTGATGCCGGTACGCAGATAGTCAATGAAGTTGGTGAGCTGAGTCCGGAAACCGGAATAGGAGTCGGTCGTCCGGATCTGGATGACGCCCTGCGTTCCGCTGATGGTTATCGTCGGATCAAAGATCATATCGTAGATCGAACCGATCACCACATCGAAGCCGTTGCGGTGTTTCAGATGGACGATATTGTGATTTTTATCATCGCCGATATTGCGGATGCTGACAAATCCGGCTCCGGCGATCGGATAGATCGCTTCCAGAGCGTGGATGCCGTAAGCTTCCCACGATTTGCACATATTGATCGTCATCAGCCGCGGGATGCCGACTTCGCGGATCCTGCCGTTGTGGAACGGTATGAATTCCTTGCAGTAGCGCATACTGCTGGATGAACAGAATTTCACTCCGCGAGCCTCTGCATCCCGGAAGAAGCAGAGGTCTTCATAATTATCGCACAGCGGTTTGTCGATAAAGATGGGAATGCCGGCATCCATGAATGGGCGGGCACGTTCAACGTGTTCACTGCCGATATCGGTGGCGATGATGACGGCGTCCACTTTGCCGATCATCTCCTCCGGAGAATCCACGACTTCCGGGATCAGAGAAAGCTTTGCGACATGTTCAGCATCTTTTCTGGAGTTGCAGTAAACGCAGCTCACTTTAGCACCGGGGATGCCCATTTCTTCGTAAATTTCTTTACTCAGATAAAGCGGAATGCCGCTGTACGGACACTCTTTGGGCATCGCCTCCCGGTCATATTTATTGAAAATCGCACTCCAGGAATAGGGATGACCGTTACCCGGGGTCATTCCTATCATTCCCAGACGGATATTATCAGGGTCTTTGACCAGCGCGCCCATTTACTTCACATCCTCCCAACGCAGAACATCATCTTCGAGAATGTCGCGGGTGACGGTACGGCCGTAGAGATTGGGGATCTCGTTAGGCGGAATACCCAGACCGGGGCGTTTGGCGGTGAGGTCTTCCGGCACGATGACGCTGCCTTTGGCGATCGGGCGGGTGGCGACGACACTGCGGCGGAATTTCAGTTTTTTCGCTTCTTCATCGGCGGAAACGACCCGCTGATAATCGCCCATGGATTTGGAGATGATCTTGGACTGTTCAACGATCATTTTCATTTCGGCAGGATCGGCGGAGATGGTGTGGTCCCAACCCGGAAGATCTTTGTCGATGGTGAAGTGCTTTTCGATCACGCAGGCGCCGAGGGCGACAGAGGAGATCGGAATGGAAAATCCCATAGAGTGATCGGAGAAGCCGACCGGATAGCCGAAAGTCTGCTGAAGCATAGTGATATTTTTCATATTGATATCTTCATACTTCGGCGGATAGATGGCGATACAGTGAAGCAGGACGATATTATGGTTGCCTTCGGCTTCGATGGTTTTAACGGCGGTTTCGATTTCGGCGAGGGTACTCATTCCGGTGGAAAGCAGAACCGGTTTGCCGGTTTTGGCAATGTGCTTGAGCAACAGCAAGTTGTTGATGTCCATAGAGGCAACTTTGTGGAACGGCACGCCGATCTCTTCGAGAAGATCGACTTCGTGATTTGCGAACGGGCTGGAGGAGAAATCGATATCATTCTCATCGCAGAACTCTTTAAGTTCGAAGTGCTGTTCCGGACGCAGATAGTAACGTTCGCACATTTCGCGCAGAGAACCGAAATGTTTTTTGGGGCTGTCGTTATATTTTGTGTTTCTCTCATACTCTTCGCGGGCGATCAGGGTCGCCGGGGACCACGACTGAAATTTTACTGCATCGGCACCGCAGGCTTTGGCAGACAGGATCATCTCTTTGGCGAGGATGATGTCACCGTTGTGATTTGATCCGATTTCGGCAATGATGTACGGTTCGCAAAAATCATACAACTCTTTCTTTGCGGTCAGCTGAATTTTTTTCATTGTTTGTCCCTTTTGTTCAGGTTATGATTCAAACACAATTTTTTTTGTTTACTTCCAAGCTGGCGGTAGAGGGTGCCGGAGCCGATACTGATTTGCGGCAATATTCATCTGCCTGCGCATCGACCGGACCATCCCTGAGAAATACTTCGGGATCGTTTCCCTCCCTCGATATCGCTTCTTTCAGCAATAAAGATGCACATTTAATATAGCATAGGGTGTGTAAAAAATCAAGTTGTCTTCTTTTTTTGTATTGTATGATAACGTGTTAGAGACCGGAGTTGAATAGACAGAAATATCAGAATGAGTAAAAAGTCCAGTTTTATGAATTGAATGTGCTTGTACGGAGGGGCGGTTTGTGTTATATTATATAGCGTATACCTTAAACTAATAAACGGAAGGATTTTGTGATGTCAATTTGTTTTTCAAAAAATGGTAAAACTGGCTCCGTCTGTAAACAAATAAAGCGCAGCTTCACCCTTATCGAGCTGCTCGTTGACATTGCTATTATCGCTATTCTGGCGGCGATCCTGCTCCCGGCTCTGCAGAGCGCGCGTGAACGCGGACGCTCCTCCAGCTGTGTGTCTAACTTGAAACAGATCGTTGCGGCCGGTCAGATGTATGGTAACGATAATGACGGCTGGTTTTTTCACTATCAGGGCGGTATGATTTATGGTGAATACTATAAAAACAGTGCCTACTCCCGGATCGCCACTTATTGTGGAGGACCGACTTATGCGCAGATCGCTGCCAGTACCAACAACATCGGAGCAAGAACCATGGCAATGGTTCCCAAAGTCTTTTTCTGCCCGAATATCATGGGAGAACTGGACGCTGATCCCGTCAGCAGTACCTGGGCGTATGCCATAAGTCAAAAAAGCAATGAAGCTGAGCCATTATCATGGCACATGGCCCGGCCGCTTTTCAAGCAGACGCTGCTCATACAGCCGAGCGCCAAAGGACGTATAAAAATGTCTTCGCTCATCCTTGCCGCTGACTCCTGGTGTTCTCAGGCGGATGACAAAAAGCCGCAGCAGCGGACGATGCTGAGCTCCAAAAATACTCAGGCGCTTATCATCACCCGTCACCGCGGCTATGCCAATCTGGGTATGGTCACCGGACACGTCACCACCCGCAACATCGCCGGTATTTTGAACAATCCGGAGGTCTGGAATCCGCAGCACAGTTCTGCTGACTTGATCAGTTTAATGTATGATCAGAATAAAAATGAGGTCAAATAATGAAAAAGTATTTATTCCTTCTTTCTCTTGCCGCTTGCGTACTGGGAGCTTCCGAGGTTTGGAAGCTGAAAAATGTTCGCGGCAAAACCGCTGTTTTTGACGGAACCGCCGCCATTCAGAAAAGCAATTACGGCGAATTTGAACTTTACGGAACCAAAGGTTTTCCGGTAAAAAAAGGTGTCGAATACATCTTTGATTTTGAATGTATGGTCAAAAAGAACAATGGCGCATACGTCAACTTTTATCTGCGCGGCGTGGATGAAAAAGGCGTCCAGCGGATGACGGTGCCGCTCGGCGGTTCTCCCGGAAAACGCGGCTTCAACCGTGACCGTATGAGCCGTTTGGAAGTTCCTTCCGACCACTTCCTGACCCACCGTGTCCGTTTCAAAACTCCGAAGAATGTCGTCAAGGTCATTCCTGTTTATGAATCCAGTGACGGTGAGATCATTCTCGTTCCCGGTAAAATGACGATGTTTGACAACCACAACCGTCCGAATGTGGTGGCGGTCATTTCCAAAGATGTTATCAATAATGCGTCCGGCAAACTGGTTTGGAGCAGTTTCAAGCTTATGCCGGAGGTTGAGTATGCGCTTGAAAGCGACGAAGCGATTCCCGCCGGAGCTTATGAATTGAATTTTATAAGCGACGCAGGTAAAGTCGTTGGCAAAGTCGCCCTCAATGGCAAATATTCCCATTTCCGGCTTCCGGCTGAAACGGTGCAGACGACGCTTCTCCGCCTTAAAAAGGGTAAGGCTTTTTCCGCAAAGATAAGAAAAGATTTCTCAGTTGACTTCTTCCGCGGTGTCTATGAAAATGAGTGGCAGGGGACTGAACTCAACAAAGGTACTGCGCAGGGCAAAAAAGTCTATTTCCGCAAGACCTTCAATTTGGATAAAAATGTTGCTCATGCCGCGATCCGTTTCCTCGGTCACAACAAGGCGGAATTGTTTGTCAACGGTGTTTCCTGCGGTTTCGGCAGCCAGTTTGCCCCCGGTACTGCCAATATTACCAAACTTCTGAAGCCCGGTGAAAACGTTATCGGTTTGACCTGTCACCACGCCAGCGGTCAGTTGCGTGTGATTTTTGATTTGTACATCCAGCATGCCAACGGCGTTAAACAGTTCATCGTTTCCGATAATACCGTTAAATGCGCTCCCAACGGTGCGGAAAAGAATTGGAAGATGCCCGGTTTCAATGACAGCCATTGGAAACCCGCCGTCACCGGCGGTTCTCCGAAAGACTTCGGCGACTCCATCATTGCCACCCGTGTCAACAACCGCCACGAACGGTTGTACATTGGTCCTGTGACAGATGTTGCCGGTGCCAAAGCGAAAATTTCCTCCAAAGGTAAACTCGGCGAGAAGTTTGCGGTTGTTATCGACACTGTCTATGTGAATTTGCCCAAAAGCGGCAGATTGGTGTTCCGTTCCGGAGACAAGGTCTACGATACGTTGCTCAATGGCGGAAATAAGCAGTATACCGCGTGTCCGCGTTTCCTTCCTGCCGGAAAATATACTGCTTATGCCGCGTTTGACCGTTTCAGTTTCGACGGCAAAAAGGAATTGCCGCTGGGTGAGGTCGAACTTGCTCCGAACCCCAATATCGTTCTGCCGCAGTTTGAAGTCAAGCAGGTCAACGGCAAAAGTCTTTTGAGTCGCGATGGAAAAATTGTTTCCGCCGCCACCTTCTGCCACGGTCAGCAGCTCAGCATCGAAGTCAAAACGATCAATGATGACGCCGGAATCAAACTCCATATGTTCTGGATCGGCAACAGCGGCGGTCACGACGGCAAGATCGACCTCGCAGCCGCCGATGAAGCTATCCGTTTCGCACTGCGCCAGATCGAACACGATCCGGAGGCGCATCTGCTGGTCTGCGCCAGTTTGAAGCCGCCCAAAAATTATGCAAAAAAGAAAAAATATCAGAATGAACTTACCGTCACTTCCAACGGTGAAAAACTCCATATATCCGGAAAGGCCGGTGAAAGCAAATTCGGTATCCCGTACAAAAAACGTTCTGATATCGAACTTACCGGATTTTCCAGCGTTTCCCACGCTTCGCAGTCCAAGATAAAAGAGTATTGCGAAAATGTCGCATCTCTGGTGAACTATTTTGAAAACTCCCCCTATGCTTCCAAGATCGCCGGTTACGGTTTCTCCGGTGAAATGGACGGTCAATGGCATATGTACGCACCTTATTCCGGACGCGGAACCAAGGTCGGTATGGTTGACTACAGTCCGGTGATGCTGGAGTATTTCCGCGAATATCTTCGCAGCAAATATCAGACCGAAGCCGCTCTGCAGAAGGCGTGGAAACGCCCCGATGTCACCTTTGAAACTGCCGTCATCCCCGGCTATGATGAACGTGTCGGCGAAAACTTCTTCGTGAGCAAAGCGGCATCTGATTATGCCGAAGCCTACGCCAAGGCCGAGGTCGAGCTCATCGCCGCTCTTTCCAAAACTGCCAAAGATACCCTCAAGCGCAAAGCGCTGATCTGGGTCTATACCAAAGACTCCTACCGTGATGTCGGTTTGAACCAGTTCCTGCCTCACGTTCTCAACTCCGGCAGCGGTTTTGAACAGTACACCACTCCCTACTTTGATGCGTGCGGCAACCCGACCGACTATTACTTCCGTCAAAACGGTCTGCATCCTGCCAACCGCGGATGCCACAGTTCTGCCCATCTGAACAAAAAGATCAAACTTCTGGAAATGGATTTGCGCAGCTATCTTACCCAGCAGCATCAGATCTTCTACGGCGGTTACACCGCGTTTGACACGATGAACCACTTCCGCAATGTGCTTATGGAAGGCTTCCAGTACGGCAGCAGTTACCGTTTTTACACCTTCTGGCTCGGCTGGTACAACAACAAGGGCATCCATAACATTATGCGCCGTATGAACGAGATCGAAAGAGCCCAGCTCACGCTGCCCATCCGTTGGAAAAAGCGGGTCTGCCACTTCTACGACGACCGCGCTATCACCCACATCGGCAACTTTGACGATAAGGGCAACCGGATCCGCCACTACTACTTTGCCAAAGGCCTGACCGGCATCGGTTCGAGTACTTTGAACCGCAGCGGTGTCGGTTTTGAAACCTACTATCTGCGCGATTTGCTCAATCCTGATTTCCCTGCTGACCAGTTCGATGTCTTCATCTTTGACAGCTGTTTCCGTTTTGATGACAAACTTCTTGCAGCGGTCAATACCCGCTTGCGCAAGCCGGGCAAAGTTTTGATTTTCCCGTGGGGCAGCGGCTTCCTCAATGAACACAATGAAGTCGATCCCGCGGAAATGGAAAAACTTACCGGCATCAAGACCGCCAAGCACTCCGTTGTTGGCGATAAAGCTATGATCAAGGTCAGAAACAAAGCCCATGCGCTCCTTGCCAATATGAAGAAACGCTCGGTCATCGGTGCCCGCCACCGCTACAATATTACGGACAAACTTCCTATGCTCAAGATCAACGACAAAACTGCCGTTATCGGCGGTACTTTCGGCGACGGCGCTCCTGCGCTTGCCGTCAAGAATGTCGGTGGTGCGGACAGCGTGGTCGTTCTGACCAGCGATTTCTCCGGTGAACTTCTCCGCAGTATCTGCAAGGCGAAAAATATCCACGTTTACTCCGATAACGGTTATGATTTCGTGATGACCGACGGCAACTTCCTCGGTGTCCACTCCGCCGCCGGCGGCGAAAAGGTCATCCCGCTTCCAGAAAAGGTCAAAAAGGCGGTCGACTTCATCACCGGAGAGGTGGTTGCAGAAAACGTGAAAGTTCTGAAAGTTCAGCTCCGGGATGACGAAACCCGTATCTTCAAGTTTGAATTTTGATCTCGCCGGGAGTATATTAAAAAGAATTTTTTCAGCTTTTTAAAAGGAGTTTTCTTTTTATGAAACTTATTACTCTCGGCACATCTCACGGCGATCCCACGCTGACCCGTTTCAATTCGGCGCTGGTGCTGCAAGTCGGCAGCGCCAGCTACCTCTTTGAAGCAGGTGCCCCGGTCAATGCGCTGATGATACGCCGCGATCTGCCGTTTGCAGATTTGAAAGCGGTATTTGTCAGCCATTCGCACGAAGACCACATCGGCGGCTTGCCCGGCTTGATAAAGTCTCTGGTCAAACGCCCGGAACCGGGACAGCATACCGATATCCTTCTGCCGGAACAGCTCACCATCGACGGCGTTATGGCCTTTATGCGCGCCACACACCGTTTGTGGCCGGAAGAGCTGCTGGACTTCAAAGTGATTACAACGGGAGAAATCTACCGCGATGAAAACATCGTGGTTGAAGCTCTGCCGACATTGCATATGTCCAACGAAAATATGAGTTTTCCCAGTTTCGCCTTTGTTGTCACTGCGGAGAACAAACGTCTGGTTTTTACCGGCGATATCAGCCGTACCTTGAAAGATCTGCCGCTTGAAGCATTGAGCACCCCTGCGATCTGCATTATGGAGTGTCAGCACTACGACCCTGCACAGGCCGGAGAATACTTGCGGAAACTGCCGATCGAAAAATTTATCGGTGTTCACGTTTCAAACAAATGGGATTCCCTCGGCGAAGCGGCGTTTATCGAAGCTCTGGGCAATCCGGCTTTCCCGGTGACGATGGCTGAAGACGGTATGGAGTTTGAATTATGAAAATTGCAGTAATTGCCGATATACATCTGCCTGCCAGTACTTATACCGTCAAAGAGGAGATCTTCCTCTGGAGTTTGGAAGAGGCTGTCAGACAGGGCGCTGATCTGATCGCCGGGGCAGGGGACTTGACCACCTTGGGCGAAGTCGTTGCCGCCCGCAGAATAATGGATCTGCTCAATAATTGCGGCTTGCCGTTTATTCTTGCTCACGGCAATGCGGAACTGCGTTCAAAAGATGAAACCGCGGAAGTGCTGCAGATCATTGAGACCGCATCTGAATACGGCCCCGTTATCACAGTTGATTCTTCCCGCGGAAAGCTTTCTGAACAGAGTTCTGCCGAATTGCGCAACTGGGCGGAATGTTCCAGGCAGGGCCTGCTGCTCGTTTCCCATTGCCCGCCGAGCGATTGGTCGGATGAAGACCGCGCCGTTTTAGATGGAATGATCGAACGCGGCATCGTAAATCAGGTGGTTTACGGTCACAAGCATATTGATATATCCGACGGCATTTATGAGTGTGTGCGCGGACTTGATCCGGACAAGGCTTCCGGCGGCGCGCCGGCGCTGGTCTTCTTCACTCAAAATGCGGATGGTTCTTGGGCGCGTGAAGATGTGGTTTGCCCGCTTGCCTATGCAGCGGACTTTCCGGAAGCCGATCGCTTGGCGATATGGAACTCTTTCGGTATGAGCGGAATGAAAGCGCCGGTCGCAGGTCTGGTTTTCGCCGCAGAAAGAAAACTTCCGGTCTTTGAGATCCGTTTTTCCGGTGCTGAAGATTTCCCGTCTGCTGAACTGCTTGAAGCGGTTGACTCCTGGCGTAAAAACGGCGGAAAATATCTTTCGCTCCATATGCCGGACTTGAAGTTTGACGGCGAAAATTTTGCCGGGATCGAGGCGCTTGAAGCCGCTTCCGCTGCGGCGATGAAACTTGGTTGTGACGGTGTGACTTTGCACGTTCCGCGCTGTTTCGCCGATCAATTGGATACGCCGGAAAAGATCGGCCGCGCCGCCGCTGTTGCAGGAGAGGCGATCAAGCTGCTCTTTGAAAACAACATCTCTGTCGGCGTGGAAAATCTTCACACCACCGAAGCCGAACGCGCGGAAAAACGTTATAAATACGGTTGCACCGGAGTTGAGTGCATGGCATTTATTAATGCTCTGCGTGCGCTCTATCCGGGTAAAAAGATCGGTCTCCATCTGGACATCGGTCATGCCAGAAACAATATGCCTTTCAGCCGCACAGAAAACTTGAGCGATTGGTATGCTTCTTACGGCAGCGAGATCGTCGCAATGCACATCCATCAGGTCAGCCGTGCTGAAGGCGGCTATAAAAACCATACCGGTTATGACAATTTTTACGGTATGCTGATTTCGCTTTCATCTCTGGCGATGGCGCGAAAATCAGGTCAGATCGGCAACGTTCCTATGATTCTGGAGTTGCGGTGTCCCGCCGCTCCGACTCTCGATGTGTTGCAAGCCGAACTTCTGTAACTCTGAGTGCAGTGAAGCTAACTTGTGGGGAGGGGAAACCCTCTTTTCACGAAAAAAGATGTTTTCCCCTCTCCACTACCCACCCATTCCGCGAAAAGCGGAGTATTTTTTGCTCCCGTCGAGCGCAAAAATCTTATCAAATCATCTCCCATCAATGGGAATTCAGCGTTCTTTAAAAAGGATTGGGAGTTATCTTTTCACAATAAAAAAACGCGCCCGCTTTTCGGCAGGGCGCGTTTTTGGTTTGCAAAGGATTATTTTTCAGCGGGCTTTGCTTCTTCCGCTTTCTTGTCATTGGCATCGATGGCTTCGAGTTCGGCTTTGTCAGCCAGAGACATATTGCCTTCGACCATACCGTTGTCAAGTAAATTCAGCTTGCGGTTCTTGAGGTCGCGGAAAAGCTGCCGCATATCGACGACCGATCCCCAGCCGAACCAGAAGGTAACGATGACTGCAATCACACCGGGTACCAGCAAACTGGTTACCAGGAAGTAGGTACTCCACCATTCTTTCGGCCATCTGTCGAAGATGTTCCAGATCACGATGAAGACAAAGGCAAAGAGGAAACGGTAGATAATAGAGTAGACAAAGATCGAATATGCCTGCACACGATCCCAGAAGGTGTACTGCGGAGTGATCGTGATGAGCTTGTTCATAATGTTCTTCCAGGTCCACGCGAATTCCTTCTGGTCCAGGTTGTCCAGATTGTATTTGCCGCGGTGGAGCATACGATCAAGGTTGAACGGCTCTTTGCAGGTGAGTTTGGAGACCACAACATAGATCACCAGCGTAAGGATAGTCACCAGCAGTTTGAATTCATACGCATTCATAAAGCACTTGTAGGGATTCACACGCCAGACGATGATCGGTTCAAACGGACGGGCGAAGCCTTCCACGACTTTGGTGAAGCTGTCCAGCCATCCCATATCGACCAGGAAGGCATAGAAGGAAGTCCAGTACTGCTTCAATCCGATGTAGACCAGCGAAAATACACATCCGGTTCCAACGCTCGCCCACGCTCCGGCAGTAGTACCGAAGGTGGAATAGAGACCGAACATAACCATTGAACCGGCACCGATCCACATCGTGACCATAGTTGCCACAAAGAGGTTGATGTAGTCCAGCTGGCTCATCAGAGTTGAACCGACATAGAAGCAGAGCGCCACCAGTGCCGAAACACCGCGCAGCATCCACATATGCTGGGTCGGAGTGAGCGGCTTTTTGAGGAAGGGCAGGATCACATCCTGGAAAATGGTGGTCGCCGAAGAGAACATACGGGTATCGTCGGTAGAGATCATCGCCATAAGCATCAGCAGACAGAAGAGACCGCTCAATCCGGGAGGCAGCATGTGACGGACACCGACCGCAGTACGCATCTGATCGTAGAGAGTACGGAACTGCTGATACATATCGGCATTTTCTTCAGCACTGCTGTCCGGGTTGGTGGTGATGATGTTTTTGATATTGGACAGGTAAAGGGTATCGAGGTTCTCATCTTCCGAGAGCGGTTTATCGACACCGACATTATGGATGATCGGCTGTTGCTTTGCGGTAGCGGCGAGAACTTTGCTTTTCAGATTCTTATGGACCGGATCGGCAAAAATATCATCGGCGATCTTGGTGCTGATCGATTGGCGGACCTCATTGGCCTGCTTCGCAAAATCTTTGTGGTTGAAATAGGCGATGAGTGCAATCGCAACGAGAATATACAACACGCTTGCCAAACTGGATCGGTAGGAGCCGAGCAATGAAGCCATTTTAGCTTCGTGCGGGCTTTTGGCACAGCTCTGGCTGCCGGAACCGAGCCAGTTGCCGCGGTTAAGGAAGGAGGTGAGCAGGGTGACTCCGACAAAGAACAAATTGAAGTCGCGCAGGTCAGAGATGTCGTAGGGATCAAGGAAGCTCTGATTGGCGACACGGTCGGTCAAAACCGGGATAATCTGATCGTTCCAGGAGAATTTGTAGAGGATGAATCCGACGAAGATCGCCATGATGGGATAGCAGAACATACCCTGAATACAGTCGGTGATCATCAGAGAAAGACGGCCGCCCATGAAAATGATCGCAAGCGCCAGAGACAGACAGAAGAGAATGAGAATATTGAAGGTGTCAAATTCGATACCCCACAGCGTAAAGCTCTGCGGCAAACCGAAGAAGTAGACAAAGAAGCGTCCGGCGATAGCGGGCATAATCATATTGGCAAGCACTTCGGAGGTTGAGCGCAGCGCACTGGAGAAAATACGCAGACCGCGGCTGTAGCGCATTTCGATGAACTGACCGAAGCTCATCGCTTTGGTTGCACGGTAGCGGTAGGTGACAAAACCGGTCATACTGAGGATGATACCCAGCGGCATCGTCAGGTTCTGCCAGAAGGTCAGCGCGAAGCCTGTACGGTAATGCACTTCAACGTAGGCAACCAAACCGATGATCGACAAGCCGTTTGCAATATCAGCCACGCCGAGGATGTAGCGGCCGCCCAAACGTCCGGCGGTAAGGAAGTCGGAGACCTGAGCAACATATCTTCTGGAACGCCAGCCCATATAAAGCACAAAGGCGATCGGCAGAATGATTATAAGCCAGTCCAGCGGACTGACAAAGAACCAGTTGTCATTGATTAAAAATTTCCACACAGAACCCATAAAAACTTTTTCTCCTTTTTTGTTAACAGAATTTTTTCTGCATTATCATTATTTTTTAGTTATTATGGTAATATACTGCAACATAGGAGAAAAGTCAAGTTTTATATGGAATATCAATATAAAATAAAACACTTAAAAAAGAGGGATATTCCTGCGGGCAGTGGATGCGGAGTGCCTCAGACGGTCATAAGCCGCGACGGCGGCGCTCTTTCAAAAATTACCGCTCGCGTGGTGCGCGTCAGCGCAACGATATGCGCAAACTCCCGCGGCTCGGCTTCGTCGGCAGTACAGATCCAACCGGTGCGATGATCATTTGAAGATGACGAAGAAAAAGAGCGGGGCGACGTGAACTTCTGTTCACGCTCCTTCCCCGCTCTTTTCAAGTCAGCACATATGAGGGCGCGCCGTACGTTTTATTTTTCTTCCAGCGCAAACACCAGATCGCCGAAGCTGTCGGCGTTGTGCAAATCGCCGCCATCCCAGGCGCTGTGGATGTGTTTGGCTTCGCCGTCACGTTTGGGGCGGCGGCGGTAGAACATAGCACCCACGCGGTTGTTGCGTTCGATGTTGATATTGACTGATTTGAAGGGAATGGCGATAACGGCGCGCCATTCGCCTTTGGTCAGCCGGGTTTTTACCTCCCATTTGGTGTTCCAGGTGCCGTCAGAGGTGCGGGCATCATAGATGCCGGAAGTGCCCTGCGAACGGCAGCCGAAAATGAACTGGTAGTAGCCGTCTTTTGCGTTGGCGATGAAGATCTGGCCGTGGTCGCCGCCGGGGCTTCTGTCATAGGGGAGACCTGCGGCACCGACTGCTTCACCCGGGAAGGGGCAGCGGTAGGCGATGTAGAAAGTTTCGCCGTTGTGGATGAGTTTGACATCGGTGGGTTCGGGCGGCATAGCGTTGGGGTTTTTCATCATAGTCATGGGCGGCATTTTGCTTGCTTTGGCCCAGATGCCGGATTCGAAGTCAAAGTCGGGGAACTCGCGGATGTCGGCGCGGGGGACGGGCTGTTCTTTGACCACACGGGCGTTGCCGAGGGTGAGCCAGCGTTCAAAGGTGGCGGTCAAAGCGGACAATTGCTTTTTGGCAACG
Organism: Victivallaceae bacterium; assembly: GCA_045653515.1. Taxonomy (GTDB): domain Bacteria; phylum Verrucomicrobiota; class Lentisphaeria; order Victivallales; family Victivallaceae; genus UBA1784. Next base: position 3,228 of record JAZOMB010000024.1, on the reverse strand, counting down.
GGATCTTTGACGGTCTTGGCTGCTTCTGCAAGGGCGGCGCGGCAGGGGGCGGTCAAGCCTTTGGTGATGATGTAGCGGCCGGTGGTGCGGCGGAAATCATCGTTGAATGAGCTGGGGTAGGGATCGAGGAACCAGCTGTCGCGGAGAAGCTTGTAGAATTTCTGAACTCCGGGGGCACCTTCGCGGTAGGTACGTTTGATGTATTCGTTGCGAAGTTCATCGGGATCCTGATCGGGATCCCAGAGCAGCTGGTTGATGACCCAGAATTCAGCACCGGTGATGTTGAAAAATTCCAGTTCGGGCAAGACGCGCGGGGGACGGGCGAAAGCCGGACGGTCGCCCCAGGAGGCTTCGCAGTAGAACATTTTGATGCCGAGTTTGTTGATGTAGCGCAGATCCTGCGCGATGACGTTTGCCTGAGCGCGGGGGAAACCGGCCTGTGAGAAGTAGTATTCACGCCACATAACGCTGGGGCTCATCTTGGCATATTTTTCGGTACGGGCCTGCCATTTTTTGTTGGAGGGATCGACGATGGGGCGTTTGTCGTTGCGGACGTAGGGGCAGAAACTCACGCAGATGGTCGGGAAAATTTTGACTTCAGGCGGAACGCTGGTGAAGTAGTAGCCGAAACTTTTGATCTCCATTTTGGGATTGACCGCATAGACTGCTTTGGCGACATCGTTGAGGAAGATGAAGAACTGGGTTGAGCGGAACGCTTCATGGGTTTTGTCAATGGTGCGGCCGTCGGGGAGTTTGATCGGGGCTTCGCAGTTGGGGCATTGGCAATTGCTGGAAACGTCGTCGATCATAATGTTGATGCGGGTGTAGGCGGGGTCAAGAGTTTTCAGCTGCGCAAGGACGTTTTTGATAAACTCTTTTTTCATTTCGGGATTGGTCCAGCAGAGGTGGACGGCGCCCTCAAGTCTGCGTTCGCCATTGAGGAGCATATAATATTCCGGATTGGTCTTGGCGTATTTCTTTTTGGGCAGCCAGAGGGTGCTGATGTTGTGACCGCCGCCGAATTCCATAGCAAAGGCGTGGTCCATACGGCGGCCGGTAGCTGCTTTGAACATCGAAGTAGTGAAATTGTTGCTCAAACGGGAGGCGAAAAGTTCAAATTCTTCGCTGAGGAAGGCGATGTTGCGGTTGGGCGCCCAGCCGCGCATAGTGAATTTGGGAATATCGATGTATTCTTTTACATCCAGCTTCAGATCAGGATCAAAGGTGAAGTTCGCCGCTTCGTTGCGGGGACGGAACCAGATGAAGTCGGTGTGTTTGTGGATGAAGCGGTGAACGCCGTTGATAACGCCGCGCGGCTTGTTGGCAACGATCAGGATCTTGTTGCCGCCGCGGATGAAAACCGCATAACCGTCGGTGTCGCCGATTTTTTTCAATGCGGCGGCGATTTTTTTGTCCATATGTTTTTTGATATAGACGCTGTCCGGAGTGCCGGGGATAAAGTAGACCATATCCTTGCAGGTTATTCTCCGGGCGAGAGAAACCGGAGTCTGGTAGATCGATATCCTGGCGTCGGAGAGAAGCTTGAAGTAATTCTGCAACTCTCTGGCGGCGTGCTGGATCGGACGGGGGGCATTGAGATCGACGATGATACCGGCGAGGCCTTCGCTTTCTCTGGCGATCTGGAAGGTCTTGGCGGGAGCCGCCTGAATGGCGACGGCTCCGGCAATGATGAGGAGAGTTATAAATTTTTTCATAGATCAATACTCAAAACTTTTGAAAATCTTTTCAAAATTGATTTTTTTCATTGCCGCGGCGGGACCGTGGATCTCCAGAACCGCGACTTTGTCTTCTTTGCAGATCCAGCCTTCCGGATAGATCGCAACCATAACGGAGAGCGAATCGGTAGCGTAAACGGCGGTGACATTGAGATATTTCACGCCGTCGGCAGCGGTGTTTTCGGTAAAGGCGATATTGCTGTAACTTGCGTACTTGAGCTGGCGGGCTATAAGATTTTTGTAGTATGCCAAGTCAGCTCCGGGGAGATTGTCGAAGCATTCAAGTTTCAAGACAACATTGTCGGAGTTGGCGGCTTTGAAAATCTCGTCAGTGCCTTTGGTGATGGCAAAACCGGAAGGCAGCGCAAATTCCAGCGGCGTATCATCGGTGTCGGCAGTCGCTTTGAACTCTTCATTGCGGATGGCAACGCCGAGGTTGCGCACCCACGGTACCGGGATGATGTTACGGGAGATCTGCACCGGGGAGACGATCGCATTGAAGTTGATGTGGAAATCGACCATAGCGATCTGTTTTTCCAGGACATTCATCCGCGCCTGATGGCGCTCCAGATCGGTGGTGACGCGGGAGAGTTCGCGTTCGATACGGAGGATATCTTCCACGCGGCTGGCGCGGGAAAGGAGTTCGCTCAAACGTTTCTGCAGTCTGCGGAGATTATCCAGCCGGACTTTGGTATCGGAGTAGTGTTCCGTAACATCGTTGGCGGTGATGGTTTTGGAAGTGACGGTACCGATATTTTCAAAATCCTTGAGGGCGGTCTGCGCCTTTTCGACCGGAACTTTGACATTGGCGGTGGAATTGTCGCTGAATTCGGTGTAGCCGGAATATTTTTCCGCTATGGAAGAGGCCGCTTTCACTCCTTTGACCGTGTCGGGAACGTTGATGACCAATCGGGTGCTGTAAGTCATCTTGCGTCCGGCGGGAGCCTGGAAATTGGTGCTTTCATCGGCGGCAGATTCGGCAACAGCAAGATTTGCCTGAACCGCATCGTAAGCATTGCGGCGGTTGAGATTGAAACCGCTGGCTCTGTCGCCGGCAGTGCGGACAGCCATATTTTTCGCTTTGGGGGCGGCAGTTTCGGCATACGCAACAAAATCTTCGGGTGAATAATACGCATCTCCAGTTGCACTTGAACTGCATCCGGAAATCAACATCAAAGCAGGGAGCAAAAACAGACCTCTTTTCATAGTTACATTCCTTTATTTTATTCTGGTAAAAAGGAGCGGGGAAAGCGGACTTTCCCCGGGAACCATTACTTTACAATATTGTCAAACTGCGGGAATTTGTCAATATCCTGCGGCAAGGTGCCGTAGTCGCAAGCTTCCATAAATTTGGGGTCGAGCGGAAGTTTGGCAAGCAGCGGGAGATTGTATTTCGCTGCCAGCTTTTCTCCGCCGCCGGAGGCGAAGAGCGCGTGGGCCTTGCCGCAATCCGGACAAATGAAGGTACTCATATTTTCCACGATGCCGAGGA
>JAZOMB010000023.1:0-21167 GCA_045653515.1 Victivallaceae bacterium | reverse complement strand
GGAAGAAAATAAAATGGAACATGAAAACACCCCTGTTGTGGAGCAGACTGCTCCGGTCGCGAATCCGATTGATGAACTCGGTACAGCCATTGAGGAATTCAAACTCAAGATCAAAGCAATGCTGGATGAATCAGCGGTACTGAGCCGTAAGGTTAAGGAAGTTGCTCTTTCACAGAAACAGAAAGAGCGTGACTTCATTCAAGCCCGCCGTGCCATTGAACGCATCCGCATGGCGATCTGAACCGACACCCCCACCACGAAGCCCCGGCAGTCCGGGGCTTTTTCATTTTAAGGAGAATACAAAATGTTGAAACTCAATGCAAGTTATTCCAAGAAAGTCCCTGCCGAGGGAGAATACACCAGTCAGAGTTACCACGCCAGTATCGAAGTGGAACTCCCTGACGGTCTCAATTCCGAACAGCTCAATGGCAAGATCCACGAAACCTTCGCTTTGGTGCGTAACAGCGTTGAAGCAGAGCTGCACGGTGCGACACCTGCCGTGACCGTTACTTCCACGCCAGCAGCCCCGCAAGGCGGTAATACGGGCAATTACAGCCAAAGCCGCAAGGGCAACAGCAACAACGATGCTCCGGCTTCGCCAAAGCAGATCAAGTTCCTGCTGGATCTGGCACGCAACTGTGGCATAACTCCGGAACAGATCAAAGCCCGCTTCGGCGTTGCGGTGCTGGAAGCTCTCACCCGCACCCAGTGCAGCCGTGCCATTGATGAGTTCAGCGGAAAGGTGGTGGCGTAATGGAAACTGTTGCAAAACTCCGGGAGATGCCCCACTGGTCGTACTCTGCGATGCAGTGCTATCTTACTTGCCCTTTGAAGTACAAGTTCCGCTACATCGACAACGCTGAAGTGGAGCGTACCGGCTCCTGCTTCCCCTTCGGCAGAGCGTTCCATGCGGCACTTTCTGAACGTGCCCGCATCGGAATTGATATGTCCGAGCGTGAGGTCTGCGATGTCTTTGAAGACTTTTTCAAGGTGGAATGCGATGCCGCCCAGAACCTGACCTACAAGCAGAATGAGGATTACGACACACTTCTGCAGACCGGATTCCGGATGGTGGAGGCTGTTTGCGAAAACTGGATGGATGACTACGCCGTTAAAAGCGTCGCTGAATCCTTCTCCGTCAACGTGCCGGGCTTGAGCAAACCGCTGATCGGAGAGTTTGACTGCGTGGTGACAGACGGAAAAGATACCTGCATCGTGGATTGGAAAACATCCTCTGCCAAGTGGGCGGCGGGCAAAGCTGACAAGGACTTGCAGGCGACAGCGTTCTGCTACGCTTTCAGGGAAAAGCACGGCGAAAAGCCCCTGTTCAGGTTTGATGTCATTACCAAGGCGAAGTCCCCCACAGTCAACAACCATTACACTCTGCGTACCGATGATGAGCTGAACCGCTTTGTTTCTCTGGCGAACCAGATCGAAAGAAGTGTCAACAGCGGCAACTTCTATCCCAATGAAACCGGATTCAGCTGCGGAGAATGCCCCTATGCCGACCGTTGCAAGAAATGGAGGTGATATATGGGACTTATGATGTGCGAAGGCAAATTTGTCAGCCGTGATGAAATCGCTCTGGTGCAGACGCCACAGGCTACGGAGAGCTGGAAGCCGGTTCCTCACATGGAAGTGATCGACGCAGTAACCGATGTTGTCAAAGCCCATAACTGGCAGATCCTTGATGAAAACTTCGGGCTGGCTCGTGAAGGTCAGAAGATGTTCGGCGTTATGCGGATCAATAAAACAAACTCTACTGACTGGTCACGGTGCATTGGTCTGCGGAACAGTCACGACAAGAGTTTCGCTGTCGGACTCTCTGCCGGTATCAGCGTGACCGTCTGCAGCAACCTTGCCTTTGGCGGTACAGCGGTGATCAAACGCCGCCATACCTCACGGATAGAGCTGACCGAACTGGTGGACGTGGCGATGACTGAGCTTGAAAACGAGTTTCTGATACTGGAAACAGTCTGCGAAGATTTGAAGATCATCTATTTGAAAAACGATGATGAAGCAAGATCACGCATCGTCAGAGCGGCAGAGTTGGGAGCAATCAACAGTTCCGACATCGTGCCTGTCTTCAGGGAGTTCAAAAATCCAAGACATCCAGAGTTTTCCGAGCCGACAAGGTATTCGCTGCACAACGCCTTTACTGAAACGATCAAAAAGTACACCCCCGGCAGAGTGGATACTTCCTACCGTCAGCTGACAAGCTGCTTCGGACTGGACGGGCACCGCCCTGCGTTATGGAGTTAACGGCACTCGCAACACCATGCCGAGCCCCGACACGGGACTTTGCCGGAAGTGATGCACTCGGCAGAGTTATCATTGCATCCCAGGGGGGAGCTTTTCTCAACTGGTCTTTTTTTTACAGGTTATGTACTGTTTTTTGTGAATTTGGTATAATTTATAAAATTATACCAAAAGTATAAAATACTTTTCTTCGGAAATAAGTTTGGAGAAAGTTCGGAAATAGTGTTTTTATTTTCCGAACATCCCGAACTTATAGCCTTTTTTTATAGTATCCCCGGAGGGATATTCTGGAGATTCAATGTAAAAATTGCCCCTCGCTTACCAGCTTCGCACTTTCCAATGCCTTGATGTGTAATATCAGCCCAACCACGCTGGGCAAGCTCATTAAGCAGAGATTCACGTGTTTTTCCATCCCACCCTGTACCGCTGGAACTTCGACTGATTTCTGTCAGCGTTGCAAACTCTTTCTTCTTGCAAATCCGATTCAGTAACCGTGCCATCTTCGCCAGGTTATTTTCCTGATGCCGGGAACGCCCCTCAAGATCAGTCAAGCCTCCCAGTGCTGCCTCTGCCATACTGAAAATACGGTGCAGTACCACTGTCGCACGCTGAAAATGTTTTTCTCTTAATATCGGCGGTATAGGTATGCGGGGATTGTCCGCTGGGATCATTAACATAAGTGCTATTCGCGGCAGATATTCATTGCCGTAGCGCTCTAATACCGGGCGCATTTTGGGATCAATAAGCTTACGCATTGATTCCATGAATTTCAGGTTGTATTCTTTATCAGCAACGCAGACAGCAGTTTGAATTTGTGCAATTTTCCTTAACCCAAAGCTTATTTTTGCAAAATCCCTTACAGCATCGGGATTGCATGGGTTAAACTCATAATCCATATCATTTTCGGAAAGATATCCGATCAGGAAGCGACTGAAGAACCCCTGATAAATATCCAAACTTCGCCCAACCGCCTGCAATACCTCCGGTTGTACCGAGGCTAATACTGAAGGATAAAACCACTCTACGCCGCGTTCAGCCTTGCTTTTTCGGGACGACAATGCTTCTGTGAACCTCCCCGCACTGAACATATCAGTCAAACCCTTTTTCAATTTATCAACACTTGCACCTTTGCCTTGGAGCATAGCTCCAAACTCAGGCATATTGATCAATATATGCGGATTATCTATGGCGGCATCCATCACTCCTTCAAGAGTTCCGCCGGAAAATTCTGAATATCCTATGTTCTGAACTGCTTGAGCATAATTGATTCCCTTGCCAGCTCCGGATGGGGCAACAAGCAGCCCGAATACATTGGGCACATTACCAAGCCCGGTATCAATCCAAACTCTTGATTTTTTTGCAGGACAATCTTCATTTATCCTATCTAATTCCTCTTCTTCTGTCATGGGAGATTCCCCGGAGATGACAGCTTGTGCACAGGTAAACTCATCTGAAATCCGCCCTGTTAATGCCGCCCCCATAAGAACAAGGTTCTGAATCAGAATGATTGGCAGCGGTGCGTTTCCATGATAATTTTTTGCTGAAGATGTGCAGATAAACTCAAGGAAGCTGCCTTTGATTGCTTCCATAACATCGGCGTTACTGACATTACGCCAAAAAGCACCATCTGAAATACTGCTCATAAAAAATACCTTTCTGCGGGCTTCCCCACCTTTTATGTTGATCCCGGCAATGCAACCGTAGCATCCCGGTAACCTTACAATAAGAGCACTTTTTTCATTTTTTGCTAAAAAAAGGTATTTTTGTCTTGCCAGCACTGTTTTTATCTTGATAAACAACTGCTATTCAAAGAGTAAAAAAATATCAAAAAAAAAAATCAACTTTTTTTCACCTACGCAAAAAAGCCCGATTCGCAGGGGAGCGAACCGGGCTGAATACGGGCATTGATATGTTATTATCAGCAGGAAGTGCCGGAGTAAGACAGTCGCTGAACCTCTGCTTCATCGAAGCGTACCTTGCGGGGAGAGAAGTTTATCTGCTCAAGCAATCCCTTTCTGACGTATTCTCGAAGCGTAGGGCGGGAAATTTGCAATATTTCCATTGCAGTCTTGGCTCCGATAAGCTTGCGGCGCACCGCAGTTTGACGACAGGCTTTCAAGATACTGTCCAGATGTTCCGGTGGGACGGTTTCATCGCTGCGGAGTACCGTCCGAATCAAATCAATTGTTGTTTCTTTCATAATTTTCTGTACCTTTCTGACGCGGATTGAAAATGAAGTTACGTCACTGATGCAGAAGCGTAAAAAGGAAAAAGAAAAGTTGCAGATAATCGCATATTTCAACTTGAAAAATCATTATTTGGGTGATAAATTATACCATTGGATTGGTCCGGAGAAAAGGACCAATTATTTTTGATCGCTTGATCGGTAAGTGGGTAACAGAAAACTCGCAACTTTCATAACCACCACACAGACCGGTTGTTCAGGCGTGCCGTGTGCGTTTGTCCGCATAGCTGGCACGTTTCTGCTTCCGTGTGGTGGTGGGCTTGCGAGTGCCTTGTTACTGCGGGTTGAAGAAACGTGCTTTTTTATTCTCTCCCTCCGCATACTTCCCGGAATGGCAAAAACAACAAACGCACGGAGGAAAAAATGAAAAAAATTATGTTCGCACTCGCACTGATCTTCGGAACAATCGCTCTTCAGGCAAAAGATTATGTTATTGCCTCATTCCACTCACCTCAAGAGTATATTCAAAAAGCCAAGGGAGACAATTTTTCTTTCACAGAACCCGTGCTTTGGGTTGAAGTTGTAGGTAAAAATAAAATACTTGAAAGAACAGACGGACAGAACATCAGCGGTAATAAAGTTGATTTTCATTTTAACAAAAAAATCTCTCTTGCAGACAATAAGTTTCCGATTGTCGTAAAAATCTTTGTCGGAGAAAAGAAAAATCTGGAGCGTGGAGTCAGAGCTGCAGCTGGAGGCGGCATCGGAGCGACTGTAGGCGGGATTATCGGAGGATGCTTGGCAGGCTTCTGTACTGGCGGATTGGGAGCTCCCGCAGGTGCTGCTATTGGTATCGCCATTGGAGGCGGTGTTGGTGCTGGTGCATCTCTTTTGGCTCCGGTTCGAGATGCAAGAGAAGTTGCTTCGTTTGCATTTTCCTCTTTTGATCAATTCATCGGTACTCATAAAAAATCCTGTGGCAATGACATTTTAACCGACGGTCAGGAAGTGCGTTTGATCATAAAATAAAGGCATCCCCTAATTATGAAATATTTTGCAATTATTATCAGTATCTGTTATGCCTTTTGTGTTTGTGCCGCAGAGACTTCTGTCGCGGATTTTGATGCACAAATAAAACAACTACTGAAAGAAGAAACTGCAATAGCTTTATCTGTGCATTCAAGTTCTCCCCAACAGCGAATAACCAACTTGATGGCAAAAATAGATCAAATTGGTCAACAACTTATGAAACGGGAACAGACTGATGAAACTATTGCGCTGAGTGAAAAGTGCTTAGCTATTTTAGCAGTTTTAAGAGAACGGCGTATTTTTGCCTACATGCTCTGGGCAGAGGGGTGTTTGGAACAATCGACTACTGGCCGTTATGCAAAATTGTCAACAGTCGATCAGCATACACTGATGAGGCTGTATGGAAAACTCAGTGAAATAAATATTTCTATTGTTCGTGAAAGTATGCTTAATCGTGAGATAATGGAGCGACTGGCGAAAATCTACGACTGTCTGACTCCGGAAAACAAGAAAAAAGTTCGCGTCAATGCTATTTTGCAGCAACGGGATGCCCTGACAAACATATCAAATATACCAAGACGGAAAACTTTAGATGACTTTTAAAAAATACTTTTTTATCACTCTGATGTTTCCCCTGCTGCTTGGTGCCGAAGTTTTTGATGGCAGCAATGGCAGTACTGCGCTTTTGCGCCCAATACTTTTTCGCAGCGAATTTTTATCTCGCGGTAATTTGAGAGTATTTGCAAATCAAAGCTTATCCTCCGGATTTGATGCATTCGGATTCCCTAAATTCAATCCTTTGTTGTCTTACAAGCTGAATTTTTGGGAAACTACGTTGGCTCAGACTGAAAACTACAGAAAAGCAATGCTCAAAATATGGGCAGAAGATATTGCAAATCGTTCTGATGTTTTTGATAAAGCAACGATTGACTTGTACAAGAGTTACTTGAGAGGAGAAGTTGGGGCTGACAGTTTAAAAAATCCGATCTTAAAATCTGGTGAGGCTACAAAAGTACACCATGCCAGAGATGGTTACGAACTTATTGCGGAATCTGAGCATAAGCTTTCACATACAGGGGGAGCAAAGACCTACGGATATAAGTATGCCAAAGCATCGGCAAAACTGCCCAATCGTGAAATAATTTTGACTGCACACCGCTGGGGAAAATTTGTTGCTCTTGATATGGCGTTCTCAACTATAGGATTAGCCGCCTCGGGAGAGTCCAACTGGCAAACTTATGCCGTAAATGCTGCCGCTTCAACAACTGCCGGTTTTATAGCCTGGGGAATTGAATCACTTTTGATAACAGCGTTTCCTCTTACACAAGGCGGAACTCCAATGTTCATTGGAGGTTGCGCTATTAACTTGGGTGGACCGGCAAGCTGGATTGCAACCGGTTCGTTTATACTGATAAAATATGCTGTAATGACAGGCTGGAAGCAGTATCAGATCCAAGAAGCACTGGCTGTTGAAATGCGCTGCAAACAAGCGGAGAAAAACGCTCGATTCCGAATATTGAAACGCCAAAGTGAACAGAATACTGAAAAACTTCAGAGTTTTCTTATTTAAGGAGAATCTATGAAATTTACATGTACGGTGTTTCCCATTGCTTTGATCGGATTATTGTTTGCCGGTTGCTCACCTGTTGTCGAAACTGACACCGTGAAAAAATCCGATAATCAGCGATGGCATTTTGAACTTCAGAAGGCTCCGCCTCCTTTTGAAGGAGCTGTCGGGCATGATGCCGGAATTAAATTCATCAGCAATGGCGGCGATGTGGTTGTTCTGCCTTTTTGCACTCCGTACCGTATCGGATTTATGAAAGTTCTGGATGAAAGCGGAGACGGTAAATTCCGACGCTTTACTATGGATTTTGCAGATGGAATCACCGATTACCGCCAATATCTGGTGGATATGAAAGGCGATGGCGACCGCCGCCACCTGATCGTCTGCAATTACGAAGGCGGCAGCAGTGCCGCTCAATATCAGGCTTTCCTGATCGACACCAAAGACGGGTTCAAAATCATCAAGGAAATTCCAGCCGGGGAATGTCCGGACTATACGAAGCATAACCCGGATTTGATCTTTGAGTGATCGCAATTTGTTTACAATCATCATTATTGAGCCGTGCGGTTGTATGGCTCTTTCTTTTTTATCCTTGCAATCCCATTATTCGGATGTACTGTAACAGGTGTACGCATTTGGTGTACGCATCCGCAGCACAAGCAGGTGTACCTTTAGTGTACTCATTTTGCATTGAACAGTCGGAAAATAAGAAAAAACAAAAGAAAAAATCGTTTTCAGGGCACAAAACACCCTGAATGGTATAAATCGGTGATTTTATGCTCAAAAAAGTTGAAAAAGGGGGAAAATACGAGGATACAAAAAATGGCTCCGGCACTTGGATTCGAACCAAGGACCAAGTGGTAAACACCCACCTACTCTACCGCTGAGCTATGCCGGAGCGTGAACATTTATTCAAGTCTATGCCAAGACCGCTACAACCGGAACCGTAAGGAAATGGCTCCGGCACTTGGATTCGAACCAAGGACCAAGTGGTTAACAGCCACCTACTCTACCGCTGAGCTATGCCGGAGCGTTGTAACAGTGCTTAATATATCCCCAAAAGGATATTTTGTCAATAGCTGTGAGCAAAAAAAACGCATTTTTTTCGCTTTATTTTGCTCACTATTCCAAAAATGGTTTACTTCTTTTCAAAATCCTTCACAAAATGGCGCCAGTAATCCTTCCAGAATCCTCTGGCAGGCTTGTCTTTCAACGCCATCGCATCAACGTGCTTGTCAAAAAGACTGATGAAGAAGTCCAGATTTATCAACTTGGGATACTTCGATTTGATCCGGCGGCAGAACCGGGCACGAACCGCTTCCGTAAAGTTGCGGATCAATGTCTTCTGCTCACGGCCGGAACCGCGCGGCACCACCGTGATCTCACCGGGAACGATCTTGGCAACCACCATACCGCGTCGGTTCAATGTGACATAAACATTGTCATTCTCATTGACTTTTGCCAACTCTTTCTGGTACGCTGCCAGATTTTTCAACTCTCTCTCGATCGCGGGCATAAACTTATTGAACTGCGCGATCTCATTTTTCTCTTCATCGGTTTTGACGATGGTAAGTTTAATGAATTCAGCCACCTCAGTTTTGACACCGTCCAAGGCGGTACGGTCGCCGCTGACACTTGCATCGATCATCGCCACAGCCAGCTTGCTGTTCAATGCGGCACACTGCGCTTTGAACTCTTTGATACGCTTTGCCTGCGCCGCCTGCTCAAGCTTATTGCGTTCACGCAGTTCACGGTTGCGGCGTTCCGCCTCTTCGGCCTGACGGATTTTGAGCATTTCCTGCTCTTTGCGGGCGGCTTCAGCGGCTTCGCGTTCAGTAGTACGCTTGAAAATCCTTTCCATAAATTCCTGACGGAGTTTATTGCGCGCGGCGGCACAACGGAAATGTTCATCCGCAGGAGCGAAGCTTTGCAGCAAGTTGGCAAAAGCGAGCTTTTCCTCTTCCGTCACCGGTTTTTCCAACATCTCATAGGCCTCATCGACCTGCTTCAAAAACTCTTCGCGCTGCTCCGGATTATTGCGGCGGAACTTCACCAGTTCAGCGACTTTATCCAAATACTCCGGACGGCTGACCGGACCGCTCGCGGTCTCCACAACGATCTCCTGCGGTTTGGACAGTTCGATCGCCTTGTTTTTCGCTTTGGCGACTTCCGCATTCATATACTCACTGACCGGCTTGAGGAACTCCGGCAGACGGTCTTTTTTGCCGAGGATGAAAACCACCACGACAAATGCGATTCCCAATACCAACAGACTGCCGACACCGATACCGCCCCACTTCAAAAACTTTCCGATGGGAAGCGGAGTTTTTTCGGCTGTGACTTTTTCAACATCCTTTTCTTTTTCTTCCTCCACAACCGTCGGCTTCACGGTGATCGCCTCTTCCGGAGCAGCCGGAGGAGCCGCAGGTTTGCCCGCGCCGGGAGCTGCCGGAACGGCAGGTTTGACAGGAGCCACCGCTCCGCCGGGCACAGACGGTACTGCGGGCTTGGCGGGTACAGCGGGCGCGGCGGGCTTCACACCGCCGGGAGCTGCCGGAACAGCAGGCTTGGCGGGGACCGCTGGTTTTGCACCGCCGGCAGGAACCGCAGGCTTGGCGGGGACTGCCGGAACCACGGGTTTGCCGGGGACGGCAACCGCCGGAGCTTTACGCTTGCCGGGAACAGTCAGCTTCAACTGCGGAACGGCGGATTTGCTTTTATCTTTAGCAGGTGCGCTCTTGGCTTTCGTCAGATATTTTTCCAAATCCTTGAGCAATTCATCGGCACTCTGATAACGATTCTCAGGATAACGCGCCATCATTTTTACAATGATCGCATTCAACTCATCCGGAAGATCGGGATTGACACTTTTGGGCGGTTCAAGATTTCCGTCAACGTGCATCTGCGGCAGTTTGTCCAGCGAATCAGCGACATAAGCATAGCGGCCGGTGACAAACTGGTAAAATGTCGCTCCCAGAGAATAAATGTCGCTGCGGATGTCGGTCGGAACACCTGTGAGCTGTTCCGGGCTGATGTACTGCGGCGTACCGAGAACCTCTTCGACCTCGGCGTCGCTTTCCTGGAACGCCGCACTTTTGGCCAGTCCGAGGTCGGCAAGCTTGGCAAAACCATTGGCATCGAGCATAATATTGTCCGGCTTGATATCCTGATGGACCAGTTTCTGCTCTTTCCACGCGGCGGACAACGCACGGGCGACATCCCGCACGACTTTTGCCGCCTGTTCAAATTCCAGCTTGCCGCCCTTATCTTTGAGGATGGATTTGAATGTATTGCCGCGGATATACTCCATGGCAAAATAGAATACTCCGTTATCTTCGCCGATTGCGTATGCCTGCACCACGTTGGGGTGATTTATTCTGGCGGCGGCACGCGCTTCACGGTAAAGACTTTCGACATAATCCTGATCGTCGGTGTGCTTGTTCTGCAGCACCTTCAACGCAACATTACGGTCAAGCGACAGCTGGCGGGCAAGATAAACCTCCCCCATACCGCCGCAGGCGATCAATTTTTCGATAAGAAAATCGCCCAGCACCACGCCGGGAGCGACTGTGTTTTCCGGCACGGCGATCATCTCATTACACTTCGGGCATGGAGCCTTCTCTCCGGAATTGTCCTTGCTTACTTCAAAAACCTTTTTACATTTTTCACAGTACAACTTCATCTTCCACCCCTTGACCTAAAAGAAATATTCCAATACCGCATTTTTCCGCAATTCAGCCATATAAACTGTCAATGCTTTGCGCTGTTTTTCCGCTTCAATGATCTTTTTTATCCGCTCCTGAACCACACCGAATTCAGCACTGCGGCCGCGGTTGTGTTTGAGCAGTTTTATCCACGCTGTTCCGTCGGACAATTCAATTGGTCCGTAAACTTTGCCCTCGATCGGCTCTTTCAATGCTTCGGCGAACTCGATACGCATTTTACCCGGTTCGATGGAACCGGTTTTTCCGTCTTTATTTCCGGGATTGAATTTGCTCACCATCTCAAAAAAACGTTCCGGCGAAGCGGTCAAAGCAGTTGTGATCTCCGATTTTACCGCAGCAAAATCGGCCCGTTCTTTTTCAATTTTCAACATCGCCAGCTCATAATTTTCATTGACCGCCAACTCCTCGCGGTGCTTCTCGAAATATTCATAGATCTCCTTGGGAGAAACATCTCCCTCGATAGCGGTGAGCCGCTGGAGCATAGCGAAGTGGATCATCCGCTCTTCCAACTCTTTGCGGAAAGCTTCAAAATCCACATTTTCCGCCATCATTTTACTGCGGAATTCATCACGGGACCGGCACCCCATACGCACGGCGGTGCGATCGATCTCGTGTTCGATATCCCATTTGGAAATACGGAAACTCTGCTTGTAATACTCGGCTACCAGAAGTTTGCGGTCAATTATTTCATCCACCGCTGTTTTTCGGATCTTTTTAATCTCTTCAGCCAAACGCTCTCCGGAAAATGCCGCATAGGCAAGATATTCCTGACTTCCGGTCAACAGCAGTACATCTTTAAGCGAAACGACCTCTCCGTTCACACTGGCAAGAATGGAGTTCATCTCCGTCTTGTTTCCGTCCTTTCCGGCAAGAGTCAAGGCACACGATGCTCCAATGATAAACAAAAAAAGTTTCTTCCACATAAACAGTTTATCCTTTAAAAATTACATCCTGTTAATATACCGCCATTTCCGTTGTTTTGCAAGTCGATTTTTCAATTCAAATCAATATAAACGCTTCCCTGGCGCAAAATTTTCAATTCCCCGCCTGAAGCATCGACCACCGTCGAAGCACAACGGTCTTCCGGAACCGCCCCGCCATCGACAAATAAATCCACCTCTCCATGCAATTGAGCCAACGCATCTGCGCAGTTTGCCGCATCGGGATTGCCCGAAGCATTGGCGCTGGTCTGCGCCAGCGGTTCGCCCAGAAGTTCAAGTATCCCGCCCAAAAGCGGATGATCCGGGATCCGGAATCCCTGCGTTGCTCCGCTTTCTGTCGGAGCGATGATCGTCAGCGCTCCGGGCGTATAGCGACGGATCAATTCTTTTGAAACATCATTCAAAATCACGCCGTGTTTTTCCAGCATCGTTTCATTGGAAACGAACCAGCCGACAAGTTTACTTTCCGGGCGCTGTTTCAATTCAAAAAGTTTCCGGCAGGCTTCACTGTCCCCTGCCCGGCAGACCAGACCGTAAACTGTTTCAGTCGGCAGCAGCAAAACTGCTCCCGGGCGGCGCAATATTTCCGCCGCCTTCTGACACAATGTTTTCAATTCAGTTTGCAGCATTTTCACTCCTCTTCAGCATTGATACTGATGCGTTCGCCGATATAACAGAACACCGCCGTAAGAAGCGCACAGACAAACCCGTAGACCGCACCGCAGGTGATATTGCGTTCAAACTGCGGACTGTCCATAAGAGCGACGATCCCCATTCCGCTGCCGCAGCTGGTGATAAAGGTGTAACCCAGCCAGACCACCGTTCCGACGATCATAGTCGCCCACGCGACCTGTTTTCCGGCCTTGGGAACATAAAGCGCCATAACGACCGGAATGAATACCACCACCAGTTGAGATATCCAGCTGTTGATCATCAGCGCGTAGATACTTTCAACATTGAGCGCGAAATAGAGCGCCACCACCGTAAACAGCACCGTGGTGATACGGGTGGCACCAAGCATATGTTTTTTCATAAAATCCGGTGAGAACGGTTCAAGCACATTGTTGCACATCAGAGACGCCCCGGCAAGCAGGGAACTGTCCGCGCTGCTCATGATCGCCGCCACCAATGCCGAAATAAATATGGTCAGCAATACCGGGTGGATCTCTCCGAGTACGATAAGCGCCATCCGCGGCAGCACCTGATTGCTCAAGTTCCCGCCCAGCATCGCTTCAGTGATACCGAATTTGCTGAAAACGGCGCGTGCGCAGAAGCCGATAACCACCGGGATAAGACCGATGACCATATAGAAAAATCCGGACATAACTGAACTGGAGACCGCGATGCGGTCGTCCTTGCTTGCCAATGAACGCTGAACCAGATCCTGACCGACCATACACCCCAGTCCCATAACGATCCAGCTGCCGATGTAGTAGACAACGTCATTGGCATTGGAAACATTCTGCGGCAGAAGTGCAAGATCTTTTGCCGAAAGCGAATTCAAAAGCGTTTCAGCTCCGCCTGCGAGATTCACCGCACCCGGCAGAATAACAATAAGTCCGATGATCATAATCGCCACCTGAACCACGTCGGTGAGAGTTACCGCCCACATTCCTCCGGCGCAGGTGTAAACCAGAACCACCACAGCACCGATCCAGGTTCCGGTGGAAACGCTCATACCGGTAAGCATATTGAGAATCGTTCCCAAACCTTTGAGCTGGGCGCCGAGCCATCCGACATAGACCGGGATCATCCACATTGAAGCATAGATGCCAGCTCCTTCGCCATAACGGCGGGCGATGATATCAGTCACGGTCATACAGCCTTTTTTACGCAGTAAACCGACGATGAACACACCGGCAAGGATCAAACTCAATGCGGCCCCGAAGGGGTCGGCAAGCACGCCGAGCAGACCATCTTCGTAAACCGTTGCCGCAACTCCCATACTCGAACCGGCACCGAACCACGTCGCCAGCAAAGTGGCAGTCGCCATCCACAGCGGCAGCCGCCGTCCGGCGACCAGAAAGTCGTGCATACCTTTGACTTTGCGGCTTGCCCACCAGCCGATAAGCAGCATGATGACACAATACAGTACAATTCCGCCCCAGAGAACATATTTCACCTGTGACGGCAATTCGGTAAAGGCGGTTGCAGAAGCAAAACCGATATTCATATCCAATTCATCCTTTTCATTAAGGAGATTATTTCATCTTGGCAAAACGCTGACGCAGAGCCGCCTTGCACTCCTGCAGTTTGCCGCAGCTCGGATGCGCTTTGTAGAAGCAATCCAGCGGATAACAGCCGGAGACCAGACCGTGACGGGGCGCGGTGGTGCAGTCACCGAAAGTACGGCAGATGCGGCGCGGATCAAGTTTCTCTCCCGCCAGAGTCACCGCCGGAATATCCGGATAAGAAAGCACCAATCGTCCGTATCCGGCAAAATCAGCGTAATCAGAACGGATCTGATGCTGCATCACGTGAACAAAATACTCCTGCAGACAGGTGCATCCTGAGGTGACAAAACGCATTTTGGTTCCTTCAAAATGCTTTTTGATCTCCTGCACTGCTTTGAGCTGACGGGCGGCACCTATGATCGGTTCTTCAGGCGGCAGATAGCCGTCTGAAACCGGATAGTACGCGGGGCGCTGGAAGTGGGGGTTGTAGTAGGGACTGCACGCGGTGGTGCAGATGAGTTCAACACCGTAATTTTGCGCCATTTCAATAAGTTTCACAGTTTCAGTCAGGTCATAGCCCAGACCGGTTCCGTCACCGCCGAAAGCGTACTTGTAATTGCCGACGCCGATGCCGTTGCGTTCCATAGGAATACCGACATGGCCGGGGCCGGGTTCAAAGGGCAGACAATCGAAAAGCGAAATGCGGGTCGCCACTGCGATCTGCGGAACTTCGGTGCGGATGCGTTCAACGATCTCTCTGAAGAAACGGGTGCGGTTTTCAAAATCGCCGCCGAACTTTCCGGGACGGTCAAAGGCACTCAAAAATTCGTGCCCCAGATAGCCGTGCGCCATTTTCACATCGACAAACTTGAAACCGGCTTCGCTGGCGAGCCTGGCAGATTCAACGAAGCAGCCGATGATACGTTCAACTTCGGCATCGGAGACCACATTATCTTTGGAACTGTGGAACTTTTCATCCAGCAGCGGGTGGGAATATGCGGTAACGGATTCAAGCTTTGCATCATCGTTGGGGTGGCTGTAACGACCGGAGTGAGTGAGCTGCAGACCGATAAAGAGATCATCCGCCGTACCGAATTTGGCGGCGTGGGCATTGACCATATCCTGATAAAGCTGTTTGAATGCCGGAAGATTTTCGCGGGTCATCATCATCTGACGGGTGTTGCTTTTACCGGTCTTGGTAACGGCACAGGCTTCACAGCCGAAGAGCAGTTTGGCTCCGGATTCGGCAAAGTTCATCCAGCGGCGGCGGGTGAGTTCACTCGGAGAACCGTCCGGCAGGCAATCCCAGCCTTCCATAGGCAGAATGCACCAGCGGTTGCCGATGGTATGTCCGTAGCAGATGCACTCCTGCGCCAGCGGCGAAGAAGATTTGTCAAGAATGCTATCGTCAAGGTCGAGATCAAGCTTGAGGTCATTATGAAGATGATTGCGGAATTCAGCCGCACTCTTGAAAGAATTTACACGCGGATAATCAGCCATTTTTACTTTTGCTCCTGCACATTTTTATAAATATTTCCGGTGCGGAAATCTGCCCACACCGTTTCAAACCAGCCGTCACACTCTTCAAGCGGGCGGCAGGGAACCCAGCGGTGTTGGAATTCGTTTCCAGTCCACAAGGTTTCCAAAATCTGTTTTCTGAATTCACTGTTTTCCGGAACGATCTGTTCCGCTTCGTCCAGCACCGCCGCCGAGCCGCGGGAACCGACTCCGGAACGCAGCTGGAACAATATAGCCGAAAGATAACCGTAATGGGCAAAAGCCAGCTGACGGTTCATCAGCGCCTGAGCGGCATATTTTGCGGGATAACCGCCGTTTTCAATATCCTTATACAATTTTTCTGCATCTGCAAGCGCAGACACGAGATCTTTTTCTCTTCTCAAGTGACCGGCGGACAAGGTCATGCGCTGCTGGAATTCGCGGCGGTCAACCTGAACATCACGATCACCGGAAAGGAATCTTTTCAGATGACCTGCAACCTTTTCCGCTTCGGCAAGCACCTTTTCTTCATCAAAGGTGAAGCCGCTGCATTCATTTGCGATATACTCCGCACAGCGGAACGCCCCCGCCTGCCCCGCATTGAGCGCAGAACCTCCGGGACGGGTCACGCCGTGAGAACCATTGACTTCGCCGATGGGGAAGAGATGTTTCAACGCGGGAGATTCATACCAGATATTTCCGGTAAGTCCGCCATTGTTGTGCTGGGCGCAAACAGCGATCTCCAGCATTTCAGATTTCAAATCGATATTATGATCCAGATAGAGCGATATCGCTCCGGGGTTCATCTTTTCCAGACGTTCAAGCGGCGTGCCGAAAAGCGCACCGGAACGGTCGAGATATTCATAGGCTTCACTTGAGAGTGCAGAAAAGTCCAGATCTTCCGGGTTGGAGCGGAAATCAAGGAAGACCCGCCGCTTTTTCACCGCAGTTTCATTATGAACCAGAAGGTCTATAATGGAGGAACCATCTTCCGCCTTGCGCACGTCAAAGGGCCACTGATAGCCTTTCAAAAAGACCATTGAATTCATCCGTCCTGTGTCACTGCCGAAGTGATCGCGCAAAAATTCCCGCGCATCAGAACCGTCAGCAGCGGTGGAAATAAAGCGCGGCAGCACCTGCATATAGGTTCCGGAAACGTTCCAGCGGAACTTTATCGAAGCCAGTCCGAACTGGGATTCCGGCAGATTCTGCGCCAGCGCGCCCTTTTCAAGCGCCAGACCGATCGCGCCGCTGTGTCCGCACGGATAAACGCTCTGGGCATACAAGCCGCCGGGACCGCCGGTGGCAAAAACGACATTTTCAGCGATGAAAGTTTCAAGTTCACCGCCCTTGGAATTGTATGCAACAGCTCCGGCGGCGCGTTCGTCAACGGTAATAAGTTCGCCGACGGTGCGGTTTTCAGCAATTTCCACACCGAGATCTTTTACCGCTTTGATCAGCGCCAGACACATCTCTTTTGAAGTGTACGGGCCGCAGCTGGTGGCGCGGCGCTTGGGGTCGTGGTCGGTTTTGTAACCGATGTACTGACCGAATTCATCGTGGGGGAACGGCACACCGAGATTGACCAGATTCATAAAACAGCGCAGAGACATTGCCGCTTCAACGAGCGCGATATCGCCGTGAACTGAACCGCCGTCAAAGAGCGTGGAGGCAAGCAATCCGGGGGAATCGGCTTCAACACCGTAAATGCCCTGCTTGTAATAGGTCTGCTTGTCGCTGCCTGTATTGATGGATGTACCGCACTTCAAGCCTTCTGAAAGCAATAAAATATCATCCGCCCCCTGCTGTTTCAAACGGAGTGCGGCAGCCAGTCCGGCGGCACCGGAACCGATAATCAAAGTGTTAACTTTTCTGGTAATCATCAGATGTAAACCAATAGTTGTAAAACGTGTGTGTTAAAAGGCAAAGTTAAAAATCGGAAAATGTTTTATCCAGGCATTGGGATTGGTATTCCACAAACCGAACTGCAAACCTTTTCCCTCGGAATAGTTCACGATACCGGCCTGAACGCCGAAGCCTTCGGGTTTTTCCGGAGCGCTGAAATTGTTTTCGATAACTGCATCAGGCATCTCCTGATTGATGATGCCGAGCTGGACACCGCGATTGTGTTCGGCAAGATTGACCACCCCGGCAGAGAAACCGTAGTTGCGTTCAGCGCCGCCAGCGGCAAAGAATGAGGCGCCGCGCGACTCTTCACAAACATCCATAAGCGAAAAACTCAAGCCGCTTTTGCGCTTGGTGAATGCGTGGATACCAGCCACACTTACGCCATTGATCTCCTTCTGATGCACCATACCGCCGACGGACATACCGTAAACGGGGGTGTCGGTCTTGAAGAGACCGCCGCCGAGCTGCGGAGCGATTGAAAGCTGCAAGGGAGTGAAGCCGGAATCTTTTTCAGCAACACGAAGCGGGCGGTTCGTAAAAAAACAGCACTCTCCCACCGGCTTGAAACTTCCGGCAAGATAAATTCCGGCAACGATCGTTACCAGAAGAGCGATGATCCTTTTACGTTTTTTTGCGCCCATAGTCCGTTTACAGCTTTTCAATATTCATACCGCCGTCAATGTTTATGACCTGCCCCGTCGAATAGGCAAAATCTCCGCGAAGCAGTGATGCCGTAACTTTGGCAATATCTTCCGGATAGCCCCAGCGCGGCTGCAAGGTGAGACCTTCGGCGATGAGCTTATCATATTTTCCTTTGACCACGCTGGTCATATCAGTTTCAATGATGCCGGGACGGATCTCGTACACATTGACACCGAACTCAGCCATGCGCACCGCCCACAGTTTGGTGGCCATACCGACACCGGCTTTGGACATACAGTATTCGCCGCGGCTCACGCTGGCGACAGTGGCAGAGCAGCTTCCGATATTGACGATCGTTCCGCTGCGCTGTTCAGCCATTTTGCGGGCAACGAGCTGGGTAAAAAAGAAGCTGCCGCGCAAATTGATATTCATCACAAAATCGTAGCTTTCTTCGGTCATCTCCAGAATGTCGGCACGGACTTTGGGAGCGACACCGGCATTATTGACCAGAGCGCCGATCTCGCCGAAGCGGGCGATAATATCAGAGACACAGCGTTTGCGGGCTTCGCCGTCAGAGATATCGCACTGGAAATAGGCGGCTTCAACGCCGTATTTTTTCTGAAGTTCAGCGGCAAGCAGACTGCCGTCTTCAACACTCATGCGGGCGCAGAGAGCGATGTTCCATTTTTCCGAGGCGAGTTTTTCGGCGATACCGGCACCGATGCCGCGGCTTGCGCCGGTAACGATTGCACATTTTTTCATAGCAGTAAAATTTATCTCCGGAAAATCAATAAATTAAGTTTGAAATATTTCACTACTTGTAATATATTTCCAAAAAGGAAATTTTTCAACTGAAAAAATGATTTATTTTTAAATGAATGACCGCAATTTACAACTGATGCTTCCAGAAACGGAATTTATCCGGTTCTGCACGCTGGATTTTTTCAAATCTTCCGGCGCGGGCGGACAGCACCGCAACAAGACCTCCAGCGCGGTGAGAGTGACCCACAAAGAAACTGGATTGACCGCCGAAGATTGTACTGAACGCAGTCAGCACCGCAACCGGAGCAATGCGATACAAAAGTTGAAGCTGCTTATCGCACTCAACATCCGTCAACCTTCAGGAAGCGACTTGCCGCGCGTGGAGTGTTCAATGTCGGCTCCGGATTATCCGTTGTTTGTGGCACAAGTTTTTGACATTCTTGAAGAGTGCGGCTACGATCATAAAAGTTCCGCCGCAAAGTGCAGGATATCTTCCAGCGCATTATTAAAGAAGCTTGCGCGCGACCCGAAAATATTTCAGGAATTCTCCCGCCGCCGCGAAGCGCTCGGCTTACCCAAACTCAATGTATGATTCAACCGCCGTCAGGCGTTCAGCCCGACGATTGGCGCAAAACTCCAGCGGCGCGTTTTCCGAACCGCTCCGTGTCCAGTCGGCGAAACGCCGCCGCCATCACTTTTTTTCTGCAGCGATCTGCAAAACCGTGATAATTGAAAGAATAAGAGCGCACTGCAGAACCAGTACCGCCGCCGTACGGAAATCGCCCCAGTAGATCGGCAGAGTGGTCAGCGAAATCGCCAGCGCCGTCAAATGCACCAGATTGACCGCCTGCGGACGGGTCAAGCCCATTCGCACAAAACGGTGTGAAACGTGGTTGTGGTCGCCGATCCAGAACGGTTTGCGGTTCAAGGTGCGGATGATAACCACCATCAGCGTATCAAAGAGCGGCAATGCAAGGATCATCGCCGGAATAAGCACCGGGAAACGCGACAGCGAATATCCGGCATCGAAACAGGTGACTTTCGCCCCCAGCACCGCCGCCAGCAGACCGATGAAGTGACTGCCGGAGTCGCCCATAAAAATCGTTGCGGGAGCCGCATTGTAGAACCAGAAACCACAGCAGACGCCACAGCTCAATGCCGAAAATGCCGCCACAAAAAACTGGTTGTTCAATCCGGCAATGATGGTAAAAAATGCGCTGGCGATAGCGATCGTTCCGGCGGCAAGACCGTCCATATTGTCGAAGAAATTTATGGAATTCATCATCAGCATCACCCAGAAAACCGAAATCCCCCAAGTGACATACGGAGAATGGATAAAGAGCGTAACTTTCACTCCGCCGCCGAAGACCGCCAGCAGAGCCACGGCAAACTGTCCGGCAAACTTCGCTCCGGCAGAAAGCGCATATTTATCATCAACAAGCCCCAGGACCACCGCACAGAGCGCAGCGGCGATAAGGAATATCATTTCCCGACTTGCCTGACACAAGCCGCCGAGATCGATGCCGTTCAGAGCAAACAATTGTTTTTTCTGCGCCAGCCACAGCATCATCGCTCCTCCGGCAAGCACGATGAGCCACGAAAGAAACATCGCGGCGCCGCCGAGAAGCGGGGTGGCTTTGCCGTGACCTTTATGATTATTGGCAGGAACATCCATAAAACCGGTCCGTGCCGCGATCACCCGGAAGAGCGGGGTCAGCACCAGACATACGGCACAACCGCCGCAGAACGCGGCGCCGTAAACAATCAGCCACTTATCCATATTTATTTTCCGGCGGCAAGCTTGCGCCGCACTGATTCAAAAATTATTATTGTCGCCGCCTGTGCGGCATTGAGAGATTCATAATCGCCCGGCATAGGGATGATCACCTTGCGTGCCGGTGAATAGTTTTCCATAACACCGTTGGGTTCGCCGCCGATGACGATGACCGATTTATCGAACAATCCCGGGCACTCGAAACAGCTTTCCCCTTCATGCGGGTCGGCGATGAAAAAGTTGCCGTAACCGGAGGAACCGGCCTTTTCGGCAAGTTCGGCAAGGGTTTCAAAACGGCGCATTTTCAAACCGAACTGCGCCCCCATACCGGAACGGATGGCCTTATCGCCCCACGGGTCGATGGAACCCTTGGTATACCACAATTCTTTACCGCCGGCCGCACGGAAAGTCCGGACGATAGTTCCGAAATTGCCCGGGTCGCCCAGCTGATCCAGAGCCAGAATGAAATCTCCAGATACCTCGCCCTGCGCATCCGGGGGGATGGCGGCGATGGCGATGACACCTTGAGAGTTGACAGTTCCGGCAAGTTCCCCAAACTCTTTTTCGCTTACCAGACGGAGATTTTCCGGAAGTTCCCCGGGCAGAGCGGCAGCGCCACGTTCAGTTGCGACGGTGAACTGCACCAGCTGCGGGAAATTGTCCAGAAGTTCACGAACGGCCCGCACACCCTCACAACGACAACA
>JAZOMB010000022.1:0-38584 GCA_045653515.1 Victivallaceae bacterium | reverse complement strand
GTTCATCTGATAGATGGCAAACGCCATACCGTTCTGCTTAAGATTGTTGATACAGGAAGAGCTCTTGGCGCGGGCGCGGGCATTGTTGATCGCGGGGAGCAGCAGAGCCGCCAGAATAGCGATAATGACGATCACGACCAGCAGTTCGACCAGAGTAAAACGGTTATTTTTCATAAATACATCCCTCCAAATAAAATTATTTTATTCAAATATAAAAAATCATTTCTATTAATATAGTGCAAAATCCGCATTTGTCAAGCAGATACGACAACATAGATAAAAATATCTCTGTCAAAAACTGAGAAAAAAACGTATGCTGAGCGGCAGCGCAACAATATCCCCCCTCCTGCCACTCCACCGTCAAAACCGTTCCGCTCCAACGGCGGGATGATCGTGCGATGATGACAAAAAAGCGGCAGGCAACGTGAACTCACATTCACGAGACCTGCCGCTGACGCAGTCAGTGCGCACGAGGACCCGCCGCACTCAATCTTGTACAAACAGCTTACGCCTTCTTCCGATCCTTGACGAAGGCGAAGTACAAGGCGGGGATGACGTAGAGAGTAAGGAGTGAAGCGACGACCAGACCGCCGACCACACCGACACCGCAGCTGGCACGCAGTTCGGACCCCAGACCGTTACCGAATGCCATCGGGAGCATACCGGCGACCGAAGCGATACTGGTCATAACGATCGGGCGGAATTTGGATTTGGTTGCTTCAGCCATAGCTTTGTGGGTGGACATACCGCTGTCGATGAGGACTGAGCATTCATCGATGATGAGGATGGCATTGTTCACCACAATACCGATCATCATAACGCCGCCGAGCAAACCCATCATAGACATTGACATTCCGAATGCCCACAAGGTGGCGTACATACCGAGGAAGCCGAGAGGAACGGTGAACATAATGAGGAAGGGTTTGGTCCAAGATTCCATAATACCGGCAATGAGCAGATAGGTGAGCAGAGCGGCAAGGGCGATAACCCGGATAAACTCTCTGGAGGTTTCGTTCATCATCTCGACGTTACCGCTCATACGGACGCCGTATCCGGGAGGCAGAGAGGCTTGGGCGGTATCAGCGATAGCTTTGGAAACTTCACCGAGCGGGCGGCCGGGGGCGGTGTTGGCAAAGAGCCACATAGTACGGACTTTGTCGTAACGGTTGATGATGACCGGGCGGGCGTCTTCGGTGATGCGGGCGAGGACTTCGGTACCGAGCGGGTTATCATTTTTGGCGGCGGGAGCGGTCTGGCGGAGCTGGGCTTCGCCGTATTCCTTGCGGTTTTTGACGCGGATATCGAATACGCGGGCGCCGCTGCGGAAGTCGCCGACTTCGGTACCGTCGAGCGAACCGAGCATATAGCTGTAAAGATTATCCGCGGACATTCCGAGGTTCTGCAGAATGGTGCGGTCGGGAACGATGTTGATATTGGATTTACGTTCACGGCGGCTGGAGTCGAGGTCGCGGGTAAGACCGAGCTGCGGGATCTTTTCCATAACCGCCATTTCGGCGGCTTCGAGAACTTCGAGGTCGGGGCCGTTGATGACACAGCGGATTTCGGCACCGCTGCCGCCGAAGGTAGCGGGAATGGAAAGAGTTATCAGGCAGTTGTCCAGATAGGACAGTTCTTTACGGATGATATCCTGCAGCTGGTAGATGGTTTCCTTACGTTCAAACTTGCTGGTGGTATTGAGGTTGATCTGACCGAGATAGACTGCGGAAGATACCTGACCACGGCTGCTGTTGGAGGTACCGATCTGGATATTCATACCGGTGACAAAGTCATATTTTTTGATATGATCAGCCGCTTCAAGGATAAGTTTTTCAGTAGTTTCAAGGTTGTAACTGGTCGGAAACTCAAACTTGATGCTCATTTCACCGCGGTCACAGAACGGCAGGAAGGAAAGACCGACCTGCGGAATGATGAAGAAATAAACTGCAGCACTGGCAGCAACGACGACCAGCAGCAGAGTTTTGGGATAACGGGCTGTCCATTCGATGGAACGGTTGAAGCAGCGGCAGAGCCAATCGTAACCTTTGTCCCACGGTATGAACATCTTCTGAAGCAGAGTCTTCTTGGTGTTGTCGGCGTTTTCAGCGTTGCGCTTGAGCAGCAGACAGGAGAGGATCGGAGTCAGGGTGAAGCTGATGAAGAGCGACACCAGAGTTGCCGCGACCATCACCCCGGCAAAGGGAACCATCAAACTTCCGATACGGGTGGTCATCATCATAACGGGAACGAAGACGACCACGTTGGTCAAAGCACTTGCGGAAACGGCGGCGATAACTTCGGCGGTACCGTTTTCGGCGGCGGTTTTGATATCCTCTTTTCGGTCGAGATGTTTGAAGATGTTTTCGATAACCACGATGGAGTTGGTCACCAGCACACCGACGGAACAGCCCAGCGAAAGCAGGGTCATAATATTGAATGAATAATCCAGATATGCCATCGCGGCAAAAGTGACCACGATGGATATCGGCATAGAAACCATAACGATAAAGGTCGAGCGGATATCGTGCAGGAAGAGGAAGAGCAGAACCGCAGTAAGGATAACACCGGTCAGAATACTGCCCCAGGCATCATCGACGGAAGCCTGAATAAATTCACCGGAGTCGCGGAACCAGACCAGTTCCATACCGGTCGGAAGTTCGCCGTTCTTTTTCATTGCTTCAAAGCGTTTGCGGATGCCGCTGATAACTTCGAGGGCGTTGGCATCGCCTTTTTTAACGATGTTGAAGCGGGCGGCGGGTTTGCCGTCGACGTAAGCTTTACTGCGGACTTCGCGGCTCATAAGTTTGATTTCGGCGACGTCGCGCAGATAAACGCGTTTATCTTTAAAGGTACCGATCTCAAGGGAACGGATCTCTTCAAAGTCCTTGAAGTCACCCATAAAGGTAACGTTTTTCTCGTTCTTGTCAAGCTGGATACGGCCGAGGGGCTTACGGACGTTGTTGGCTTTGAGCTTGGCGACGATATCGTTGATGGAGATATTCATCGCGGTAAGCTTGACGCGGTCGAGCAGAACGTGGATCTGCATTTCGTTGGCACCGTAAACGCGGACTTCACCGACACCGGGAACGCTGGCGAAACGGTCGGCGATCACATCATCGGCGAAGTCGTACAGATCATCCTGAGTACGGTCACCGACAAGGAACGCCTGAACCACGGTGGTGGCGTTGGTGTCGATCTTACGGATAGTCGGCTCTTTGGCACCGTCGGGAAAGTCTTCACGGATACGGTTGAGCGCTTCGCGGATATCGGTGGCGGCAACGTCGACGTCGATACCCATATTGAATTCCAGCTGAACCTGTGCCTGATCTTCGATCGCGGTACTGGTCACGTGGCGGATACCGTCCAGAGAAGAGACCGCGTCTTCAATACGTTTGGCGACTTCGATTTCGATTTCGGCGGGACTGGCGCCCTGATATTCACACCGGACGAGAACGGTCGGGATCTCCATATTGGGCAGCAAGTCGATGCTGATACGGGAGTAAAGCGACACACCGATCATCACCAGCACGATAATAAACGCCGTCATGGCGATCGGACGGCGGACAGACCATCTGCTTAAAAACATCTTACATCATCTCCCCGAATTTCAGCGTTCGATTTCCTGAAGAAGCGCGCCGTTGTTGATAAAGGTCTGACCGGTGGTAACGAACCGGCGTCCCTGAACTTCGGAGGCATTGACGATCTCGCAGAAGTTACCGTCGATGATGCCGCGCTGAACAACGACGCTTTCGGCACGGTTGTCTTTACCGAAAGTAAATGCGATGTAGCGGTTGTTGGCACGCAGCAAGGTGGCATCAACAGGAAGACCGTAGGCGACCTTTTCCTGCAGAATGATATTGAGCTCGCAGAGCATACCGCTCACGACGCTGATTTTTTCCGGAACGGCGGCTTTGATTTTGAAGGTACGGCTGGTGGGGTCGATACCGGGGGCGCGGTAGGTGATGATACAGCGCTGGACATTGCCTTTGCTGTCGACAAATTCAACGGGGGTTTTGCCTTCAACGATCTTGTCAAAATAGACGGCGCTGATGTAGCAGACGATCTCATATTTGGCGGGGTTTTCGATCTTCAAAATCTTCTGACCGGTGGTGACGTATTCATTTTCTTCGACATAGGTTTCAAACACCACGCAGTCAAAGGGCGCACGGATGGTGGAGTCATCAAGATTCTTTTTGGCGATGGCAAGGTTGCTCTGCGCCTGCTTGAGCTGGGCTTTGGCATTGGTGATGGCAGCTTGAGCATTCTGCACATCCATATCCGCCTTTTTCAGCGCGGTTTCGGCGCTTTCAAAATTGGCCTGACTGATGGCGCGGGATTCGCGCAGAGTAACGGCACGGTCATAATCGAGCTTGGCCTGACGGCGGTTGATCTCGGCGGTTTTGGAAGCGAAAGTGGCACTCTGTAGCGCCGCCTCTTTGACCTGAATTTCGTCAGCTTTGACAACGACCTGATTTTTCAGCACCTGACGGTCAATACCGAACATGGTGTCTCCCGCTTTGAGCGTGTCGCCTTCGCTGACTTTGAGCAGTTCGAGAGTGCCGCCGATCTTGGCAGAGATGACTGCGTATTCAGCAGGTGAAACGGTTCCCTGAACGGGGATACGTTCGCAGAAAGTGCGCTTTTCCAACTCCTGAACACGCACACGGGTGATGCGTTCCTGAAAAGCTTTCTGCTGTTTTTTACCTTTGCATCCAGTGACTGCGAGCAATGAAGCCGCCGCAGTGATGCACAACACGATCCGACCGGACATATTCATACCTTACACCTCATATAATAAATTGTGAATATAACTGAAAAGTTAGTAAAAATGTACTTGCAATTATGGAAACTTGCAATATATTAAAACACAATTCTTGATAAACGAAAGGTTATTAATATTTATGATCACGCTCAAACAGATCCAGAACTTCACCACGCTCGCTGAAGAATTGCATTTCGCCCGCGCCGCCCAGCGGCTCGGCATCTCACAGGCGGCATTGAGCAATGAAATCAAAAAATTGGAAAATTCCATCGGCTGTCAGCTCTTTGACCGCTCCGACAGATGGATGATAAAACTTACTGAAGCGGGAGTCATCTATCTGCGGCAGATCAAAAATGTTCCGGAACTTATGGAAGAGTCGGCGCAATTGGCAAGAAAGGCGGCTCGCGGAGAAACCGGCACGCTTTCGATCGCGGTCGCCGGATTGATATATGACTTTGTGGATATCGGTCAATTGTGCAAAAATATGCTCCAGAAATACCCCGAAGTGAAAATCCGTATCTATGATACATTGGTATCTCCGGCGGCGGCATCGCTGGTGCGTTCGGGAAAATGCGATATCAGCTTTTTTGCCACCAGCAATATTTCACGTTCTCTGGAAAATCTCAGCTACAAAAAAATCGTCGATATCCCGCTGGCATTCGCAATTCCGGCGACTCACCCGCTGGCAAAAAAAGAAAATCTGAAGATACAGGATTTGAAAAACAGCCACTTCATATTGCCGCCCGCCGAAGAAGCCCCCCGGTTGCGGTCGCACTTTGATAATTTCTTCCTGCAGCATTGCAAAAGCGCGCCGCTGGTCGTCCATGAAGCGGCGGGCGCTACAGGTTCGTTGCAGCTGGTCGCCGCCGGATTGGGCATCGCCCTCATCCCCTGCCCGCCCGCAAGAGAAAATGTGAAGAATGTTGTCCTGCGCCATCTGCCGATGGGTATCGACCGCTACACTATCGCCGCCTGGGATGAAAATAACGCCTCACGGGTCCTGCGGAACTTCATCGCATTGCTGCCCAACGCTATAAAAGCTAATTAAAATACTTCGGGTGTATGGTCGCAAACCCACCGTCAGGCGGAAAAAAAAATAAATAAATAAAAACTGCCTCTCGCATGTTGCGCGACAGCGCAACGATATGCGCACATAAGCCGCAACAGCGGCGTACTCTCAAAAATTGCCTCTCGCATGTCGGGCGAACAGCCCGACGATATGCGCAAACTCCAGCAGTACAGTTTCCGAACCGCGCAGAACCGCGACCGGCGGGATGATCGTGCGATGATGACGAAAAAAGAGCGGGGCGAAGTGAACTCCCGTTCACGAGTTTCCCGGCTCTTTTAAAGTCAGCGCACAGGGGGGCCCGCCGCCCTCAATCTTCGCGCATAAACTTTCCCTTTGTTTCAGGGATGAAGTGGACGGCAACAGCTCCGGAAAGGGCGAGGACGAAAAGACAGCAGAAAAGTTTAAAATAGGCATCTACCGAGTGGATAACGACTCCGTCCACCGTAACCGGATTGCCGAAGCGGTCAAGGAACCAGCCGACCAGCGGAGAGAGCAGAACCACGCCGAGATAATTGGTCATATTGTAAAAACCGGCGCTGCGGGTCATAGTGGAAGGACTGCCGAGTTCCTGTGCGGTAAGAGAAAACGAAATCAGCGTACCGGAAGCCACGGCGAAACTGATGAAGCACGCGGCAAAGACCCATGCGGGCAGACGGAAATAGAGCGCACTGCACATAACAGCAATGTTGACAACTTCGAGCGAGGATGCGAAGATCATCAACGGTTTACGGCGGTTGTTGCACAACCGGGTCAAGGTTGCAGAACTCATCAAAACGGTCATGCAGACCAGAGTCAGCGCGAAAATAACTGCTGCCGCGGAACTGGAACTCATTCCGGCGGCATCGTGAAGCAGTTTTTTACCGACGACCGTCTGAATAACAAAGTAGATGGCAAAATTCAACGTGCCGCAGAAGACATCCAGCCACAAGTGGAGATTGGAAAACATTTGCAAAGTCTCTTTCAAGCCGGAAGTTTTTTTCACTCCGGCGGGAACTGAAGCTTTACCGTCGCGGGTGGAATAGGCGATCGCAAACCAGATGTAGTAGCAGAGCGAAAGGATACCTGCAACGAGCAGAACCTTGCGCCATGGGAAAAATGCGGTCAGCCGTTCAAAGGGGAGAGTTCCGAACAATCCGCCGGCATAGCCGCAGACGAAGACCACGCCGATCATCACCGAATAGTTTTCTCTGCCGAAGAGACGGTCGGATTCACGGAGCAGACTCAAATACATCGTTCCGGCACCGATACCGGCGATCATTCGTGCAAGATAAATCAGTCCGGGCGTATTCAACAGCGGGAAAGAGATGACTCCGGCGCAGAAGACCGCACCGCCGATCATAACCACCTTGCGCGCCCCGAAACGGTCGACCAGATAACCGATAAACAGCTGGGAAAGTGAATAAATGTAGATGAAAGATGCGCCGATGTAGGATACTTGAAGCGCAGTCATCTGCAAATCGTTCTGGAGCTGATTGAAGATAGTACCGGGGATGGCTGTCCGCTGAAAATAGCTGGTGGAATACAGCAATGTTAAAGGGACAAAAAGCAAAAACGCCCGTTTACGGGACCAGATTTCCTGAAAAAAGTGTGACATTTTGATCTTTCTGCTGGAAAACCAGCACCTTTCCGTATATATTATATTGGCATTCTATAAATATAGCATTTAAAACCGTTTTTGTCAAAGGGAATATATGAAGTTTGATTTTGCCGGGTTTGCCGGAAAAGCCGGAGTTGCGGAACCGGAAGTTTTCGCAAAAAAGTGCGAAGAGCTGCGCTGTTTTCTCGAAGAGGTCAATAAAGAGGTGAATTTGACCCGCATCACCGGAAAAACCGATTTTGAACTCAAGCACGCCGCCGATTCGCTGCTGCTTCCCATCACTTTTCCGGAGCTGGCTGCACGCGAGTTGAAAATTGCCGACATCGGATGCGGCGCGGGATTTCCGTCGCTCATTCTGGCGCTGGCGTTTCCACATTGGCAGATCACCGCGATCGACTCCATAGGGAAAAAGGTGAACTTCGTCCGGCAGGCCGCTGAAAAACTGCAGTTGACCAACTTGACCGCCATTCAGGGCAGAGCGGTGGAATTGAACCGCAAGCCGGAATTTCAGAAACAGTTTGATATCGTGACCGCCCGCGCGGTGGCGCCCTCCCCCAAACTCTATCGGGAAACCGACAAGTTTCCGATGGGCAAAGGACGGTGGATATTCTACAAAACCCCCGGACAGGCGGCAGAAGAGCTGCCGGAACTTGAAAAAATAAAAAATATCAGCTGGGAAGTTTCGCCGGAGATCACATTGCCCGGCGAAGCGGGTACCCGCGTTTTTGTCAAAGGCGCACGGAAATGAGAAATTTTTATCCGTGGCAGATTAAAGTTTTCAAACTGATCGTCCTGATCATTTCATTTCTGCCGACGGTGTGGATTTGCACCTGGATATTTCAGTCCAAATCTGTTTTGAGCGTTCTCAGTTATGCCCCCGTTCTGGTGGTGTCGCTCTATTTTTACGGCATTGTCGCCTCGCTGCTTTACAGCGGAACTTTTGCCGGAAGTTTCACGGATTTTCTCTTTTATCCGCGTTACTACCTGAAAACACCTCCGGTAATAACCACACGGCAGCACGGATTGATCACCGCCGGGAAATATGAACTTGCGGAAAAAGAACTTTTTGAACTGCGGGAAAAAAATCCCGCCTCGCCGGAAGTTGCTATGATGCTTGCCGATCTGCACGCAGAGATTTTCAATGATCCGCAGCAGGGAATTGCTGACATAATGTTTTTCCGCCGCAAACGGCATCTGCGCCATCACGAATTGAATTTGCAGATAATGATGCGCTGTACCGATTTTCTACTGGCGGCAAATCAGCCTGCTCAAGCGGTGGAACTTCTGGAAAGCGAAATAAAAATCCCGTTTGTCTATACCAAACGGGAAAGAAATGTTTTGCACCGGCGCATTGAGATATTGAAAACTCAACTTACTTGAAATAGCGCTCTCTCATCGCCTTGTCCGCCGCCCGCTGACGCTCGAAAACTTCGCGGTCATAGGGTTCGGCAGGAGCTTTGCTGATGATCTGATTGACGAAAGATGAGTAGTCGGTCAGTTTGCCGTTGAGAATATCATTCTCCGTAAAGCGGGAAAGCACGATCTCGCGGAATTCATACCGTCCGCGGTCGTGAACCAGATAGATGTTGCCGTTATCATCTTCGACGGCATCCGGATAGGAGCAGATGCCGCCGTCAATAAGCAGTGAAGCACACCAGGAGTTTCCGTCATCTTCCGAAAGAAACGCCGTCATATTGTAGCGTTCACGGTCATCTTTAGATTGTTTGCTGCTGTCATTTTTGATCAGCAGGATACGCCCGGAACGCAATCTCCGCAGGAAAAAGCGCGCCGACGGATCGGCAATGCCGGTCAAACGGGATTCACCCCACGTTTTTCCGCCGTCAAAGGAAAATGCTTCGGCGAGGAAACCTACTCCCACGGCCGTCCTGGCGACAAACCACAAACTGCCGTCGCGCCGTTCAACGATCATCGGTTCATCAAAGTTGCGCGGACAGCAACGCTGTGCGCCATCCTTGCGCTCCCAGGTCAAACCATTATCGTTTGACTCCGAATAGTGGTAACGTCCTTCCTGAAAATCGTATGCACACAACATCCAGCGGCCGTCGGAAAGCACCGTCGGCTGGCAGCGCAGAAATCCCGGCGCGATGAAACGCGGTTCCGTCAAACTCAATTCCGGAGCATCCGGGTCTTCGCAAATTACCGCATAGGTGGACAAATGTTTTTCATCCGCCATCGCGTAGTGCATATCGCGCTGAGTCCAGAATATCCACATCCTGTATTCCGGGTCGATAAACAGCTGGATATCGATACAGCAAATCTCTTTATCTTCCAAACTCGGGATCACCAGCACCGGACGGCTCCAGGTTCTGCCGTTGTCATCGCTCTGCACGAGCAGATTGTAATTTTTAAACGAGGGCTCCACGGTTCCGCCGGTATACCACCCGGCAAAGAGCCGACCGCCGCGGGTCCTGGCAATGGTCGGACACCCCTGCCAAAAGCGGTAAGCTTCATCAAACTCCGCATCGGGAGCACAATTCAAAACGGTCTTGTTCATTCTGCAGTCACCCTGGCGATGAATATTGAATTATCACTGCCGAAACTCATACAGCGCCGCCAGTCGTTGCTGTCTGGCGCCGTGGTCTGCATCCACTCGGAAGCGACCACCCACGCTTCATTTTCACTTATATTGACACAACCGAAGTTGCCCAGACGGGCGCCGCGTTCTGGTACTGCGACCATTTCAGTGTCACGGATGAGACACATTCTGTCCGGATCGAATTCCGCGATAAAGAGCGGGGCGCGGTGGCGGAAAACGTGGTCATTGTCAGCGCCTTTGCGGGTGTAGACCAGATAGAGTTTCTTTCCGCACAAAATCCAATGCTGCTGGGTGCAATAGTTGCCGCTTTCAGTGCCGTCATCGAAGCTCAATACGCGCGGTTCGGAAAAATTCAATCCGTCATCGCCGGATGTGACATAACCTTTTTGATCGTTGCGCAGCGCAAGAAAATATCTGCCGTTGAAACATATTACAGATGGTTCACAAAACCCGCGCGGCACGTCGATCGACATCGTTTTTCCAAATTCAAGCAAATGTATATCACTGCCGTCAAAACTGCAGCGCATCACCATTGCATGATAACTGGTCTGCCATGGATTTTCTGCCTCTTTCCGCGAACGGAAGTAAACCGGGATGAGCAGTTCGCCGTTATCAAGTTCCCAGATCTGTCCGCAGCCGCTGCCGCAGGAGAAATATTTGTCTTCATCGGGCATATCGAGAACTTTGAAATCCGCCCAACTGCCGGACTTTTCATCAAACACGCTCCACAATGTGTGACGCGGACGCGGCGGCGGAAAAAATTCATCGTTCAAATAAAGCGCTTCGTGACCGGTCAGGATCAGTTTGCCGCTTTTTTTATGATAAAACGGTGTTGCATCGCAAAAAGTCTGCTCCAGTCCGTTGCCAAGCGGCCGCCGCTTCAAAGGTTCCTGCAATACGATATCGCCCCAAGTCTGTCCGCCGTCGCTGCTCGTGGTCATCTCCAGACCGCTGAATATATCACAGCCGGACAAGCGCAGTTTCTGCGTGGTAATGACCGCTTTGCCGCCCGGCAGGACACCCGCGCGGGCGTGGGTGTAGCAATACTCGCCGGCGAAACCGGTCTTTATCTGCTGAAGGGAAATTTTCATTTGCTTTAAATCCTCAATCAGAAGTTGAAATATATGAACGGCGAACTTTTGACAAAACAAAATATCGATGCCGTCAATATGCCGATGGTCAAAACGGCGTTCCACCAGTAGGGGCGGAACTTTTCTGCAAGAGCGTAAACTGGCGGCATAAACAGCACGATCGCTCCGCCGGCAATGAACAATATCCAGTCTTTAGTGATCTTCAATACTTCAAAACCTGCTGTTTCCGGAGTGAACATTCCCTGATAAACTCCGCGCGCCTGCGCCATATTCTCCGCCCGGAACAACACCCACGCAATGACCACAAAGATAAAAGTCAGAAGCTGTCCGGCAATTTTCGGCAGACGGACATTGCACCACTTCTGCCAGCAGCGCTGAATCACCGATGCCAGACCGTGGAGCATTCCCCAGAGAACAAAGAGCCAGCTCGCACCGTGCCACAATCCGCTGACGAAAAAGGTTATCAGCAAATTCAAGCAGGTGCGGAAATGGCTTTTGCGGCTTCCGCCCAGCGGGATGTAAATGTAGGTGGAGAGAAATCTGCCCAGCGTCATATGCCAGCGGCGCCAGAATTCACTGATGGAACCGGAGCGGTAAGGTGTATCAAAGTTCTGCGGCAGACGGATATTGAACATCAGCGCGATACCGTAAGCCATATCGCAGTAGCCGCCGAAGTCGAAGAAAATCTGGAAGGTATACGCCAGCGCTGTCTTCCACGCCGGAATAAATCCCTTGCATCCGGATGCGAAACCGGCATCGGCGATTTCGGCAAAAAAGTCCGCCAGCAGCATCTTGCTGCCCAGACCGAGGGCAAAAGCGAATATTCCGCGGGCAAGATTGTCATAATTCACCTTCAGACTGTCTTTATGGTCAAACTGGGGCATCATCTCATCCGGCAGCACGATGGGACCGGCGATCAGCTGCGGGAAGAAGGTGACGAAAAGCGCATAGGTGAGGAAAGAGTAACGCTCTTTCAGACTGCGGGTGTACACCGAGTGCAGATAGGATATCTGCTGAAAGGTGAAAAAGCTTATGCCCAGCGGCAGCACGATATTTTTCAATATCAACGATGTTTTGAAAAACACATTGAGGTTTTCCACCATAAAATTATAGTATTTGAAGTAGCCCAGCAATGCGATATTCAGCAATGCACCAAAAATGAATACCAATCTTGACGGCTTCTTCCACAGCCATTGCGACAGAAGATAGTTGCCGACGATGGAACCGGCGATAATGAAAAAATAGCTGTGATTGAACCAGGAATAGAAAACCAGCGAAGCGCACAACAGCCAGACACGCGCCAGCGTTCCATTCTTTCTGCCCAGCAGGAAATAGACCATCAACGTCAACGGCAGAAATGCCAGCACAAAAGTAAACGATGGAAACAACATAATAGAACTCCTGAAAATTACTTCGTTACCCCGATATCATTACGGAATTGCGGCATAGCATCTTTGATCATCAGACGTAGACGTTTTTCATTGGCTTCGATATCTTCCGGAGTACGGAGCTGATATTTACCCTCCTTCGTCCACTGAAGCATCTTGCGGGCAAGTGCTGATGAATAATGCTGGACATCGGTGTAATAATCTCCGTTGCAGACGATCTGTGCATCATTCTGGAAATCGAAAAGCCTGACATTCTTCCGCTTCAAAAGCTCTTTCAATATGACCGTTTTCTGCTGCAGAAGTTTGTCCGCCTCACCGCTTCTCTCACTCAAACAATATGCGTACAAGTGGTACGGCGGAACGATCACGGTAAAATCAATTCCTGGATTATTATCAAATATTGCCAGGATTTCACTGTTCATCACCGCTTCATACCCCGGACGATATCCCGTCTGCCGGTGTCCGATCTGCACGTAATGCCGGGCGGAATTGATAACCTCTTCCATAGAATAACGGGTCTTGCTGTGTTCGGTGGAAAACATCTTATTTGGAATGGCCTGTATCGCCCGTTTGCCCCGGGGACGCGTTTTACGCTTGATAAGATAGATCATACTGGAAAAGGTCTGTCTGCCGAAAAGATAACGGTAATCCTCCCAATGCGAAGATGAATACATATATTCAAACTCTTTATAATTGGGGCGAACTTTATTCACCGCATATATATCCAGCAGATAAATGACTTTTTTGATCTTATCCCCTTTGGCGGCAACGGCGGTATCCGCCAATTTTTTCAAATCATAGGAGGATGCCCCGGCGGCGGAGATCTTCAATGCTTTGCCGCCGAAAACATTGCTGATATCATCAAGATAAAAATTTCGCGCCATAGAAGAGCCGAGCATCAATACATCGTAGTCCCATTCATCAAGCAGCCGCGGCGCTGTCGCATAAGCTTCATAAAAAACCATATCGTAAAAACGCGGCAGGCGGTAGCGGTAATGCGGATCGACGACAAAAGCAAGCAGCGCCGCTCCGAGTACGATGGTCAGGACGGTCCCCGCAGACCATTTGAACCACGAACCGGCATCGGACTCTTTAAAAAACAGCTTTCGGATCAATTCGTAAAATCTTTTCACAGCACACACTCCATTAAGAATATCACATCTCTAAAATATATCCCCGCTCCGGCGGAAATTCAAGTTTTATGCTCTTATGATAATAAAAAAACATTCCCGCCGGGCGGGAATGCTTTTGTGTTCCATATGGATTTGCCGCCGCACGATCGCACGGCAAAAGAAAGAGTTTTATTTCACTTCAATTCCAGAACCTTTTCCGCTTCGTTCCAGATGGCCATTGCGGTATCGTTGAGCAATTTGACCGCTTCGGCGCGTTTTCCGTCATCGAGCAGTTTGCGCGCCTGTTCTTTGACTTCAAGATATTTCGCCATAGATGTTTTTTCAAATTCCAGCCACTTTTCCGGAAGCGGCTCATTAAGACCGAGCTTGTTAAAACGCTTGAATGAAGCTGCGCCCCAGGTGTTGTCGGTCATACCTTTGAGAAATTTGTCCGCGACAACAGGAACCGGGATGTAAACCGTATGGCGCGGGTGTCCGACGGTAAAATATCCGGTGGAAAGCACATCCGGATACTGCCGGTCAAGTTCAAGGGTGCTGGCAGAGTTGGTGTGTTTGAAACAGATCGAACGCTTCAATGGAGAATCTTTCGGCATCTTGCTGTGACGGGAAAGTTCAAATATATCAAAGGCGGTGATTTTGCCCTTTTCATCCATAATTTTATTCAATCCGGAAAATGCGATATATGCCCGGGCGCTGCTGTCCAGATGACGGCCGAGGCTGTTTCTGGAGCGCTGCGCCATACCGTGATTGTGCCAGATATTGGCGCGGACGGCGTGACCGTTTTTGTAGACCTGAGTGGTGAACACTTTGGAGGTAAATTCGCAGATATATCCCTCTTTTGTGTCCATAAAGAAGAAGGTCGAACCTTTATTTGCGTGATAATAATCACCGGCTTTGATAAGTTTTTCAAGCATCTCCGCCGCCTGAGCCGCCGTATCGCAGTTATCAAGGATGCCCCGGAGCAAAGAGGGGGTGCCTTTTTTGCTCTTGTCCGTGGTGTGGTCAATGGAAACCTCGCCGCTGTTCATCGCTCCGGCGAGTCCGGAAGAGTTGATACCGGAGTTGGTATCGCCGCTTCCGAGGGCGATCCACTTGCGCTTCGCTCCGGCAGGGCTGGACAGAACGATTAGTTTTTTAGAAGTAGAATCGCGGTTTTTGTGCAGGATATTGGTGTTGTTGCCGGTACAGTCATTGAAGACCATCCAGCTGGTACATTCGTGTTCCAGTTCAGCATCGCTGTACGCGGCACTGCTGCTCAAAGTGGTGAAGCAAGCCAGCAAAACGGCACCCGGTAAAAGAAAATTTTTCATTTTGATAAATCCTTTTTGGTTATAAATCCGATGTTACTGGAAAATATAACACCGGATAAAAATTTTTTCAAGTTCAATTTCCATCATCAGCAAGTTTCACATATGCAACAGACACAAAAAACAGCGACAAATAATTTTTCGCAACCATTGATCTCCACTTTGTTATCCGGAAATTACCGTTAATATATCCCGCATCTGATGTTATGTCAAGAAGTAAAATACAAAAAAACGGACGCATCAAAATGAGACGCCCGTCTGTGCAAACTTTTTGCGAAAAGCAGAATTATTTCTTTTCAAACCGCAGTTTCGCCGCGGTATAAGCATTCTGCATAAGGACCGCGATGGTCATAGGACCGACACCGCCGGGAACCGGGGTGATCATAGAAGCCTTTTCCACACACTCTTCGAAATTCACGTCGCCGGTCAAACGGTTCTTGCCCAGCTTTTCGTCAAAGATGCGGTTGATGCCGACGTCGATGACCACGGCACCATCTTTGATCATTTCACCGCGGACAAAGTTGGCTTTGCCGATGGCGGCGACCAGAATATCCGCATCGCGGGTGTAGCGGGAGATATCGGGGGTGCGGGAGTGGACGACCGTCACGGTGGCGTTGGCAGTTGCGCCTTTCTGCATCAGAAGAGCGGCCATAGGTTTACCGACGATGTTGCTGCGGCCGATAACGACGGCGTGTTTGCCCGCCGGGTCGATATTGTAGTGCTTGAGCAATTCAATAACGCCCCACGGGGTGCAGGGACGGAAGCCCTCTTTCTGACCGATGAGCAAGCGGCCGACATTGCGTTCCGCGAAGCAGTCCACATCTTTGTCCGGGTCAATGGCTTCGATGACCTTTTCTTCATCGACCTGCGGCGGCGGCGGAGACTGCACCAGAATACCGTCCACAGAATCATCGTCATTGAGAGCCTTGACAGCGGCGAGCACCTCTTCGGTGGTGCTTTCGGCGGGCATTCTCACTTCGCGGGAGATGATGCCGACTTCGCCGCAGGTGCGGATCTTGTTGCGCACATAGACTTGGCTTGCGGGGTCATCGCCGACCAGAACCACCGCCAGAGTGGTGGTTTTGCCCTGTTTGGCAAGTTCGGCTACCGCGAGAGCGGTTTCAGCATTGAGTTTGGCGGCGACCGCCTTTCCGTCAATAAGCATTCCGGGCATATGAAAATCCTTTCTGAAAATAGAAATATTATGTTATTTATATAAATATAACCCCTAATTGGGAGTAAAACAAGCTTCCGGAGCTTGAAAAAGCACTTTGAAATGTTATTTTATAGCAATAGCATTTATTTTTAACGCAAATATTCTTACCAGACAGGAGAGTTATGGAATCGTTTCTTGGTTATCTCGGCACCGCAGGTGCTGTTGTGTTTGTATTTGCCGCCTTGGGCTTCTGTATATTGTTTCACGAACTCGGTCATTTCCTGGCGGCGAAGATGCTGGGGCTCCATGTCGATGCCTTTTCGCTGGGCTTCCGCCCGTTCTGGAGAAAAAAGTATAAAGGCGTGGAGTACCGCATCGGTTATCTGCCCTTCGGCGGCTACGTTGAAATCCCCCAGATCGATTGCAGTGACTCCATTCCCAAAGCTGCTGACGGCACCGAATTGCGCCCCGGTACCCCCAAAGAACGGATCATTACTGCCGCGGCGGGCCCCTTATTCAACATCATTTCCGGCTTGCTCATCGGCTGTATCATCTGGATCTGGGGAATGCCGCAGGACACCCCAAGTATGCGCCAGATAACGGTCAACACCGTCACCGTCGAAAGCCCCGAATATAAAGCGGGCTTGCGCCCAGGCGACGTCATCACCAGACTCAACGGTAAGGAATTTTTCCTGCCCTGGTCAAAATTCGTGGAACAAATCCTCTACACCACAGGAGAAGTAACTCTTGAAGTTCTCCGCGATGGAAAAAAACAGCTTATTTCCTACACTCCCATCGACAACCCCAACGCCCCCGGTTCGATCCGCAAAGAGGGTGTAGGTTACCCTTTCTTCACCCCGAAAGTTCCGATCCAGATCTTCCCGGAAGCCAATTCTGTTGCCGAAAAAGCCGGTTTGAAAAAGGGCGACACCATACTGGAAATCAACGGTGAACCGCTTAATGATTACGCTCAATTCCAGAGAATTATTGATCTCTCATGTGGACAACCGATGAAGTTTCTCGTTGAAAGAAACGGCGAACGTCTGGAATACACCCTTACCGCCGTTCCGGTAAAGGCGCTTGCCCACCACGCCCGCAGTCTCATCGGTATCGTGATGGAACAGCTTGCCAAAGATGCTCCGGTAAAGGTCGTTGACCTCTACAAATATCTGCCTGCCGCGATGGCTGGAATTATGGTCAACGATATCATCGTCAGTATCAACGGCATCAAAGTCACCTCTTCGGCGATCGTTTCCAAAACGGTTGCCGACGGCAAAGGCGCTCCGGTAACATTGGAAATTCTCCGTAACGGCAAACCGATGAGCTTCACCATCACTCCGCTCGTCATCGCCCCCTCGGAAATCGGTGTCTCTATGGCGGTCTACGATTATCCGTCACCGTGGCAGCAGTTCTGCAACACCTTGAATATGACGTGGAAAGCTCTGCGCGGCATTGCCACAGGTCTGGGCAACAAACTCGGCTTGACCAGGAACACCAGCACCTTGAAGCCGAGCCATATGTCGGGCCCGCTGGGTATCGGAATGGTGCTTTTCACCTCCATCCGCACTTCACCTGCGGTGGGTATTTACATGATGGTGGTCATCAGCTTTGCGCTGGCGATCTTCAATCTGCTGCCGCTTCCGGTGCTTGACGGCGGTCACATCTTCTTCGGCTTATTGGAAGTCATCTTCCGCCGCCCGATACCGCAGGGATTTATGAAGGTGCTTTCCTACATCTTCGTCACCTTGCTGATTTCTCTT
Source organism: Victivallaceae bacterium (assembly GCA_045653515.1). Taxonomy (GTDB): domain Bacteria; phylum Verrucomicrobiota; class Lentisphaeria; order Victivallales; family Victivallaceae; genus UBA1784. The sequence goes on along the minus strand of JAZOMB010000022.1, from coordinate 20,767 downwards.
ATGCTGTTTGTGACCTTCTTTGATATCCGCCGGGCGTACAACAAGATCGTTCCGGATAAACCGCAAACTTCGCAGGTGAAAAATGCGCCGGAACACCCGTAATTTTCTGCTCGGCAATACCGGAGTCGGTTCAAACCATCCGGTAACCATCCAATCTATGTGCAATACCGCAACGTCCGATGCGGCAAAAACCCTTGCTCAAATCAATGAAGTCGCCCAAGCCGGATGCGACATCATCCGCGTTTCAGCTGACAAAGATGAAGATATCAGAGCGCTGTATGAAATCACTGCCGCCTCCCCGATCCCCGTGATCGCCGATATCCAGTTCGCTTCCGAAATGGCGGTCAAAGCCATCGATGCCGGGTGCAGTGCCATCCGGGTCAATCCCGGCATCATCCGCGATGCGGATTCGCTCCGCACTCTGGCAGCCAAAGCGGTCGAAACCGACACCCCCATCCGCGTGGGCGCCAATGCCGGAAGTCTGCCGCGCCACGAGATCGAAAGCCGTCTTGCTTCAGGTATGGCGCACGATGATGCTATCGCCGATGCGCTCTGTCAGGCGGCGTTGGAACAGTGTTCCGCACTGGAAAGTTTCGGTGTGCGCAACATCAAAGCGGCGCTGAAGTGTTCCAGCGTTCCAGTTACCATCAAGGCGTGCCGCCGTTTTGCAAATTTGACCGATTATCCCTTACATCTCGGCTTGACCGAAGCTGGAACTCCTGCCCGCGGTATATTGAAATCCGCCGCCGCGCTGGGCGGTTTGCTTATGGACGGGATCGGTGATACCATCCGTATCAGCTTGACCGCGCCGCCGGTCGAAGAGATTTTCGCCGCGCAGAGGATTTTGGAAGTTTGCGGTGTGCGGGAAGCTGCTCCCGAAATCGTCTCCTGTCCGACCTGCGGCAGAACTGAGATAAATCTGATCGAATTAACGGAAGAGATCGAAGATATCGTCGCCCGCTTCAAAGCCTCCGGCGGCAAAACCGCTCTGCGGAAAATCGCCGTTATGGGTTGCCCCGTCAACGGCCCCGGCGAAGCACGCGATGCCGATATCGGCATCTCCGGCACCCGCAACGGCCAGTTGATAATCTTCCGTAAAGGCGAAGTCATCTGTTCGGCGAGCCACGCGGAAGCGTTGGAATTTTTCATTGGAGAGTTGAAAAAGTGAAATACGTCATTCTTTGCACATTGCTTTTTGCTTTCGGTTTTTCCGCCTTGGCAACTGAAGCAGATGTACTGCATTTTTACAATGAAAAAGCTTCCGCCATCGCCATCAAACAACCTGTATTGCGGACGATGAAGCTCCTGGCGTTATTGGAGAAATTCCCCTCCCGTGCCGGCGAACTTCATTCGCTCATCAACGCCGCACTTGAGCAAAACAAGCTGCCCCCGCAGATAAGAGCGCTGTCGCTGGAAATATTGAAGAAAAATCCCGGCAGCATCATAATAAATCTGCTGTTGAACCGCGCTTACGGACAGCTTGATACCAGAATTGAAAAATTTCAGGAAACGCTGCTGTGCTGTAAAACGGAAAATCTGTCGGAACAGGAGGAGCAGGCGGTCTTGATCATAGCGACGATCGTGCTTGAATACCATTCCAGCTTGCGCCAATGCGATCAGCAGAAAGAGTTTTTCATAAAATTTTTTGACCGCTTCAATTCTGCAAAAACCGATCCCCGCTTCCGCACACTTTTTTTGAGCAGTGCGCTGGATTTTTACCGCCAGTGCATCTGGGAGACTGAGTGCATTGCCCCCGGCGGCAAGGTATGGAAAACGCTTCCGGCAATCGGAATAAAAAAGCAGTATCTTGATGCAGTTGCCGAACTGGAAACGCTGGAAAAAGTTCTGGAATTTCCGATCTCGCTTGAATTGTTCAAACTCTACAACCGCCACGATCTCCCCCGCGCCGCCGTTTACGGCAGAAGATTTCTTGCCAGCCGTTCTCCGCAAATCATTGATGCGCTCTTCACGGCGGCGCAGAACAAACGCGACCGGGAATTATTCGATCACTGCATCAGCTTTTTTGCCGCGCAGAAGAAAAAGTCCGGCAACAATATTCTGCTGCCGCTGATCGCGGTGCGTTACGCTTCGGAATTCAAAAGCTATGATATGCTGCAGAAGTTTGCTTCATCAGCAGAAGTCGAATTTTTCAAATCTCTCCATAACGGAAACTATGCCGATGCCCTGCCCCGCGCCAGAGAGCTGCTGTCTTCCGGCAAAATCACTCTTCCCGCCACGCTCCGTGCGATGGTTGAACTGGTATGGAAAACCAAAGATAAAGCTCTTGTGCATAAAATCATTGCCGCTTTGGAAAAAACTCCTGCCCTGCTTACCGCTGAAAATGCCAACGCCGCCGCCTACACCGCCGCGGTGCTGAATATTGAACTTGACAAGGCGGAAAATCTGGCTCGCCTTGCATTGAAACGGCTTCCTGACAGCTTTGCCGTAATGGACACGCTTGCCTATATCCTTTACCGTAAACAGCAGTTTGCCGAAGCGCACAAACTTATCACCCGAGCCGAAAAACTGCTCTCTCCCGGCGATGCCTGCGCGGTGCTTTACCTGCACGCCGCCGAAATCGAACTTGAGCATACCAAAGATAAAACTGCCGCAAAAAAATGGCTTGACCGGGGTTTTCTTGCCGCCCGGGACAACGACGAAGAGTTTGACTATGACCGTGCGGCGCAGCTGCAGGAGATATTGAAAAAATGAATAAACAATTTTTAGCCGGATGTAATGCCGAAACACTCACCACCTGGTGTGAAGAAAATAAATTTCCCAAGTTCCGGGTCAAACAGTTGTGCCATTGGCTCTACTCTCAAGTTGAGATCGATCCGGATGCTATGCTCAATCTGCCCGCCAATATGCGCGAAGCATTAAAGCGCGATTTTTACGCTCCCGGCACTTCGGTAAGCGAGATCGCCGCCTCCTCTGACGACGTGGAAAAACTTCTGCTTCAGCTCCACGACGGCGAATGTATCGAAATGGTGGTCATTCCCGCCGATGACCGTATGACCTTCTGCTTGAGTACGCAGGTCGGTTGTCCGGTCGGCTGTTACTTCTGCGCCTCGGGAAAAAACGGCTTCACCCGCAATCTGCGTGCCGGAGAGATCCTGGAAGAGTTTATGCTCGGAGTCAAACGCGCCGGATTCCCCGACAATCTCGTATTTATGGGTATCGGCGAAGGTATGCTCAATTTTGAAGAGCTGTCCATTGCGCTCAACACCCTCACCTCACAGGAAAACGGCTTCGGAATGTCCCCCCGCCGCATAACCGTTTCCACCAGCGGCTATGTCCCCGGGATGTTGAAATTCGCCCGGCTCAAACGCGAATACAATCTGGCGGTAAGTCTGCACGCCGTGACCGATGAGATCCGCGCCAGACTCATTCCCTCCAATGTCCGTTACAGCATTGCCGAAATACTCAAAGCAGCCGATCTCTGCCGCGATGCCAACAATCGCCAGTACACTCTGGAATACACGATGATTTCCGGAGTCAATGACGACCTTGATTCAGCGCGCAAGCTCGCGGATATCGCATTGACTCACCACGCGAAAATCAATCTTATTCCTTACAATTCCACTGACGGGATGTTCCGCCGACCGGAACGTGCCGCGATCGAAGCGTTTGAAAACGAGATCAAATCTGCCGGAGCGCGGGTCACGCGCCGCGTGGAACGTGGAACCAAAGAAGCGGCGGCGTGCGGTCAATTGCGCATATCGCGTTCAAATAAAAAATCTGCCGGAAAGTGAGATGATGATGGACTTTAAAAAACTTTGCTGTGTTATTTTGTGTGCGGCGGCATTGCTCCCGGCGCTCCCGGGATGCGCTTCATTCCGCAAAGCCTTCAGCCGCACCCCGGAATCGATGAAACGCACCCCTGCCCGCAAAAAAACTCCGCCGCCCCGCCGCCGCGGAGAGACCGGAGACAAACTCTTTGATACCGTTTTCAGACGCGGCAAAGCCGATGACCGTCCCAAATTTCACAGTACCGAAATAACTCCGGCGGAACAGCGGTTGGTCGAAGGCGGCTTGGACGCCCTCCCCCGCACCTCCAAAGATGACCCGGATGTGCGCCGGATATTGGAGAAAGACCGGAAAAACCGCGATGCCCGCAGCCGGGATGTATACTATCCCGGATTGAATAGATCACGATAAATGCGCGAGTGAAACATATGAGTAATCATGAACACGAAATAGATCTTTTTGAGTTTGCCGAACTTGCGCAAAATGCCGCCGCTAAAGAAGCGCAAACGGCAGATGCCGAGCCGGAAAAAGCCGTTTGCAATACATTCAACCGCAACGCAATGGAACAGGCGGCGCTGGCATTTCTGCTTTCACTCCGCCCGGATGCCGTTGCGCGCAACGTTCCTACGCGCAACGCCAAATACCGCGCGACCGCCGCCGGATTCTGGAAGCACTCCCGCCCCAAAGGCAGCGTGGTCACCAGAACCGCATTGGTGATGATGTATGATGATATCGGCAACTGTTTTTCCGATTGCGAAGGCAGAGAGGAGCGGTTGAAAAAAATCGCTGAACTGCAAGCGCAAAAAGAGTTGCTGGAAGCCGACATCCGCCGCACCGAACCGCATCTGGCGGCGGCGGACGATCTCTTTTCCGAATTCCGCACGTGGGATTATATGTCAAGCGCCAATCCGGAATACCGCCGTCTCTGCCGCAAATTGACCAAAGAGCTGGAAACTCTGTCACAGGGCAGTAAACTTGAACGCATCCGTAAAGCGGGCGTTGCCGATTTGTGCTATCTTGCCGCCCCTGCAGAACTGTTGATACCGGAATTGATCCCATCTGAGTGGGGGATCGTCGGTTTGAGCGGTAGTTCTCCGCGCTTTACTTTGATACGCGAAGCAGAACTGCAAACCGATATCACACCTGCCTTGCGTTCCGGATTTGCGTTCAATATCGGTACAGCGGCGGCGAATTCGGTCTGCTTTGCCTCCGGCGTGGACAAAGACGGTACCCTGCGCCGCCCGCCCCGCCGCCGCGGAAAACTGGCAGAAGAGAGTAAGTAAATTATGGAACTCCTGTCCCCTGCAGGCAATCTGGAGCTGGCACTTGCCGCCTTTGACGGCGGCGCGGATGCTGTTTACTGCGGTCTTGCCGGAGCCTTCAACGCCCGGATGCGCGCGGCAAACTTCACCTTTGACACATTGGGCAAACTGCTGCGCTTCGCCCATACCAACGGCAAACGAGTCTACCTCACCTTCAACACATTGGTCAAAGAAAATGAACTCGGCAGTATGTTTGAAACGCTCTGCGAGCTTGCCAAACTGCGCCCGGATGCGCTCATCGTTCAGGATGCAGGAGTGATCCATACGGTAAAGAAATATTTTCCGGAATTGAAACTGCACGGCTCCACGCAGATGGGTATACACAACTCCGCGGGAGTTAAGGTTATGAAAAATCTCGGACTTGACCGCGTCATCCTTGAGCGGCAGATAACCTTGAACGAGCTTAAAACCATTGCAAAAAATTCCAAAATCGAACTTGAGACCTTCGTCCATGGTTCGCTGTGCTGTTCGCTTTCCGGGCGGTGCCTGCTCTCCGGCCATCTCTTCGGGCAGAGCGGCAACCGCGGCCAATGCAAACAGCCCTGCCGCCGCCAGTACACCGCCAATGGCGAAAGCGGATATTTTCTCTCTCCCGGCGATTTGTGCGGCTTATCGCTGCTCGATGAATTCAAATCTGCGGGGGTTGCTTCGTTGAAAATTGAAGGCCGTCTGCGTTCACCGGACTACGTCTGGAAGACTGCCCGCGCCTACCGGACTTTGCTCGATGCCGCCCCTGAAAAACAGGCAGAAGCCTTTGCCGAAGCGGAAGACATCCTCAACACCGCCTTATCCCGGCGCAAAACTCTCGGGTTTTACGATTTTCCGGCGAAATCTCCGCTGGTTGACGGCACGACCTCCGGAGTTTTCGGAATGCCGGTCGGAAGTGTGGAAAAAATCACCCGGCGCGGTATTACCGTATTGACCACGGCGCCGCTCCATCTGGGCGACCGGTTGCGTTTTCAGCCGCCGCAAGGTGGTGACGGCGAAAGTTTTTCGCTTATATCCATGGAAACAGCCCCCGGCAAACGGGCGTTGAAGGTGCGGGCAAAGACAAAAATCTTCATCCCCGGCAAATTCAATGCCGCTCCGCAATTCCGTTTGCTTAAAATCGGTGAAAACGGCTTTGACTTCTCCCGTCAGGCGGCCAATCTGCCCGCGCTCCGCTTTCCATTGGATATGGAGATAAATTTCAGCGCGCAAAAGGTTTCGCTGGCAGTAAACGGCGAAAACTTTTCCTGCGAGTGCGATTTTGCTCCGGCAGAGAAACACCCGCTGCAAAGTGACGCGGTACAAAAGTGCTTCTCTGAAGCGCTCCCCGATCCGTGGTGCGCGGGAAACATCAATGTAAAAATCGACGGCAAATTCTTCGTTCCGGCGGCTGAATTGAAAAAACTCCGCCGGGAATTCTGGGAAAAACTTCAGGATAAATTGACTTTGGAAGAGTATTTCGGCGATATGCCGCTGCGTATGGAACAGTTTTTGCGTGATACCGCAAATGTATCAATGCCTGATGCCCCGGATTTTGCGGCAAACAGCTTTACCATCCCCGGTTTTATCGGAGAAAATGAACTTGATCTGTTCCGGAAAAAGATCGCAGCGGCATATGCCAATGGATGCCGGACATTTATCGTCGAACATTGGCACGGCTTTGCATTGCTGGAAAAGTATTCAGATATAACCATCATCAGCCGCTTCCCCCTGCCGCTGACCAACAGCAAATGCGCCAAACTGCTTTCTGAAGCGGGAGTATGTGCAGCGGAATTCGCGCCTGAACTTGATGATGCAGATATCGCACTTTTAAAATCGCGTTCCCCCATAGCGATTTTCAATCGCGGGGAACCGCTCCCATTGCTGGTGAGCCGCATCCCGCTCAAACCGGGCAAATGGCGCGACCGCGACGGCAACACCTACACCCTCACCAATAAAAACGGCATCAGCGAGTTGTATATCAACAAAAACTGATTTCATCCTTGACATTTCCGGAACAGCGGTGTATTGTATAACAGCTTTAACCGGAGGAGGATAAAAAATGAAATTTTTACCGTGTTTGGTTTTATTATTCGCATTGTGTTCAATATGTTTCGGCAATGCCGGTGTGTTTCTCGGCAGCGGACAAACTCCGGTATTGGGAAAGACCGCCGATGTTCAAATGGTTGAAGAGGAGATCACGATGCTCCCGCACCGGGGCAAATATCCGGTCGACACCTCCGGACGAAACCTCGACACGATGGATTTCCGCTGCCGTTTTATCCTGCGCAACCTCACCAATAAAAAAGTGGTTCTGCCGGTCGGCTTTCCGCTGGATACCGAAGCCCTCCTGGAACCGGGTAAAGTCAATGCCAAAGATTATAACTTCACCGCCGGAACCAGAGAACTGAACTTCCCTGTCCGTTTTGTCCCCTATGACCGGAAAAAGAAATTCAGCAAGCTCTTTCTGTGGGAAATGACTTTCGCCCCTAAACAGGAGATCGAACTTCGGGTCAATTACACCATGCACGGCTATATGGGAGTTGATACGACTATGCGCAACCGTAATTGGGGCAATCGCAAGAACTACAAATGTGAATATCTCGCAAACCTTACCTTCGGACTCGGCCAGGGACAGAATTATATCACCGAAACTGCTTCCAGCTGGGCTGGAGTCGTCGAAAAAGCGGTATTCCGTTACTATCCGTATGAGTTTGAAGAATACCTTGCCAAGCGCGGCGCATGGGAGGAAACCCGCTCTGAACGCAAAAGCCGTCTTGCCGGCCGCAAGAAACATCCGGACAAATTCGAATATCTTTTTTCTCCTGAAATGCCGATGCTCCGCGTATGGAATCCCGCCTTTGAGCAATGGCACCCCGCCGCGGACAAAGGTAAAAATGCGCGTTATCTGGAATTGGTTTTTCAGCCTTACACTCCGCAGAAAAAGGATAATATCAGTATCAAATACACATTCCCGCTGATTCCGCTTGATGCAGAAGTTTTTGAATTATTCTGCACTGCAGTCAGAAGTGAGTTGGAAAAAGAAGCCAAATTCAAGGCACAATACAAGGAAAGCAAGCATCCGAATTATGAAAAATACTGGAAAAACCGCAACATCCCCGTTTACGGTCCGGCGGTTCGCAAAAATATCGCCGATGCGATTCTGGAATTTCACGGCATACCCCGCAACAATCCGGAAATAGCTGACTTTCTCGCCGATCAAGTCTGGTATCCGGTCAAAGAGATGCGGAAAATTAATGAAGCATACAAACAAATGCTGTTGAAAATATCGGAGAACCGGGAATGAGTTTTTTCAACGCCTTTTTCAAACCATATGCCCAATACACCATAAACACGACGCTTACAGAAGATGAATTAAAAGCGCAAATTGAAAAACATCTGCCGGAAGAAAAATTCTCAGCAACGTTCAAAGCGATGCACAATGAAGATGAAGTCAAACTCTTCCGCTCCGCCGAACCGCTGGTTCTTTTCCCGTATCTCTACGGCAACAATACTCTGCGCGGTATAATTCATCTCCAATGCAATAAAAGCGAAAATCCGGCAGAAAACACCTTGACTATCACCATTGCTCCGCGCAATACAGCTTTTTTTCCGTGGATAATGCTTACTTTTTCCACTCTGCTTGGAATTCTTATGCTTTTGCTGAAATTGTGGCAGGCGGTCATTCCATTGCTGTTTATCGGGATAATATTCAGCGTTCTGCGCGCTTGCCGCACGTCGGCAGAGCGCGAGATACCACACATCCGCCGCGAATTGGAAAACACTCTGCGTTCTATGGGTAGGTAATCAGTAATAATAAAGCTATCAGCCGCCTTCACCCGAAGGCTCCGCTGCGACAATCCGCCGTCGCTATAGGCTATGGCGGGATAAGTCTGGATCCGCCATACCTCACTTTTTTTGAAACGCTATATTCCCATTGAGGGGAGATAATTTGATAAACTTTTTGCGACCAACGGGAGCAAAAAATACTCCGCTTTTCCCGGAAACAAAGCAAAAAAAAGCCGCCATACGGCGGATGTGCTGAATAATTATCAAGCCTGTTTGCGGCAGAGTTCCGCAAGATTTTCCACGACCTGCCCGATCGTCAGACCGGTAGTATCGACGACAACCGCATCGTCAGCAGGTTTGAGCGGCGCAATTTTACGGGTGGAATCGCGTTCATCACGCTCTTTGATCTCCGCCAGGATCGCTTCAAAATCCGCTCCGGCGGCAACTTCTCCACTCTGCGCCATGCGGCGGCGGGCGCGCTCTTCAGGAGTGGCAGTAACGAAAAATTTACACTTGGCATCCGGGAAGATCACCGTACCGATATCGCGGCCTTCCATCACGATCCAGCAATTTTTTGCCGCATCGCGCTGTACCGGCAGCAGATAGTCGCGCACGATTTTCTGTTTTGAAACCAGACTTGCGCCGGTGGCAACATCAGGAGTACGCAGTTCCGCCCCGGTAAGCACACCATTCAAATAGAGATCGGCACCTTTGAATTCAAGCTGCTGCTGTGCCAGGAATTCAGCAGTAAGCGCGCCGGGATCGATCCCGGCACGTTTCGCACTCCATGCAAGAGCGCGATACAGGCTGCCGGTGTTCACATAGGCATAGCCCATGCGTTCAGCCAGCAGCCGTGCTACGGTGCTTTTGCCGGCCCCGGCGGGACCGTCGATGGCAACCACAGTACTCATATTATCAATTTCCGGAACGGCTGCGCAAACGGCCGCTCTTGAGGAAACCTTCATAGTGACGCATAGTCAGATGGCTTTCCAGCTGACTCATCGTATCAAGCACCACGCCGACCATAATCAGCAAACTGGTGCCGCCGAAGAACTGCGCAACCATAAAAGGAATACCGAAGTTGTTGTACAAAAACATCGGGAAAAGTGCCAGCACCAGCAGGAAAATTGCGCCGCCTGCGGTGACCCGGGTCATCGCACCGTCCAGATAGTCCGCAGTGGGCTGTCCGGGGCTGATACCGGGGATGTATGCACTTTCTTTTTTCAAGTTATCCGCGATTTGCAGCGGATTGAACTGAGTGGCAACCCAGAAGAAGCTGAAAAGCAGAATCAACACACCATAGGTGATGATGTAACCCAAGCCATTCTGGTTGAAAGAAATCGCCAAAGTCTGCCAGATGCGGGCAGCATCCGGACGGTTCGCCAGAGCGGGGAACAACGTCTGGGGGATCATCAGAATCGCACCGGCGAAGATGATCGGCATAACGTTGGCAAAGTTCACTTTGAGCGGCATATAGGTCGATCCGCCCATCATCTGACGTCCGACGCTCTTTCTGACCATTTGGATAGGCACACGGCGGTAGCCCTGCGACAACATAATCGTCGCGGCGGTAACCACACAGAACACACCCATCAGCAACAGGAACTGCACCGGGCGGAAAGGACTGCCGTCAGGGGTGGCACCCTTCATCGCCATGTCAAAGAGTTCAATGACACTGTGCGGCATCCGGGAAACAATTCCGATAGTAATGATCAGAGAAACACCGTTGCCGATACCGCGTTCTGTGACCTGTTCACCCAGCCAGGTGAAAACCATGGTCGTACAGGTAAGCACCAGCACGTTGACGATGATGAACGTAACCTCACTGCCGATAAAAAGCGGCGTCGCCGGAGCAGGAAGTCCAAGTTTGCCCGGGTTGATCATAGCAAGTGAAACCATACAACCCTGAACAGCACAAACACCCAGCGTAAGATACCGGGTGTATTGTGCGATTTTGCCGCGACCGGTTTCACCTTCGCGCTGGAGTTTTTCCAGCGCGGGGATGACCGGCATCAGCAACTGAAGGATGATCGAGGCAGTGATGTACGGCATAATACCGAGCGCTCCCAAAGCGAAGTGCGTAATAGCACCGCCCGAGAAGAGGTCGATTGTCGCCATAACACCACCGCTGCTCCTGCTGCTGGCAGTGACGCTACTAATGAAGTTTTCCAGTGCCGCCGGGTTGACTCCGGGGCACGGGATCCAGCTGGCAAAACGAACCAGCACGATAATCAAAGCGGTGAACAACAGTCTGTTGCGCAGCTCTTTGACTTTCCAGGCATTCAGTAACGCACGCCACATATCAGTTCATTCCTTACTCAACGATTTCAATTTTTCCGCCGGCGGCCTGGATCTTCTCGGCAGCAGCCGCGGAGAACTTGGCAGCTTTGACGGTCAAAGCTTTGGTGATCTCGCCGTTGGCAAGGATCTTGATGATGGTGTCGCTCTTGGCGAGCAGCTTCTTGTTGCGAAGCGCATCGAAGTCAACAACATCACCGGCTTCGAAGTTGGCGTCCAACACGTCAAGGTTGACCAACGCGTAGATGATACGGTCGGCATTCTTGAAACCGCGTTTGGGCAGACGGCGGAACAACGGGATCTGACCGCCTTCAAAGAAGGGGCGGATCACGGCGCCGGTACGGGACTTCTGACCTTTTTCACCACGGCCGGCAGTTTTGCCGAGACCGGAACTGTCACCACGGCCAACACGTTTGCGGCGATGGCGTGATCCCGGAGTGGGGGCAATATCATGCAATTTCATAATAAAACAATCCTTGAATTCGGGTCATCAGTTGTTATCAGCTTCCTTGCTCACAGCGATTCCGCGGCGGGCATAGACCTGATCGCGGGTACGCAGAGAGGCAATAGCTTTGAACGTGGCTTTCGCAACGTTGGCAGCATTGGAAGCTCCGAGAGATTTGGCCAGCACGTCTTCAACGCCGCCCAGTTCCAGGATGGCACGAACCGCACCACCGGCGATCAAACCGGTACCGCTGGAAGCGGGACGGAGCAGAACGCGGGCACCGCCGAATTTGACTTCGACTTCATGGGGCAGAGTGCCGCCATTCATCGGGATACGCACCAGATTGCGACGGGCAGCTTCGCCACCCTTGCGGATGGCATCGCTGACTTCGTTCGCCTTGCCGTAGCCGTAACCGACACGGCCGGCACGGTCACCGACAACGACCAATGCGCCGAAACTGAAGTTTTTACCGCCTTTGACGACCTTGGCACTGCGGTTGATCGCAATGACGCTTTCGTCAAATTCGCTGACAACGGCGGGTTCTACGATATTATCACGTTTTCCCATTGTTCGCTCCTTAGAACTTGAGGCCCTGTTCACGAGCCGCATCGGCGATAGCTTTCACGCGGCCGTGGAACTTGAAACCGGAACGGTCAAAGACCACTTCGCAAATGTTCGCAGCCTTGGCGGCTTCGGCTGCCAGTTTACCCAGCAGCGCGGCTCCGGCCATATTCGGCGCGGCGTTTTCAGCTTTGAAACCGGCGGACAGAGTTGAGACAGCAGCCAAAGTGCGGCCGCTGACATCGTCGATGAACTGGCAGTAAATATTGTTGGCGGTAACGCTGACGCAGAACCGCGGACATGCCGCAGTACCGGAAATCTTTTTACGGATCCGGGCATGACGGCCTTTACGCTGCGCTTTTTTATCGAAAACAGACATCTTAACAGTCTCCTATGCCGCCGGATTAACCAACGGACTTTCCTTCTTTAAGCACGATGCGTTCATCGACGTAACGGATACCCTTGCCTTTGTACGGTTCGGGCGGACGGAAACGACGGATTTCAGCGGCGGTTTCACCGACCAACTGCTTGTCCGCGCCTTCGACGATGATCTTGTTTTCCGGAGTGACGGTAAGAGTGATACCTTCGGGAACCGGAAATTCAATCGTGTGCGAATATCCCAGCGAAAGCGTAAGCTTTTTGCCGGCGAGCGCAGCTTTGTAACCGATACCGACGATGGCCAGTTCCTTGCGGAAACCGGCGGTAACGCCGATGATCATGTTATTGATCAGACTGCGGGCAAGACCGTGCATGGCACCGGCATTGCGGGTGTCATCGGCCTGGGTGACCAACAGCTGATTTTCCTTGATCTCAACCGCAACGTGCGGCGGCAGGGTCAGGGCAAGTTTGCTCTTGCCTTCGACCGTGATCACACCGTCGTTGAGCGCCACTTTGACGCCAGCGGGAATATCAACAGGTTTTTTACCAATACGGGACATAATTTCACTTCCCACAAATTTTGATTACCAAACACGGCAGAGGATTTCGCCGCCGACGTTCTCTTTGACCGCCTTGCGACCGCTCATAATCCCCTTCGGCGTGGACAGCACGACGATACCGAGACCGTTACGGACGCGAGGGATCTCGCGGCTTCCGCAGTGGACGCGGCAGGAACATTTGCTGACACGTTCGATACCTTCGATGACCGGCTTGCCGTCAACATACTTGAGTTCGATGACGATCTGACGTTTGACGCCTTCGCCTTCGACAGAAACTTTACCGACATAACCTTCGTCCTTGAGAACGTTGGCGATCGCTTCCTTTTCACGGGAAAGCGGAATGCGAACGGTTTCAAGTTCGGCAGCACCGGCATTGCGGATGCGGGTCAGCATATCGGCAATAGGATCTTGCATACTCATGATTTAATCTCCTTTATTACCTTAGTTTATTACCAGCTGGCCTTGGTCACGCCCGGGATCTGACCTTTGCTGGCCAGCTCGCGGAAGCAGATGCGGCAGAGTTGGAATTTGCCGATGTAGGCACGCGGACGGCCGCACGCCTTGCAACGGGTGTAGTTCCGGACGGGGAACTTGTTGGGGCGGGAAGCCTTGACTATCAAACTGAGTTTTGCCATTTTTCTTTCTACCCCTTAATTAGTCCTCGAAAGGAACTTCCATCATTTTCAACAACTCACGGGCAGCTTCGTCGGTCTTCGCAGTGGTGACAAACGCAATGTTGACACCGAGCGGATATTTCAGCTTGTCAGCATCGACTTCAGTGAAGACGGAGACGTCGCTGATACCCATATTGTAGTTACCGACACCGTCGAAACCGGTCTTGGGAATACCACGGAAGTCGCGGACACGCGGCATGGCGTTGTGAACGAAACGATCCAGGAATTCATACATACGCTGACCGCGGAGAGTCACCATAACACCGACGGGCATACCGACGCGGAGTTTGAAGTTGGAGACGTTCTTGCGGGCTTTGCAGATGAGCGGTTTCTGTCCGGTCATGGCGGCGAGGTGGTTCTGCGCTTCAGTGAAGGCATCACGTTCTTTATCGCTGCCGATACCGGTGGAAATGACGATCTTCTCGAGCTTCGGAATCTCCATAGCATTGGTGATACCGAGTTTGGCTGCGAGAGCGGAACGGACTTCCTCAACATATTTTTTCTTCATATCAGGCATGGTCTGTTACTCCGTCTTGCCTTTGGCGGCAGCTTTGGCTGCGCGGCGGGCATTCTTGGCTTCAAGTTTCGCCTGTTTGCACTCGTCGGTCAGAGCGACATTGCTGATCGCAACCGACACGGAACGCTCGACCAAACCGCCATTGGGGTTGGCTTTGCTCTTTTTGACGGTGCGCTTGCCGAGCTTGTTTTCACCCTTGGTGAGTTCCAGCACGACACGCTCCTTAGCGGCCAGGATTGCGGAAACAGTCGCTTCGGCACCTTTGAAGTTGCCGGCGTTGACCACAACCTTGTCACCTTTTTTCACATGAAAAGTGTTCATTACAGCACCTCCGGCGCCAGGGAAATGATCTTCATGAAGTTCTTTTCCCGAAGCTCACGGGCGACCGGTCCGAAAATACGGGTACCGATCGGATTGTTTTCCTTGTCGATAAGCACCGCGGCATTTTCGTCGAAGCTGAGGTAGGAACCATCGGGACGACGAATCTTGGACTTGGTGCGGACGATCACCGCGCGAACCCGCTGACGACGTTTGACCGTGCCATCAGGAAGAGCGGTCTCAACCGCGCAGCTGACGATGTCACCGACGCGGGCAATGCGCTTGGCCTGCCCGAGAACAGTGATCGTCAGCAACGACTTGGCGCCGGAGTTATCGGCGACTTCAAGAATGGACTGCATCTGAATCATGGTGTTACTCCTGGACAGCGCGGCTGATGATTTCGATCAGGCGCCAGCGCTTGTTGCGGCTCAGAGGACGGGTTTCACCGATACGGACGGTATCACCTTTTCTGGCCTCGTTTTTCTCATCGTGAGCGGTGAATTTCTTGCTCACTTTGACGATCTTGCGGTAGAGCGGATGGGCGGTACGGCGTTCGACCCGGACGACAATGGTCTTATCCTGGACGTCGCTGACGACGACACCGACGCGCTCTTTGCGGTTGCCGCGGACTTCGATATTCTCGCTCATTATTTCACCTCGTCTTTGGCCGCACGGGCGGTCATTTCAGTAAGACAGCGCGCGATATCGCGGCGGACCTCCCGGACACGGGCGGTCTTTTCCAACTGACCGGTACGGGACTGAATTTTCAAATTCAATTTTTCCCGGCGCAAATCTGCCACCTGAGCGGCGAGTTCGGCATCGGTCATTTCACGAATTTCTTTGTTGTTCATAACAATTCTCCCAACAGGAATCAGGCCTGGCGCGCCAAGAATTTGCAGCGCACGCAAAGCTTGTTGGCAGCACGGCTCATCGCCTCTTTTGCCACTGCTTCGCTGCAGCCGGAGATTTCAAACAGGATACGGCCCGGAAGGACAGGGGCGACCCAACCTTCAACAGCACCTTTTCCCTTACCCATACGGACTTCCAACGGTTTTTTGGTGTAGGAACGATACGGGAACATACGGATCCACACACGGCCGCGACGTTTCAGGTGGCGGGTAATAGCCACACGAGCAGCTTCGATCTGATTGTTGGAAATGTACCCACGGGTCAGCGTCTGGAGCGCGTAATCGCCAAAATCCACCTTGTTATTGGTAGTGGCGAGTCCGGCGTTACTTCCGCGCTGAACCTTTCTGTACTTTACCCTTTTTGGCATTAACGGCATATTCTTCTTCCTCCGCAGAGTCCTTATGACAAATCCAAACCTTCACGCCGATTTTTCCGGCGGTCGTGTTTGCCTCAATGAAACCGTAGTCGATGTTCGCTTTCAGAGTGTGAAGCGGAACACGACCTTCCTTGTACTGTTCTTCACGGGCAAGTTCAGCCCCGCCGAGACGACCGGCGCAGTTGATCTTGATACCGTCGGCACCCATATCCATAGCGGACTGGATGGCGCGTTTCATAGCCCGGCGGAAACCAATACGGCGTTCCAACTGCTGGGCGACGCTTTCAGCAACGAGCTGAGCGCAGGTCTCAGCGCGGCGCATTTCAGAAACTTCGACAAAGACTTCCTTATCAGAGGCAAGTTTGGCGACGGCAGCACGCAGGCTTTCCAGTTCGGCACCTTTTTTGCCGATCAGGACGCCGGGGCGGGCTGAAACGATGGTAACACGCACACGATTGGCAAAGCGCTCGATCTGAATACGGGCGATTGCTGCGGCGGCAAATTTTTCCTTGATGAAACTGCGGATGGCGAGATCCTCATGCAGCCAATCTCCGAACTGAGTACGGCCGGCGGTCTTCTTATCAGAGAACCAGCGGGATTCCCAATTCTTGGTCAAGGCGGTTCTCAAACCGATCGGATTAACTTTCTGACCCACGATTTGTTCCTTTCCTTAGTTGTCGCTCAAAACGACTTCCAGATGACTGGTGCGTTTGCGGATGCGTCCGGCCGAACCGCGTGCTTTCGGACGGAACCGACGGATGATCGGACCCGGGCTGACGAGCGCCGCCTTAACGGTGAGCGCCTTACGGTTGACGTCGCAGTTGTTTTCGGCGTTGGCAACGGCAGAGCGCAGCGTTTTGCCGATCAGAACAGCCGCTTTACGCGGGCTCAGATCAACGATCGCGAGCGCCTCGACCACGCTTTTTCCCTGGATCAGGCGGGACACATGACGCGCCTTTTCCGGAGAGATCCGGACGTTTTTGGTTAAAGCTCTTACTTCCATAATCTGCTTTCTTTTACTGTTTTTACCAGTTCGCTTTTGTCCGCGTGCGCGAGCGTTTACGCTTCGCGGAGCGAACCCAATAACCCGGCTTACCACGCCACACGCGCGTTCCTTCCCAAGATCACGCGATCATCTTCTGCGTTTTTCGCACGTCCTTATTCAGAACACGCAGTCAATGCGGCCGGTTTCCGGCTGTCGTGGTGCTGGCGGGCAACCACGCGCTGTGCGCAATTTTCATCGTAGCATCTCTGATGAAAACTCCGTTTCAACGCGCCGTTGTTAACAGCACCGCTTCAATCACGAAGATAGAGTTATCCCCACCTTCATTAATGAAGATTTTATAATATATCGTCAAAAAGTGCATTTATCAAGTCATTTTTTGAAAAAAATCGATATTTTTTCCCTTTTTTGAAGTGATAAACACCTTTTTTCGTCAAAAAGGACGGTTTTGGGGCAAAAATTGCGAAAATTGCCGGTGAATCGCGTCAAACGAGTCCGACAAGTCGGACGGACGGCATACAGAGCGCCGTCTGCCGACAAAAACCCAGAGTTTTTTACTAAAAATACCGTCTTCAGGCGGAAAAACAAAAAAACATCTCAGGAATATTGCGCGTTCAACGCAACGATATGCGCAAAAAAAAAACATAGCGGCAAGGAGCGATCTCACCAGAACATTTTGAGGTAGCCCCAGACAAAGATGACAAGAACGATCACCGGAAGGATGTAGCGGCAGTAAAAATAGAGTTGAGCGGGAAACTTGATACCCCTGCCCCGATTGCATTCATCAACGAAAAGATTCCAGCGGGAACCGCAGAAGAAGATCAGGATCAGTGCACCGAGGGGCAGCAGGTTCTGACTCATAATGAAGTCTTCCAGATCGAGAACGCCCGTACCTTTGCCCAGCGGTTGGAAACTGCTCCAGAGATTGAAGCCCAGCACGCAGGGCAGCGACAATACGGCGACTGCAGTTCCAGTCAGCAGCGAAGCAGTGAGCCGTTTGAATTTATATTCATCAATGAGAAATGCGATGAGGTTTTCAAACACGGCGACCACCGTAGTCAGCGCGGCAAGTGCGAGGAAGATGAAAAATGCTCCGCCCAGCCAGCGGCCGCCTTTCATATTGGCAAAGATATTGGGCAGAGATTCAAATATCAGCGACGGCCCGCTGCCGACATTCACACCGTAGGAGAAGCAGATGGGAAATATGATCACTCCGGCAAAGAATGCGATCAACGTGTCCAAGGCGATGATGACCACGCTTTCGCCTGCCAGCCGCCGTTCCTTGCCGATGTAACTGCCGAAGATCGCCATACTGCCGACACCGATGCTCAAGGTAAAAAACGCCTGTCCCATAGCGGCAAAGACGGTGGCACCGATGTTTCCGGAAAATGCGTTCCAATCGGGCTTCAGATAGAAGCGCATTCCCTGCGCGGCGCCCGGAGTGGTCAAGGCATATACTGCAAGAAGCGCGATCAGCAGAAAGAGAATGAACATCATTACCTTTACCGATTTTTCCACACCTTTCTGCAAACCGCCGGCGCACATAACCACACCGGCGACGACCACGATGAACATATACATCGCGCTGCTCCACGGGTTTGACACCAGAGAACCGAATTTGCCGGAGATCTCAGCAGCGGAGGTAAACTGCATCATTGAACCGTCAAGATAGTAGCGGGTGTACGCCAGAAGCCAGCCGCTTATGGTGGTGTAATACATCATCAGCAGCAAACTGCCGAAGAAACAGATTTTGACAGGGACGACCCAGCGGGCGGAGTTTCCGGAAAGTTTGCGCATAGAGCCGACCAGATTGGCACCTCCTGCGCGGCCGATGGCAAGCTCCATTGAGAGGATCGGGAATCCGAGCAACACCAGAAATACCAGATAAAGCAATACGAACATTCCGCCGCCGTACGCGCCGACCACATAGGGGAAACGCCAGACATTTCCCAAGCCGACGGCACAACCGACCGACAACATAATAAAGCCCAAACGGCTTCCGAGCGACTCACGCTTTTCCATAAAAAAAATCTATTCCTTAATATATATAGGCAAAATGGCGGCTTACTGATAATATTCCGGGCGGTACTCTTTGAGTTTGGAATACTGCATTTTGCGGGTAAGGCGGGCAAAGGGCTGCAGCTTATCTCCTGAACGGCGGACACCGATCGAATTCACATAAATAGTGCGGTCGACTTCGCCTTTCGGCAGCATAGTGTAGCGGGCAGATGCACCCTGATACTGGCGGATCTTGCGCCAGTTGCGGTCGAATTCGGGCAGATTTTCGGCATTGCGCAAGCTGAATGCCAGAAAGCGCAACGCATCGTAACTCTGTGTTTCGCAGGCGCCGGGATTGTGATAGAAACGGGCGCGGAATGCTTTTTTGAAGTCGCGGTATTCGCGCACCGTTTCATCATCGCAGAAAAACGCAGTATAAAGGCAATCGCCGACGATGAAGTTGTCCAAACCGGAAATCAATGCTTCATCATCCCAGTTGTCAGCGCCGAAAATGATTCCGGTAAAACCGGATTTGCGCAGATCGCGGATGGTTTGCGCAGCATCTTTGCCGCCGAAAGTGAGCATAATCGCTTCCGGATCGCTTTTGAGCATATCCATAATATCATCTTTTCCGGGGCGAACTTTTACCGGGCGGGTCAGAGTGACATTGCCGCCGATATCTTTGAAAACCGAAGCGACTTCGCGTCCGATGGTGGATTGATATTCATCCATACCGCTGCCGCCGACAAAAATTCCGATATACTTCACCTGCCGCCAGTACATAAGGTAGCTGGCAAGCATATCACCCTGCTGGGCATCGGTGTAACTGTTGCGGTAAACAAACGGGCTGATCTCCGAATGGCGGTTGCTGGTAGCAAGCGGGATGACCACCGGCATACGGAATTTCACAGCATAGGGGATGATCTCCGATACTTCAGAGGTGCTGTATCCGGCGATCAAACCGGCGGCTTTCCACCTGGCGGCGGCATTGGCGGCGGGGGCAGTTCCGCGGGGAGAACCCTTGCTGTCAAAGATTTTGAGCTGGACACTCTTCCGTCCGGTGGTTGAATTGAGGTTCAATTCATGTGCGGCCATTTTCAAACCTTCTGCCATCTGTTCGGCGAAAACACGGTTCTTGCCGGTAAGCGGAAGTATCGCCGCCACCTTGAGCACCGCCTCCGGAGCAGTATTGCCGCTCAAATACAGATCGGAAGATATGCATCCGGAAAAGAACAGCGCAGTGAGCGCAAGCAGCCAAGCCGCAGTAAATTTAAAAACCCGCTTCATAGTCATTCAAGCCTTGCAGTTGCGGACGATGGTACCTTCGGAAGTATCTCCGGCAAGCACCTTTTCCAAGTCGGCGGCGTAGAAGTCAAACACCACGATCGGCAGATCGTGTTCGCGGCAGAGCGAAAATGCGGCGCTGTCCATAACTTTGAGCTGTTTTTCCAGCGCTTCGCTGTAATCAAGTTCGTTGTAGCGCACAGCATCGGGGCATTTCTTGGGATCGGCGGAGTAAACGCCGTCGACCTGAGTTGCTTTCAAAACCGCATCGCATTCGGTTTCAAGCGCACGCAAAGTGCTGGCGGTGTCGGTGGTGAAGAAGGGATTTCCGGTGCCGCCGGCGAAAATGACAAGCTTGCCCTGATCGAGAGCGGCGACCGCTTCATCTTTATTGTAGACGGGGATGAAACCGTTCATCGGGATGGCGCACTGCAGCAGGACATCAACACCGAGATTGTTGAACACATTCTTGAGCATCAGGGCATTCATAGCGGTGGCGAGCATACCCATTTTGTCGGCATCGACGCGGTTCATCATCTTTCCGGCGCGTCCGCCGCGCCAGATATTTCCGGCACCGACGACCACTGCGACCTGCACGCCGCGATCGATAATGGTTTTGAT
>JAZOMB010000021.1:0-11974 GCA_045653515.1 Victivallaceae bacterium | reverse complement strand
ATCTATCAGATGAACTTCAAAAACTGGACCGCGCTCAACTACTACAAAGGTTCCGGTTCGACCAAGACCTGGTCTGAATTCACCTTCGGTAAATACAACGAACCCGGTTATGCCGGTGTCCTCGGTTCTTCCACCCGCTGTCCCTCTGTCTCCCACCCCGACGGTGTCCATCAGAATCACCAGCAGTACATCTACGGTGCTCTCGGCTTCATCCCCGTCAAAGGCAAAGCCGGTGAAGATTTCCTCGAAAAGAGTTCTGCCGCCTTCCACACTGCCGGAGGTTCCGCCACCGCTTCTCTCTTCGTCTTCGTTCCCAAACTTTCCGCTCCCGCCAAGTTCCCCATGCTCGCCGACAGCTTGAAAGAAGATGCCAAATACGGCAAAGTCCAGCACTACATCTTCAAAAATGACGATACTCAGGGCGGTCTGAACCTCGTTCACTCCAACCGCGCCAATGTCCTCTACGCTGACGGACACGCCGGTTCCATCGAAAAGGAACAGGCCTACGAACACGGCTTCTACTTCAGCTATTTCAAGGGCGAAAAGGTCGTAAGCGTCAAGTGATCGGCTCTTTCCGGCAAAGTGATATGAAAACGCTTTTTCTTCTTCTGCTCTTTGCGGTCGGCGCGATCGGTTATGCCGCCGATCTCATTGAAGCCCGGCAGGCTTTTTTCCGCGATATCGAAAAAAATCCGACAGCTCTCCGCAGCTATCTGGACAGCCCCGATCCGGAGATCCGCCGTTACGCATTATACCGGATCGTGAAAAATGATCCGCTCGCCGCTCTGCCGATGATTGAAAAAGCTCTTTCTGATGCCGATGAACAGGTCCGTCTGACCGCTGTTTCCGCGCTCCCTTCTCTGGTCTCCAGAGATGCGCGTGTTGCGGAGATCCTTCGCAAAGTTGCCGCGCGGGATGCTTCCAAACAGGTTCGCAAGATCGCCGTTCAGGCCACCTGGCCCTTTTTCCGCGAAATCAAACTTCTGCGCAATGACCCCACTTGGGATTATGAGGTCAAAACGATAAAAAGTCTGCCTTTGACTTCTCTCCCGTGGCGTTTTGCTGTCGACCCTATGCAGCAGGGCCATTTGAAAGGATATTTCAAACCTGATTTCAATGTTTCCAGCTGGAAAGTTGTCAAAATGGGAACCTGGGAAGCACAGGGATTTGCCGACTATGACGGCGTGGCGTGGTATCAGATCAAATTCAAAATGCCCGAAAAGATGGATTGCAATGCCGTTGAGATCGCTTTTGAAGGCGTTGACGAATCGGCTTGGGTCTGGCTCAACGGCGTTTATCTCGGAGCGCACGATATCGGCCCCGAAGGCTGGAAAGAACCATTTTCCGTCGACTGCCGTAAAGAGATCCTCTGGGGCAGAGAAAATGTTTTGACCGTCCGTGTTTTTGATGCAGCTTATGCGGGCGGGATTTATAAACCGATAAGAGTAGATATTTTGAAATAACAGGAGCGTACTATGAAGAAGATTTTGACCTTTGCCCTCTGTCTTGCGGCAGTTTACCTCGCCGGAGCAGAGTGGGATTTCGGCCGTAAAGATGTTTTGAAAGGCTCATTCCCCCTGACGCTGCGCGGAAAATCCGCCTTGAATGAAGCCGGACTTTTCATCCCTGCCGGCAAAGCTTCTGACCGCGCAGGTGCGGCAACCGTCAAGATCCATCCGGAACTCACTCCGCAGGGCAGTTTCAGCTGCGCCGTGGAATTCACCCTTGACGGTGCGGCAAATCGTACGCAATCCTATCTCGTGCTGCTGGACAATAAATATGTTCCTATGGGAAAAAATCCGGCGCAGAATTCCGGTTTTATGCTCTATCTGCGCAAAAACAGCAATGGCACTTTCGTTCCGCAGGCGGCTTTCGGCTACGGCGATAAGAGCGTGAATATTCAGGGCAAGGCGCTTAAGATCGCCCCCGACAAAAAGCATCTGCTTGAAATGAAGTACTCTGTCAGCGGCAAAGTTGACTTTATTTTGGATGGAAAAAATGCAGGTTCCGCATCTGTCCCCGCCCAAAGCATCGCTCCGGCGAAGCTCCCGCTCCATATCGGCGACCGCGCCGGTGCCTCCTATTGGCCGCTGGGCGGAACGGTTTCCAAAGTTAAAATCGAAACTCCCGCTCCTGCCAAAAAAGCAGTCGCCGAAACTGCTTTTGGAGAAGTGAAATGGGATTTTACGAAGGCCGCCGTGCTTAAAGGCAAATACGCCCCCAAACTCCGCAAGAATGCCAAGCTTGCCGACGGTCTCGCCGTTACCGGTGCGGATGTCAAAGTTCCCGGCGGCGCCCTTCTGAGCGGTCGTTTCCCCGCCCTGACTCCTGCAAATGCTTTTGAGATCACTGCTGAAATCGTTTTGGACGGCAAGTTTAAGCGCATCGGCAACTGGGCGGTGATTTACGATTCCAAATATGTCGCTATGCCCCGGAGCGAAACGCAGAAGCGTTACCACAAAGGTTTTATGTTCTTCCTGATGCCGCGCGGCAAAGATATTTACCGTATCGGCGGCGCTTTCGGTTTCGGCGAAACATCGGCGCAGGCGGTAAGTAAAGATGTTGAGATCAAGTCCGATGTCCCCTGCCGTGTGAGTATGCTTTTTTCCGCCACCGGAAAAGTCACCTTTTTCCTCAATGGCAAAGCTGTCAGCACCGTCAATGTTCCGGTGGGCAATATCGCTGTCCCCGACGGCAACACCGCTTTCGGCGACCGTGTCGGTGCGAACTATTATCCCCTCGGCGGCGTTCTGAAAACTTTGGAGATCAAATCTGCCAAATATACTCCCGTGGCATTTTCGGCGGTTCCCGAAGCGCGCCGCGTTTTTGAACGAGGTGAAAAAAAAAGTCAAATTAAGGTGAAATTGCAGAATTTTACCGATGCCGTTTATAAAAATATCCGTGTTGAAGGCTCAAGCGAAACCACCCGCTTCGCTATGGATAAGGCTGAACTCAAAGGCAAATCCGATATTTTGCTGACTCTTGATATCGACAGCAATCTTTTGTGCGGCACCTACAATTTTGAACTTACGGCATTTGATGCCGCAAAAAAAAAAATCGCATCTGACCATATAGAATACACTGTTGTTCCCGCTTACGGCGACTTTATGCCAGTGATTCTGTGGGGCAACTACGATGATTTCAAACTCATCCGCGAATCCGGATTCACCCATCAGATGGTACATCTCTTTCCCCGTATGGGAAATTTCGATCCAAAGACTCTCGCCAAATGGATTGAGCATCTTGACGGAAACTTGAAAGTAAATCTTTATACTTTCGGTAATCTGCACACCCATTTCCGCTTTCTCAATGCCAATCGCTTTCTTCGCACCGACCGCAATGGCACTGTCTATCCCCGGAAAAATCTTGAAGCCTCCAATCCGGAAGCGCAGAAAGAATTTTCCGAAGCCGCCCGCACCACCGTCGAAGCTGTCGGCGGCCATCCCGCCTTTGACGGCGTGCTTATCAACAGCGAAGTGCGCGACAGTTCGCTGCCATCGTTTAAAAGCGGTGTCGAACCCGCCGCGTTCAAAAAATTTGCCGGATACGACATTCCTGTTACCGTCAACGGCAAAACTCCGCGCGCCTATGCCGGAGACAGCACTTTCCCGTGGGATCGGGTGATTTCAGAAACTCGTCCCGATCTGCATTTTCTGCGCTGGTTCTGGCTTGAGGGCGATGGTTGGAATCCGTTGCAGACCCTGCTCGCCGATACGATGCGCCAGGCGATGAAAGATCGCGCTCACGCCGACCGTTTTTTTACCTTTTATGATCCCGCGACCCGCGTCCCTCCGATGTGGGGTTCCGGCGGCGATGTCGATATGATCAGTCAGTGGACCTACACCTATCCCGACCCGATAAAGATCGGACAGGCGACCGATGAAGTTATCGCTATGGCTGACGGCAACCCCAAACAGAAGATCGCTTCCATGACGCAGGCGATCTGGTACCGCAGTCAGACCGCCCCCATCGACAAAACGGTTGCCAATGCCCCTGCGTGGCTGGAGTGGGAGCCGGAAGCTCAATTTATCTCTGTGGCTCCGGATTCATTGCGCGAGGCGCTGTGGTCAAAAATTTCCCGCCGTCTGGATGCCATTATGTATCACGGTGTCGGCTCTATTCTGGCGCGAACTGACCACAAGCTGTACCGCCTGACCAATCTCAAAAGTTTGAAAGTATTGAAATCGCTCTGCGAAACGGTCATCCAGCCGCTCGGCCCGGTGCTGAAACGGGTTCCGGAACGCCCGGCTGAGGTCGCCATTCTGGAGAGTACCGCATCCAGTTTCTACGCTCCGAAACACTTCCCGATGGGGTGGAGCAAAGGCTGGGCGGCGGATTTGCATCTGGCGCTGCAGTGGGGACACTTCCAGCCGGCGATCGTTTATGACGAACACCTTTTGAAAGGGAAAAATATCGATCAGCTGAAGGTGCTTTTTGTGCCGGGATTGGAGGTCGTTACCGATACGGTGCTTGCGGCGCTCAATAAACTGCGTTCCCGCGGCGTGGTCATTATCGGTGACGAATTCACCGCGCCTGCGCTGATGGTCGATTACCGGATGAAATCGGTCACCCGCAACACCCTCGACCCGGCGGCGACCAAAGAGGAATTGCAGAAACTCGGTATTGAATTGGCGATGCTCCTGAGCAAACATAAAGTCCGTAAAGTTATGGCGACCAATCAGGATCTGATCGTCCGTCGGCGCGGAAATGACAAAGCAGACTACATCTTCGTTGTCAATGACAAGCGTACCTACGGCAGATATGTCGGACAATGGAAACTGGTGCAGGAAAAAGGTTTGCCCAACTCCGGCGGTATCGTGGTAAATCATTCGGCAGTTTGCGCCTATGATCTCGTTAAGCATCGGGAAGTTCCGCTGGTCAGTATGAATAATAAATCAATGTTTTACGTCAATATCGCTCCGGGAGATGGTATGCTGGTGCTGCTGCTCGACCGGAAGATCGACAAAGTTACACTCGATATGCCCGGATCACTTGAAAAGGGCAGGGGATTTGAAATGAATATCACAGTTGCTGATGAGAAAAATCAGCCGATCGCGGCGATTTTACCGATCGAATTATCTCTGCTTGATGCCAATGGCAAAAAACTTCCCGGTTCCGGATATTATGCCGCCGTCAACGGCAGCGTCAAGGTAAAAGAGGTGGTGCCGACCAATTTGAAATCCGGAAATATCACGGTAAAAGTGCGCTGTCTGGCTTCCGGAAAATCGGTGTCAAAAACGGCATCTGTAAAGTAAAAATTGCACAGATACAGCTGTGCATGAAAACAGAAAAAAGTTTGATTTTTTTACCGGGATGCTTGCAAAAAACTTTTCAGAGGATATAATAACTATATTAGCCTGTTGGACAATAATTTAAAAAGGGGGAAATGATATCATGAAAAGATTCATAGCCACACTTTGCTTTGCTGTTACTGCCTTCACTCTGTTTGCCTCGACTCCGCTTTTCGATGCCGGAAAAAGCAGTTGGAAAATCGTGATTTCTCCGCGCAGTTCCACCACTGAGCAGCGTGCCGCAGAGGAGTTGCAGACATTTTTGTACAAAATCTCCGGCGCGAAACTGTACATTGATAAATCAGGCAAGATCCCCTCTGCCAACGCACTGGTCATCGGTACACGGAAAAATTTTCCCGCACTCCCTGCCGCAGTGACTGATTTCAGCGAAGGTGATGAAGGCAAGGATTCCATAAGGATAAAATCTCTGAACGGAAATCTTTATTTTACCGGTAACGTTCCCCGCGGTGCGTTGTACGCAGTCTATACTTTTTTGAAAAAGAGTCTGGGCGTGCGCTGGTTCTTTGCCGGAGAACAGGGTGAGCTTGTTCCCAGGCGCACGAAATTTGTTCTTCCTGAACTGGATATTTATGAAGTTGCAAAATTCAAACTGCGTGCTTTTCACATTTGCGGCAAGCACTACGACCGGGATATGGAAACCTGGATGTCCCGCAACAGGATAAACTTCATGTCCAGCGACCCCATCGGCAAACACACTTGGCGGCGGGCATGGAACGACGGCAGAATCGCCAAAGGTTTCCAGATGCACTTCGGTACTCACAACGTTGCCATCTACGACAAAAAAGTCTTCGCCGCGCACCCCGAACTTTTTGCGGAAATCGACGGTAAACGAATCCCCGATCAGCTCTGCTGGAGCAACCCGGAAGTGGATAAAATCCTTATCGACCGCTTTATCTCCTACTGCAAAGAGTACCCCAAAGTGGAATCTCTCGGACTTTCTGCCGCCGACAATATGAACTATTGCCGCTGTGTCAAATGCAGAAAAAAATCCCTGCATGACCTTTGGTTTGAACTTTACAACCGCATCCGTGCCGGTGTGCAGAAAGAGCTGCCGCACATCAAGTTCGGTACTATTGCCTATCAGAGTTACAGCAAAGTTCCCCAAACGTCCATGGCCGGCTCCATGCACATCATGTACTGCATGTATGACCGCTGCTATGTCCACCGTCACGGTCAATGCCAGATGAATGATCGTGCCATGCAGAATATCAAAGCGTGGCAGAAGAAAAAACTTCCGGTGATCGTTTACGGTTATGAATTTGATATCTTCAGCCCCGATGCTCCGGCTCCTTTTTACTACATGATAAGCGATGAACTGCGCCATTTTTACAAAAACGGCATCGCCGGTGTCTTTACCGAATGTACGCCGATAAACTGGCGCAGAAATGGTACTGCCAAAGATTCCATTCCGGCGGCGAATAATCACAAGCTGGCGTTTTATCTTTACGCTTCAGCGTTGTGGGACCCGGCAGTCGATCCCAACGCCGTGATAAGAGAGTATTCCGAAGCCGCGTATGGAGCTGCCGCCGCCCCGTTTATGGCGGAATATGCCATGCTTATGGGCAAGGCGTGGGACAGTATGAAGATACACTACTCCTACTTTTACAACTCCCCGGTCGCCGGTTCTGTCAGTTTGCTTTCTCCGGAACTGATTACAAAGATCGATGCGTTGATGCTCAAAGCCGCCGCCGCGGTGAAGACGGAAAAAGATGCTGCCCGGCGCAAGCAGATTTGTGCCAACTTCGATGAAGAATTGCGGATATACTCCCAGCTCAAAGCATCCCGCAACAGCTATATCGCCTCTCAATCCAATTTGAATGTCCTTGTTCCCCGTGCCAAAGCGCCGCTGGATTTCTCACGCAGTACCAAGATCACAAATATGACTGCCCGCGCCCGCGCCGGTAAACACCAGGCCTGGAGTGTCAAAGTCAACTACGATGCCAAAGCGATATATTTCGATATCGACTGCAAAGAAAAGGATATGAAAAATCTGGTTGCACTTCACACTAAACGCGATTCCGAAGTTTTCAACGACAAATGTATCGAACTCTTTATCTCCGTTCCCAACGACACCCGCGGCATCTATCGTCATCTGGTTGCCAACACTGCCGGTGCCAAATATGATGCCATTGCACTGGGCGGATTTACCTTTGATACCCGTTGGAACCCCGATTGGCAGGTCAATGTCACCAAAAATAGTGACGGATGGCGCATGAAACTGGTCATTCCGTTTTCCGCACTTGATACTGTCGCTCCCAAGCCGGGAGATGTGTGGCCCTTTACTATCAAGCGCAGCGATAAAGTCCACTCCGGTTTCCCGGATGCCGTTTACCACGATCAGAACGCTTTTGCAATGCTTCAATTTGTGGAGGAGGCGATCCCGACCGGATTGTATGCCTTCAACTCGAAAATGGAAGATATCAATGTTATGCGCACCATGATGGAAAAAGCCGGATTTCAAACCGTCACCGGCAACACCGTCAAAACCGCCGCCGCCCGGGCGATGGATCGGGAAGTATATGTTTTCCGTCTGGCAAAATGCGATGCGGCAACGGCAGATTTTTTCAGTAAAAAAGTTTATCCGGCACTGAAGAACGGCGCGCTGGTGATATGTTTCGGTTACGGTTCCGGATTTGCCCCGGATAAATTTTTCAATGATCCGGCGCTCAAGCTCAAGTGGTCAGGCTGGCGGATTGATAAGAGCCGCAAAAGTTATGATGTCCTTCCCGGAAAATGGCAGACTGATCCTTGTGATTTGCGTCCGGCATTGTTCCGCACTCTGACCCCGGCTTCCGGCTGGTATCCGCAAAATCCGGCGGCATGGAAAAATCATGGCAAGGTCAAGATCGTTGACGGAACTTTTGCCAGTTTTCTGCTCTCAACCAAAGTCGGCAAGGGTACGCTGGTTGTCAGCAGTACCGACTTCGGTTTTTCCGGCGGCCATGTGATGTTCGGCAACAAAAACAAAGATCAGGCGGTCATGCTGTTGCGCAATCTTTATCAGATGCACAGGCAGTGATCTCAACCTTCTCCCGCTCAAATTTGGCGGGAATGCCTGTTTTTTGAAAAATTATGGGATATCTGTGTAAAAATTGATAAAAATATTTCCTTTAAGCGAAAAAACTGCTGTGAAAAGTTGAATTTTTTCCGTTTAAGTGCTATATTGTGTCAAACTGCTCTGTTCACGGACAAGGGTGTCCGTGGATATGTATGGAGCATAACAAATAATTTAAAGGAGTAAGAAAATGTCTTCCCGTCCCGTTGAATCCGGTAATTTGGAAACTCAACTCAAGCAGATCGGCGGCCGAATCCGCGAGATCCGCAATATTTTGAATATTGCAGCTATTGAGATGGCTTCCATTATTGGTATTAGCGAGGAAGAATATCTTGCCCATGAAAGCGGTGAAAAAGACAGCTCTTTCACCTTCCTTCAGAAGTGTGCTTTGCGTTTCGGCGTCGATATCAGCGTGCTGGTAAGCGGCGAAGCTCCCAAATTGTCCTTTTACACTCTCACCCGCAACGGCGGCGGTATGCCGATCAAGCGCCGTGAAGAGTTTGAATACCGTCATCTGGCTTCTCTGCTCAAAAACCGCAATGCTGAGCCTTTCACCGTCAAAGCCAAACCGGAACGTCCGGACACTCCCATAACTTT
Source organism: Victivallaceae bacterium (assembly GCA_045653515.1). Classification (GTDB taxonomy): domain Bacteria; phylum Verrucomicrobiota; class Lentisphaeria; order Victivallales; family Victivallaceae; genus UBA1784. The sequence goes on along the minus strand of JAZOMB010000021.1, from coordinate 3,010 downwards.
GTCCACCCACTCCGGTCACGAATTTGACTACGTTCTCCGCGGTAAACTCAAAGTGCAGATGGAAAACAAAATCGAGATCCTCGAAGAGGGCGATTGCATCTATTATGATTCCAGCTATCCTCACGGTATGGTCGCCGTCGGCGACAGCGATTGTGAATTCCTTGCTATCGTTATCAACGGCGACGGCGATTTCAACCCCATCCACAGCGAAGAGAATAAGACCAAGAGTGTTCTGCCCGGAAAATCCCGGCTGCTTTATCACAATTTTGTCGATGAAACGCTGGACGAAAACGGTTACCTCAAGAGCTTTACTTTCCATCAGCCGGATAACTTCAACTTCGCTTACGATGTGTTGGATGTTATGGCTGCCAAAAATCCGGATAAATTGGCGATGAAGTGGCTGAGTTCCACTAAAGATTGCATCGATTTCACCTTCAAAGATATCTCGGTTGCCAGCTCCCGCGCCGCCAACTATCTTTCGTCTATGGGTATCGGCAAGGGCGACCGCGTTATGCTGGTTATGCGCCGCCATTACCACTTCTGGACGGTTTTGAATGCTCTGCACAAAATCGGTGCTGTCGCCATCCCGGCAAGCAACCAGCTTACCGCCAAAGATTTCGTTTACCGTTTTGAATCAGCCGGTGTCAAAGCTATTGTCGCCGCTGACGATGCTCATATTCTCGACTGCATCGACGAAGCCGCCGACCAGTACCCCGCGCTCAAAGAACGCATTATGGTCGGCGAAAAGATCGCTTCCCGTGACAACTGGCGCAAACTCGAAGATGATATCGAACGTTACAGTGATGTCTTCAAACGTCCCGCTTCACTGAAAGCCGACGATACTATGCTGATCTTCTTCAGCAGCGGTACCACCGGTTATCCGAAGATGGTCGAACACAGCTTTACCTATCCGCTCGGTCACATCGTCACCGCCCGCTGGTGGCAGCAGGTCGATCCGGACGGCATCCACTTCACCATCAGTGATACCGGCTGGGGCAAAGCGCTCTGGGGCAAGATCTACGGTCAGTGGCTCTGTGAAGCGGCGGTGCTGACCTATGACTTTGACCGTTTTGAAGCACACGATATCCTGACGCTTTTCAAAGAGCATCAGATCACCACCTTCTGTGCGCCGCCGACGATGTTCCGTTTCTTCATCAAAGACAATCTGGCAAACTATGATCTGTCCAGTTTGAAAAATGTCTGTACCGCCGGTGAAGCGCTCAATCCCGAAGTTTATCAGCAGTTCTACAAGGCTACCGGATTGAAGATGATGGAAGGCTTCGGTCAGACTGAAACCACATTGACTCTCGCCAACCTTGCCGGTATGACTCCCAAACCCGGCTCTATGGGCAAACCGACTCCGCAGTACGATGTCCGTCTGATGGATGCCGACGGTAATCTGGTCAAGCCGGGCGAAACCGGTGAGATCGTGATCTTCGCCGAAAAGAATCAGGTCTGCGGTATCTTCCAGGGCTACCGCAACGCTCCTGAACTCAACGAAAGCGCATGGCGTGACGGAGTTTACCACACCGGCGATACCGCGTGGCAGGATGAAGACGGCTTCTTCTGGTATGTCGGACGTACTGATGATGTCATCAAATCTTCCGGTTACCGTATCGGTCCCTTTGAGATCGATAGCGTCATTATGGAACTGCCCTATGTCCGTGAATGTGCTGCCATCGCTTCCCCGGATGAGATTCGCGGTCAGGTGGTGAAAGCGGTCATCGTTCTGACCAAAGGCACGGTCGGTACCGATGAACTCAAGAAAGAGATCCAGGAGTATGTGAAAAATCACACTGCTCCCTACAAGTACCCCCGCAAGATCGATTTCGTTGAAACATTGCCCAAGACCACCAGCGGCAAGATCCGCCGTACTGAGCTGCGGGCAATGGAATTGAAAAGTCTTCAGAAATAACGATTTCTGCGAGGTAAAAAATGATTTTGCGGGTTCGCAAATCACACTTGGCGGGGACGATCGCCGTCCCCGGTTCCAAGTCTCATACCATCCGCGGCGTGGTCGCAGCATTGCAAAGTTCAGGCAAATGTGTATTGCGTGCGCCGCTGGATTCCGAAGACACCCGTTCCGCATTGGAAGCCGCCAGGCTTTTCGGCGCAGAAGTTTCCGAATATTCCGACCGCTGGGAGATCGGCGGTTTGAATGGTAAGCTTGCATCTCCCGGAACTGTGGTCAATATGAATAACTCCGGCACCGGTTTGCGGATGCTTACTGCGTTGGCAGCGATGCAGGATTTCCCCATCACCTTTGATGGTGATGACTCTTTGCGCACCAGGCTGATGACCGGACTTTTCGGCGCATTGGAAGAATTGGGTGTCAAAATCACATCCAGCAACGGCCATTGTCCTTTTACCGTCTGCGGTCCTTTGCGCGGGGGAAAAGCGAAAGTCGATGGAAAGAGTTCACAGTTTCTGACCTCGTTACTGTTTGCGCTTCCGGCGGCGGATGGCGATTCGACCTTGGTGCTTGACTATCTCAATGAACAGCCGTATGCCGAAATCAGTGCGCGCTGGCTTACCGAACTTGGCATAAAGTTTACCAAACAAGCTGACCGCTTGAAGTGGGAGATCCCCGGAAGACAGCAGTTCCCCGCTTTTGACCGGGTTATCCCGGCGGATTTTTCCACCGCCTGTTTCGCGCTGGCGGCGGGAGCTTTGTGCGGAAGCGAAGTTGACATACTCAATTTGGACTTCAACGATGCGCAAGGCGATAAGCAGGTGTTTGAATTCTATGAGCAAATGGGCAGCTGTATCATCCGGAAAGATGGCAAATGTACGGTTGTTGGCAATAAAGTTCTGCACGGCGTGACGCTGGATTTGAATTCAACTCCGGATGCCTTGCCGATCATCTCCGCCACCGCCGCATTGATCCCCGGCGAAACTCGCTTGCTCAATGTGGCGCAGGCGCGCAACAAAGAGACTGACCGCATCGCCGCTATGACTGAAGAACTGCGCAAAATGGGCGCAGATATCGACGAGCTTCCGGACGGAATGA
>JAZOMB010000020.1:0-8887 GCA_045653515.1 Victivallaceae bacterium | reverse complement strand
AAGCCAGGATATCAAGCGGCTCTTTGTTGACCAGCGCATCCATTCCGCCCTGCGGCATAGAGAACGGGTTGTGGGAGAAGATGGCCGCACCGGTTTCTTCCTCGGTTTCAAACATCGAGAAGTCAACGATCCAGCAGAACTTGTAGACGTTGGGATCGATGAGTTCGAGTTTGCGGCCCAATTCAGTGATGACGGCACCGCCGACCTTGGAGACCAGTTTTTCCTTGTCAGCGAGGAAGAAGAGAGCATCGCCGTCTTCCACACCGCCCTGCGCCTTGAGGGCGTCGATGGTTTCGCGGGAGAGGAACTTGACGATCGGGCTCTTTTCAGTACCTTCGCTCCAGATGATGTAGGCCATACCTTTGGCGCCGTTTTCCTGAGCGAAAGCGATCATATCATCAAAGAACTTGCGGGGCTTACCTGCAACTTTCGGAGCCTTGATGGCGCGGACAACGCCGCCGTCGGCAACAGTTCCGGCGAAAGCCTTGAAGTCGCAGTTGCGGAAGAGTTCAGTGACATCGATCATTTCCAGCGGGTTGCGAAGGTCGGGTTTGTCACTGCCGAAACGGCGGATGGCTTCACGGTAGGGGATGCGGACAAACGGCGGACGGGTGAAGTCCTTCCGGGAGAACTGATCCATAATGTTTTCCAGCAGACCTTCGACCACGCCGAAAATGTCATCCTGTTCGACAAAGCTCATTTCCATATCCAGCTGATAGAATTCGCCGGGGCTGCGGTCAGCGCGGGCGTCTTCGTCGCGGAAGCAGGGAGCGATCTGGAAGTAACGGTCAAAACCGGAGACCATCAGCAGCTGTTTGAACTGCTGCGGAGCCTGCGGCAGAGCGTAGAACTTGCCCGGATGCAGACGGGAGGGCACGAGATAGTCACGCGCACCTTCGGGGCTGCTGGCGGTCAGGATCGGGGTCTGAAATTCGGTAAAACCGATGCCGTTCATATATTTGCGGATCGCGGCGATAACATTGCTGCGCAGAAGGATATTCTTGTGCAGTTTTTCTTTACGCAGATCGAGGAAGCGGTATTTCAGACGGAGAGCTTCAGGAGCGCCGTCATCTTTGGCGACGAGGAACGGAATGACTTCCGCTTCGCCGAGCATTTCCATACCGGTGGCGGAAACTTCGATCTCACCGGTGGCGAGCTTGGAGTTGACAGTTTCCGGAGTACGTTCAACCACAACACCGTCAAACTGAACGACGCTTTCAACGCGCCATTTGTCGAGCGCCTGATAGAAGTCGCGTTCCGGGTCGATAACCACCTGAGTAAGACCATAGTTGTCACGCAGGTCGATGAAGATAACGCCGCCATGGTCGCGGACGCTGTGGATCCATCCGGCAATCCGGACAGTCTTTCCGGCATCGGCGCGGCGCAGTTCGCCGCAGGTATGAGAACGATACATAAGAAAATCCTTTCTGTAAAAATATGTTCAAAAATTGTTTATCACGATAATATAGCACATCAACGCGCTGATTTCCATACAAAAAGCAGAAAAAATCAGCTAATTTATCTGATTAAAAGCTTTGAAGCAAAAGCGGCGAGTGCGCCGGCGCTCTTTTTCAGGTTTTCACAGGTATCTTTCAGCGCCTCATCGAGCGTACAGACACCGCGGGAAATGCTAAAACATCCGGCAAAAAGTTTTTCCAGTTCAGCACAATCGCCTTTCAATGCTCCGGAAACCAGCACCGTCGGAACTCCAGCTTTTTCAGCGGCAAGCGCAATAGATGAACACAGCTTTCCGCAGGCGGTCTGATTATCACTGCACCCTTCTCCTGTAATGACCAGATCGGCATTTGAAAGATGTTCAGCGAAACGGGTCTCCCGCATCACAAGTTCAGCCCCTGAAACCATCTCGCCGCCCAGCTGCCGCAAAGCAAATCCCAAGCCTCCGGCGGCACCGTCACCGGGAACATTGCCGTCATCGTTCCAGAGTTTTGCAAAATGTCTCAAATTTTCATCCAGAATATCCACCATCTCCGGCGTTGCCCCCTTCTGCGGGCCGAAAACCGCCGCGCTGCCAGTTTTCCCGCACAGCACATTGGTCACATCACAGGCGACTTTTATCTTTGCAGCTTTCAATTCCGGTTCGACCTCTTTATCGCAGATGCGGACGATTTTTTCAAGTGCGCCGCCTCCGGCGCCGGGAGGAATTTCCATATCATCAGCATCAAAAAAGCAGTATCCCAGAGCCTGAAGCATCCCGACTCCGCCGTCAACGGTGGCACTGCCGCCGATACCGATGATAAAGTTGCGGCAATGGTATTGTTTCAACAGTGTCCGGAACAGTTCGCCGACTCCGTAAGTGGTAGTTGCAAGCGGAGTTAATTCACCTTTTTCAAGATGTTCGATACCGTTTGCTTCGGCACTTTCAATTACCGCAGTTTCTCCGGAAACGACCGCCTTTGCCAAGCGTTCCCGCATCAGAGCATCATGCACAGGGATCTCCACGAAACTGCCATCAAGCGAACCTGCCAAAGCATCGCACAATCCCTCTCCGCCGTCAGACATCGGCAGCAAAACAGTTTCATCCTGCGGACGGACTTGAATCCATCCTGCCGCCAAAGCTTCAGCGACAGCACTTGCCCGCAAAGCATTTTTAAACGAATCCGGTGCAATAACGATTTTCATAACCCAAACTCTTTCATTCGCCGAGCGCGGCGGCAAACGCACTCAAATTGACCAGAGAATGCAGCATCACCGCAGCCCCCAGATTACGGTATTTCAAATACATAAATTGAAATCCCAGACCAAGCACAAACAATCCCGGCACTCCGGCAAGAAAAAAATGACACATACTGAAAAGCAATGCCGTTCCGGCAAAGGCGATCCCCCATCCCCAGCGCAGCAGAAAACCGTACACTATCCGCCGGAATAAAAGCTCTTCGACCAGCGGAGCGAACACACACAGTCCGAAAAACAGCTGCCAGACTTCCCCGCCGCGGCTGTTCCGGATGATGTCAAATGCGGCCTGTTCTGCTTCAAACGGAATATTCAACACCGTCAAAATCCCCCGCCACACAAAAGATATCACGCCCGCCGCCAGCAAAGTCAGCACGCTCCAAAGGATGAATGAACCGATCTCTTCACGTTTCAAAAACTTCATCGGCAGACGCGATGCCGTAAAAAATCCGTAGGCGCAGATCCCGGGCATTGCCGAAAAAAGCAATATATCCGGCATACTCAGCCGATGCCCGATAGTTTTCTGCACCAACAACGGCATAATGAACACCGAAAAGGTGAGCAAACCGAATGCACAAACGCTTCCGGACAGCGAAACATCACCGCTTGTCCACGGTTGAGCTTCAAGCTTCAAGCTTAATTTCACGGTGCCCTTCCCCCGTGTGTTTCAAGGTGATACGGATGGCATCCTCCGGCAGGATCCCGGCGATACGTTCGGGCCACTCGACCAATGCGTAAGAAGACGGATCATTGAGAAATTCATCCACGCCGAAAGCCAGCGCCGCATCAACTCCGCTGATACGGTACAAGTCAAGGTGATACAATCTGCCGCGCTCCGGCAGATCATACTCCTGAACGATGGTGTAAGTCGGACTTGAAACCGGTTCATCGATCCCCAGCGCCCGGGCGAAACCGCGGGAAAAAACCGTCTTTCCGGCGCCGAGATCGCCGTCAAGCAATATAACGCTGCCGCGCGGACATTGACGGGCGACTTCTGCACCGAAATTTTCAGTATCCGCTTCACAGCTGGAAACACAAACAGTTCTTTCAAAATTTTTCATTTTGCTCACTTGCACTCCAAAACCGCATCGACAAAGGATTTACCAGCCGGGTACGCGACCAGATTGGGATGATTTTCAAAGGCTTCAGCACCGCTGCCGGCGGCGATGATACGGCCGCCGCGATCCATAAAGTTCTTGAACAGCTGTTTGTTCCTGGTGACAAAATCCCGGAAATCTTTGCTGTCGGCAGCCATAGTGACCAGCACATCCGCATGGTCGGCAACGGCATCAGGAACGGAAGCAGCGGCGATCGGACTCACATCGATATCGGGGTGACGGTCAAGTTCGATAAGGCGGTTGATGCGCGCCTTGCCCTTGGTGTTTCCGACATAGAGGACGACACGCACGGGGCGGGGATTCTTTTTCGGAAAAACCTGAGCGATCTTTTTGCCGGTAACGGCATAGACCATACCGTTGAAAATAGGATGGTTGGCGACGTTGACCTCCGGATGGAAGCTGGTGGCGACAACCTTGCCTTTGCCGTGGTTGCCGAAGAGGATTGCCGGATGTCCGGTGTAATCATAATGCTTGCGGCCGGCAAGACCGATGGAGTTCAAATAGGTGCCGAGCACTTCAGCCTTGCCGTGTTCCCACGCTTTACCGGCTCTGGAAATGGGGCCCTGCGAGTAATAAACCTGGTAGCGTCCCGGCTTGACATCGAGAATTTTCGCGCCCTTTTCAGAGATATTGATGCTCAACGTTCCCTGTGCGCCGCTGGTTTTATTGACATAAACGTAGGGCAGCAGAGCGACCCGGTCGGGGCGGTTGAGCGTGCAGTGGAAACCGGCGCAAAGACCGACATAACTGCCGCCTTTTTTGACGAACTCACGGATTTTGGCGGCGCCGGATTTCTGCATCATTTTAAACTGCGTGGCGCTGGAACCTCCGGGGATGACCAGAAGATCGAGTCCGTCCAGTTTGCCGTTGCGGATATCTTTTCCATCGAGCAGAGTGACCTCCATCTGCGGACAATGGTAAAGCAGACGCGCCGCTTTGAAAACGCCGCCGCCACGGCTGCCGTCATCGACAAAGAAACCGACCTTGAGTTCCGGCGCAACGGGCTTGGTGACAATTTCAGCCGTCCGGCATCCGGCAATCAGAAGCGACACGGCAAACAACAGCATCAAAACAATCTTTTTCATTTCAAACTCCTTTTTTGTACAGGTTGATATATTTGTTATAATATAGTTCAACTTGTCCGTACATTCAAGGTTGTTCACTATAATATAATGGTTTTGCAACTTGAAAAAAGAGCCTGTTTGTGCTATATTATACAAATACTTAACTTTTTTAATCAGAGGGAAAGCTTATGTGTGCCATTTCCGGTATCGCCAATATCCGCAGAGACCGCAACGCCGTTACCATTGCCGAAGCGATGAATCTTGCGCAGCGCCACCGGGGACCTGACGGTTCTGGTATTTTCTCCAATGACGATGTGGTCATCGGCCACAGCCGTCTGGCGGTGATCGACCTCGAAAACGGAAAACAGCCGCTGATAACCGATGACGGTGATCTGGTGCTGGCTGTAAATGGCGAAATTTACAACTTCAGAGAGTTGAGAAGCGAACTGGAAGCAAAGGGACACCACTTCCAGACCAACAGCGATTCCGAATGCATTCTGCATTTGTACGAAGAGTACAATGAAGATTTTGCGAACTACCTCGACGGTATGTTCGCCTTTGCCCTCTACGATGTCCCGAAACGGCGGCTGCTGCTCGGCCGCGACCGGCTCGGACAGAAGCCCCTGCTCTACTTTATGGACGGCGACTCGCTGATTTTTGCCAGTGAATTTGCCGGACTTATGGTGCATCCTGCGTTCCCTGAACAGCTGGACGAAAATGCGATCAGCGATTTCCTTTCTCTGCAGTACATCCCGTCACCGGACACCGCGTTCCGTCAGGTTCGCAAACTGCCGCCTGGACATCTGCTGAGCTTCAATATGGACAGCGCAAACGTTTCCATCCGCTGTTACTGGCAGCTGGATTACTCGATAAAGAACAGCGGAATGTCGCTCAATGCCGCCGCATTGGAACTGCGCAAACTCGTGGAAAAAGCGGTGGAAAAACGTCTGGTATCCGATGTTCCGCTCGGAACTTTCCTCTCCGGCGGCGTGGATTCATGCATCGTCACCGGTATCGCCGCCAAACTGCTCTATCCCAAACCCTGCGACACTTTCACCGCCGGTTTCGGCAATGCCGCCTACGATGAACGTTCTGCGGCACAGCGCTCGGCGGAGATCATCAATTCGGTCTGCGGCGGAAATTTGCGCTGTCACGAAAAAGAGATCAAGTCGGACGATTTTGATCTGGTTTTGAAACTGTTTCCGCGTTTCGGCGAACCATTTGCCGATGCGTCAGCTTTGCCGCTCTTCTTGTTGAGCGAATTTGCCAAGAGCAAAATCACCGTTGCACTTTCCGGCGACGGCGCTGACGAAGTTTTCGCCGGTTACGAACGTTATCTTGCCATGCGTTACGCTGAAAAAGTCTACTGGCTTCCGGAAACGCTGCGCAAGGTCATCTTCTCCGGTATCGCCGGAATGCTCCCCGACCACGGCGAACGTACCAAGTCCGGCCGTTTGAAACGGCTGCTGCGGCTCTTCGGTTCTTCAGAAAAGACCGGTTACTTCAATCTGCTTGACCGGTGTCCGGCGGCATTGAAAAAAGAGCTGTTCGGTCCCGCGCTCCAGAAGGCGCTCAAACACGATTCAGCGGAGTGTTTCACCTCGCTCAACTGGGAACTCATTTCCAGCGACAAAGTGGAAAAACTCGGCGAACTCGATCTTAAAACCTATCTCCCCGGAGATATCCTGGTCAAAGCCGACATATCTTCTATGGCGAACGCACTTGAACTGCGCAGTCCCTTTATGGATACCGCAGTAGTTGAATTTGCCGCCCGTCTGCCGATGAAGTACAAACTCCACGGCAAAGAGCGCAAAAAGATTTTGAAAATGGCGTTCCCGGAATTCATCACTCCGGAACTTTCCAACCGCCCCAAACGCGGCTTTGGAGTTCCGGTCGCCGCGTGGCTGCGCGAAAGCTGGAAAGCTCCGGCACAGGAGAAACTCTTCTCCTCCCGCCTGATTTCCGAAAAGTTTGTCAACGAAAATGTTCTCAAACACTTGTGGGATCTGCACCAGTCCGGCACCGCCGATTACAGCTATCTGTTGTGGGATCTGATCGTCCTCGACCTCTTCCTTGAACGCCGAGCCGCTGAATAAGATTTAGTGACCTTTTAAAAAGTGAAGTATTTTTTCTGAAAATTGTGAAAAGTTTTCATTTGGGGCTTGTTATATCGAAATACTCCTGTTATATTAGTGGTATACAGACACACAAAAAAACAACCATTTTACGGAGGTAAATTATGAATGATGAAGTCTGTCAGCAGCCGGTTTGCGAATACAAAAACATCCCTTTCACCGCGGATGAGGTTTTTAATGTCGCAAAAAATCAGTCCAACATTCTTTATTGCGTACTGGTCAATCTTGTATTGACAATTTTAACGTGGTTCATTCCTGCCGGGCTTTCAATTGCTGCCCAATTTGTCTCTCTGGCGATTTCAATCGGAATGATCGTATTTCTGGTAAAACTCCGCAATTCGATGAAGAAAAATGTTGTTATGACGATATTGGTGTGTTTTCTGATGCTTATTCCGCTGATAAATCTGCTGGTGCTGATCTCTCATGTTGCCAGCGCGACCAAACTTCTGCGGAACGCCGGATTGAAAGTCGGTCTTATGGACGTGCCTTCAGCTGAACTCGCCCGCTTCCGTGAAAACAACCGTTACATATATTGATTATAAAGAAAGGAATTTTATCATGAAAAAAATTACTGTCATCATTTCGCTGTTTGCTTTCGCTGCTATGCTCCACGCTGAAGTTGCCGGAGAGATCAAACTTCCCAAACCGGATCTGACCACGGGCAAACCCTTTATGCAGTGCGTTGCCGAACGCCAGTCCCTGCGCAAATTCAGCACCAAAGCGTTTGACTTGCAGACCATTGGTGAAATCCTTTACACCGCCGACGGAGTCTCCCGCAAAGACGGCAGAAAAACCGTCCCGACCGCCCGGAATGCCCAGAATCAGAAAGTTTATGCGGCGACCGCCGATGGTGTTTATCTTTACGACAGCAAAGCTCATTCGCTCGTTCCCGTCCTCAAAGGCGATCACCGTAAAGCGTTCGGCCGTCAACCGTTCCACAAAAAAGCGCCGCTGGTACTGCTCTTTGTTGCGGATATGAAAGCGGTCGGCAAAACTCCCGTAGAACAGGCGATCTACGCCGGAAACCACTCCGGAAGCGCGTCGCAGAATGTTTATCTTTATGCCGCAAACAAAAACCTTGCCACCGTGGTCTGCGGAATGCTCGACCGTGATGCGCTGAAGAAACTGCTGAAACTTTCCGACGATCAGATGGTGATCTTCTCCCAGCCGATCGCCTACCCTGCCAAGTAAGGATATTTTATGACCACAGAACTTTTGCTTGGCATAGTCGGAACGATCATCGGGCTTGGAGTGCTGATACTGCATTGTGCGGCTCCGGAAAAGCTTGGCAAACTGCTGGCATTTCAAAATCTGTACGGCCAAACCACAGGCAAAATAATGCATATCGTCTTCTACGGCATCGTTCCGCTTGCCGTAGGAGTGCTTTGCCTGTATAAGACTTTTATGCATTGATATTTTCTGTTTTGCAGACGGCAAATCGCAAAAACAGGGCGAAAAAGTGAATTTTTTTCTCAAAACGCCTTGAAAAAGCCGAAAACAGATGTATATTAAGCAAAGTATAAACTACGGGGCAGTAGCTCAGTTGGCTAGAGCGATACGTTCGCATCGTATAGGTCGTGGGTTCGACTCCCATCTGCTCCACCAAAATTACCCTCAAAACGGCAACAATCGTTGCCGTTTTTTACCATATACGCTTTCAATTCCCGAAACTTGAGTTATATTAAGTCAAATCAGTCAGCAGGGAGTAAATTATGGGGAAGCGAAAAATGGATTCAGATCTTCACCGCATCAAACTTGAAACAGGTACAGTTTACCAGACCAGCAAAGGTGGCAATTACTATTTCCGTTACCAGGTCAAAGGTGAACGCAAATGTGTGAGCTTGAAAACCGCCAATCAGGAAGAAGCCATCCGCAAAGC
>JAZOMB010000019.1:0-1957 GCA_045653515.1 Victivallaceae bacterium | reverse complement strand
TCCGGCAAGTTTGACGAACTCTATGACGAATACGTTGAGATCCGTTCCGATGTCGTTCCCTTTGAACAGCGCCCGTGGATGAAGTGCGCCGAGACCACCGATGCCGTCGTCGATGCCATCGCTTCCGGCAAATATCAGATGATCCGTCTCAACTTCCCCAACGGCGATATGGTCGGCCACACCGGAAATATGGAAGCGGTTCTCGTTTCCATGGGAGCCCTTGATCTCTGCCTCGGACGTATCAAAGAAGCGGTCGAAGCCGCCGGCGGTGTGCTGGTCATCTCTGCTGACCACGGCAACGCTGACGATATGCTTGAACACGACAAGAAAGGCAATCTCAAAGTCGATGCAAACGGCGTTCCCGCCCGCAAGACCAGCCACTCCCTCAACCCGGTTCCCTGCATCATCTTCGATCCGGAAAACAAGGGTGAATACAGCGCTGAACTCAAAGAAGGTCTGGGCATCAGCTCTCTTGCCGCCACCTGTATCGAATTGCTCGGCTACAAGGCCCCTGCCAATTACGATTCAAGCGTCCTGAACTGGAAGTAATCATTCATCACGACCGGCGGCTATGCAGACCACACCTAAATCTTTACGGCTTCAGATACTCTTTGCCGGCAGAATAAATGCCGGCAAATCTTCCGTGGTAAATCTCCTTTCCGGACAGAATACCGCGATCATCTCCGCCGAAAGAGGCACCACCACCGATGTGGTGGAAAAGGCTATGGAACTGCGGCCGCTCGGCCCGGTGCTGCTTCTGGACAGCGCGGGAACCGATGACAATACACCGCTGGGTGAACTTCGCATCGGGCGCACCCATCAGGCGATGCAGAAAGCGGATGTACTGGTCATAGTCACCGCGCCGGGCATCTGGGAACAGCCGGAACAGGAGCTGTTTGACAAAGCAAAAGATTTGAAACTTCCGGTATTGATCGCGGTCAATAAATGCGACACCGCAATTCCGGAAGATGATTTCCTTGCCAAATTGACTGAACTTTCCGGGGCAGAACCCATTTTGACCGCCGCCGTCGATCCTGCCAACCGCGACCGCTTTATTGAACAGCTGGTCGCCGCCCTGCTGAAAGTTCTGCCGGAAGATTATTTCCAATCGCTTCCGCTGCTCAATGACCTCCTGCCGGAAAACGGCCACGTCGTAATGATGGTTCCCATCGACACCCAGGCCCCCAAAGGACGGCTCATTCTGCCGCAGGTGCAAGCTATCCGCGATGCCCTTGACGGCAATGCGATATGCACCGTTGCCAAAGAAAACGCTTTCCCGGAAATATATTCCCGCTTCACCACGCCCCCCGATCTGGTCATCTGCGATTCGCAGGTGGTAAAAACTATGATCGACACCCTGCCCGCCGACGTGCCCTGCACCACCTTTTCAATTTTGATGGCGCGGCTCAAAGGCGATCTTGAACAGCTTATCAACGGCGCCCGCGCTATCGCGGATTTAAAGGAAAATGACCGCATTCTCATCGCGGAATCATGCACCCACCACGCCGGAACCGATGATATCGGCAGAGTTAAGATCCCCATGCTGCTGCAGAAAAAATGTAATTGCAAACTGGATTTTGAATTCTATTCCGGCGCCGATTTCCCCGCCGATCTCAAACAGTATAAACTGGTCATCCATTGCGGCGGATGTATGCTCAACCGCCGCGCTATGCTCAATCGGCTCTCAGGTCTCGCGCAAGCCGACGTTCCCGTAACCAATTACGGCGTCTGCATTTCCTGCTGTACCGGAGTACTGGACAAAGTCATCACTCCTTTTGGAAAAAGAGTGTGATTTTTGGGGGAAGGGGAAAACTTTTTTTCACGAGAAAAAAAGTTTCCCCCTTCCCCCAAACCCCCAACCTCTTTCAAAAAAAGCGGGGTATATTTTGCTCCCGTTGGTCGCAAAACTTCAGCAGCATCGTCTGCCAAACAAAAAAACCGCCGTCAGGCGGAACAT
>JAZOMB010000018.1:0-2862 GCA_045653515.1 Victivallaceae bacterium | reverse complement strand
CAACGCCCGCAAAGCCGCCTTTGATGAACGCGACCGCATCGTTAAAGCCGCCGTTGCCCGCAAGAAAGAGCTGATCACCGAAGCGCAGAACCTGACCGATGTCCGCCGCGCCAAACAGCTGCGCGAAGAGTACCGCAACAGCGGTTCCGCCGGACGCAAAGAGCCGGAACTCTTCAAGGAATTCAACGCCGCTATGGACAAATTCTTTGCCGGACGGCGCGAAGAGATCAATGCCAAAGAGGCCCGTACCCGCGAGCTTATCGCCGAAGTCGAAGCCCTCTGCGCCAATCCGCAGGATGCCCTGACCCGCACCCGCGAGATCAAAGAAGAACTCCGCAATATCAGCTGCCGCGAAACCCGTTTCGATGAACAGAAAGTCTGGCAGAAGTTTGAATCCGCCCTCGCCAAAGTCCGCGAAGCTGAACGCCAGAAACGCATTGCCGCTTCAGGTGATGCGGTACATGAACTTGCCGCGCTTTACAGCAAATTCCTTGCCGGTGAGACCATTGAGCTTCCTGAAGAGGGCAGCTGGAGCGCCTTCCCGAAACTTCAGAGCTTTGCAACCTTGCTTGGTTCCGCCGTTTCCGGTGATGCCAAAGCCGCTGAAAAATTGGCGAAACAATCTGCCGCCGCTCTGGCAGAACGCGAAGCCATCTGCGCCAAGCTCGAAAAACTCGCCGGAAACAAATCTGACGATGCCGCTGATGAACCCATTTCGCTTGCGATGGAACTCGAAGCCGCGATGATGGGCAACTTCGGCAAATCTTCTGCCAAATCCGCTATGCCACTTGAAGATCCCAAAGTCCTCGCCGCTGACTTTGCCGCCTGCGGCATCGTTCCGGCAGAGAAACTTGCCGGACTTCAGGCGCGGGTCGATGCCGCTTCCAAAATAATATTTCCCGGAAAATAATATAAGTTTTCTGAAATGAATTAAAAAAAAAGGAGAGTGTATTTATGCCGCAGGTGGATATTTTATGGAATACGTTGAAACGAACCGGGAAAACCATCCGTAAACTCAACGGGGGAAATCTCGCTCCGTGTATTACCAATGCCAATGCCAGTACCGACATTATGCAGAGCTTTAAACAGCTCAATCTCGCCTTTGCCCGGCTTCACGATTCTCCATTGTCCAATCCCGGATGCCGCCTGGTTGACATCAGCCACATATTCCCTCTCCCGCATCTTGATGAAAATGATAGCCGTAATTATGACTTCAGCTATACTGATGATTACATAAAAAACTGCATCGAAACTTCCGGAACTCCGATTTACTACCGGCTCGGCGAATCAATAGACCATTCTGTGCGAAAGTACAAAGTCGATCCGCCCGCCGATGTGGATAAGTGGATCAACATCTGTTCCAATATCATCCGCCATTACACGGAAGGATTGTGGAACGGTTTCAATTTCAATATTGAATATTGGGAAATCTGGAACGAACCCGATGCCAAAGAGTTCAAAATGTGGCGCGGCACACTTCAGCAGTTCAATGAATTTTATGTCAAAGTCGCCGGAGAGCTGAAAAAACGGTTCCCGCATCTTAAATTCGGCGGTCCGGCACATACCAAATTCAACGAAATCAATGTCGAGTTTGTCAAACATTGCGCCGCCAATAACGCACCGCTGGATTTTTACAGTTACCACTGTTATGCTGCGGATCCTTTCGGATGGATCCAGGAAACTCCGGCTCTCGTCAGAAAACTTCTGGATGAGAACGGTTACACCAATACCGAGATCCACCTCAATGAATGGCACTATTTCCCCGGGGAATGGGCACGTCTGCGTAATGATCCGCTTTACAAGGATCATATGTATAACGAGGAAATGAAAGGTCTGGACAGCGCCGCTTTTCTCACCACCGTTATGGCGTTATGGCAGGATACTCCGCTGGATTACGGCGCATACTATACTTGTATCGGCAACGCCTGGGGGTGCTACAAAACCGGAACCAACATCAAGACCCCGTCATGGTACGCCTTGAAGGCATTCGGTGAAATCGTGCGTTATCCCATCCGGCTGGATGCGGCAAGTTCGGTCAAAGAGGTCACTGTACTTGCCGGAGAGAATGAAAGTGGTGAAAAAGCCATGCTTATTTCGGCATTCCAAACCAGACCTATGGATGTGGTGATCGAGTGCGACACCACGGTTACTGCGGCAAACTGCCGGGTGCTGCTGTTGGACAACGATCATCAGCTCACACAAGTTGAAGATGTGGAATTTGACGGGAACAGGATAAAATTCTCTTTTGTCGCCCATTCCGCATGTGCATTGATCGAGATAGCTTCCTGAATAATGCTCAACAGTTGCTGTTGATAAAATTCAGTGCGAGTTTACGGAATTTTTCGCCGCGTTCTTTATAGTTTTTGAACATATCCATACTGGCGCAGCCGGGGGAGAGCAATACTGTATCGCCTGCCTTGGCTGCGGCGGTAGCGGCGTTGAATGCGGCGTTGAAATCCATTCCGGTATCGATTCCCGTGAAGCATCCGCCAAGCACCGCTTTGATCTCTTCGCGATCCTGACCGTAAAATACTGCGTACCGGATCTTATCTTTGCGGCTCTTTAAAATGGAGAAATCCATCCCTTTTGCCAAGCCGCCGAGCATAATCACCACGGGTGTATTCACCGCATCCAAAGCCGCCACCACGGCGGCGGGATTGGTACCCTTGGAATCATTGACAAAGGTTATTCCTTTGCCGCTTCCCACCTTTTCAATGCGGTGCGGTGCGCGTTTGAAGCTCTTCACCGCCGCGGCAAACCGCTCAAGATCGCTCAATACCAGATTTTCGTCATAACGGAGGATCAATTCCACCGCTCCGGCAAGATTCTCCGCATTGGGCAATCCCGGCAGATCGGTCTCAT
>JAZOMB010000017.1:0-43350 GCA_045653515.1 Victivallaceae bacterium | reverse complement strand
CAAGCAGTCGAGTAAGTACACCTTGTCCCGGCGTAGCTTTAGCGAAGACGGATCCTTCGCCGCCGCCTTGATTTGACGTCGACCTTGCCGCGCGATACATCCGCCGGTAGATAACGGCGTGGTTCTGAAACCGCGCCGCTGGAGCAGGGCGCCTGTCGTCGGGCTGTTCGCCCGACAGGCGAGAGGCAGCCGCTCCGCGGCGGATGTTCCGCCAGACGGCGGTATTTTTTGCAAGCTGCCCGGCATACCTGCCATATCCGTCCTGTTTGTCCAACTGCCGGAATTGGATATTTTTTTCCCGATTTACTTGAAAAATTGCCGAATCGGTGATATCTTTATAGATAAGTATAGCCATAAGTTTGGTTTTTTTGTCTAACATTTAAGGAGGTAGTGGAAAAATGAATTCATTTTTTCAGTGGTTGGTAAGGGATGACTGGTTTTTCGTCAGTCCGCTGGACTGGCTGATCATCATTCTGCCTGTGTCTTTCGTGCTGTTCATGGCATGGTATTCGCGCCGCTATGTGGTGCAGGTTTCCGACTTTCTGTCGGCGGGCCGTCTCTGCGGCCGTTATCTTATCAGTATCGCTGATATCGCCAACGGTTTGTCGATCATCGGGCTGGTCGCCTATGTCGAAGTGCATTACCGTACAGGTTTTGCTCTGACCTTCTGGCAGAACCTGACCATGCCGCTCGGCATCGTGTTGAGTTTGACCGGTTTTGTGACCTACCGTTTCCGCGAAACCAAGGCGATGAGCTTCGGTCAGTACATCGAAATGCGTTACAGCCGCGGTCTGCGTATTTTCGCAAGTGCCTTGCGTTCAACTTCCGAAGTGCTTGCCAATATGATTATGCCCGCAGTTGCCGGACGTTTCTTCATCTACTACTTCGGTCTGCCCCAGCACTTCACCCTTTTCGGATGTGAATTCTCCACCTTTAACTTGCTGATCATCATCTGTCTGACTATGGCGATCGGTATCATCTGTATGGGCGGTACCCTTGCATTGGTCATCACCGACAGTATCCAGGGGATGTTCTGCTATCCCATTATGGCGGTTTTCGTCTTCTTCGTTCTGTTCAAGTTCTCCTGGAGCGATCAGATCGTTCCGGTGCTGACCGACCGCGTCGCAAATCAGAGCTTCCTCAACCCCTACGATATCTCTGAATTGCGCGACTTCAACTTGTTCTTCGTCGGTGTGACACTTATCACCACCGTCATCAACCGCGGTGCGTGGATCGGCGCCGGCAATACCACCAGTGCCAAGAGCCCGCATGAACAGAAAATGGCTGCTCTGCTCGGTGCCTACCGCAGCAGTTTGATGAGCGTTCTGTACATCCTTATCGCGGTCGCTCTCATCACCTACTTCAACCACAAAGACTTCGCCAAACAGGCCAGCGAAGTCCGTGCCACCATCAGTACTCAGGTCGCCAGCGGTCTCTTCCACACTGAAAGCCGCAAGCAGCTCCATGAGGACGTGATGAAGGTCGTCAACAGCAAAGCTCCCATCATCCACACCATCGGAAAAGATGCTCCGCTCTCTGAAGAAAAGAACCTTGATACCATCTATCTTGACGAGATCAAAGCCACCATCGTCAACAGCAATACCGAAACTCCTGAAGCCCGCGCCAGTATGTATCAGCAGTTCCGTACTCTCTATCACCAGATGATGACTGCGGTCGGTATGCGTCATATGATGCCTCCCGGCTTGAGCGGACTCTTCTGTTTGCTGCTCATTATGGCGATGATCTCCACCGACGATACCCGTATCTTCTCTGCCGCTCTGACCATCACTCAGGACGTGGTGATGCCCTTCATCAAAAAGCCGCTCACTCCGATCCAGCATTTGTGGGTCATCCGTGCGGTCGCGATCTCCGTCGGTATCATCTTCTACATCGGTTCAACGATGATGAGTCAGCTGGACTACATCAACCTGTTCGTCAGTACCATGACGGCGATGTGGGTCGGTGCCGGTTCGATGATTATGCTCGGTCTGTACACCCGTTTCGGTACGACTGCCGGTGCGTGGTCAAGCTTGCTCACCAGCTGTTTTATGGCTTTGTGCTACATCGGTTTGAAGCAGTACTGGACCACCATCTATGTCTTCCTGCAGGAAAAAGAGCTGCTGAACGCGGTCAAGATCGTGGTCGAAGGATTCTCCCGTCCGTTTGAACCGATCGTCGTCTGGCGCGTGAACGAATTCAAGTTCTTTATGAATGCTTATGAATTCAACCTCATCGCCACCCTGACCTCTCTGGTCATCTATCTCGTGGTCTCCAAGCTGACCTGCAAAGAGCCGTTCAACCTCGACCGTATGCTCCATCGCGGTAAGTACAACCTTGACAAACTGAATCAGGCCCAGAGCGCCTGGAACCTGAAGACCCTCTTCGGCAAACTCATCGGTATCACCCCCGAATACACCTTCTGGGATCGCGTGGTTGCCTACTCCATCTTCGGTTACTCCATCGTCTATCAGTTCATCGGTACCTTTATCGTGATCCTTATCTGGAATCTCTTTCAGAAGTGGCCGGTTTCCTGGTGGAGCGGATACTTCCTCATCACCGGTCTGGTGGTTCCCGGTATCATCACCGTTATCGTCACCTTCTGGTTCGGTATCGGTTCGGTGCGCGATATGATCCAGCTCTTCCGTGACCTCAAGACGAGAAAGATCAACTTCCTCGACAACGGTATGGTCGAAGGCAATATGTCGCTGGCTGACAAGGCTGAACTTGAGGCGTTGGACGCTGATAAAAAGGAAGAAGGTTCTGAAGCATAATTCAGAGTATTGATCCTCCACGGCAGGTTTCTGAAATGAGACCTGCCTTTTTTTTATTGAAAAATTACGAAAAAGTTATTTTTTGACTTGAAATATAATCTTTTGGTTATATTTTATAATAGGCAAAAATAACCAAAAGGTAATATTAGAGTAAAAAGACAGGAGGGAAAGTAAAAAATGGCTTCGTTTTTTCAATGGTTGGTAAAAGATGACTGGTTTTTCGTCAGTCCGCTGGACTGGATGATTATTTTAATTCCGGTCGGATTTGTGCTTTTTATGGGATGGTATTCCCGGCGTTATGTGGTACAGGTCTCCGACTTTCTGTCGGCGGGACGGTTGTGCGGACGGTATCTTATCAGTGTCGCTGACATTGCCAATGGTTTGTCGATCATCGGGCTGGTGGCCTATGTTGAAGTGCATTACCGAACCGGATTTGCGTTGACCTTCTGGCAGAGTTTGACGGTGCCGCTGGGTATCGTATTGAGTTTGACCGGATTTGTCACCTACCGTTTCCGTGAAACCAAAGCGATGAGTTTCGGGCAGTATATCGAAATGCGTTACAGCCGCAAACTGCGCATCTTTGCCAGCGCGCTGCGTTCCACTTCTGAAGTGCTTGCCAATATGATTATGCCTGCGGTTGCCGGACGTTTCTTCATCTACTACTTCGGTCTGCCCCAGTATTTTACGGTATTCGGCGTGGAGATCCCCACTTTCAATGCGCTTATTATTCTCTGTCTGACTATGGCTATCGGCATCATCTGTATGGGTGGAACATTGGCGCTGGTCATCACCGACAGTATCCAGGGAATGTTCTGCTATCCCATTATGGCGATTTTCGTCGGATTTGTGCTGTATAAATTTTCCTGGAACGACCATATCATCCCGGTGCTTACCGACCGGGTGGCGAAGCAGAGCTTCCTCGATCCCTATGATATTTCCGAACTGCGCGACTTCAATTTGTTTATGGTTGGGGTGTCGCTGGTCACAACGGTGGTCAACCGCGGTGCGTGGATCGGTGCCGGAAACTCCACCAGTGCCAAGAGCCCGCATGAGCAGAAAATGGCATCGCTTCTCGGTGCATACCGCAGCAGTTTGATGACTATTCTCTACATCCTGATCGCGGTCGCATTGATCGCCTATTTCAACCACAAAGACTTTGCCAAACAGGCGAAAGAGGTGCGCGATACCATAAGTGAACGGGTTGCCGAAGGTCTGTTCCATGCGAAAAAGCATCAGGGATTGCACAAACAGGTGGTCGATGCCATGCATGCCAAAGCTCCGATCGTCCATAACATCGGTGAAGCTTCTCCGCTCTCGGAAGAGGCGAATTTGGATACCGTTTATCTGGCTGAAGTCAAACGTGCTATCGACAACAATACGCTCGACACTCCGGAAGTCAATGCCGGTATGTATCAGCAGTTCCGCACGCTCTATCATCAGATGATGACCGCAGTCGGTATGCGTCATCTGCTGCCGCCGGGCTTGAGCGGATTGTTCTGTCTGCTGATGATCATGGCGATGATCTCTACTGATGATACCCGCATTTTCTCGGCAGCGTTGACCATCACGCAGGATGTGGTGATGCCCTTTATCAAAAAGCCGCTCACTCCGGTTCAGCATATGTGGGTGATCCGTGCGGTCGCGATCTCCGTCGGTATCATCTTCTACATCGGTTCAACGATGATGAGTCAGCTGGACTACATCAATTTGTTCACCAGTACGATGACGACGATGTGGGTCGGTGCCGGTTCGATGGTGATGCTTGGACTTTACACCCGTTTCGGAACGACCGCCGGTGCGTGGTCAAGTCTGCTCACCGGATGTGGAATGGCGTTGGGGTACATCGGTATGAAGCAGTATTGGACGCACTTCTACGGCTTCCTGAAAGATATTGGATGGCTGGAAGGCTTCACGGCGGTGATCGAAGGCATTTCCCGTCCGCTGGAACCGATCGTTGTCTGGCGCGTAAATCCTTACAAATGCTTTGTCAACGCATACGAATTCAATCTGGTCGTCACGTTGTTGTGCCTGGTTATCTATCTGGTTGTTTCCAAGCTGACTTGCAAAGAACCGTTCAATCTTGACCGTATGCTCCATCGCGGCAAGTACAATCTGGACAAGAACAATCAGGAAAAGAGTGTCTGGACGTGGAAAACTGTTTTCGGCAAGCTTATCGGTATTACTCCGGAATACAGCTTCTGGGATCGTGTCGTTGCCTATTCGATCTTCGGTTACTCGATCGTCTACCGTTTCATCGGTACATTCATCATCATCGCCATCTGGAATATCTTCCAGCACTGGCCGAAAGAGTGGTGGAGCGGTTACTTCCTCATCACCAGTTTGATCGTACCGGGTATAGTCACGGTGATCGTTGCCATCTGGTTCGGTATCGGATCAGTCCGCGATATGATCCAGCTCTTCCGTGATTTGAAAACGAGAAAGATCAACTTCCTCGACAACGGTCAGGTCGAAGGCAATATGTCGCTTGCCGACAAAGCTGAACTGGAAGCTCTGGATACTCCGGCACTCTCGGAAGAAGATGAGGGGTGATTGATTTCATAGCTCATTAAAACACAAAGGACTCCTGGATTTTCAGGAGTCCTTTTTTGTTTTGATAACTAAAAAATAATCTTTGTTTTTATTGAAAATCTGGCGGGGTGGTGGTATCTTATTAACGATTTAGTTATATTTTATTCTTGAAAATAATTAAAAAAGAAGGAGAAATCAAGAAAAATGGGTGCTTTGTGGCAATGGTTGGTAAAGGATGACTGGTTTTTCGTCAGTCCGCTGGATTGGCTGATAATCATTCTCCCGGTATCGTTTGTTCTGTATATGGGCTGGCGTTCACGCCGCTATGTTATTCAGGTATCCGACTTTCTGTCGGCGGGTCGTTTGTGCGGCCGTTATCTCATCAGTATCGCGGACATCGCCAACGGTTTGTCGATCATGGGATTGGTGGCATACGTCGAAGTGCATTACCGTACAGGTTTTGCCTTGACCTTCTGGCAGAATCTGACTATGCCGCTGGGCGTGGTGCTGAGTCTGACCGGCTTTGTGACCTACCGTTTCCGTGAAACCAAAGCGATGAGCTTCGGTCAGTACATCGAAATGCGTTACAGCCGCAAACTGCGTATCTTTGCCAGTGCGCTGCGTTCGACTTCTGAAGTGCTTGCCAATATGATCATGCCCGCTATCGCCGGACGCTTTTTCATCTACTACTTCGGTCTGCCGCAGCATTTCACCGTTTTCGGTGTTGAAATTCCGACCTTCAATGTGCTTATTCTCTTCTGTCTGACCATCGCTATCGGTATCATCTGTATGGGCGGTACTCTCGCGCTGGTCATCACCGACAGTATTCAGGGTATGTTCTGCTATCCCATTATGGCGGTTTTCGTCGGCTTTATGCTCTACAAATTCTCCTGGAACGATCAGATCGTCCCCGTTCTGACCGACCGTATCGCCAATCAGAGCTTCCTCAACCCCTACGATATTTCTGAACTGCGCGACTTCAACTTGTTCTTTGTCGGTGTGTCGCTCATTACCACAGTGGTCAACCGCGGCAGCTGGATCGGTGCCGGAAACTCCACCAGCGCCAAGAGCCCCCATGAACAGAAGATGGCTGCATTGCTTGGTACTTACCGCAGCAGCTTGATGAGCGTTCTGTACATCCTTATCGCGGTGTCCCTGATCGCCTACTTCAACCACAAAGACTTTGCCAAGCAGGCCAAAGAGGTTCGCGATACCATCAGTGAACGCGTCGCCGAAGGTCTCTTCCACGCGGAAAAACATCAGGCTCTGCGCAAACAGATCGTTGATGCTATGCACAGCAAAGCTCCGATCATCCACACCATCGGAAAAGATGCTCCGCTCTCTGAAGAAGCCAACTTGGACACCATCTATCTTGCCGAAGTCAAACAGGCTATCGACAACAATACTGTCGATACTCCCGAAGTCAATGCCGGTATGTATCAGCAGTTCCGCACTCTTTATCATCAGATGATGACCGCCGTCGGTGTGCGTCATATGATGCCGCCGGGCTTGAGCGGACTCTTCTGTCTGCTGATGATTATGGCGATGATCTCCACCGATGATACCCGTATTTTCTCTGCATCGCTGACCATCACGCAGGACGTGGTGATGCCGTTTATCAAGAAGCCGCTCACTCCGACGCAGCACCTCTGGGTCGTGCGTTCGGTGGCGATCCTGGTCGGTGTCTGCTTCTATGTCGGTTCAACGATGATGAGCCAGCTGGACTACATCAACTTGTTTATGAGTACTATGACCACGATGTGGGTGGGCGCGGGTTCGATGGTTATGCTCGGACTTTACACCCGCTTCGGTACCACCAAAGGTGCGTGGTCAAGTCTTTTGACCGGCTGCGGAATGGCGCTGACTTATATCGCTATGAAGCAGAACTGGACTGAATTGTACGGTTTCCTCCGTGATATGGGATGGCTGGAAGGCTTCACCGCCGTCATTCAGGGCATCTCCAAACCCTTCGAACCGATCGTCGTCTGGCGTGTGAACCCCTACAAGTGCTTCATCAATGCGTATGAATTCAACCTGCTTGCCACGTTGACCTCTATGATCGTCTACATCGTGGTTTCCAAACTGACCTGCAAAGAGCCGTTCAACCTCGACCGTATGCTCCATCGCGGTAAGTATAACCTCGACAACCACAATCAGGCCAAGACCGTCTGGAACATCCGTACTGTCTGCAACAAGCTTATCGGTATCACGCCGGAATACACCTTCTGGGATCGTGTCATTGCCCGTTCACTGTTTGTGTACTCAATCATCTACCGTTTCCTCGGTGCGTTTGTGATCATCGTGATCTGGAATTTGTTCCAGAGATGGCCGGTCTCCTGGTGGAGCGGATACTTCCTCGTGACCAGCTTGCTGGTGCCTGGTGCGGTTACGGTCATTGTGACCTTCTGGTTCGGTATCGGTTCGGTGTGCGATATGATCCAGCTCTTCCGCGACCTGAAGACGAGAAAGATCAACTATCTCGACAACGGTATGGTCGAAGGCAATATGTCACTGGCTGACAAAGCTGAACTCGAAGCTCTCGATGCTGAAGGAAAGAAAGAAGATTCAGAAAAATCTGAAGCGTAATATTTTCTGTTCAATATCGCATCAAACCGCGCTGTCTGCTGAAGATGGCGCGGTTTTTTTTGTAAAAAAAATTAAAAACGCTTGCAAAACAATTATTTTGCAAGTATTGTATTGATGTGACACGATATTTATTCTTAAATAATCAAGGAGATAATTATGAAAAACAGTTCCCGCCATGGCGGGGTAAAGCATCGCTTTACCCTTGTAGAGCTTCTCGTAGTCATTGCCATTATCGCGATTCTGGCGGCATTGCTGCTTCCGGCTTTGACGCAGGCGCGTAAGCGTGGTCAGGCAAGCAGTTGTTCCAGCAACCTCGGACAATGCGGCAAACAGATTATGCTCTATCTCAATGACTATTCCAATATGCCGCGCGACTGCAACAAAGTCGGCAGTTCGCTTAAAGCCGGTGTTCCGTTTATCCTGCAGAAACTTTACGGCTCCTACAAACAGCTGCCGAGAGGAACCAACTGGGACGCCAATCAGAACCGTATGATCATGACCAATACGCCGTGGGTCTGTCCTGACCCGACTGAAAACGCCAATGTAAGCAGTATGTACAGCACAAGTTATGTCCGCGTTATGATGTCGTTTGTTGAAATGGTCAATCAGAGTTTGACCGAGTACAAGTACCCTGCATACAACGGCTATCCGAGGTTCTATGTCAACCGCTGTAAACGTCCGGCAAGATTGCTTTTCTTCGCCGACCACAACCTTTACGATGGCGCACTGTATGATGAAGGACGTTTTGTTTACGGACACAAACAGTGTGCGGTATCTTTCCGCCATCCGTCTAAAAATGCCAACTGCCTGATGGGCGACGGACACGTTGAGGTCTACAACCGCAGCGGCGACCGCGATCAGTATTACTACAATCCGTATAACAAGGCTCATACCCAGAATTTCCCCGGTTTCAAAGCCCCCTGATCCAGATTGTCAGACAATTGTTTTTTCCTGAACCTTGCTTTTTACAGAGCAAGGTTTTTTTTGTTAAAAAAAACTTCAAAAAACTTGCAAAATAAAATTTTAACAAGTATAGTATCTCTATGACAGAGGGTGTCTTTAATTATTAAATATGGGAGATATTATGAAACGATTCGTCAGCTATGGCGGGGTAAAGTCCTGTTTTACCCTCATCGAACTGCTTGTTGTCATCGCGATCATCGCGATCCTCGCCGCAATCCTGCTTCCGGCATTGAACAGCGCCCGTGGGCGCGGTCAGGCGAGCAGCTGTATGAATAATTGTAAACAATTCGCCAATATCTGGATGCAGTACGGCAACGATTACGATGGTCAGATGTATCCGAGCATTTTGAATGGAAATGGCTGGCGGGCGGATTCAATTGCCAAAAACTGGGCGGAAAATGCCTGCAAAGATAAGTATTGGGGCGGAAGTCTGAATACCGAACCGAAAATGTACAACAATAAGACCTCCGGTTTCAAAACTCCCATTCTGGAGTGTCCCACCGCCCGGGCAAGAAACCTCGGTATCCGCTACAATGCATTTGTTATCCGTAACTGCTACGCGTACAACTTCTTCTTCAACCCCCGTACCAAGACCGGAACTACGGCTACTCCCAGTACCTCGCTGGTCAAAGTCAGCCAGCTCCGCAATGCCGGAAGAGCGTTGCTTTTGTGCGATGACTGGGTCTCCCCCGGTTCAGCCCAGACTGCCCGCGGTCAGTTCAATACCGACGGTGACGAGAGCAAAGGTGCGGCACAGGCGTTTTCGTGGGTAGGTTCCAGTGCCGGAACCAGTACCGGAACCAAAGGCGCTCACGGCACCAATGCCTCTATGGCATTTGCCGATGGTCATGTTGAATTGCGCCGTTCATTTATTGTTGTAAACAGCTCCTCCAACGGCAAATATCTACCGGCACCGTGGCGGACGGATAAAGAAGTGAAAGAGGTTATGTGGTGAGATCGAAAATGAGATTTTTACTGTTGTTTCTGGCGTTTGCGGCAGGTTTTGAGCTGTTTTCCGCCGTAAGCGTTATTCCGCGAAAACGCTACCGTGCCACCTTCGAGGCGCGGGCAACCAAAAACGTTGTCCCCGAAGAGTTCCGCTGTCAGAACGCAAAACTCGATTACCCCGGAGTGGAACTGCAATTCACCGATAAGAAAAACCGGAAATATGTCCGTTTGGCGCGGGGAAGTTTCTTCAACCTCCACAGCCGGGAATTTGTTCCAGGTTTAATAGAATTTTACGCCGGCGAAGGCATCAAATTGGTCAAACTGGTTCCGAAAAATGCCGAAGTCAGAAATGTGAAAATCGTTCCGGTCAAGAATAATTCCAATCTCGCCATTCCGCTTGATTACCGCGTTTCCGGTCAGGTGCGTGACTATTTCCTCACCCCCGGGAAAATCGGCGAAGCGGTCTACGATGTCTGCGATGGCAAAATTTACGGCGACCCGTTCCCCATTCAAGGCGGCAAACGCTACCGACTGACCGTCAACGGCTACGCCGGAGTTACCCGCGCCCTGCGTGTCGGTGTCGAGTTTTACACTCATGATCGCGGCGGCAGAAGTGCCACCGTCCGCAGCAGCCGTACCCAGATCCAGATCGGAGGCAAAAAGCAACAGGTCGTATATGATTTCAAAGCCCCCGATAAGGCCAGCTGGATGCGGGTTACTATGATGTGGGGTTTTGTCAAAAGTTATAAAATTGAAGAAATTCAATAAAAAATAAAGGAGAAAAAATGAAACATCTATTTTCAGTTGTGATGCTCGCCTGCGCAATGACGCTGTCAGCATCATCCGTCAAAGTCGCTGTCGGCGGTAAAGCCGTTTCCGCCATCGTCATCGACAAAGATGCCAACCGTACCGTGAAATATGCCGCTAAAGAACTGCAGAACTATTTCCGGTTGATCTCCTCTGCTGAAGTCCCCATCCAGCAGAGTCTGCCCGGCGGAAAAAAATCTTCCTTCGTTCTCGGAACGGTCGATTCACCGCTGGTCAAAAAGTTCATCGGTAAAAACGCCGCCGAATTTAAATATGACGGCTACGCAGTCGCCGTCAAAGGCAATACCGTCGTCATCTACGCCAATAATCCGCGCGGCGTGCTTAACGGTGTCCACCGTTTCATCATGAAGCACACAGATTTCATCTGGGTGCGCCCGCTCGCTCAACAGGCGATCTATTCCAAGCTTCCGGATTTGACGCTTAACGTCAACAGCTATCTTGACAATCCGGTTTTCCGCATCCGTTCCTGGAGCGCGAACTCCTGGAGCAGAGAGTTTGAACTCTACGTTTCACGCCTTTGCAACAACCACGCCCGCCGCCCGGATAAAAAACGTCTTAATGAACAGCTCGATCAGGCTTTCCTGCTCGAATTCGGTCAGGGCCACAACCTTACCCGTATCTGGCTGCCGCTGAAAAAATATGCCAAGTCCAATCCCGAATTCTATATGCTCAATAACGGTGAACGCCGGACAACCGGACGCGTCCAGCTCTGCTACACCAACCGCAAAATGTGGGATGTTTTCGTCAAAGAATCTCTCGATATCATTTCCAAACTGCCGAAACATTACGGCCGCGTCAATATGCTTATTGAAGATACACCATCAGTTTGTGATTGCGAGGAATGTCACAAACCGATCACGCTCCCTGACGGCAGCATCCTTAAAGACACCGATGAAGGCTTCCGTTCGACCCAGTACTTTATTTTCCAGAACTATGTGGCTGAAAAAATCTATCAGAAGTACCCCGAACTGGAAATCAAAGTTTACGGCTACTTCTTCACCGCTGTTCCGCCCAGGATAAAAATCTTCAAAAATATCGTCGTCAGCTTCTGTCCCTATGTCCGTAACGACAAGGAAACTCTCCACGGCAAAAGCAATACCAAGTGGCTCGCCCGTACCAATCAGTATGCCGCAATGAGCCCCAATGTCATCTGGCGCGAATACTACTACTGCTTCGCCAAGTTCCCGCGCGCTCAAGCCAATGTCATCGCCGAGGACTTGCGCTATATCAGCAAGCGCGGTGTCATTATGGTCTTCCCGGAACTCTCCTGGGTCGATAATCCGAAACGGGGCAACAGCGAATTCTCCGATAATGATTTCTACACTATGGCGGGACCCGAATTCTGGACCATCAACCAGCTCTATTGGGATCCGGCGCAGGATCCGGACGCTCTGCGCAATGAGTACATCAAACGGGTCGCCCGTGAAGGTGCCCCCGGAATGCAGAAGTTCTTCAAGATCCTCCGCGACAGCTGGCTCAATGACCCGACCCCCGCGGCATTCAACGATACCTATAAGCGCGATACGGCGTACTACGTCATCCGCAAAAAATTGGTCGAACCCTGCCGTGCCGCTCTCGCCGAAGCCGCCGCTTCGGTCAAAGATCCCCGCTCCAAAGTCTGGATCGAAAAGGTGACCGCTCTCTTTGAAAAATGGCTCAAAGCCGCTGCCGCCGAAAGCGGTGCCACCGCCGAAATCAGCATTCCCAAAGCCGCAGTAAAAGAGTTCCCCGGTTTCGATTTCAACTCCGGCATCTGGACCAAGGCCGCCACCTTGCAGCCGTTTACCCGTATGGGCAACCCCAAAGTCAAACCGCCCGAACCCACCGACGTCAAACTCGTCCACAACGGCGAAACCCTCTATATCGGCTTCAACTGCCCCGTTCCGCATAAGCTGGTCGGCAAGAGTACTCTCACCCCGGAAAGCTTCCCCTCCGGCGACCACGTCGAGATCTTCATCGCCAACGAAGTTGACGGCTACTATCATCTGGCGTTCAACTTCCACGGCAAAAAATATGATGCCATCGGCACCAATGCTGATTGGAACACCAAATGGGAAGCCCGCGGCCAGGTCACCAAAGACGGCTGGCGCGGTGTCGCCGCCATTCCGCTCAAATCGGTCAAGCTTGCCATTGAACAGAACAACCGCGTCCGCGCTCTCTTCTTCCGTTCCCGCAGCGGCGGCGTCGGCAAAGGCAACGTCAACAGTGCCTGGGGTGGCGGTACTGTCCACTCAGTAAGCTCGTTTGGAGAGATCGTCTTCCAACATGAGTGAGTGCGGCGCGCCCCCCTGAGCGCTGACTTGAAAAGAGCGGGGAAGCACCTGAACGGGAGTTCACGTCGCCCCGCTCTTTTTTCGTCATCATCGCACGATCATCCCGCCGATTGGAAACGGCGTGGTTCGGAAACCGCGCTGCTGGAGCGGCGCCTGTCGTTGCGCTGTCGCGCAACAGGCGTGAGGTAGTTTTTGTGATAGCGCCGCTGCCGCGGCTTATGAGCGCCAGACGGCGGTTTTGCGACCAACGGGAGCAAAACACACTCCGCTTTTTTTGAAAAAGGATGGGGGTGCGGGGGAAGGGAAAAACTTTTTTTCTCGTGAAAAAAAGTTTTTCCCTTCCCCCGTGATCAAGTGCGGTTCAGCGCTTCAGCAATTTTGGCTGCGGTGGCTCTGCCGATGCCGGGGACGCGGAGGACGATATTGGCGGCATCAGCTTTGGCGAGGTTGCGGACAGAGCCGAAAGCTTTGAGCAGCTGACGTTTACGGACTTCGCCGATGCCAGGGATCTCGTCCAGAAGCGAACTGCTTATCCGTTTTTCCCGCAGTGATCTGTGATATGTGATGGCGAAGCGGTGCGCTTCGTCACGCAGAGCCTGGAGCATCCGCAATGCGGCATCGTGGCGGTCGAGCATAACCGATTCACTGCGGCCGGGTATGAATATTTCTTCAAAGCGTTTGGCAAGGCCGATCACCGGCAGGGGCGGGCAGTTTATAGCTATGAGCGCATCCAGCGCCGCCGAAAGCTGGCCTTTGCCGCCGTCGACCACCAGCAGATCAGGCAGGGGGCGTTTTTCATTTATCAGCCGCGAAAAGTGGCGGGTTATGGCTTCATTCATCATTGCAAAGTCATCGCTTTGCATAACGGTTTTGATCCGGAAACGGCGGTACGCCTGCCGGTCGGGGCGGCCGTTGGTAAAGGTGACCATACTCGCCACTGCCAGTGTGCCGAGAATATTTGAAATGTCAAAGCATATCACCGTTTGCGGCGGCTTGGGTAATCCCAGACGGCGGGCAAGCGAATTTATTGCCGCCTGACCGGGCGGGATTTTCTGATCGGGCAGAGCGGGGTTTTCAAAGATGCGGTTTTTGCGGCCGAAAACCGCTTCGATATTGTCATAAACATCCCGCAGACGGGCGGCTTTTTCAAAGTTGCAGGCGGCTGAAGCGGTCAGCATCTGAGCCTTTACCGCTTCGCGCACCGGGGCGATATCGCCTTCCAGAACTGCCAGAGCTTTGTTGAGCCGTTCACGGTACTCTTCGGGAGTAACCTTGCCGGTGCAGGGCGCACAGCAATCCTTTACCATCCGTTTCAAACAATGTTTGCGCGTCTCTTCCGTGGGTTCCGCATCGCGGCAGCCGCGCAGACCGAAGTGGGCAAGCAGAAATTCTCTGGTCATTTTCAAGGCTGAACCGTGGGGGAACGGTCCGAAATAGCGGGCGTTGTCCGGCTTTTTCAAGCGGGCAAGGGAGAGAGTGGGGAACTTTTCCGCCAGATCGACTTTGAGCAGCAGATAGCGTTTATCGTCCCGCATCAGGATATTGTAATGGGGGGCGTACGCTTTGATAAGCTGGGATTCCAGCAGCAGCGCTTCATCTTCGCTGTTGACGACCTGAAACGACCATTCGTTGATGGAGTTGATCAGAGAACGCAGTTTGGCATCGCCGGTGCGGCGGCGCGAGGGTTGGAAATAGTTGCCCAGCCGCCGCCGCAGATCCCGCGCTTTGCCGACATAGATGACTTTGCCGAAGCGGTCGCGGAACATATAGACCCCCGGTTTTGCGGGGATCTCCGAGGGATGGTACTCTTCAAATCGCATTATTTGACTTATATCCCGATTTCAGTTAGGGCACTGTTCAGAATGAAATATATTTGATCATAATTCTGAAAACAGCTTTGTTCCCAATCGGCGGATGCAGCGTGATGCAAGGTCGTCGGTAAATCAAGGCGGCAACGAAGGAGTGTACGACTGTACTCAACTGAGTTGCCGACCGCAGATTTGCCAAGAGATTGCGTGCGATGCGCCGCCGCACAGTAAATTTTTAAAAAGAGAATGTTACTTGAGATTCAGCACATCCTGCATATCATACAGACCATTGGCGGCATCCTGCAGAAATTCTGCGGCACGCAGAGCGCCTTTGGCGAAGGTGTCGCGGCTGGACGCTTTGTGGGTGAGTTCGACCCGTTCGCCGCCGGCGGCAAAGATGACGGTGTGATCGCCGACCACATCGCCGCCGCGCAGCGCGTGCATACCGATTTCTCCGGTGGTGCGTTTGCCGACTTTTCCGGCGCGGCCGTTGCGGATGGCTTCATCGTAATCCCAGTTGCGCGCTTCGCAGACAACTTCGCCCAGACGGACAGCGGTTCCGCTGGGAGCGTCGATCTTCTGATTGTGGTGCATTTCCACGATCTCGACGTCGAACTTTTCACCGAGAACGGCTGCAGCTTCCTTGACCAGTTTAAAGAGCAGATTAACGCCGACACTCATATTGCCGGAAACGACCAGACGGCCCTTTTTGCCGAGTTCTTTGAGGGCGGCGCGTTCTTCGGCGCTCATCGCGGTAACGCCGCAGACGAATGCGGCATTGTTGGCAACAGCAAGTTCAGCGCATTCCACGGCGCCGGAGGTGGCGAAATCAATGACGGCATCAACCTTGGCGGTCTGGAAAACTTCGGCAAGAGAGGCGGTGATTTTAACGCCGAGGGCTTCCACTCCGGCGACGCTTCCGGCATCCTGACCGAGCAGGGGGCAACCCTCCCAATCAACGGCTCCGGTGACTTTGAAATTACCGTTTTCGACGGCGTTGGCAATAATACGGCGGCCCATACGTCCTGCGGCACCGATAACAGCGATATTGATCATAATATTATTTCTCCAGTTGAATAGACTTTGTCATTGATATAGTATATCTCAAAAAACAGAATATTCAAGATATTATACGGTCAAAAGCTTGAAAAAAAGCTTTTTGTGTGGTATGGTATAAAGAAGGATTGTACACTATGCACTTTTGCTCAACGAAGAAAGTTATTTGCCATGATTAAAGCCGCTGTTGTCGGAGTGACCGGATTCGGTGCTACTCACTATAATGATTTGATCCGTGAATATGAAGCAGGCCGCGTGCAGCCGGTCGCCGCAGTTGTTATCAACCCGGAAGATGCCGCCGAAAAGGTCGCCCGTCTCCGCGAGATCGGCTGCGATATCCTGCCGGATTTTGATACGCTTATTACCAAATATGCCAATAAACTGGATATCTGCTGCATCCCGACCGGGATCGCATTGCACAAACCGATGAGTGTCGCCGCTGTTGAAGCCGGGTTCAACGTCTTTGTGGAAAAGCCGGTCGCGGCAACCGTCAGCGAAGTTGAAGCGATGACCGCCGCCGCTGAAAAGTGCGGCAAATTCATCGCAGTCGGTTTCCAGAATATGTACCAGAGCGAAACGCTGAAAATCAAAGAGATCCTGCTCTCAGGCAAAATCGGCAAACCACTCTCTTTCAAGTGCTACGCTATGTGGCCGCGCCATCTGGCATACTACAGCCGCAACCGCTGGGCGGGCCGGGTGCTCGGCGATAACGGCGAAGCGATCCTGGACAGCCCCTTTACCAACGCTTTGGCGCACGACTTGAATCTGCAGCTTTTCTATGCGGGCAAAACTTTGGAATCGATGGCGGAAGTTGCTTCCGTTCAGGCGGTAATGATGCGCGCCAATGATATCGAAAGCTGTGACACCGCCAGCATCAGAACCATCACTGCCGACGGCTGTGAACTGCTGTTCAATGTCACTCACGCCGCCAATTTGCTCTCTCACCCCCTGCACATCATCAAGTGCGAACGCGGCGAACTCCATACCAATCGCGCTTTCAGTATGGGCAAAGTTTTTGACAATGACGGCAATCTCCTTGAAGAGATCACCTTTGACACCAAACAGCGCGTCAATATCTGGAATGCCCTTATCGACCGCATCAACGGCAAAGATGCCTTTATCTGCACTCCGGCAATGGCAGGCGTCCACACGCTGGTCTCCAATGCGGCATTTGACAGCGCACCGATCGTCGATTTCCCTGCGGAACTGGTCAGTCGGGTCACCTTTGATGAAAGCGGAATGGAGCGCAACACCGTGCGTGGTATCGAAAAAATTATGCGGGCGACCTTCGATGAAAACCGTCTCTTCAATACCGATGACTTCCCCTTTGTGAAATTGGGTAAAGTCATTGATATGAAAGACTATAACGGATTTCAAAACTGTCAGGGATTCGGAAAATGAAAATATTGAACCGCTATGTGGTAAAAAGTTTTTTACTTGCATTTTTCATGGCGATATTGATCCTCACCTTTGCTATGACCGGTGCCAACCTTATCAAAGTGCTTGATTTCGTCTCCCGGGGCATTCCGCTTTCAGTTTTCGGAACCTACACGCTTTATATGATGCCGCGAATATTGACCTTTACCGTTCCGTGGGCGGTGATGGTGGCGGTTATGCTGGTTTTCGGTCGTATGTCTGCCGATAATGAGATCACTGCTATGCGTGCTTGCGGCATATCCATTCTGCAGATTGCAAGTCCTTTGCTGCTCATTACCGTGGCGTTGACCGGATTGTGCATCTATCTGCAGGTCGAAGTCGGCCCTCCGCTGCTGGGCAAATCGCGCGGTATGATGGAGCAGGCGGGGCTTGAACGGCCGCTTGCGATGTTTGAACCTGGACACCCCTTGAGTTTGAAATCCGGTGACAGTTCGATCGTTATAAATATCGACAACAAAAGCGGTGACAGCGAATTGCAGGGGATTCTGCTTTGCAAGGCGCGGCAGGTCGGCAAAGATACCGTTATTGAACAGACCATTTCCGCCGAGCGCGGAACCATCACCGCCGACAATGCCACCCAGATGCTGACCATCGTCCTCAAAGACTGCATCACCAGCAATCGCGGCGGCAATTCTGAAGGTGACGGCACCTTTGAAGCGGTCGACAGGGTCTTTTCCAATGAGTTGGTGTTCAAGTTCAACTACGGCAAAGAGGCTAACGCCGGAAAGATCAGCGTCCGCGCAAAATATATGAAGCTTTCTGATCTGCTCGGTGAGATCCAGCGTTACAAACGCGCCGGTTTGCCGACTTTGGATCTGGAGATCGAACTCAACAAGCGCATCGCCTTTGCGCTTTCTCCGATCGCGTTTCTGCTGCTCGGAATGCCGCTGGCGATCCGCACCAGCCGCCGCGAAACCAGTATCGGACTTTTTATCAGCGTGATTCTGGCGGGAATATTTTTTATGTCTGTCATTATGTGTCAGAATCTGGACAACTTCCCCCACCTCTATCCGCAGTATCTCCAATGGATACCGAATATAATCTTCCAAACCCTGGGTGCGATATTGACCTGGCGCATCTCTCAGAGGTGAAAAATGGGATGGTTTGACCGCTTTGGCAAAGTGCTGCTTATTGTGCAGTGTGCGGTGGTGATTTATCTGATTTTTACAGCGATACAAGCCCTTGACCGTCTGCACTTGAGCAATATGAAGGTGCTGGCGGAATTGGAGAAATTTGAATCCAGCCGCGCCGCTTCTCCGGCACCGGAGAAAAAGGCAATCGTTCCCCAAAGAGCTGCCAATGCGGTTCAAGTTGCCAATGCGGAATATTTTGATCCCGCCGCAAAATTCGGCGGCAAAATCGTTTCCGCATTGTCCGCCGATGCCCCCGGCTTCAATCCGCTGACGGTCAATGAAGCCACCGCCGCTATGATTTTTTCGCTCTGCTCGTCAACGCTTGCCGAACGCGATTGGCAGATGCCGGAAGTTTTCAAGCCGATGCTCGCGGAGAGCTGGACGATATCACCCGATCATTTGACCTATCGGATAAAACTGCGGAAAAATGCTTTGTGGCAGGAGTATATCTGCCCTGATACAGGAAAAAAGGTTCCGGCGCGGGAGATCGTCGCCGATGATTTTGTCTTTACCGCCGAAGCGATACGGAACACCGATGTGAATTGCGCCCATTTGCGCAGTTATTATAAAGATCTCGCCTCGGTGGAAGCCGTTGGCAAATACGAACTTATCGTCAGGTGGAACCGGGCGTATTACGGTTCATTGGATTGTACGCTCACCCTTTTCCCGTTACCGCGGGAATACTATTGTGCCGACGGCAAATTTGATGCCAAAAAGTTCAATTCCGACCACAAACGCAACCGTACGATCATCAGCTGCGGCCCCTATCTCCTCCAATCGTGGGATAAAGACCGCAAGATCGTTCTGCGGCGCAACCGCTGGTACTTCGGTAACGAACTCGGTATCGCGCCGCCGCTGGAGTTCCGCGAATTTGAAGTTATCAAACACCCCAATACCCAGCTTCAGGCGCTTTTCGGCGGCAAGCTCGGTATGATGAATCTTTCCGCCGAACAATGGGTGCGCCGCGCCGGAGAAAAGCCCTTCAAAGACGGTACGCTTGACCGTTACCGTTACAGCGGGCGCGGGTACAATTATATCGGCTACAACGCCGATGTGCATTGTTTCAAAGATGCCGCCACCCGCCGCGCGCTGACCTTGCTCATCGACCGCGAACGGATCTTGAAAGAGGTTCTCCACGATTGCGGCAAAATCGCCAATGGGCCGTTCGCTCCGGGGAGCGCCTATGCCGATCCCCAACTGCAGCCATACAAGCGCGATGTCCAGCGCGCAAAGCAGCTGCTTGCCGAAGCCGGTTGGCGCGATGCTGACGGCGACGGCATTCTGGAGCGTGACGGCAAGCCGTTCCGCTTTACTATGCTGCAGATATCAGGCAGCACCACGCAGGCGCGTATTCTGCCGATGGTGAAGGAGTTTTTTGCTTCCGCAGGGATCGATATGCACTTGCAGACGGTGGAGTGGAGCGTCTATCTTGAACGGTTGAAAACGCGCAACTTTGAAGCCTGCAATCTGGGCTGGACAGGCAGTATCGACCCCGATCCCTACCAGATATTCCATTCCAGCCAGATCGACGGCGGAGATAACTTTGTCGGTTACAAAAATCCCGAAACCGACCGCCTTATCACCGAACTGCGCGGCGAATTTGATTTAGATAAGCGCATTGCTATCTGCCGTAAAATCGAACGCAATCTTTATATGGATCAGCCGTATACCTTTTTGTTCTATCAGGATATGCTGGTCGCGCTGAACAGCCGTTACCGCAATGTACGGATGTTCCCCTTGGGGTTGAACAGTATGGCGTTCTGGCTCCCGTAACCGGCGTCGGACACGTCAGACCAGTCAGACCTGTCGGACACGTCGGACATATCGGTCGCGTTTGACTGTTACTTCTGGGATGCAGTGAAGCGGGTGAGTTCGTGCTGGACTTCGATCAGGCTTTTGTTGTATTCCCGGTAAAATGCCGATACATCCGAAAGCGGTTTGTCATCGCTGTCGGTTATCACCTGTTTGGCAAAGCTTGCGGCATCGGTCGGGATCAGCGATTTGTATTTTTCTCCGGCGAAGAAGACCTCTGACCAGTTCGCGATCAATGAATATTTGCGGGTGACAGCTGGATCGGAGATCAGGTCAAATCCGCAGGAGTAATCTTTTGCCGGATTTTCAACTCCGAAGAATTTCGCCAGCATCGGAACCACATCCAAATGACTGCTCATTTTGCTGTAAACTCCCGGTTTGATGCCCGGATAGTAGAGGATCAATGTCGTCTTGGTCTGCTCATTGACAAAGCTTGAACTGTGTCCGAGATAGCCTTTTTCAAAATACTCTTCGCCGTGGTCTCCGGCGATGACCACGATCGTGTTTTTAAGCAAATCTTTTTTCTCCAGAGTCTGATACACCTTGTCCAGACACATATCCAGATGCCGCGCGCAGTTTGCCGCCCGGTTGAAGATGCGCGGGCCGTCTTTTGCCGTAACTTTGGCGGCGTTGAAGGGATCGAGGTAATCTTTGGTGTACTCCGCTTCCTTCGGGAAGGAGTAGGGGTGGTGCGTGGACTCAAAGAACATAAACGAGAAGAACGGTTTGCCGGAGGAGGCCCCCTCTTCAATAGATTTTATCAGAAGCTTCAAATTGCGCTGATCGCGCTCAAAACTTTTGCCCACGGAATCGCTGTGCATATCTTTTTGCGCGACTTGGAAAAATATCGTCTGATCAAACTCCGGATAGGTGAATTTTGACGAGGTGATACATTTGAATGTGTAGCCGTCCTCTTTCAGCCAGTCGATGAAAACCGGCCCGCGCCGCGCGGCGAAAAATGAGTGCCAATAGTTGCCCGGCAAGCCGTAGAACATCGAAAACATCCCCTGCCTGGTCACATTGCCGCCGCTGTAATGGTTGGAAAAATAGATCCCCTTCTTGGCGAACTCCGCCGTCTTCGGCATTATTTCAGGGGTATAAAGCTTTGCCGCCCACGATTCACAGGTGATCCAGACTACATTGTACTTCGGGCGGTCTGCTTTCCGGACGATCGGTCGCTGCGGATAATTTTTCAAAATGGCGGTTTCGCCGAGTTTGACTCTGACTGCATCGCGGTCAGGTTGTTTGAAGCCCAGCTTTTTGTAAAGCGACCGCGCTGTACCGCTGATATAAAGCGGTATCGTGTCCGCCGCCCGCAACGGATAAGGATTCATCGAAAAGTGTTCAAATGAATAAGTTACATAAGAGATCAGGAATACTGATCCGAAAAATAACAATCCGCTGACATAATATTTTATTGCGCGGCGCTTGAAGTTCCATTCCCCCGTAAATGCAAGGCGCGGAAAGCGCATAAAGCACCGGATCAATGCCAGATGAAACAATCCCAGCGCGAAAATTCCACTTCCGAGCAAAATGAT
Organism: Victivallaceae bacterium; assembly: GCA_045653515.1. GTDB lineage: Bacteria > Verrucomicrobiota > Lentisphaeria > Victivallales > Victivallaceae > UBA1784. The sequence goes on along the minus strand of JAZOMB010000017.1, from coordinate 21,668 downwards.
TTCTCCCGTGTCCAACCCCATACCTTCAAAGCCGCCCGGCGTGGTGAAGATGTTTAAAATATGGGGGTTGATGTGGTAGGAGTAGCGGGCGTAAAGTCCGGCATCAAGCACCAGAAGCAAGTGCGAGATAAAGGTTACCACAAATGCGGTCGCGCCGATGAGAAAACGGCGAATTTTATTGTGCTTGAGCGCCAACGGCTTCGTGGCAGCGGCGACGGCGGAACTCAACACAATGGCAGGCGCAAGGTACAGCAGCGGATAGAAAAACAGCGCCGGGATCAGCACCAGCGCCACCGCCGTACTCCATTGGGGAGCCTGAAACAGAAAGAAGGCCGTCGCAATAAAAAACAGGATATATTCAATGGTGAAAAATGCCGGAAGAGAGGCATTACAGGCGGTACGTTTTTCAGATACGTTCATTAAGATTTTCAACTTTCCGTCTATGGTTAAAGGTTTTACACCCTCACAATATACTGCGTTTTTTTCAAAAATGCAAATTTTTGCCGGAAAAAATATCTTTCGCCGTTCTATGAGAAAAGCAGTTTACTTTTTCGCAAATTCTGTTATTGTGCAATGGATATTTACCGTTTGCCGGAAGATAATTCCATTATTCTGATCTTTATTTTTTCATTGAACGCTTTGGCGGCCTGCGCCATAGTCCGGACGAAATCTTCTGGAGTATAAGTGGATCTATTGTACTTTTCTGTCAACGCAAACATCGTTTCAGCGCCGAGTTGTGCGTGGTACGATGGCTGGATATTATAACGCTTGAGGAACAATTCCTGCCATTTTGAATTGCTTACCGGCACTTCGGCTTCGGGTAAAAACAGCTTGACAGACATATCTTCCGGAAGTTGTACTTCATTGCGGATGATATCATCAGAGACATATACAGGAAGTTTGATGTTATGCGTTTTGAGAAGCTGCATCAACTCCGGCAATTCATCGGCGACTCCGCCGAAAAAGATGGCATCGACTTTGTGCAGTCCGCCGTAATTGGTCATACTGTTGCTGAAATAACTCGAACGCAACGGCTGCCAATAGGTCATCCGGTAGATTTTGAAATCGCCCAGAAGTTCTTTGCTGTTCCGTTCCAATTCGGAAGAGAATATTTCGCCGTAGCTTCCGTTTCCGGGAGTGATGATCAGTATTTTGCTGATATCGTTCTTTTTCATATGAGAAAGTATCGCATCGACCCACTTTTCCAGAGGCGGGAAGAAGCTTACATAATTATCATTATCCAGCGGCGGCAGTTTATCCGGACGGACGGTCACAGGCGATATCAATGGGAGCGCATAAAATTGGCTGATCGCCCGGAGCTGGGGGAGCATTTCAGAGTTGCCGGGACCGAGGAGGGCGCAGACCTGATGATCCGAGCAGAACTTTTGCAATTCAGCCGCCGTTTCGGGATATTTATGGCAGTTTGAAACTGTGACATATTCAATATTCATACCGTTGGAATTCTGTATTTCAGCGGCAAGCGCCGCTCCTTTTACCGCTTCGGCAGCGGGAATATCTTTACTGCTGTAAACCGAACCGATAAGCAGTTTTTGCGTTTTCCTGACAGTTTCAGTTCGTTTTTCAGAATGTTGACTGCGCTCATCGCGTCCGGCAGGATCAATGCTTTCAAAGACTCCGAGATGAGTCAGTATAAATCCTGCCAATGCCAACGTCAACAGTGCAATAACAATATTTTTTATCATAATTGGCGTTCCTTTCCGGTTGTCTGCCGTTCGATCAAATCTTTGAAAACTCCCTCTTCGGCAGATAATGTTTCATAAGTACCGCTTTGGACGATTTTTCCCTTGTCCAGTACATAAATACGGTCGGCATCGGCGATCGTACTCAAACGGTGGGCGATCACGATCCGTGTGACGGCAAGTTCCCGGAGTTTTCCGGTGATTTTTTCCTGTGAAATATTGTCCAGCGCGCTGGTCGATTCATCCATCAATATTATTTTGGGATTGCCGACCAATGCTCTGGCGATCAATATCCGCTGCTGCTGTCCGCCGGAAACTGTTTCCGGTGTGACGATCGTGTGTATATTCATCGGCATTTTTCTGACTTCATCGGCAAAATCTGCGGCCTCAAGCGCCGCCCATGCTTCATCGACCGAAGCGTTTGTCCCCTGTACGATGTTTTCCAATATGGAACCGGGGATGACACGGCTGTTCTGCATAATAACTCCCAGCTGACGGCGGATGCCGGTGCGTTCAAGATTGGCGAAATCTTTGTCGGAATAGTATACTGCGCCGCTGTCCGGATTTTCAAAACCCAGCAGAATGCGGAAAAGGGTGCTTTTTCCCGCTCCGGAGGTTCCGGCGATGGCGATGAATTCTCCCGGTTCAGCTTTCAACGATACATCATCCAGTATCCACGGCGAATCCTGGGTGTAGCGGAACTTCAGATGAGAAACTTCCACTTTGCCGTTCAAAACTCCTGCATCATTACGGTCGCAGGTGTCTTCCGGTTTTTCCTGCAGGATCGGCATAATGCGGTCAACTTCCGCTTTAACCGCCAGCAATGTCCAGATCGAGGCGCTGAAATCGAGCAATCCTCCTTTGAAGCTGTGAAATGCCGCCATAAATGCCAAAAAGAGCGGCAGCGGCAGATTTTTATCCAGAAATCCTCCGGCAAGCGCATAAAATACGACCGATATCAGCATTGAAAAACAACTGCTGAATATCTGCTGCTGGATTTCAAACGAGGATGCCTGATGATGGGCTTTTTCCATTTCAGAGAAATCATTCATAAAGCGGTTGAGCATCTGCTGTTCGGCGCCCGCGTAACGGACTTTATTCATCCCGCGGAAAAACTGCCGGAGAAAACCGTTTATTCTGCCTTGAGCTTCTGCAGCGCATTTCAGCGGTGCAAGATTGCGCCGGGCAAACAGAAAAAATACTGCACCGTATAATGCCGCCAAAATCACCCCCCACCACGCCAGAGTCGTATCATAACAGAACATCATAACCAGACTCGCCACGGTGAAAAGCGCACTGCTCAACTGACCATTGACCACGGTTACAATGGTGTTCTGTATCTGATTTGCCGCCAATATTCTTGAGGTCATTTCCCCGGCATCGTACTGCCGGAATATTTTAAGCGGTATCCGCAGTATGTGGTCGTAAATCGCCGCCTGGAACCGTTCATAGCGTCGGGAGGAAAAGAACAGCAGCAGCAGTTGAGGAACCATTTTCAACAGCATTTCCACCACCGTCAACGCAAGCAGCAGCAGCGATATTTGCATCAGCTCACCATGCAGCCCGGAGGGAATAAGTTTGCCGGTGATATACCGGGTGGTAAGCGGGATCGCCATACCGAGCAACGCACTTGCCAAACCTGCCAGCACGACTCCGGTCATCAGCGGCCGGGCGGATCGGAAGATGAATTCAAGCATTTCCCGCAGATTGCCCGGCTCCTGCGGAAACGTTTCATAGAAAAGATATGCTTTCCGGTCAATGCACGCGGCATTTTTCCGGTTGACCGGCTGTTTTCTGCCCGGATCTTCTGCGGAAATAAAATAACTGTTGCGGCCATTGAGATAAAGTACTGCCGGTTCGTTGTTGACATATGCCAGAAGCGGCCGGGCGTGTTCGCGGTAAAACTCTTCCGGAAGGTCGATCTGCCGCATCCGCCAGTTGTTCTTTCTGACCGCAAGTTCCAGCCGCTCTGCCCACGGTAAATTGCTGTTATCGCTCAAAATACGGTCGGAATCTTTCCATTGCAGACGGTATTCTCCGGCAATGATCTGCAATGCCGCATACAACGGATCGCAGTCGGGAGCTTTTTCAATCTTACTGTTTTCGATGGCAAGTCCGGCATAACTGCCCAGAAGGTCGATCTTTCTTTGCAGCGCTTCCCGGGTCAAGGTGCGGTTCTTTTTCAACAGGTCATTTTTATTCAGCATGATACACCGCCTTGTTCCATATTCATCATCCGGGCATAAGCTCCATTTAACTGCATAAGCTCCTGATGTGAGCCGCGTTCGACTGCAACGCCGTTTTCCAGCACGATTATCTCATCGCAATCACGCACCGTACTCAAGCGATGGGCGATGATCATACAGCTTACTTTGCGTTGGCGGATGGCGGAATCGATTTGTTTCTCCGTCACCGGATCGAGCGCCCTGGTCGCTTCATCCAGGATCAGCATCGGAGTCTGCTGTGCCAGCGCCCGCGCGATTTCCAAACGCTGGCATTGACCGCCTGAGAAGTTTCTGCCATTTTCATCCACGGTCAGCTTGAGCATATCGTCCCTGGCGGAAAGTTCTTCTTCGATGGCGGCATCGCGGGCGGCCTTTTGCAGTACTCCCGCATCATAAAGCGGCGCAAACAGGGTGAGATTATCGCCGACCGAACCGGAAAAAAGCATAATATTCTGATCCACGGTCGCGATCAGGCTGTAATACTCCTCTTTAGTATAATGATCCAATGATTTACCATTCAGGAGGATCTCGCCGCTCCACGGATTCAATGTCCCGTTGGCAAGTTTCGATATGGTGCTTTTGCCCGATCCTGAATGTCCAACCAGAGCCACCCGCTTGCCGGGGGGGATCTTCAGCGAAAAATCTTTGATCAGCGGCTCTTCAAATTTGCTGTAACCGAAAGTTATATCACGCATTTCAAATTCCAGTTCTCCGCAGATTTTTCCGGTACCGTCGGAAACTCCGGCAAAGCGTTTTTCCGGTTCAAAATTATACACATCGTGAATGCGTTCCACTCCCGCCCGCAAAGTCTGCAGTTCGGCATTCTGCTGCAAAAGCGCCGTGACCGGGGCGGCAAAACCGGCGGTCAGGGTTTGAAAGGCAAACAATCCGCCCAATGTAAGAGTGCCGTCCATTACCAGTTTCGCTCCCGCGCAAAGAGTCAGGACATTGCCCAGCAGATTGAAAAATGCCGGCGGGATATTGAAGTAAGCCGCTCTGACCTGAGCTTCAAGATTTTTCCGTGAAGTTTCCGCCAGCGTTCCCGTCCATTGCTGAAACATCGCATTTTCTCTGCCGGATGCCCGGATGTTTTCCATCATATCAATACCGTTTATGATCGAAGAGAGCATCTTGGTATTCAACATATTCAAGCTCAGATGGAGTATCTGTTTCCTGCGGGCGGCGATATGCAGGAACACGAGATCCAACAGCAGAAAAGCGACCGCAAAACAGGACAGCAGCCAGCTGTATTGGAACATCAGCAGCAGAAAAAACAGCGCAGTAAAAAGTTTTACGATATTATCGGCAATGGTTCCGAATGCGGAATTAGCCACCGTGCTGTTGAGCAAGACACGGCTCTGCAAATCACCGCTGGAACGCAGAGAAAAGAACTCCGTCGGAAGCGTGAATAAATAGTTCAGCATCCCCAAAGTCTTATTGACCGCCTGCTGGAGTTTCCCCCTGTTCAAGGCGTACGAAACGATACCGTTCAAAAGAGCCTGAAGCAGCAGCGTTATCACAAACAATCCCAGAAGCGGGATCAGCAGTCCGGTTTTGCCGGGCAGCACCTGATCGACAAAAAACTGCATCATACCGGGGATCAGGATCCCCGGTAAAACCAGCAGCAGTCCGCCCCAGATGATGATCCCCATTGTATCTTTCATACCGCGGAGCATCGGGCGCAATGCTTGCAGAATGCTGAATTTACTGCCGCCCTTTTTGAAATTATCCCCCGGAGAAGAGGTCAGCGCGACACCTGTGTAGGAGCGTTCAAAAGTTTCCCGGTCAACGGTCAGTGAGTCGGTTGCCGGATCGTTGAGATAATAGTATTTTTTATTGCGGGAGCGGCCTTCGTAGACCAGAAAATGGTTGAAATTCCAGAATAATATCATCGGAGCATCAAAGTTGTCCAGCTGATCGGTGAGTACCCTGAAACCTTTGGCTTCCAAACCGTAGGATTGGGCGGCTTTGACAATGAGACTTGCTTTGCTGCCGTTTCTGGAAACTCCGCAATCGCTGCGGAGCTGTTCCAGCGGAACATATTTTCCGTAATACGCGAGGATCATTCCCAGCGATGCCGCTCCGCACTCGGTCACTTCCATTTGCAGAACAGTGGGAGTTTTTTTCCGGTTTGAAAACAGATTTTTCACGTTTACTCCAATGAACCGGTGTTTTTGAAATTGAAGAAGTCTTTCAGCGCAGGCAGGATATAGGATGCCGGAGACCTTTTGCCGGTGTTGATGATGACATCACCCACGATGCCGTTGGTTATTTTCCCGGGGTAGCCGCGCTTGGTTGTCCAGGCAAAACCGGAGTGAGTGGCGGAGTCGGGAAGCAGCTCAATTACGGCACGGATGACCGCACCCTGCGCTGAAATTTGCCTGGTCAGAGATTCGTTTGCCAATTCGGACTGGATGGCATTCGGATCGCTCGGCGTGAGACTCACCTCACGGACGACTCCTTTGATATATCCATAGCGGTTGGAGGGCGCGATCGCCGGAGAGAAAAATACGCTCATACCGCACTTAATTTCTCTGCTTTGCATCGCAGGGATAAATGCCGCAATATAGATGCCGTCCGCCGGATCTGAACTCAAGAGCGCCACCGGTTCGCCGTTTTGCACAAAAGAACCCTCCCTTTTGAAAATTTCCGTAACTTTGCCCTGATGATTGGCGGTGATCCAGTTGCTTTCCTGAAACAGCCGCATCGCCAGATCGAGTTCCCGTTTTTTCTGCGACAATGTCTGCTGCATTTCAAGGAGCTGGCGCTGATGCTGCCACAAAGTCTCTTCACTGCTCAAATCATTGGCAAGCGATTCAAAAATGGTATTGGCAAAACTGATTTCGGACTGGGTGCGGTTGTCCAGAGCTTGAAAATAGGTTATTTTGGAAACGGCACCGCTTTGCCGCAGCGAGGTGTGTATTTCGGCGATCTCTTTGGCTCTCTGCCGGCTCTGCTGCTGCAATTCGGTCAAGTTTGCAAGCATTGCCTGCCGTTTCTTTTCGGAACTTATTTTACCGGCGGTGAGCTTTTCGATCCCGGAACGGAGGATCTCCATTTCCGAAATCAGGGCGTTGTATTCATTACCCAATTTTGTGATATTGAAAAAAAAGTTCCGGATTGTGGATCTGACCGACCGATTGTCCGGGGGTGACGCTGGTACCGATATTGATATTGAGGTGGCTCAAAGTTCCGGTACCGTGAGCGATTATCTGATGATATCCGTTATTGAGCAGCGTGATGCCGGTGCCGGAAACATTTTCACTTATCCGTCCGCAAAATCCCCAAAGCAAAAGAGCCGCAAAAAGGATCGTTACTGCGGACAACAGAAAAAAGTTCCAGAAATTTTTTTCACTGCGCAGGGTTTGCTCCCCGATATTATTGCCCAGGTTCTTTAATGCTTTTTCTGAAAAGCTGATCTTATTTGTCATTGCATACTCCCGAACAAACTTCGCAAATAAAGTGCCGTATATGGTGTGTAAAATTCATCTTGTATAATATACTTTTGAAATCACTTTTTTCAAGCGGTGAACGGTAAAAATAAAACAGTTGCGAATATTGGGGAAATTTTTTTGTCCGCATTTCAAAAACGGTTGTTTCTGACGGCATCAGAGGCTTCATTTTACTGCAAAAACTTTTCAAAATGGCGGAAGTGTCCGGATTTGAAATATTGACACATCCGGGTATCTGTACCGTAAAGATCCCCGCATTGTTTGGCACAGGCGCGGCATCCGCCTTTGCAGGTGAACTTATATTCGCATTTGCCGCACGTTTCAGCGTGATTTTTCAGAAATTCTTCCAAACGCATATCCGATAAGGCATAAAGAGCCGATCCAGGCTGTAAAACCTCCGTCAGCGGTTTTTCAAGCAGATTCGGCATTTCGCCGTCGAGCCCGCAGTTTGCCAGCGGCATACAGGGCATCAATGTTCCGTCCGGAAGCAGATAAGGATGCTGGCGCATACAGCTGCAAAGCGGCATTTTCAGCGCTTTTTCGCTGTTTTTTCCTGAAAATGCGGGCGCAGACGCTTTGTTTTGATTTTTTTCATACAAATAATAGTGGGCGATCTGCAAATTGAATGGTCTCTTCAACTGTTCAAATTTTTCCAGCAGAGCGACGGAAGAAGCTATTATTTCATCGGTCGAAGCGGTGTGTTCAACGCTGTATTTCGCCCATGCTCTGCTTTCGATCATGGGTGATAGTTTCCAGTTGCATATCCCCAGTTCAGCCATAAGTTCGCAGGTGGCGGGAAGCATATCAAGATTATCTTTGAAAATGGGCGTTTCTATTTCAACAGGATAATCATACGCCGTCAGCGATTTTATCGCTTCTATGGTTCTCTGTTCCACTCCGGTTCTGCCGCGGAGCCAATCGTGACAGCCGATACCGTCGAAGCTCAGGGAGAAAAGCACTTTGTGCGGGTATAACGTCTGAAATTTTTCGATCCACTTTTCCGTTACCAGCAAACCATTGGTGTAAATGGCTTCAATATGCAAGCGGCGTTCCTGTAAGGCGGTAATGAATTGTTCCCAATCCGGGCGCACCAGCGGTTCGCCGCCGGTAAGAGATACACAGCAGATATTGGCTTCAACCATCTGATCCATTATTCTGATACATTGCTCAAGCTCCATTTCGCCGTAAAGTGCATCCGGAGCATCCAGATAGCAATGGCGGCATTGCAGATTGCATCTGCCGGTGATCGACCAGTGGATGGACTGCGTACAGTTGCATTCGGCTTTGCGGTATTTCTGAAACTCTTCCGGAGCAGAAAACTCCGCACTGAAAACACCCAAGCCGTTTTCAACCAGAGCGGTCAAAACCTGACGGTGCAATGGCAGCATTGCCGGAGAATTTACCGGAATTCCGTTGAACGCCAGAAAGACTGCATCGGCGGCAGATTTCGGCAAATAGAAAACTCTGCCGCTTGGTTGATGCTGCAAAGTGTATTGCAGATCGCGCCAGCCGCGCACTGCAAATTGTCCGGAAAGACGAAAATATTTTTCTGTCATATTTTTTACTTTGAAAAAACTTTTGTTCCGGAGTGCAGTTTCATCCGCAGGGGCGATTGATTTTGTCTGCTGGTCCAGGCAGGATTTTTTTCCGACTTATAATCACTGTCGGAATATCCGAGTCCCACACCCACATATTTGCACAGACTTACTCCCCACTCGCCGCCGGCATTGCCATCGCCGACACCGATAAGCAGGCAGGCGCCCCAGGCTCCGCCAACGATATTCTCCAATTCTTCAGAAGTCAATTCTTTCTGATAGACCTGCTCAAATTCAGCAATGTCTTCAGCGGAAAAGACAAAACCTTCCGCCTTGCCGAATTCAATAACAGCGGCAGTTGCTTTTTCCGCGGAATCAATGCCTTCAACGGCTTTTTTCAACTTCTCCGCAACTGCGGCATCCTGTGTAAGCAGCTCATAAAACTTCTTTACATTTTCTTTGCTCATATTCAATGGATATATTGCTTGTAGTATTGTTTTTCTCAAAACTCACTTCGTTTGCGAGGAGTCTTTACCAAGTTTTTCATTGTATGTGTTAACAATCGCACCATTACGCCACAAAGCCAGACAGCGACTGGTGTCTTCGGCTTCTTGCCAGGTTACACCTACGCCGACACCGATAACATAGCAATGGGTCGTGGGACCGTTTTCTGCGCCTTTGCCACGTCCCCAGCCTGCACCGATTAAAAAACAAGCTCCGCCAGCTCCGGCAGCATTGATCAACTCCAACTCCTCCTCGGTCAACGCCTGACACTGTTTTTCCGCGAACTCTTTCAGATCGTCAAGAGTGACATCGTAACCTTGGACTTTGGCAAACTCCAGCAACGACTCGACCTCATCGTCAGGAGTAGTGATATTTCTCGCTTCCACGAACTTTTTCAGTTCTTCAGCAAAAGCCTGATCGTTGGTCAAACGGTTGTAAATTTCCTGTATCTTATCCTCCATAAAACCTATTTCTCTGATTTTCTTATTCTGCCAACCGGACAAAACTATCTTAAGCCGTTTTATTTCTGTACTGCTGCTCCGCCGATCGAAGAGATGGCTTTAACCACCTTTTTGGCGAACAGTCCGGCATCTTCATTGCCCGGCTCATTACAATCACCCCATGTTATACCGAGTCCGCCGCCGATAATACTGCATTTTGTCCATCCTGCGCCGTAACCTTCGTTCCACCCCCAGCCGACTAAAAGGCAAAATCCGCCTGCGCCGGCGGCGGTGATTTTTTCAAGTTCATCCGGAGAAAGTTCCTGCAGAATTTCCTGCTCAAATTGAGCGAGTTCGGCGGCGGTGAATTCAAAGCCTTTTTCCGCGGCAAAATCAACAACCAGCGCTGACGCTTTTCCCGGTTCCGCAATATCCTCCGCACTGGCAATATTTTTCAATTCATCGGCAGCTGCCGTATCATTCATCAGGAGTTCATAAAACTTCTGTACATTTTCTTTACTCATCGTTTTTGCCCTCTTTGTACATTTTTATTTCTTCCGGCCCGGATCAGCCGACTGAAATTAATATATCATTTCAGGTAAAAGTTTGCAAGTATGGGGAAGGAATTTTCTGCTGAAAATCAGAAGTTCGGCAACCGAATTTTCTTTCGGATAAGCTGCCCGTTTGCCCGGACACCAGCGCTCTGTTTCACTGCGGTTGTTCCGGCAGGCAAAAAAAATAAAAGATAAGGACTTATAATGTTTTTACATCAAGTACGCAATTATAACGGGTAACATCGCCGTCGGGAAAATGACGGATAAACTCAGTTACCCCAAAGCCGGTACGGCTGTAAAAGCCAGCTGAATCATCATCGGTTTCTGCGGTGAGAAAATTTACAGGTAAGGTCTGCGTTGCGAAACTAACCAAAAATTTACCGATGCCGCAGCGTTGAAACTCTTTTTTTACGGCGATGCCTATGATTTCAGCAGTATCCTCTGAAATTTTTTCAAGCGTGATGATTCCGGCAAATTGTCCATTATGGCGGCAGGCAAATATGGAACACTCATGTTTTGCGGCAATTCCCCCGATCTCCTGTTGATATTCCTCAAGCGTTGCCTTGAACATACATTGAGAGTATATGGCACAGGCTTCGGCAGTCATCAGCCATGGATCAGCTTTTATATTTTTAATATCCATTGTTTGTCCGTAAATCGATATTACTATTGCATACTGCCGGGTAATATAACACCCTCCGCAGGTGTTTACAACTGAATGTTGCAGATTTTCTGCAAAATGCTGTTGCTGGTATGGTTCAGCGTTGAGAACAGCAGTCTCCTGCTCTCCGCTGAAAAGCCGTAAGTGTCTGCAACTGTAAGCTCTATAAAAAGAAAATTGCCAAGAAAGGCAGATAAAACAGAAAGCGGCAAGAGCAATCCTGCCGCTTTTTTTATTTTACAGATGGAAATTGACCGTAAAATACGGTATATTATAAGCAGGAGGTGCCTTATGGAAGAAAAAATTACCATCCGCCGTTTTGTTGAGTCCGATGTCCAAGCAGTTCAAAATATTATTCATCGCGGCTTGAGGGAGGTCAATGGCAAAGATTATCCGGCAGAATTGATTGAAGAATATTGTGCCTGTTTTACGCTTGAGAAAATCAAAAGTCAGGCGAATTATGCGCATATGTATGTTGCCGTATCAGGGGAGGAAATTGTCGGAACCGGTTCGATTGCACCTTATTGGGGAAGTTTGACTGAAAGTATTCTGCTGACCATTTATATTCTGCCGGAGTTTATTGGACAGGGTGTTGGAACAGCTATCATTCAAGCCCTGGAACAGGACGAATACTTTTTGCGGGCAAACCGCATAGAAATACCCTCTTCCGTAACTGCTGTAAAGTTCTATGAAAAAATGGGGTATGCTCCGAAAAACGGGATCGTGCCGGATGCAGAGGGCATCATCCCTATGGAAAAGTTCAAATAAATCAAAAGGGATTATTCAATGAACATCAGAATTATGAATATCTCCGATTACGAAGCGGTTTTTAATCTTTGGTCATCCTGTTCCGGTATGGGGCTTAATAATTTGGATGACTCTCGTGATGGGATTGAGCGTTTTCTGCAACGGAATCCGGATTGTTGTTTTGTCGCCGAAGCCAATAAAAAAATAGCCGGTGTTGTTATGGCTGGACATGATGGCAGGCGGGGGCATATTTATCATATGGCAGTTGCTCCTGATTATCGGAGACAAAAGGTTGGTTCCATACTGCTGAACAGTGCATTATCTGCACTGCACAAACAAGGAATACACAAAGTTGCTCTGGTTGTTTTTGAAAGTAATACCGACGGCAATGCCTTTTGGGAAAATCATGGTTTTACCTCAAGAGAAGATTTGATTTACCGGAACAGAAATATTGAATAGACAGACTTCTAAATATGCCCCAGAATCTGCAAAACAAGCAAAAAGGCAGATAAAACAGAGAGCGGCAAGAGCAATCCTGCCGCTTTTTTACATTCCTTTTTGCATAACTTTTTCAAAGCGGAAGAAACCGGAAGTATTTATGTCTTTGAATTCTTCCGTCAGGTCATATTCTTCCCGGTGGGATTCATTGAAAAATTCCACTATCTTGAAACCGCATTTATTTACATAAAAGTGAATGTTGCGCCGCTCAAAATAGGGGGTATGAGTTTCCCAGATCTTTGCATCCGGATAAGTTGACTCAATGAGCTGCCATGCTTTGAATCCAATCCGCTTGTTGATGAACTCTTTAAATATAAATAGCAAATCAAGAGAATACTTACCCATTGCGGCATCTTTGCTGATGACTGTTGCTCCAGCAGGTACTCCATCAAGTATGATTGCCCAAAGATCTGTATTTGCCCTTTTCAAAGATTGCGACAAATCATCTTCTGGCGGAATCGGGGCAGCATAAATATTGCCGAAACGATCCATTACTCCGCTGCGGAACGATTCCACCATTTTCTGCTGGAAAAATTCGATTCCCTGCAGATTTATTTTTTCCAGTTCAAGATTCATATTTGTCTCCATCGCAATATCATTTTGGTAATATACCATTTTTTGCAGGCATTTTCAAATGGGAACGATGATTTTTTACCAAATGCCAGAACAAGGACTTACCTTTGGCAAAATGAAAGACGGAGCAGGAGTGGCGGAAAACCAACTTTTGCACCGTCTATTTTTTACACCAAGTCCTTGGGATACCGATTTTTGTAAATCGTTGATAATAAGCAACAATATTCCAAGGACTTGCGTCCAGCGCGTTTCAGAGACTTTCGCCGGAAAAGTGGTGCAAAATGCCGTTGCTGGTATGGTTGAGTATTGAGAATAGCAGTCTATTGCTTTCCGCATAAAAGCCGTAAGTGCCTGCAACTGTAAGCACTATAAAAAGAAAAAATGCCAGGGACTTTATAGTCAAGTCCTTGGCAATTAGAAGGTTCTGGTGGTGGCTATGCAACTCAAACGTCAACTTTTCTCTTTGCAATTTTTTACGCTCAAACTCAATGCCAAACGCAGTTGTCCGCCTTCATTTCATTACGGCGGGACAGCCTTCAACGGCTGCTTTGCATCCGTTTTTCCGTCTTATCAATCCCCCCGCTGTTCGCGGGATGGCTTGCCAAGCCGTAAAAAAAGCCGTCAGTAAAACTGACGGCTTGTTGAAGGCTGGTGGAGCAGAAGAGACTCGAACTCTCGACCCTCACACTGCCAGTGTGATGCTCTAGCCAACTGAGCTACTGCCCCATAATTGAGTATGTTTTATAATATAACACCATTTTTGAATTGTGCAAGTGCTTTTTTGTTGAAAATGCCATTTTTTATTTTTCAGCCTTACTGAAGCGGCGCGGCGGAGCGGATTGAATTTTGCTGAATTGAAAGTATATTATATGTGCGAGGTACACTATGAAAGAAAATATTACGGTCAGGAACTCCGCCGGAGTTGAAATCATTTCTTTGCGGAATAATCCTGAAAAATTGAAACTCTTCTGCAGCAGTTTCAGCAATTTCTGGGGGAAACCGGAAATTTATCAGGACTGTATGGCAAATGCTTTGACTGCATCGGCTCCCTTGCCGCAATGGTTTTTGATGCTTGACCGCGATGAAGTCCTGGGCGGTTGCGGCTTGATCACCAATGATTTTATCAGCCGGATGGATCTTTATCCATGGCTGTGCGCTCTTTTTGTTAATGAAAAATTCCGGCATCAGGGATTGAGCGGCCAACTGATCGAATATTCCGCTTCAGCGGCTCTTGATTGCGGATTTGAAACTCTTTACTGTTGTACCGATCACATCGGTTACTACGAAAAATATCAATTTGAATACATCGGCACCGGTTATCATCCGTGGAACGAAACCTCCCGCATCTACCGCCGCCATTTAAAAAAGGAACAATATGGAAACTGACATCTGGAAAACTCTTTATGATCGGGCGAAAGCGGTTCAATGCGAGCGCAAACTTTCTCCGCTTATGGAGGTAGGCTCTGTCGGTGCGGCGATTTTGACCGACAGGGGCAATATCTACACCGGGATCTGCATCGACACCGCCTGCGGAATGGGAATGTGCGCCGAACGTAATGCCATTGCTAATATGCTTACCTGCGGCGAAAGCGTTATTACTAAAGTTGTCGCCGTTATGCCCGACGGCAGCAATGGTACCCCTTGCGGAGTCTGCCGCGAATTTATGATGCAGTTGGGAGCAAAAAGCAAAGATATCGAAATACTTTTGTCGCTTGAACCGCTTAAAACGGTCAAGCTCGGTGAACAGCTTCCGGACTGGTGGGGCGAAAAATTATAATGGCAGATTATAACAGGGACGTCGTTCCCACGGAAAAATATCATAACTGCAAACCTTTGTCCGAAATGACTCTGGAAGAGTTGTGGCAGCTTTTCCCCATCATCCTTGCTGAACACAATCCCGATTGGCAAAGTTATTATGAAGTGGAAAAAGAGCTTCTGACAAAGCAGTTCGGCTCGCATCTGGTCAGAATAAGCCACATCGGCAGTACCGCTGTAAAAGGGTTGCTGGCCAAGCCGACTGTGGATATCCTGTTGGAAGTTGCCGTTGGAACATCACCGGAAACGGTGCGGCAGCTCGCCGTCACTTGCGGTTATACTGTCATAGCAGAAACTGTTGTGGGGGAATACCGGCTTGATCTTTGCAAAGGTTATACTCCGCTTGGTTTTGCAGAAAAGGTTTTTCATCTGCACATCCGTCATCGCGGTGATTGGGATGAGTTGATTTTCTGTGAATATCTGAAAAACAATCCGGACAAGGCGCAGGAATACGCCCAGCTTAAAATCGAGCTGCAGAAACGCTTCAAGCACGACCGCGACGGCTACACCCAAGCCAAAGGTGACTTCATCCGCCAATGCGTAAAAGCCGCCCGGTCGGCAAAATGATTTTCCCGCCGTACAACTTCTTAATCTGGCGGCAGGCGCGACACTGCCGCTTTTTTTATTTATAGCTCTGTTCCCAATATGGGTAGTTAATCAATGATAACAAAGTTGTCATCCGTCTTCTCAAGAGGTTCTGCTGCGACAATCCGCCGTCGCCATAGGCTATGGCGGGACAAGTCTGGAGCAGCTATACCTCGCTTTTTTTGACGGGAACAGCGCATTATTTATTTGATTAGTCAACTTGCTAATTGGATTTTTTGTGATATATTATACTGCAGGAGGCTGTTATGGAAATATCACAGGCACTTAAAGCGATGAGTCACCCCGTCCGACTGCAGATGGTCGAACTTCTGCTGCAGAGACGGATGTGTGTCCGCAGTCTGGCACGGCATTTTGCTGTTTCAGAGCCGACTGTATCGGTACATTTGAAAGTTCTGAAAAACGCCGGACTCATCATCGGTGAAAAGAAAAGTTACTATATGCATTATCAGGTCATCAGGGAAAATATTGAAGCATTGTCGCAATTCTTTTCCGCATTGTCCGCCGCTCCGGCTTTACCGCCGCAATGCTGTAAGCAGAACGGCTCCTGTCATTGTAAATGTCACTCAAAAAAGGATTGAATTTATATGAAACGCCACATAAAAACTATCATCAAACTTTTTGCTGTTATCGTTATTGCGGCAATCGCTTTCTATTTCTGGAAACTTGCTCCGGTAAAAATTCAGACATTTGAAGTGAAATCTTCACCAATTCAGCAGACCGTTTTTGGAACCGGTACGCTCGAAGGCAAAACCCGCCTTGCCGTCAGCCCCAGAGAAACCGGTGCGATCTGTAAACTTTATGCCGATCAGGGCGATGCGGTCAAAGCCGGAACACTTCTGGTAGAAATGGATTCTGAAGATATTGCCCAGCAGTTAAAAGTTGCCGAAGCTGAATTGACTGTTGCACAGGCTGCGTTGCAGCGTATCGATGCCGAAATACGGTCAGCCAAGGCCAATCTGGAATATGCCGACACTATGTTTCAACGCAGTGAAAAGCTTTTGTCCAGTAATGCGGAATCGCGCTCAACTTATGATAAAAACCGGCAGAATATGCTGGTCGCTCAAGCCGAATCGGAGCAGGCCGAAAAACGCCGCATCGAAGCTGAATCCACTCTTGCCAAACATCAGGCGCAAATCGCCTATTATAAAACCAAATTATCTGAAACGCGTCTGACTGCGCCGTTTGATGCGCTCATTGTCCGGCGCAACCGCGAACAGGGCGCGATAGTCAATCCCGGTGTTTCTATTATGGATATAGTGGATACTTCCACCATCTGGGCATCGGTCTGGGTGGATGAAACTCAAATCGCTCATCTGAAAAACGGTCTTGCTGTGGACGTAGTTTTCCGCACCTTGCCGCAACAGCGTTTTGCTGGAAAAATCTGCCGCTTGTGGCGGGAAACCGACCGTGAAACCCGCGAATACAAAGTGGATATTGCTTTGGATAAATTGCCGCCCAACTGGACTTTGGGGCAGCGTTTGGAAGTTTTTATCAAGGTTTCTGATCCGAAAAATTGCGTAAATATTCCCTCCAATCTGGTTTCCTGGAAAAACAATCAGCCTTTTGTGCTGGCGGTCGTTGACGGCAAGATCACTGAACGCCCTGTGAAGTTGGGTGTCCGCAGTCAGAATAAAGTCGAAATCGTTTCCGGTCTGCAAGCGGAAGAAAAAATCGTTATGCAGCCGCAGAAATACTTGCAATACACCAATCGGAAAATCAAAAAATGATGAATCTGGCTTTCCGCGATATAAAACACAACTTCGGCAGATTTCTCCTGACTACCGCCGGAATAAGCTTGTTGCTGATGGTGGTAATGGGGATGGGCGGCATTTACCGCGGACTTATTCAGGAAGCTACGCTGATAATTGACCGATCGGGGGCAGATATCTGGGTGGTTCAACGCAACACGAAAGGGCCTTTTGCCGAAGTGTCCAAACTGCCGCGCCAAATGGAATACCGTCTGGAAGCGATTGAGGGTGTTGATTCAGCCGAACCGTTTGTCTCTCACACCGTTCAGCGGGATTTTCAAAACCGTGTACTGCGTCTGACCGTGCAGGGATTGCCTGATAACGGTGCGTGGCTGCCGATCATTCAAGGTCGGGCGTTGCAGAATGGGCACTATGAAATGCTTGCCGATAAATCAGCAAAACTTCCGCCGGGAACAACTTTACAGCTTGGCAAAGATACTTTTACTGTGGTCGGCATCACCGACCGGATGAATTCCCCCGCCGGCGATGCAATGGTATTTGTGTCTTTGAACGATGCCCTTGCAATTCAGTTTGATACCCCTGCCGAAGCGATCCGCAATGAACGCAATGCCCGGTTGCGGCGGTTCGATCAGTCTTCTTACGGCAACACATCTGTCGATCATAGCGAAACGCTTTCAAGCGAAAGTACGCGCCCTGCCGCTCTGCCGGATCAGCAGATAAGCGCTGTTTTGCTCAAAGTCAATCCGGCTTACAGCGTGGAAGAAGTTATGGCAAAACTCAAAACTCTGCCCGATGTAACAGCTTACACTTCACATGAACAGCGGCAGATTATGTTGAGCGGCTTCGTTGCCCGTTCCCGCAAACAGCTTCTGCTTTTCCGCACGATCCTGATTACAGTTTCCACGGTGGTGATGACGCTTATCCTTTACACTCTGACTTTGGATAAACTCCACTCTATTGCTATGCTGAAACTTATCGGCGCACGAAACAGCGTTATTATCGGTTTGATACTGCAGCAGTCGCTTGCCATCGGTGTTCTGGCATTCGGAATAGCAAGGTTTTTCGGGCAATGGGTATATCCGCACTTTCCACGCCGGGTGGTGCTGGTAACCAGTGATTTGTGGCTGCTTTTCGGAATCGTCGCCGGCATATCCATACTTGCCAGCATTGCGGGTATAATCAAAGCAATGCGAACCAATGCGGGGGAGGTTTTGTCGTGAAAAAGATTGCACTTATCGCTGAAAATCTTTGCAAGACTTACGGCAGAGGCAACACCGTTGTCCACGCCTTGAATGATGTCTCCTTGACCTTGCACGCAGGCGAGATCGCCGCTCTGCTCGGACCGTCAGGAGCAGGCAAATCCACGCTGCTGACCAGCTTGGGATTGATACAGGAGCCCGATTCCGGAAAAATCATTATTGGCGGCGAAACCGTCTTTGACAACACTTACAAAACCAATATCCGTTCATTCCGCCGGAATCACATCGGATTTGTTTTTCAGAAAGCCAATCTGCTGCCGTTTTTAAGTGCAGTTGACAATGTACGGCTGTCTATGGAAATCAACGATGTTTCCGGAAAAATTGCCAAAAGAAGAGCTGAAGAACTTCTGGAAAAGTTTGATTTGTCTGCACGGAAAAACTTTATGCCCAAAGAACTTTCAGGAGGTCAGCAGCAGCGGGTAGCGATCGCCAGGGCGTTGGCAAACACTCCTGAACTGCTGCTTGCCGATGAACCCACCGCCGCATTGGACAGCGTTATGGGCAGAAAAGTAATGGAACTTTTGAAACAAGTCGCCCACGAACACAACACCGGCGTTCTGGTCGTGACTCACGATCACCGTGCCATAGATGTTTTTGACCGCATCTATGTAATGGAAGACGGCAGAATCAAAGAACAGAATACTATTGAAAAATAATCTGCAAAAAAGTTTTTCTTTTGCAAATAAAATGAGGTCGCTGACGGCAGTCGGTCAAAAATCAGTTTTTTTGTGATCTGTTTTTGTACCGTCTGACGGCAAATGAGGTCGTCAGAGCAAGCAGCATCAGCCATTGATAGTATTGGGTGCCGAGCAAGCTGAGGGTCGAAATTTTCAATCCGCAGCTCCGGGCGATGCCAACAGCTATAAGCATCTGCGCACCATAGGGGATCAAACCTTGAACGAAACAGGATGCCGTATCCAGAATACTGGCGATCCGGCGGGGTTCACAATCGTAACGGTCGCTCAATTCTTTGGCGATGGGGCCGGCGATGACAATAGCAACGGTGTTGTTGGCGGTGAAAAAATTCACCAGCGCCACCAGCACAAATATTCCGATCTCACAGCCGGAACCGGAGCTGATGAGTTTGCGGATTTTTTCCATAAGATAAGCGATGCCGCCATTCCAGCGGATCAATTTCAAAAGACCTCCGGCAAGGATCGCCACGATCAATGTTTCTGACATACCCAGAGTACCTTTCCCGCAGGCTTCAAGCGCGCCCCAGATGTCAAATGCTCCGGTCATAATGCCGAGCACGCAGGAAAACAACACTCCGAAAAAGAGCAGGGGTATCACATTGAAACCCGCCAGCGCCAGGATCAGCACCAGAACATACGGAATGATCTGGATAATATGTTTCCAGTTTGCCGCAGTTGATACATTTCCGGTGTATTCGCTCTGTCCGGTCAGGATATAGACAATGACCGCCACGGCTGCCGCCGGCAGGACCATCTTGAAGTTTGCATAAAACTTTTCCCGCATCGGAACATTTTGAGTCCGGGTGGCGGCAATGGTCGTGTCGGAGATCATTGAAAGATTGTCGCCGAACATCGCTCCGCCGATAACTGCGCCCAGCATCACTTCCGGACGCACTCCCATCGGAGTTACCAGACCTGCCGCGATCGGAGTCAGCGCCGCGATCGTGCCGCAGCTGGTGCCGATTGCCAGCGAGATCAGCGCAGAAACCACAAATATCCCCGACAGCAGAAAGCGCGCCGGGATCAGATTGCGGGTGATAAGTACCGCGGCATCGACTGCTCCCATCGCCTTGGCGACAGCGGCAAATGCTCCCGCCAGAATAAATATCAGACACATAAGCATAATATTGGTTTCACCCATACCGGAAGCATAAACATTTACCTTTTCTTCCACCGGACTTTTGCGGTTGAGAAAAAAGGCCGCCGCCGAGGCAACTGCGAAAGCTGCCGGCATCGGCACCTTGTAAAAATCATTCGCCCAGACCGAAAGCCCCACATAGAAAACAACAAACACAAAAAACGGTATCAATGCCGCAAATCGCGGTTGTGCTTCAAAATAATTACTCATAATACTAATCTCGCATTTTCAAAATGATTTTCTTATAAAATAATGCGATTTTGGCAAAAAAACAAGCGCCATTTTTTTGAAGAAAAGATTAATTTTACGGACACCAGGTTATGATTCCGTCGGCGGGATGAGCTTTCCGCCACTCTTTAAACTCCTGACAGGTGCGTACTCCGCCGGAAATCACCGCCTGATAATACTCAATGCCCATAATGTGTTCATCGTCCGGGGTGAGATATTTCAGCTCCAGAATGGTGCGGCGGATTTCGGGAGTCAGGGCCGCTTTTATCCTTTGGGCGACGTGTTCAAAATATCCGTCAAATTGTGAACCTTTCAAAATCTGGATCATATCGAGCTGCCACTCTTCGTTATCCAGCATAAACCAGACGTGAAATTCCAGACAGGCCTCTTCCGTATCGGCAAGGTTGCGGTACTCCATACGGGTGACGGCGGGATTGACACAAATCTTCTGCATCACCTTAAAACTTTCGGCAATATCCAATTTTTCAGTATAAATATGAAAATCTATATCCCGGTGTTTCATCAATAATCCCATCGCCATTGAACCGACTTGATTGACCGTAGCGCCGACAGCTTCCCAAGCCTGGCGGACGCCGCTTTTTTCAATGACAAGCAATGCTTTTTCAAAATTGCGTTGAGCAATGATTTCAATATCGTCAATTTTCATGATCACAAATATAAAATGTTTGGGCGGCAGAGCCACTGCTGTCCGGTAAATTACCGGAGTTGATTGAAACTTAATATTAACCAAAAAACGAATGATGTACTAAAATATCACATATTCCCAACTTTTCAACTTCATTCCCCGATATCGTTTTTAAAAAGTCATAAAAAGTCAGGTGGAGATCGATATTGCTGTTTTATTGTAATATATTGTCTATTACAAGTGTTTTCAACCAGGATGAGGTGTTTTATAAAAATCAAAAGTGTCGTTTGGCGAATGCGTGTCCGGAACCGGTTTTGAGATAAGCTTCAAATGCGACAGCTTTTTCGTTGGTTTCAAACGCAAAATAGGCTTCTATTTTCCACGGTTTGAATTTTGAGGTGTGTGGAACTTCTCCGGAATTATGTTTGATAAGGCGGGATTTTAAGTCGGATGTACTGCCGATATAACGTTGATCCGGATGAGACAGACTGCGTAAAATGTAAGTGTAGAACATGGTTTTCTCCCGTTCAATGCCGTATAGCCCTCCGTCGCACTTCGTGCTATGGAGGGCATCCTTCGCACGCTTCGTTTCACTTCGCTTGTTTTTGCAAGCAAAAAAAATCTACGGATAGCAATCCTTGCGGCTTGCCATCCGTAGCTTTAGCGAAGGATGGTGGAGCAGA
>JAZOMB010000016.1:0-18615 GCA_045653515.1 Victivallaceae bacterium | reverse complement strand
GGCAAGGTCGACGTCAAATCAAGGCGACACCGAGGGATCCGTCTTCGCTAAAGCTACGCCGGGACAAGGTGTACTTACTCAACGGCTTGTCACGGCGTAATGTAATGAAGCCGGAAGCCGACGACCGACGATTTGACAAGAGATTGCCCGCGAGACGCCGCCGCCCGTCAGATTTCTGATGCCGTCTTAAAATGCATCTTCGCACACTGGTTGAGGATGTCTCTTCCGGAGTTTGCGATGAGTTGAGAGCCGATGATTTTGACTTGCGGCCCGGCACCGCGGGGAAGTTCACATTGGCAAAGCTCGTTGAGCTTGCGCATTCCGCGCAGAAAACCGTCACGGGCGAGGATACTGGCGGCGGCAACGGCGATATCGCGTTCGGCTTTGGTCTCCTGTTCAAGAATGATCTTCCGTCCGCGTTCCATAAGGGCATTTTTTATCAGGTGTTCGCTGCCGAATTTATCGGAAAGCATACGGGGGCAGTCGGGGGTGGTTTCCAGAAGATTTTCGATGATTCTGGCGTGTCCCCAGGCGAGAAGGCGGTTCAAATTGCCGATTTGCGAATAGAGACGGTTGTAGGTTGCCGGCATCAGGGTCACACTGCTGTAATGTCCGGCGCAAATCGAGCGGATGGAGTCAGCAAGCGAGATGATTTTTTTATCGCTGTGAATGAGTTTGGAGTCGCAGACGCCGAGCTTGGCAAGTTCGCTGCCGCTTTGCTGATCGACACAGACCCCGGCGATGACCAGCGGACCGAAAAAATCTCCCTTGCCGCTTTCGTCGATGCCGCCGTGCGGAGTGATTACCAGCGAAGCCGGATCTGCGGGGGCGGAAGCAGACGTTTCAGAACTCTGAAAATCGAAAGTATGGAGAATTTCCGGTTCCAGAGTGTAGAGTACAAACTCTTCAGTTCCGCGTCCCTGCACCACGAGTTTGCCGCTTTCATAAGCGACGACGGTGGTATGGTTTCCGGTGGCTTTAAATACGGAATACGGTATCTTTGAAATTTCCCAGCTGCCGTTTTCAAGCAGGCTTTTTAATTGAGAAATTTGTTCAACACTCAAAGTGCATACATAGTTATTGTTTGCCATAAAAGCTCAATTTCCCGATGCGGTATCAGAGATGCAGAGTCCGGATGATCTCCGGGTAGGTCGGACGCGCTTCCATATTGAATGCGAGCATACCGTCGACCAGCTGTGAAATTTCATCAGTGATAAGCGGACAGAGCTGTTTCAGCGGAATCGGCGGCTGCTGGCGGGAGTTGAACAGTTCTTCGGGAGTTCCGGTGCTGTTGAAAGGCAGTTTTCCGCCGAAGAGTCCATAGATGGTAACGCCCAGACTGAAAATATCGCCGCGATGGTCTTCGCCGCCGTGCTGCAAACGTTCCGGGGAGACGTATCCGGGGCTGTACCACAACGGACACAAAGTGTTGATATCACCGATCTCGCGGCGGTCGGCAAAGTCAAAGTTGCCGATCTTGGCTTCGCCTTCGGAAGTAAGCAGGATATTGCCCGGTCTGATGTCGTGGTGGACGATATTGCTGCTCAAAAAGAGAAAATGCAATCCGACAGCGACGTTCTGGATATGGGTCATCAGCACTTCCGGAGCGGGGAGAGTATGCTTTCTCATATGATGACCGAGATCGCCGCCATCCATATACTGCATAACCAGAAATGCTTCATCGTCAATAACACCGCAATCATAGATCGGCACGACGGCAGAGTGGGCAAGGGGGGCGATCAGTTTGGCTTCATTGCAGAACAACTCCTGCATATCGCCGAATTTGCCGTTTTTCGGGGCAATTTTTATCGCCACGTTGCGCATAAGCGCGGGATCGGCGGCGCGGTAGATGTCTGCGACCCAGCATTGGCTGTATACGATATCCAGAAAATAGCGTCCGAATCTTTTCGGTGTCCGCAGAAGTGTACCGCAATCCGGACAGGGGAAATCGGTAAACGGCGGAAATTCGCTGACTTCATAGCGACCGCCGCAATTGACACAATTTATTTTTATCAAATCGTTATTCATAAGTTATTTCTCCATTTGTTACTTATGATACCGGAAGTATAAACCGGGTTGACGGTTGATCCTGATGCAGGATCTCCAATGTAAGTTTATCAGCGATATTCATCTGCTGTAAAAGTGAAAGGCAGTTGTTTCTGACCAGTTCATGGGTATTGCATTCACTGCTTATATGAGCCATAAGCAAAAGCTTGGTGTTGTCACCGATCAAGTCCGGCAGCAGCTGGATGCTGTCGGTGTTGCCGAGGTGGCCGCGCATACCGAAAATGCGCCGTTTGAGTTCGATACTGCGGCTGGAATTCATCAGCATTTCGCGGTCGTAATTGCTTTCCAGCACCAGTACATCGCATCCGCGCAGTTCGCGGCGGATGTTTTCGGGGGCGTAGCCGAAATCGGTGGCGATCCCGATGCGGACATTGCCACATGAGATCTGGAACCCGACAGGATCGACGGCATCGTGCGAAATGGAAAAGCTTTTGATATTGAAGCTGCCGTGAGTGAACTCAGCTCCGGCTTCAAAAGCGCGCACCTGTTTTGGCAGCGTCCCGTGCAGTGAAAGATAACGCGCCGTCCGGGCAGTTGTGTAAAGCGGCAGAGAAAGCGTATCGCAAAAGACCCGCGAACCGCGGCAATGGTCGCTGTGTTCATGAGTGAGCAGCGCGCATGAGAGCTTGTCCGGCGTGAAACCGGCGCACTCCATACGTTTGAGCAGCTCTTTGCGGGAAAAACCCTGATCGATAATTATCGCCTCGTCCTGATACTCGATGACGAAAGCGTTCCCGGAGCTGCCGCTGCCCAGAGCTCCGAAAAATACCGCGTTGTCTGACATATTCAAAAAAAATCCTCAAAAAATTTTATTTAAGCACTGGAAAAAAACCGTTATTAAATATAAATTCTCTTTTGTACAAATGCAAATGATTTTCATCACCTTTTATATGGAAAGATTTCTTAAATATTTTATCGACCACCTGAAAGTGGAACGCGGTTTGAGTCAGAACACCGCCGATGCCTACTGCAGTGACCTCTGTACGCTCGGCGATTATCTGCAGGACAACAATATCAACGATTGGGGAAGTGCCAGCCGGGACGATCTGCTGGATTTTCTGGATTTCCGGCGGCGGCGCGGTATGGAAGCGGCGACATTGGCGCGTGAACTGGCGGCGATAAAGGTTTTTTACCGCTATCTGGTCAGCGAAAAGCTGTTGACCAGCGATCCGTCAGCGGTGATGGATTCGCCGCGTTTGTGGCGGATACTGCCGGATATGCTCAGCATTGAAGAAACTGAACGGCTGCTGCACGCTTTTTCCGACCGTTCAGGCGAAGCGCTGACGCTCCGCAACCGCGCCATTCTGGAAACGATGTACGCTTCCGGGCTGCGGGTGTCGGAGACCGCCGATCTCAAACTCGGCGATGTCGATTTTGAAACCGGCATGGTCAGAGTCATCGGCAAAGGCTCCAAAGAGCGGCTGGTTCCCATCGCGCCGCGGGTGTTGAATCTGCTCCGCCGCTACATCACAACTGCCAGAAGAGAGCTTACTGAAAAAAATCCCTCTTCGCCGTATCTGTTTGTTTCGCGCACCGGAAAACGGCTTGACCGCGAACGGCTCTGGGCGATCATCAAAGAAGCCGCCCTTCTTGCGGGAATCGATAAAGAGATCCATCCGCATATGTTGCGGCACAGCTTTGCCACTCACCTGCTGGAAAACGGCGCCGATCTCCGCGCGATCCAGGAGATGCTCGGCCACAGCAATATTTCCACTACGGAAATTTATACCCACGTCAATAAAAACCGCCTGCTGGCTGTCCACCGTCAGTTTCATCCCAGAAAGTAATACTTATGCACTATATAATTGAAAAACTTGTCCTCAACGCACTGAAACTCTCTGCCGCGTGGCAGCAGGAGCTCGGCATCTTTGCCGCCCGCGAACTGCGGACATCCATAAAAAATATTGCCGCCTGGGAGATAATTTCTTCAAGCATCGACTCCCGCCGCGGTACGCCGAAACTTATCCTCAAACTATTGGTGCATACCGTTTCCCCTGTGCCTTCAACAGCTCCCGCCGATCCTGAACTGCTTGCGGCATTGCACGCTCCAACTCCGCAGCTGCCGGAAAACTCCGCTTTGCGCCACCCGATAGTGGTCGGCACCGGGCCTGCCGGGATTTCAGCGGCTTACATACTGGCGCTTGCCGGGTGTGAGCCGTTGATACTCGACCGCGGCGAAGCGGTGGAGACCCGTCTGGAACATTATCAGAAATTTCTCACTTCGCGCAAGCTTGACCCCGAAAGCAACCTCCTCATCGGTGAAGGCGGCGCCGGAACCTTTTCCGACGGCAAACTCTATACCGGAACCAAAGACTGGCGCGGCAGATTTTTGAAAGAATTATGGGTGCAATGCGGCGCGCCGTCAGAAATTCTGTGGCAGAGCCGCCCCCATATCGGTTCCGATATCCTGCCGCAGCTCTGCGCCAATTTACGGAAAAAAATCATCGGAAAAGGCGGCACGTTCCGCTTCAATGCCAATGTCGATGATCTCCTGATAAAGTCCGGCCGCTGCTGCGGAGTGAAACTTGCTTCCGGAGAGACGATCGAAGCGCCGCTGGTCATCTTCGCCCCGGGTCTGGGCGGCAGGGAATTGGTCAGAAAGGTGTGCAGACACGCCGCGTGGGAACTTAAATTTTTCCAAACCGGCTGCCGCATCGAAAATCCGCAGGATATCATCGACCGCGCTATGTACCATCTGCCCAAACGCCCGGCCGCGCTCGGCGCCGCCGAATACCATATCGTTTCCCGCGCCAATGTCGGCAACGTCAGTTCGTTCTGTATGTGTCCCGGCGGTACGGTCGTCAATGCCACCGCGTGGGAAAACCGCAGTATCACCAACGGTATGAGCTGTTTTGACCGCGGTGGAATGTTTGCCAACAGCTGTCTGATAACCACCTTGGATCCGGCAGATTTCGGCACAGAAACTGAACTCTTTTCCCGCATCGAAGCTCTGGAAAGAACCATCTTTGAACACGGCGGCAGAGACTACACCTTCCCCGCACAGGATGCCGCCGCTTTCGTTGCCGGAAAAGCCGGCTTGTCCAATACAAAACACTCCTGCCACACCGGGATCGTTCCCGCACGGCTCGATCAACTGCTTTTGCCGCAGGCCGTTCCCGCGCTCAAAGCCGCCGTTTCCGCATTTGACCGCAAAATCCCGGGCTTTGCCAAATCCGGCAAATTCATCGGCGCCGAAAGTCTGGTATCTTCGCCAATACGCCTCCTGCGCGACAATATCACTATGGAAAATCCGCTGCTGCCGGGATTCTTTCCCGCAGGTGAAGGATGCGGCCTTGCCGGCGGCATCGTCTCCGCCGCTTGCGATGGCATGCGCACCGCCGAAGCTGTGGTGGGAATGGCGTGGTAAGCGTAATCAATGTGCGGCGGGCCCCCCTGAGCGCTGGCTTTAAAAGAGCGGGGAAGCACCTGAACGGGAGTTCACGTCGCCCCGCTCTTTTTTCGTCATCATCGCACGATCATCCCGCCGACTGGAAATGGCGTGAGTGGCAGAATGACGTCGTTGGCTGTTGCGCCTGTCGTTGCGCTGAACGCGCAACAGGCGTGAGGTAGTTTTTCTTTTTTCCAGTCTGCGGTGTTTTCTGCGCGGGCAATCCGACTGGTTTTATTGTTGTCGATTGGCACTCGGCATACCAACCAGCCCGTCAGACTTGTCCGACACGTCCGACCTGTCCGACCCCTGGTACTCCAGTACTCCAATTAACACCATCTCCTCACACCATCCACGCGCCCTTTTCCGGCAATTTTTGCACAGGGTGAAAAAAATCACTTTTCTGCTTGAAAAACACTGAAAACAGGTATATATTATATGGACAAGCAATATACAACGCAAAGTGCGTTTAAAGTCCAAGGAGAGAGTGTTATGAAGATTTACAATTTCGCTGCAGGTCCGGCTATGCTTCCGGAGTCCGTTATGCGCAAAGCTCAAGCTGAATTCATCAACTATCAGAACAGTGGAAGCGGTATCCTCGAACTCTCACACCGCGGCAAATTCTTCCAGCCGGTCATCGACCGCGCCGAAGCCAATGTCCGTGAGATCCTGAACCTTTCCGATGACTACGCTGTCCTCTTCATCCAGGGCGGCGCCAGCATGCAGTTCGCTATGCTCGCTATGAACCTCCTCAACGGCGGTACCGCCGACTACGTCGATACCGGCGTCTGGAGCAACAAGGCCATCAAAGAAGCCAAGATGTTCGGCAATGTCAATGTCGTCGCCAGCAGCCGCGAAGATAAATATGCTTACATCCCCGCCCAGAGCGATTGGAAGCTCACCCCGGGCGCCGCTTATATGCACATCACCAGCAACAACACCATTGCCGGTACCCAGTACTACAACCTCCCCGAAGCCCCTGCCGGTGTCCCCCTCATCGCTGATATGTCCAGCGATATTATGTCCCGTCAGTTCGATGCTTCCAAGTTCGGTATGATCTACGCCGGTGCCCAGAAGAACCTCGGCCCCGCCGGTGTCGCGCTGGTCGTCCTCCGCAAGGATCTCGCCGCCCGTACCGATGTTTCCAAGGTGCCGACTATGCTCCGCTACTCCACCTACATCGACGAAGGCTCTATGTTCAACACCCCGCCGACTTTCGCCATCTACCTCCTCGCTCTCGTCACCGACTGGATCAAGGAAAACGGCGGTCTCGCAGGCGTCGAAAAGATGAACAACGAAAAGGCTGCCATCCTGTACAACTTCCTCGATGACAGCGAATTCTTCAGCTGCCCGGTCAAGGGTCTCGACCGTTCCCGTATGAACGTCGTCTTCCGCACCCCCAGCGAAGAACTCGATGCCAAGTTTGTTTCCGAAGCCACCGCCGCCGGTCTCACCCAGCTCAAGGGTCACCGTCTGGTCGGCGGATGCCGCGCCAGCATCTACAACGCGATGCCCGCTGAAGGTATCGTCGCGCTGGTCGACTTCATGAAGAAGTTCGAAAGCGCCAACCGTTAATGATTGAACGCTCCGGCGGAATGTGCTGAATCAGGGCCACCCACCCCTCCTGATTCAATATTCCCCGGAGCCTTTTAAGTTTATAGATTCCTTTAACAGACGGAGTTGCAGAAAATGTTTGAAATCGAAATTGACCGTTCTTTTGCCGCCGCCCATCAGCTCAAAGGATATGAAGGAGACTGCCGTAATCTGCACGGACACAACTACGGCGTTACCGTGACCGTCGTCGCTGACAAGCTCAACGACATCGGTATTGCTCTGGATTTTAAATTGCTTAAAGCTGCTGTCGATGATGTCATCGGAAAATATGATCACCGCAACCTCTCCGAATTGCCGGAGTTTCAGGAGATCAACCCGACCAGTGAAGTTCTGGCACAGACAATTTACCGTCAGCTCGCCGGACGTTTGAACAAGGATGGTATGAAAATCGCCCGCGTCAGCATCGCTGAATCTTCTGCGAGCCGCATCATTTATTCAGAATAAATCACTTATCATGCTTCAAATAACAGAGACTTTCAAGAGTGTGCAGGGAGAATCCACCCACGCCGGGAAAGTCTGTTTTTTTATACGGCTGACCGGCTGCAATCTGCGCTGTACATATTGCGATACTGAATACGCCTGGGAAGGCGGAAATTTGCGCAGCGTGGATAGTATCGTTTCCGAAGTTGAAGCTTCAGGATGCCGCACCGTTGAAATCACAGGCGGGGAGCCTCTGACCCAAAAAGAGACCCCGCTCCTCGCAGAAAAACTGCTCGCTCTGGGCAAAGAAGTGCTTATTGAAACCAACGGCAGTCTGGATTTTTCCGTCCTGCCGCAGGGCTGCTGCCGGATCGTTGACTGCAAGCTTCCGGCTTCCGGTATGGCAGACAGAAATTGTTATCAGGCATATCAATATCTCACATCGCGCGATGAAGTGAAGTTCGTGGTATCTGACCGCAGCGATTTTGATTTTGCCGTCGACGTGATAAAAAAATACCGCCTGAACGAAAAAACACCGCATCTGCTCTTTTCTCCCGTCTGGGGACGTATCACACCTGAAACTCTGGCAGAATGGGTGGTCGATTGCGATGTTCCGGTGCGGATGCAGATCCAGATGCACAAGGTCATCTGGGGTGATAAAAGGGGAGTTTGAATTTACAATGAAAAGGGCAATAGTTCTTTTGAGCGGCGGCTTGGATTCCGCCACCTGCCTTGCCAAAGCGCGCGCCGAAGGCTTCGAGTGTTACGCGCTGAGTTTTGACTACGGCCAGCGCCACAAGTGCGAGATCGCCGCTTCCGAAGCGGTTGCCAGACAGCTCGGCGCGGCGGAGTTCAGATGTTTCAAACTTGACTTGAGCCAGTGGGGCGGTTCAGCATTGACCGACAATGCCATTGATGTACCTGACCACAGCGATGGCGGCATCCCCATCACCTATGTCCCGGCGCGAAATATGGTTTTTCTTTCGCTGGCGGTCGCCTGGGGTGAAGTTCTCGGTGCGCACGATATTTTCATCGGCGTCAACAGCGTTGACTACTCCGGCTATCCCGACTGCCGCAAACAGTTCATCAGCAGTTTCGCCGAAACCGCCCGTTTGGGAACCTGCGCGGTCGATGAGAAGTGGCAGTGGACGATCCACACTCCGCTTCAGGAGCTTTCCAAAGCAGAGATCATCAAGCTCGGTATGAGTCTGGGCGTCGATTACAGTTTGACCACCAGCTGTTACAATCCTGATGCCGATGGTCGTTCCTGCGGCAAGTGCGACAGCTGTTTCCTGCGGCACCGCGGTTTCAACGAAGCCGGAGTTGCCGATCCAACGATTTACGTTCCGCAAGCCGATTTCAACAATTAACCCGGGAGAGTTCAAATTATGGAAGATGACGATATTATCCAACTGAAGACTCATCCGGGAGCCCGGGGAGAAAAACCGGCTGCTCCGGAGACAACTGCTGAAAACAAAGAACACTCGGCCCCATCGGAAACAACTTCCAGACGCGGTAAACTCACCAAAGCGGAACGTCATTACCGCAGAAGTGTGTTTTCTGCTGTTATCACGCTGATATTCGTTCTCTTTCTGATCCTGTTTATCATCATCGGCGGAGCTTCGATGTATGCCATAAAAGCACTTTCTGTTGAACCCAGAAAGAGTTACATCATTTACGATACCGCCAATAAACTCCGCACAAGCGGTGATATCAAAAATAAGATCGATATTATCTGCGATGGTATAAAAAAATTCAACGGCGATATTGAACTGTTTTTCGCAGAAAAATCTGCTGAAAAAAAATCCGGCGGCGGCAAACTCCGGGCGATCAGAGAACGCAAGAAAATAAACGAAGAGGCCGCCAATTCCGGAGTTGTAAAATAAGGAACATACAGAAATGATCTACTTTTTCGCAGACTCACATTTTGAAAAACATTGCGGCGCCAATCTTTACAACCAGTTCCCCGCCGATTTGAAGTCCCGTACCGTTTTCACCGAAAATCAATGGGATATACTGGAAGAGGGCAGCTGGGAAAAGGATTGCGAACTGCTCATCCTCAATATGATCGGAACCACCTGCGGTCAGCCGCACGCCTCTGCCAATGCCGAAGCGGCGGTCAAACGCTACGTCGAACGCGGCGGCAATATATTGATGCTTCACGGCTCCTCTGCCGCCTTCTGGCATTGGGACTGGTGGCGGCAGATCTGCGGTTTCCGCTGGGTGCGCCCCAATGACCCGGACAATGTTGAGCGTTCCATCCATCCGGTGCGCGATTTCACCATTGTCCCCGCCAAGAGCCGCCACGAACTGATCGGCAAACTGAAAGCTTTCACACTTGAAAATGACGAGATCTACATCAAGTGCGAACAGACATTGCCCATCACCGTGCTTATGGAAACCAATACCGAAGAGGGTATTTATCCGCAGTGCGTTGAATGCACCAATTTGTACGGCGGAAAACAGATCATCTTCCTGCCCGGGCACCGCGCAGAATCGTTTGATAACAGAGATTTCATTGAAAACAACCTTGTACTGGTAAATTATCTGCTCGAAAACCGCTGATTTCATAAGAGGTGGATCATGTTAAAAAAACAGCTGAAACGGATTTTTGAAGTTCTGATGATCTCCGGACGGCGCTATATCACCGCCCGTCATGCGCAGCGTGCAGTGTTGTTGACCTACTATACGTTGTTTGCCATTGTCCCGGTGGCGGCGCTGCTGTTCGGCATTGCCAAAGGATTTTCATTGGAAAAACACCTGCACGAGATCATTGATGACCGTATGGTGAATCATCAGGAGATGTTCCAGTACATCTATCAATTCGCTGAACGCACCCTCGCTGAAGCTTCCGGCGGCGTTGTTGCCGGTATCGGTGTGGCGGCGTTGCTGTGGACGGTCTTCTGGCTGATAACCAATATCGAACAGGCGTTCAATGCCGTATGGGTACTGCGCAGCGGCAGAAACTGGTGGCGCAAACTTACCAACTGCCTTTCGCTTACACTTTTCACGCCGTTCCTCCTGATAATAACAGGTACGCTCGGAATGATGGTCAACCGTTTTCTGGAGAAATTTGCCGGAAATATGCCGTTGTGCGGCGAATTTCAGATAATTTCATTGCTGGCGAAGCTTTCGACTGTGATCCTGGTCTGTCTGATTTTTACTGCGGTCTACAAGTGCGCCCCCAATACCAGGGTGAATATTTCCAGCGCGTTACTGGCTGGATTGTTTGCCGGTGTCGCATTTCTGCTGCTGCAGGATGGATTTTTGCTGCTGCAGAAAAAGGTATTTTCCTACAACCGTCTCTACGGCGGTTTTGCTGCGCTGCCGCTGTTTCTGGTATGGATGAACTGGTCGTGGCAGATCGTGCTTTTCGGTGCTGAAATAAGTTTTGTCAGCCAGAATCTTGAAAGCGGCGTCTTTGAAGACGGCAAGGAAAAAGAGTACACCATCCGCTTGTGCCGCGAACATCAGATGGCAGTGATGTCACGGATCTTCAATCACTTTGTCAGCGGACAGGGAGCGTTGTCGGAAAAATCACTCTTCAAAGATCTGCACCTGCCGGAAACTATGCTCAAACGCGAGATCGAGGAGCTGATGGAAAAACGCATCATCTGCCGTACGCTCAATGAAAAAGAGGAGCTGGCATTTCTCCCCGCCGTTCCGCCGGAAAGCTTCACCGTACTGGATTTTCTCAATGCAGTCAGCGGCAGAGGCGATGCCGAAACAGCTGAATTCGCCCGCTTTGACCAGACATTCAAAGATATGGAAGCGTGTCTGAACACCCATAACTTCAATACACGCATAACTGATATAAAATAAACTGTTTACTTTTGGAGGATAAATCATGGACAACAACTGGAAAATTGAAACTCTCGCCGTTCAGGCAGGATACGAACCAAAAGACGGCGAAAGCCGCATTCTCCCTCTGGTTCAGAGCACCACTTATAAATATGACGACGTCCAGAGTGTCGCTGATCTTTTTGACCTGAAAAAAAGCGGCTTCTTCTATTCCCGTCTCGCCAACCCGACTGTCGACTGCTTCGAAAAGAAGATCGCCGCTATGGAAAAGGGTGTTATGGCAGTCGCTTTGAGCAGCGGTCAGGCCGCCAACGCTTACAGCCTGCTCAACATCGCCAGATGCGGCGACCACGTGCTGGCGCTCTCCAGCTTGTACGGCGGTACCGTTTCTCTCTTTACCAACACCTTGAAAAAGGCGGGTATCGAAATCACCTCCGTCACCCCCGAACAGGGATATGATGAAGTCTGCGCCGCCATCCGCCCCAACACCAAAGCGCTCTTTATCGAATCCCTTGCCAACCCGGCACTGGTCGTCGCCGATTTCGAACTCTATGCCAAAGCCGCTCACGCCAACGGCATTCCGCTGGTCGTCGACAACACCTTCCCGACCCCGTTCCTCTGCAACCCCTTCGATTTCGGCGCCGACATCATCACCCACTCCACCACCAAATACATTGACGGACACGCCACCAGCGTCGGCGGTATCGTGGTTGAAAAGGGCGGTTTCGACTGGGCGGCCAGCGGCAAGTTCCCCGAATTCACCGAACCTGATGAAAGCTATCACGGCGTGGTCTACACCCGCGACTTTGCCGCCGCTCCCTTCTCGGTCAAACTCCGCGTCCAGCTGGTACGCGACTACGGCATCCCGCAGGCACCGCTCAATGCCTTCCTCTCTCACCTCGGCTGCGAAACTCTCCCGCTGCGTATGGAACGCCACAGCCAGAACGCTCTTGAAGTTGCCAAATTCCTGAAAACCCATCCCAACGTCAGCTGGGTCAACTACCCCGGTCTGCCGGAAAGCCCTGAATATGCCAAAGTTCAGAAATATTTCCGCAACGGTATGGCTTCAGGTGTGCTGTGCTTCGGCGTCAAAGGCGGCAAAGCTGCCGGTGAACGCGCTATGAACGCGCTGAAACTTGCCAATATCGTCGTCCACGTCGCCGATGTACGCACCGGTGTTCTGCATCCGGCTAGCATGACCCACCGTCAGCTGAGCGACAGCGAACTCATCGCCGCCGGCGTCAGTCCCGACCTGATCCGTCTGTCGGTCGGTATCGAAAACGTCGAAGATATCAAAGCTGACCTCGATCAGGCTCTGCGCGCGTAACTTCTTATCAGATGAGGCAATATATGAGTGATAAAAAGATAACAGTTCTGGGCAGCGCGGCGGCTGAAGGCATTCCGGCGATCTTCTGCGTTTGCGACACCTGTAAACAGGCATGGGCAAACGGCGGAAAAGATTTCCGTATGCGTACCAGCTACCAGCTGGGTGAATTTGTCCGTAACGATTTCGGTCCGGATGCTTTAAGCAATGAGTACCGTTTCGGCCTTCACAGTGAAAAGCTCCGCCATATCATTGTCACTCACAGCCACGAAGATCATTTTGATACGACGTTGTTCTACTACCGCAAGAGTTCAAGTTTTTCCAAAATCGATCCCGACAACACGCTTCACATCTACGGCGGTGCCGGGGTGATGCGCAAACTTAACTTGAGCGCGTGGAACTGGGGAAAAAATGTCGGATTTCACGGCGATCTTTCCTGTCTCAATATGAAAGATCACAAACTCAACGCCTTTGAACCTGTCGAACTGCCTGATGTCGATATGACCATCCATCCCCTCAAAGCCGATCATATGGTCACCATCGGCACCGAAGAACCTTTCGTCTACGTCATCCGCTGGGAGGACAAATATTTTATGATCGCCAACGATACAGGTTTCTTCTGCGATGAAAACTGGGAATATCTGGCGAAGATGAATGTCAAACTTTCACTGGTGTTCAACGATTGCACCGGCTGCGGCAAAGATCAGCCGCGCAATCACATGAGCGGAAAATATGTCATCGACACCAAACAGCGCCTTACTGAACTCGGGTTAGTTGATGAAAACACCCGCTATTTTGTCAACCACTTCTCCCATAACGGCCATATGACCCACACCCAGCTGGAGGAATATTTCAATCCTCATGATATCGGCGTCGGCTTTGACGGTTTGGAAATCAATTTGTAAAATAAGGTTTTACACATGAAAAAACATCATTCAACAGGAATTCTGCTGACGGTTTGTGCGCTGTGCTTTATGACAGGCTGTTCAACTCCGTCCCGCCCGGTTTTCCCGGGAAATCCGCCGCCGCGTCTGGCGGAAACTGCTGTGACTTCCGCCAGGATAAAGCAATTCAAAGATATCACTTCCAACTTCAAAACCCGCGGTATCGGCGTTTTCCCCGAAGCATTCCGCGACCGCTACACCCCCGCAGAAGTCGCTGAACGTATCAGCAAGCTCGGTTTCAACCGCGCCTACTGCTACATCACCAGCGAAACTGCACTTGATGAACACTTGTCCGGAGTGATTGCTGAACTCGGCAAACGTTCCATCCCCTCGGAAATAGTTGTCTTCCAGCGCGATTACTACCGCAAGATACACGCCAACAATCTTCTCCGGCCGTTTGTTGTCCAGTATCCGTCACTCCGTGATGTCATTAAAAAGATCATCAAATTCAACGCATCTCTCCCTGAAAATGTGAAAAAAATCTCCGGTGTGACCATCATTGCCGGAGCGCACAACTTCACCGACAACCACGTTGAACGCTCTTTCGGACAGCTTTACTCCTGGGCGGACAGCCGTTACGGCATCGGCAAAGACAACGATATGCTTATGAAGCAGTTCTTCTCTGAACTCAAAGCGATTTCCGCATTTGAAAATCTTCCGTCTCTGACCATCGGCATCCCCGACTTCTACCACGACAAAGCTCAAAACGGCGAATTGAGCTGCGGTACTGTTTCCGATTTTGCCAAATTCGGCAAAGTTATGGTCATCAACCACGGCAACGTTCCCACCCAGCTGATCGACCGCGCAGAAAATGAATTGAAAAATGCCGGAAAATCCACCGTACTCGTCGCGATCAATCTCAATGAGCATACCGCACAAAAAACCGGCGGTCTCCGCCGCCGCGATTGGAACGACTTCTGCCGCGCCGTGGATTATGCAGGAAAGAACTTCTCAAAATATTCCGCATTCGACGGTATGGTCGTTTCCCCCTTGGCATTGATCGAATTTTTGCGTCAGGAGCAATAAATGCGTTGTCCTCAATGTGATTGTGATAATGATAAAGTGATCGACTCCCGCAGCGTCCGCAGCGGGCTTGGTGTCCGCCGCCGCCGCGAATGTCTGGCGTGCGGACGGCGTTTCTCCACCTTTGAAAGTGTTATCCCCGAAGAACTCAAAGTCGTCAAACGCGACGGCAGCAAAGAGGAATTCAACCGCGATAAACTCCGCGCCGGTATCGTCAACGCCTGCTACAAACGCGATATTTCCGGCGAAGATATCGACTTGATCGTCGGCAAGATCACCTCCGGACTCTTGCGCGATTTTGAAAAAGAGGTCGACAGCCTTGAAATCGGCAAACGCGTTATGGAAGAACTCCGCGAACTCGATCAGGTCGCTTTCGTCCGCTTCGCTTCGGTCTACCGCCAATTTCAGGCGGCATCTGACTTCATCTCCGAGATCAAAGGTTTGAAAAAATGAGCGATCTCTCTTCTCTTATCCTCAAACCCGGACGGGAAAAATCTCTCCTGCGCCGCCACCCGTGGATCTACTCAGGTGCGGTTGCCAAAATGCCTGAAAATGTTTCTCCGGGCGATACGGTAAAGGTTTTTTCCAGTTCCGGCGAAGCTCTGGCAGTTGCGGCGTGGTCGCCCAAATCGCAGCTCTGCGGCAGAGTGTGGAGTTTTGATGCAGATACACCAATTGACGAAAACTTCTTCCGTCAGCGCATCGCCCGCGCCGCCGCCTTGCGCAAAACTTTGCAGCTCGACGATGAAAACGGCGGCTGCCGTCTCATCTATTCGGAATCCGATGAACTCCCAGGCATCATCGTCGACCGTTACGGACGCTATGCCTGTGTTCAATTTTTAAGTGCGGGCGCCGAAAAACACCGCGAACTTATCGGCAGACTTCTCTTGGAGCTTGACGGTATCGACGGCGTTTTCGACCGTTCCGATGCCGCCATCCGCCGCAAAGAAGGTCTCCCCGAACGCTGTGAACTCCTTGCAGGTTCACCCATTCCTGATTCTCTCATCATCACCGAAGATGATCTGCGTTACCACGTCGATATGCGCAAAGGTCAGAAAACAGGCTTCTACTTCGATCTGCGTGAAGCGCGCCGCACCTTGCGCCGCTTTGCCAAAGGCCGCCGTATTCTGAACTTATTCTCCTACACCGGTGCCTTCAGCTGTGCGGCTCTCTCTGCCGGCGCGGAATTTGTTTTGAATGTCGACTCTTCTGTTCCCGCACTCAAAACCGCTGAAAAAAACCTTTTGCTCAACGGCTTTACCGACCGCTTTGAAAATCGCGCCGGTGACGGCTTCACTGTTCTGCGTGAACTTGAACGTGCAGGAGAAAAATTCGACCTCGTCATCCTCGACCCGCCAAAACTTATCGATTCACAGAAATCTCTTATGCGCGGCTGCCGCGGATATCAGGATCTCGCCAGACTCGGTTTCAAACTTCTCAACCCGGGCGGCGTGATGTTCAACTTCTCCTGTTCCGGTCTTATGGACAGCGACCTCTTCCAGAAGATCACCGCTTCCGCCGCACTCGATGCCAATGTCGACGCCCGTATCATCGGCAAATTCACCCAGTCTCCCGATCATCCGGTGCTGCTTTCCGTTCCGGAAACATTCTATCTTAAAGGACTATGCTCGGCAATCTGATAACTTTTTAACAAAAATTTTTGTTTTTTTTTTAAAATTTTTTGATTTTTCATTTGCAAAAGTGATAATGAATACTATATTATCATTGTTGACAGAGAAAAATCGATTACAAAACCTATAAATTAAGGAGAATTAAAAATGGCTGATCTCAAAGGAACCAAAACTGAACAGAATCTGTGGTATGCTTTCGCCGGTGAATCCCAGGCCCGTAACAAATACACCTACTTCGCCTCCGCCGCCCGCAAGGAAGGCTACGAACAGATCGCCGCGATCTTCGAACAGACCGCCAATAACGAAAAAGAACACGCCAAACTCTGGTTCAAAGCCCTGAACGGCATCGGTGACACTATGGCCAACCTCGAAGCCGCCGCCGCCGGTGAACACGAAGAATGGACCGATATGTACAAAAACTTCGCCGATATCGCTGACGAAGAAGGTTTCACCGCGCTCGCCCGCAACTTCCGCCGCGTCGCCGAAATCGAAAAACGTCACGAAGAACGCTATCTCAAGCTCCTCGAAAATGTCAAAAAAGGCGAAGTCTTCGTCAAAGTCGCTCCCAACCGCTGGGAATGCCGCAACTGCGGTCACATCTACATCGGTGAAGCCGCTCCCGAAGCCTGCCCCGTCTGCGCCCATCCCAAGGCTTACTTCGAACTGGAAGCCACTAACTACTGATTTGTGTTAAAAGCGCGATCAGGGGCCGGCGGGCCCCCCTGAGCGCTGACTGCAAAAGAGCCGGGAAGCCCGTGAACGGAAGTTCACGTCGCCCGGCTCTTTTTTTGTCATCATCGCACGATCATCCCGCCGACTGTAAATGACGTGGGTGACGGAATAGGGGTCGCTGGCTGTTGCGCCTTTCGTCGGGCTGGACGCCCGACAGGCGAGTGGTAGTTTTTTTATGATAGCGCCGCTGTCGCGGCTTATGACCGCCTGACGGCGTTTTTTTCCAGACTGCGGTGTTTTTTGCGCGAGCAAACCCAGCTGGTTTTATTGTTGTCGAGTGGCACTCTGCATACCAACCCGCCCGTCCGACTTGTCCGACACGTCCGACCTGTCCGACCCATGGTACTCCAGTACTCCAGTTAACACCATCTCCTCACACCATCCACACGCCCATATGCGAGAGGCAGCCGCTATCGCGGCGGATTTTTTTCCCGTGAAAAAAAGTTTTTCCCTTCTCCTGAGCAATCTCCACCTATTTTTTACGCTTATTCCACAGAAACATGATTATTCCGGCAATCAGTCCGAAAAATGCTCCGCCCAGATGAGCCGTATAAGCTACCCCGCCCTGACTGCTTTTTTCAACAGCAAAAGCCATAATCGTCTGGAATATCACCCACATCAAAAACGCACACCACGCCGGTATACTCACCCATTTATACAATCCAATACGGTAACTGTATCTGTTGCTGATAAGAAAACTCAATCTGACCTTCGGAAACAGCAACGCATAAAGTGCGATCACCCCTGAAATAATTCCGCTTGCTCCGATACACGGCACTCTTGAATCAATATTCAGCACCCAATAGGTAATAAAAGAAAATAACAGCGACATAAATAGAAAACCCAAATAACGCAGCTTTCCCAGATGATCTTCCACATTGTCACCGAAAATCAGCAGAAAATACAAATTTCCGACCAGATGCGCCAAGCTTCCGTGAAGAAAAACTGAACTGAAAATATTCAATCCGCCGTTTCTGAACAGTTCAGCCGGTATGAATCCCAAATCCTTTATCGCTTCATAATCATTATATGTATATGCAAAAACTGTAATACACGTCGCCGCTATCAGCCACGTTATTATCGGCAGCGAATTCAATTTCGGAGCATTCAATTCAACCGGAAATCCCAGACACGCCGGAATGACCATCCACGGATTTCCCGGTTCTTCATCAATCTCGTGCTGTTCATTGATATTTTTTACTTGTTCCAAAGCCAATATCTCCCGCGCTTTCTGCGGAAGTTCATACTTTACTTCCGGCAGCTTGCGCGGTACAGCTTCCAATTCTCCGGCATCAAACCAGACCGATTGACAGCTGCAGCATACATCAAGCTCCAGAGCCGCTTCTTCAGTTATATTCTGAACGATCTGTCTCATCGGCTTCCGGCATACCGGACAATAAAGATAACTTGAATTGCTTTTAAGCGCCTTCTGCCATAAATAATTGGCAAAATCCCGGCTCTTTGAAAGAGAACGGATCATCGCAACCGCAGCCGATATTCCATTGCATCTGGTGCATCGGTAACAGATCTTTCCGTAATAGAAATCCTTTTTCAGTCGTCCACTACAACGCGGACAGCAAAAATCATCCAATTTCAAATTCCCCTTATATTAAATATGTATGTAGTGCGGTGAAAGGGACAAACTTCTTTTCACGGGAAAAGAAGATTTTT
>JAZOMB010000015.1:0-17427 GCA_045653515.1 Victivallaceae bacterium | reverse complement strand
GACAATATCGCGTGAGGCAGCTTCTCCACCAGACTTTGCTTTCACATTCCATCCCGGTCTTTGGCTCTCTACTCTATTATTAATTGTATATATGTATATATTTAATTAATAGTAATAGGACCACAATACTGTAAATAGTATACATAACTCATTGCAACCATCAAATGTTATAAAAAAACAAAGTTGTAAAGAACTCTGAAAGAAACCGTAAAAGAGTATGTAAACTGAAAACTGTTTTCAAGATATTTGAAACAATCTTACAGGTTATTTACAACCTTATTTACTTTACCAAAATCAGCTCCGGTTTACGGCACTTGTTTTAATATACACTATGGATTTTGCGATTGCAAATTGCGACTAACGGGAGCAAAACTGCTCCGCTTTTTTTGAAAAGGGATGGGGGTCCGGGGGAAGGGGAAAATCTTTTTTCCCGTGAAAAAAAGTTTTCATCTTCCCCCGGATAACAAACTTTTTTTCAGAAAAGTTCGTTTTCAGAAGCTTTTCCGGAGATGCCGAGTTTATCCCAGGCTTTTGGGGTGGCTACGCGGCCGCGTGAGGTGCGGGTGAGATAGCCCTGCTGGATGAGAAACGGTTCGTAGACATCTTCCAGAGAATCTTCATCTTCACCGAGTGAAACGGCGATATTTTTGAGTCCGACGGGGCCGCCGCGGAAGTTGTTTACGATAACTTCAAGTATGCGCAAGTCCATTTCATCCAAGCCGTTGCGGTCGATTTGAAGCATCTCGAGTGCGGCGGCAGCGACTTCACCTGTGATGATGCCGTCAGCTTTGATCTGGGCATAATCCCTGGCGCGTCGGAGAAGGTTGTTGGCGATACGCGGGGTTCCGCGGCAGCGGGAAGCTATTTCTCTGGCGCCTTCGGCATCGAGTTCAACTTCAAGGATATCGGCTGAACGGCGGAGAATTTTTGCAAGGCTTTCAGTATCATAATAATCCAACCGCATATTGAGTCCGAAACGGGCACGCAGCGGAGCGGAGATCATACCCTGACGGGTGGTGGCTCCGATGAGCGTGAAGCGCGGGACATTGAGCCGCACAGATCTGGCACCGGCACCCTGTTCGAGCATAATGTCGATGAAAAAGTCTTCCATAGCGCTGTAAAGATACTCTTCAACTGTGGCGCTCAGGCGGTGTATTTCGTCGATAAAGAGGACGTCGCCCGGTTCAAGCGAAGTGAGGAGACCTGCAAGATCGCCCGGTTTTTCGATGGCGGGACCACTGGAACTTTTAAGATTGGTACCGCGTTCATTGGCGATGATGTAGGCAAGGGTGGTTTTTCCGAGTCCGGGGGGGCCGCAGAGCAGGATATGATCGAGAGCTTCGTCGCGTTCTTTGGCGGCGCGGACAAAAAGTTCCAGCTGTTCTTTGACCCGGAACTGTCCGGGAAACTGGTCAAAGCTGGGCGGGCGCAAGGTGGTTTCCTTGACGGTATCGCGCCGATTGAGGGTCGAAGTTATGAAACGTTCACTCATTATATGAAATTTTTCTGTTTAAAAACTTGTTTTTCCTGCATTATAGTGTTACTTTAAATAAAGTAACTCAAAATGTCACAAAATGCCAGTTGTTTGACGATAATTTTGCCGATTTTATTGAAAAAAGGCAGTTAAGTTCAGACAGCGGCGAAAAAAAAGTAAAGGAGTATGTCATGATTGACGTCGCAATGGTCAAGAAGACTGCGGATACCATCCGCGTTCTTTCCGCTGAAGCTATTCAGAAAGCCAAATCCGGTCACCCCGGTATGCCTATGGGCTGTGCCGATTACGCAGCCGTTTTGTGGAGCAAGTATCTCCGTCACAACCCCGCCAACCCCAACTGGCTCGGCCGTGACCGTTTCATCCTTTCCGCAGGACACGGCTCCATGCTGCTGTACAGCTTGCTGCACTTGTTCGAATACGGTCTGGATATGGAAGAACTCAAGAGCTTCCGTCAGTGGGGCAGCTTGACCCCGGGCCATCCTGAATTCGGTCACACCGACGGTGTTGAAGTCACCACCGGACCCCTTGGCAGCGGATTTTCCTCCGCCGTCGGTATGGCGATCGCCAACCGTCACTTCGCCGCCCGCACCGGTCTGGATAAGAGCGGTATCTACAACAACAAGATCTTCATCATCTCCGGCGACGGCTGTATGATGGAAGGCTGCACCAGCGAATCCGCTTCTCTGGCAGGTCACTTGAAACTTGACGAACTCGTCGTCTTCTACGATGACAACAACATCTCCATCGAAGGCAACACCGCGATCGCCTTCACCGAAGATGTCGCCGCCCGTTTCGCCGCTTACAACTGGCGCGTGATCCGTTGCGACAATGCCAACGATGTCGAAAAAGTTGACGCCGCTCTTGCGGAAGCTATGGAATCCGACGGCCGTCCGACCATCATCGTCGGTAAGACCCAGATCGGTTTCGGCGCTCCCAACAAGCAGGGCAAATCCAGCGCCCACGGCGAACCGCTCGGTGACGAAGAGATCGCCGCTCTGCGCGCTAATCTGAACTACACCGCGGCTCCCTTCACCGTTGCCGATGATGTCAAAGCTTTCTGCGCCAACCGCGTTGCCGAACTCAAAGCTGAAGCCGCCGCCTGGGACAAAAAGTATCAGGAATTCCTCGATGCCGATGCCGACCGCGCCAAACTGATCTCCAGCTACCTCAACCAGAGCATCCCGGCTGACATCGAAGCCCAGCTCATCGCTGCCGCTCCCGTTGACAAACCGACCGCTTCCCGCGCCAGCAGCGGCGTTGTGCTTCAGAAGGCTGCGGAACTGGTTCCCGCGCTCTTCGGCGGTGCCGCCGACCTTGCTCCTTCCACCAAGAGCAACGTCAAAGACGGCGGTGAATTCGGTCCGGACAACTACGCCGGCCGCAACATCCACTTCGGCGTCCGCGAATTCGCTATGGGTCTGGCCGCCAACGGTATGGCTCTGAATGGAACCTGTATCCCCTACTGCTCGACCTTCTTCGTCTTCTCCGACTATCTGAAACCCGCCATCCGTCTGGCGGCGATCCAGAACCTCCACGTCATCTACATCTTCACTCATGACTCCTTCTACGTCGGTGAAGACGGCCCCACCCACGAACCCATTGAACAGATCGCTATGCTCCGCAGCATCCCCGGCGTCACCGTCATCCGTCCGGCGAACGCCAACGAAGTCGCTTCCGCGTGGGCTACTGCTCTGCAGGCCGACGGTCCGGTCGTTATGCTGATGACCCGTCAGGATCTGGCTCCCTACGCTCCGGAAACCGCTGCCAAAGTCGATGTTTCCAAGGGTGCGTTCGTGGTCGATGATCAGGACGAATTCGACCTCATCCTGCTCGCCACCGGTTCCGAAGTCAACCTCGCGATCGAAAGCGCCAAGCTCCTCCGCGAAAAGGATATCAAGGTCCGCGTGGTCTCCATGCCCTCTCAGGAACTCTTCCTCCAGCAGGATTATGATTATCAGGAATCCGTCCTGCCCTACGGTCCGGTAGTTTCCATCGAAGCTGCCAGCACCTTCGGCTGGGAACGCTTCACCGGTCTGGAAGGTCTCGCCATCGGTCTGGATCACTTCGGTGCTTCCGCTCCGTACAAAGTGCTCGCTGACAAGTTCGGCTTCACCCCGGAAGGCATCGTTGAACAGATTATGGATGCGTTCTGCGGCGATGATGAAGAAGAGGGCGGCTGCTCCTGCGGCTGCCACGGTCACTGCGGCGAATAAGCACAGTATCAATTACCGGGAAAATTCGATTCCGTATGTTGAATTTTCCCGTGTATTCAGTTAAATTGAATAACTGAACTTTTGGCAATTCCGCCGGGGTGGCAAACTCCGGCGGAATTTTTGCAAATGATCGTTTATTTGAGGAGCAGATTATGTCAGGAATTTTCAAAGCGTACGATATCAGGGGCATCTACCCCGCCGAACTCAACGAAGATATGGCGTATGCCATCGGCAGAGCCTATGTTGAATTCACCAAAGCTGAAAAAGTGGTCATCGGCCGCGATATGCGCCCGCATTCAGTTGATTTGTTCCGCGGCTTGAGCCGTGGCATTATGGATCAGGGTGCCGATGT
Source organism: Victivallaceae bacterium (assembly GCA_045653515.1). GTDB lineage: Bacteria > Verrucomicrobiota > Lentisphaeria > Victivallales > Victivallaceae > UBA1784. The sequence continues at coordinate 13,367 of JAZOMB010000015.1, read as the reverse complement.
TATCGATATCGGATTGTGTTCCACGCCGCAGAGCTATTTTGCCAACGGTACATTAAAAGCTGACGGCAGCATTATGATCACCGCCAGCCACAACCCCGGCGAATGGAACGGTTTCAAACTCTGTAAAAATGAGGCGATCCCAATTTCCGGCGTGACCGGCATTATGGATATCCAGAAGATAGTTGAAAATCGTTCCTGGAAAACTTCTGAAAAAGTCGGCACGCTTTCAACTTATAATATTGCTTCTGAATACGGTGCGTATTTGCGTTCATTTGCCAAACTCGACCACAAACTCAAAGTCGTCGTCGATTATGCCAACGCTATGGGACTTTACGAAATTGCCGGTATCAGAGATCTCTTTGACATCATTCCATTGTATGATGAATTGGACGGCACCTTCCCCAATCACGAAGCCAATCCGCTGAAACTCGATACGCTTGAAGCTATCTGCGCCAAAGTCAAAGAGACCGGAGCTGATTTCGGTGCCGCCTTTGACGGTGATGCTGACCGCTGCGGCTTTATCGACGATCAGGGCAATGTGATCCCGATGGATCTCTTTACGGCGTTGATCGCGCAGGATATCCTTTCGCGGGGACCGGCGACGATTTTGTACGATCTCCGCAGCAGCCGCGCGGTTCCTGAATGTATCGAAGCCAACGGCGGCAAAGCGATCCGCAGCCGGGTCGGTCACGCCTTTATCAAAGCGCAGATGCGGGAAAATGATGCGGTGTTCGCAGGAGAACTTTCCGGACACTATTACTTCAAGCAGAATTTTACCGCCGAATCGCAAGGCTTGGCGATGATCATGCTTGCCAATCTCATCTGTGCCAAAAGTGTTCCGCTTCACACTCTTATTTCTCCGCTGCGGAAATATTTCTCCAGCGGCGAAGTCAATTCCAAAGTCGCCGATGTCGCTCCGGTCCTCGCGGCTGTCAAGCAGAAATACACCGACGGCAATATGTTTGAACTGGACGGTATCTCGGTCGAATATCCCGACTGGTGGTTCAATATCCGCGCTTCCAATACCGAACCGCTGCTCCGGCTCATCGTTGAAGCTGATACCAAAGAGCTTATGGAAGCCAAACGCGATGAATTGCTTGCGATCATCCGGGGATGATTTTCTGTTATGGAAGAACTTTTTGACATCTATGATGCGCAGGGCAGCCGCATCGGCACCGCGCCGCGAAGCGAATGTCACGGCAATCCGGCATTGATCCACCGCACCGCTCACGTTGTGGTCATCCACCCGGAAAGTGGTGATATCCTGCTTCAGAAACGCAATATGACCAAAGACATCCAGCCCGGGAAATGGGATACTGCTGTCGGCGGACACCTTGCGCTCGGCGAAGATTTTGAAACAGGTGCCAAACGCGAACTTGCTGAAGAGCTCGGCATTGAAAATGCTGAACTCTTTCACATTTTTGATTCAAAGATCCGCAACGATATCGAATCCGAAGATGTCCGTGTCTTCGGCACCTTTATCGCTGACGGTTTCACCTTTGACCCAGGCGAAATAGATGAGATCCGCTTCTGGGACCGCAATGCTCTGGAAGCTTCGGAAAACCGCAGGGATTTCACTCCCAATCTTATAACTGAACTTGAACTTTTAAAACTCTCCGGCAAATTTTATCCGCCGGAAAAATGATAATATCCAGTATTTTGTAAAACTTCTATATGTAGATTTATGACATTTCTTTGTCAAGATGGCATCGAAAACGTTGCTGCAATCGCCGTACATTTGATTTTTACAAAAAGATTAGACAATAATAAAAAACTGTGAGGTAACAATTATGGTTGGTATTCTTATGGGCAGCAAAAGCGACCTCGATGTGGTACGCAACGCTTTTGATGTTCTCGACTCTTTCGGCGTACCCTTCACCGCTCGCATTCTCTCTGCGCACCGCACCCCGGCTGAAGCTGCTGACTTCGCCGACAACGCAGAAAAAAACGGTATCAAAGTCATCATTTGCGCCGCCGGTATGGCTGCCCATCTGGGCGGTGACGTCGCCGGACACACCACGCTTCCGGTGATCGGTATTCCTATGGTTTCCGAACCTTTTAAAGCCGCAGATTCTCTGCTCTCCGTGGTTCAGATGCCTCCAGGCATCCCTGTTGCCGCGGTCACCTGCGGTAAAGCCGGTGCCAAAAATGCCGCGCTCTATGCCATCAGCATCCTTGCTACCGCTGATGCTGAACTCGCCGCCAAACTCAAAGATTTCCGCAAAAAACAGCGCGAACAGGTACTCGCCGCCGACGCTGAACTTCAAGCGGAGTTGGCTGCGCGATAACGGGCGGCGGGCCCCCCTGAGCGCTGACTTTAAAAGAGCGGGGAAGCTCGTGAACGGGAGTTCACGTCGCCCCGCTCTTTTTTCGTCATCATCGCACGATCATCCCGCCGACTGGAAACGGCGTGAGTGGCAGAATGACGTCGTTGGCTGTTGCGCATATCGTCGGGCTGATCGCCCGATATGCGTGAGGTAGCCGCTTCGGGGCTTATGACCGCCTGACGGCCGGGTTGCCCGCAACAGGCGTGAGGTAGTTTTTTCTTTTTTCCGCCTGACGGCGTTTTTTTATCAGTCTGCGGTGTTTTTTGCGCGGGCAATCCGGCTGGTTTTATTGCTGTCGGGTGGCACTCTGCATACCAGCTCACCCGTCCGGCTTGTCCGACACGTCCGCCCCCTGGTACTCCTGCCCGCGAGGTTTCCTCTGCCAAGTACCTCTTTTTTCTCCTTAAAACCACTTCTTTTCTCCGGTATCTTTTTTTTCCTTGAAAAATACTTCTTTATGTGGTATATTACTTTTATGTATAAATATTGAACTAACAACCCATGGAGAAATTTTTTCATGAATCCGGAATATGATTTCAGTGCCATTGAAAAGAAGTGGCAGCGTTTCTGGGAAGAAAACAAAACTTTCCGTACCGAAAACTTCCTTGATAAACCCAAATTTTACTGTCTTGATATGTTCCCGTACCCCTCCGGTGCCGGTCTGCACGTCGGTCACCCCGAAGGTTACACCGCAACTGATATCATCTGCCGCTACAAACGCATGAAAGGTTTCAACGTTCTCCACCCCATGGGTTGGGACGCTTTCGGCCTGCCCGCCGAACAGTACGCCGTTGAAACCGGTACCCACCCCGCTGTTACCACCAAGAAAAATGTTGACCACTTCCGCGAACAGATCAAATCCCTCGGCTTCAGCTACGATTGGGATCGCGAAATCAACACCACCGATATGGACTACTACAAGTGGACCCAGTGGATTTTCGCCCAGCTGCACAAAAAAGGTTTGGCATATCTCGACGAAGTCGCTGTCAACTGGTGCCCCGCTCTCGGTACCGTGCTTGCCAATGAAGAGGTCATCAACGGCCGCAGCGAACGCGGAAACCATCCCGTTGAACGCCGCCCGATGAAGCAGTGGATGCTCCGCATCACCGAATACGCCGAACGCCTCCTCAACGATCTTGAAGATCTCGACTGGCCCGAAGGCGTCAAGGAAATGCAGCGCAACTGGATCGGTAAAAGCACCGGTGCCGAAGTCATTTTCGACACCACCGCCGGCGAAAAGATCACCGTTTACACCACCCGCCCCGACACTCTCTTCGGTGCGACCTATATGGTGCTTGCCCCCGAACATCCCGCCGTTGACCGCATCACCACCGCCGAAAACCGCGACGCCGTCGAAGCCTACAAAAAAGCCGCTTCTCTCAAGAGCGACCTCGACCGCGCCGAAATGTCCACCGAAAAAACAGGTGCATTCACCGGATGCTATGCCATCAACCCCGTGAACGGCGACAAGATCCCCATCTGGATCGCCGATTACGTTCTCATCAGCTACGGTACCGGTGCCATTATGGCGGTTCCCGCCCACGATACCCGCGACTTTGAATTTGCCCGGGTCTTCAACATCCCGGTCAAATGCATTATCGCTCCCGATCCCGAAGCCGCCGCCGCTGAAAACGTTGACGTCAACGCTGTTCTCGCCGGTACTGCCTGCTGGACCGGCGAAGGCAAACTCATCAACTCCGCCAATGCCGAAGGTCTTGACCTCAACGGTATGTCCGTTGCCCAGTCCAAACCCGCCGCCACCGCGTGGCTCGCCGCTCGCGGTCAGGGTAAAGAAGCGGTCAAATACAAACTCCGCGACTGGCTCTTCAGCCGTCAGCGTTACTGGGGCGAACCGTTCCCCATCATCCACTACGAAGACGGCTCTGTTGAACTGGTCGACGAATCCGAACTCCCCGTCCAGCTCCCCGAAATGCCCGACTTCAAACCCGCCGCCACCGGCGAACCTCCGCTCTCCAAGGCTTCCGACTGGCTCAACTACACCGATCCCAAGACCGGACGCCGCGGACGCCGCGAGACCAACACCATGCCACAGTGGGCCGGTTCATGTTGGTACTATCTGCGCTATATGGATCCCAAAAACGCCACCGCCGCTTGGGACAAGGAAATTGAAAAATACTGGATGCCGGTCGACCTCTACGTCGGCGGTGCCGAACACGCCGTGCTTCACCTGCTCTATGCCCGTTTCTGGCACAAAGTTCTCTTTGATCTCGGCTACGTTTCCACCAAAGAACCCTTCCAGAAGCTCGTCAATCAGGGTATGATCCTCGGTATCAGCTACAAAGATCCCCGCGGTGTCCTCGTTCCCACCGATCAGGTCGAATTCACCCCCAACGGACCCATCCGCAAAGCCGACGGCGCTCCGCTGGTCGAATTCCCCGCCAAGATGTCCAAGAGTCTCCGCAATGTCGTCAACCCCGACGATGTTATCGCCGCTTACGGTGCCGACTCCATGCGCCTCTATGAAATGTTTATGGGCCCGCTCGAAGCTACCAAACCCTGGAACACCACCGGTGTCGAAGGCGTTCACCGCTTCCTCAAACGCGCCTACCGCATCATCGGTCTCACTCCCATCACCGATGACGAACCTTCAAAAGATATCCTCCGCACCATGCATGCAACTTTGAAAAAGGTCACCTCCGACCTCGACAGCTTCGGCTTCAATACCGCCATCAGCGCGCTTATGGTCTGCCTCAACGAACTCGGAAAACTTAAAACCATTCCACGTTCCGCAGCTGAACTCTTCACCATTATGCTCGCTCCCTTCGCCCCCCACCTCGGCGAAGAACTCTGGCAGTACCTCGGTCACAACGACACCATCACCTATGTCACCTGGCCGCAGTATGACGAGAAATTCCTCGTCGTCAGCGAAGTCGAAGTCCTCGTTCAGGTCCTCGGCAAGCCAAAAGCACGCATAATGATGCCCGTCGATTGCTCCGCCGATGATGCCAAAGCTCTCGCTTTGCAGAATGACGCCGTTATCGCCGCCATCGCCGGTAAAGAGCCCCGTAAAGTCATCTATGTCCCGGGACGTCTGGTCAATATCGTGATTTGATCTTCAGTAACTATGGGGTAGGAAATGACTTGTAAATCTCTGTTTCTGACACTTTTTACTGTTGCAGTACTTTTCTGCGGTTGTACGGAAATTCACGTCCCCGCAGGAAAGTATGACACCACCCTTGACGGCCGGGAAGATTTCGCCGCTGTTTACAACGACCTCATATTCATCCGCGTTAAAGAACCTGACGATGACCGCAAACGCAGCGGATACTGGGATTGGGCTGGACATTTCGAAACCGATGACACAGGTCGTATCTTACTGAAAATGAACAAAGACGAAACTCGCAAATGGGGCTTCCACTTCGACTTCTATTTCAGCAACGGTATGATCGTCGTCCACGATATCAGCGCCTCAAACTCATACCACCTGCGTATACGGCAGCCGATCGCCCCCATGTCGCAAAATCCGCCTTCTCAATTTCAAGGCGAATTTTCAACTTATAAATAATCAACCGCTCTCATAGCTCAGCTGGACAGAGCAGCTCCCTCCTAAGGAGCAGGTCGTGCGTTCGAATCGCACTGAGAGCACCATTTACTTTCTTTTCACGGGAAAAGAAAGTAAAACAAAGAAAAGCGGAGTGTCGCGGCACTCCGTTGTCGTGCCTTGATCGGTTTTTTTTCTTGGGAAAAGAAAGTAAAACAAAGAAAAGCGGAGTGTCGCGGCACTCCGTTGTCGTGCCTTGATCGGTTTTTTGTTAAAAAAAAGAAAAAAATCTGCCACCGGCGGCTTCGCCGGACGTGGTCCAGCGGCGGAACCGCTGGCTTGTTCCGCCATAGCCTTGGGCGACGGCGAATCGCCGTATATACGGCGAAACATCAGCGAAGCGTTTAAGTCACCGCAAGGTGACACCGCCTGCCGGGAGCGATGTCACGCAAATTTTATTTGCGTGACGATATCGCGGGAGGCAGCAGTAACCGTTGTTATTGAAGTAAAACTTTATAAGTGAAAAGTAAGATATAGAAGAGGATTTCAAGGTTATGAAAGGTAAAGTTGCATTAACTTTCGTGCTGTTGGTACTGCTTATTGCGGCAGTTGTTTTCGGCGTATCGTACAGTTTCAACAATATTCAGGGGTTCCGCGAGCTGTTCTTTGCTTCGACTCCTGAAACCATCGGCAATGTCGGCCCTGAAGCCGAAGAAACCCTTGCCAAGCGCGGCGAATTCACCGCCCGCGTCTCTATGTGGATCTTTATCTGCATCACCATTCTGCAGTTCATCGCCGTCTGGATCGGCTACGCTGTTGTAACCAATATCCGCCACGGCAAAGAAGAACCCGAATTCAAACTGAAAAACCTCGAAAATGCCGAAGTCTTCTTCGACGTTCCCCTTTACTTCGGTCTTTTCGGTACCGTTTCAGCCTTTCTCGTTATGACCTTCTCTCCCCAGAGCAGCCGTCTTATTGCCTACAGTTCAACTCTTATCGGTATTATTTTCAGTCTTATTCTCCGTGTTTCCTTCCAATATCCGCTGCGCCGACGGCTTATGCGTGAACAATACGAAGCAAGCAAAGGTACTGACAAGTGAATAAGTCTCTGCTTATCGTAATCTGCGACTTTCTGGTTTCCGCCATGCTGACTATGATGACCGGTATGGTTCCGGCGCACTCCGGCGGTACCGGCGTGGGCTTGGATGAGAACACCACCAAACTGCTTCTCGCTGAACTTGATGCACACCGCAGCGAGCTGGAGAAACTGCGCCGGAACCTCCGTGAAACTATGGAAAAAGGAACCAATCCGGAACTTGAATCCGAACTGCTGCGCCTCACCCGCGAACTTGCTTTGAACAAAGTTCAGCGGGATAAACTCGTCACTCACCTCAACGCCACGCCTTACAACACCGGAAAAATCGATGAAAAGGAGTTGAAAAAACGGCTTGAAGAGGAAAAAACCAGACGCGCTATGCTGGAGATCCAGCTTAAAGACAAATCTTCCGACCTTTCCAACACCAAAGAAAAGCTTTCCGATGCCAAGGCGCAGATCAGAGTCAATGCCCGCGATCTTGCCGCCAGCAAGCGGGACTTGTCCAAGACCCGCGATGCTCTCGCCAAAACCAGCGAAGCTCTGGTCGATATGACCCGCACTCACGTCGACACCCAGCGCAAGCTTGCCAAAGCTGAAAGCGAAGTTGAAGCCGGAAAAAATGAGATCCGTCTGCGCGATGAAGAGATCAAACGCAAAAATACCGAGATCCGTATCAGCTCCGCACGGCTTGTTTCTATGCAGGGCGAAAACAAATCTATGCAGAGCAAACTTGCCTACACCACAGGTCAGCTGCAGGTGCGTGAGCGCGATTATGCCGGGCTTCAGGACAAACTCACCCGCGCCGAAGGCGAATTGATGGTGGAAAAACTTTCCGCCGCCGAAATGCGCGCCCGCAGTGAAGAGCTCGGCAAGACTTTGAAAACCGCCGTCACCCAGCTCTCCGCCGCCACCGCCGAACTCAATCGCGTCAATAAAGACAAAACCATCGCCGAAACCAAACTTGCCGGCATTCAGGATATCACCGCCAAAATCATCCGCGAAAGCACCCGCAAACGCAGTGATGTCATTGCCAGTTACGCTGATTCCGTGCTGAATTTCAGCTGCCGGGTCTCCGAAGAAAAGCTCTTCGGTCTCCACACCGGAAGCGGCAGTTTCTTCCTGCCGGTGGTCAAGTTCAACGGTAAAAATTACATCATCGGCACTCTGAATAAATTTGCCGGTGACACCGATACCGCTTTAGCCTTTGCCAAGGTCAAAGAGCTTGAGTTCACCGTTCAGGCCCCCGGTCAGCAGGCCCTTAAAAAGCGCCTTGCTACTCCGATACTGGTCAACCGCGCCGAACCGCTTGCCGCCGCCTTTGAATACAGCGGTCTTGACCGCAAGCCGCTGCCGCTGCTCACGATCGACACTTTGAAAAACCGCGGTACCGACGGCCTTTATCTCTTCAAATGCACCTCGCTCGGCAAAGAAAGCACCCTGCTGGACGGCCGCTGTTCACTTTCTCTCGTGCCGGGAGAAAACTTCATGTTCATCCGCAACGCCGGACGCGCCAACAATGAACTCGGCGCTGAACCCGGCGACTTCGTCCTCTCACGCGAAGGCGAATTCGTCGGTCTGGTCATCGGTTATGAAACCAGTGAACGCCAGAAGATAAAGAGTTCCAAAGTACTGTTGTTTGCCGACGAAAAGGCTTGGAGCGATGCTGAAGTGATCCATATCAACCGCAAATCCAAAGAATCATACTACGAAGAGTTCGCCCGGAAGATGCAGGAGATACGAAAGAAGATCCCCGCTGACTCCAGAAGACGCTGATGAAAGAGTTCAATACCAAAACATTTGCTGAACAGCTGCAAGCTCCGGTCGAAGAAAGCACCGTTTCACTGCTTATCGACCCCGACAGCGGAGATGAATTGCCGCCTCCGGATGAGTTGCGGAAAATGTTTGAGATCGCCGACGGCGACGATTGCAGCGATTACGGTGAATTAAAGATCATCGGTCTCGGCGGTATGGGGGCGGTGTTTCAGGCTGACGATCCCGCGCTGAAGCGCAAAGTAGCTTTGAAGATCCTCCGTTCCGATTGCCGCAACCGCCAATCGAGCATTGAAAAATTTGTCCGCGAAGCCCGCATCACCGCCCGTATCGACCACCCCAATATCGTCGCCGTGCATCGGCTCGGGGTTCTGGAAAATATCGGCGTATACTTCACTATGAAGCATATCAACGGCAAAAATCTCCGGGAGATACTCGTTAAACTTTCCGAAGGCGATCCGAAAACCTTGCAGCATTATACCCTGCGCCGTTTGCTGGAAATATTTATCGCAGTATGCAACGGCGTTGCCGCAGCTCACGATCACGGAGTATTGCATTGTGATTTGAAGCCGGGCAATGTGATGATCGGAAACTTCGGTGAAGTTATGGTTATGGATTGGGGGGTGGCACGGGAAAAACAATCTTCTGCTGCTCAAGGTGAAAATGCGGAAATTCCTTTGCCGCAGGTCGAAGGCACTCCGGTTTTTATGGCGCCGGAACTGCTCAACGGACAACTGGCTTATCCGGACGAACAGACCGATGTTTACGGCCTCGGGGCGATTTTGTACACCATTCTGACCTATGGCAATCTGCCGTTTGATGTTGCCGGAGATGCTGAAAAAACGATGATGGATATCGCCTGCGGCAATATCATTCCGATAAAGGGCAACCGCGCCGGAAAGTCAGGATATCACAGCGAACTTGCAGCAATCTGTTACAAAGCTATGGCATACGAGCGCGAGGAGCGTTATAAAAATGTGGAAGAACTGCGACAGGATATCGACAATTATCTGGACGGTTTCACCGTTTCAGCCGCATCTCCGACCATCTTTGACCGCTTTTTCAAACTTATCCGCCGCCGTCCGCTTATTCCGGCGGTACTGTTGGCGATCGGATTATCGTGGGTGAGTTACTATGGTGTGAATCAGCTGCTGCAGATCGCCGCCGAAGATACATTGCGCAAAATTATCGTGGACAACACCAGAACCGGTAATGCCAACAGGCGTCTGGCGCTGCTCCGTTCAAGACGTCTGCAGGAAAGCGGTTTATCGGAAGCTGAACGCAGTGCGATCCATCAGAATATGTTTGTATCCGCCGCCAACGCTGCCGTTGAATACAATCTGGTCTTTGATGCGGCGAGCCGTTTGAGTCCGGATGCACAGGAAAACTTTTTGCGTTCCGGCGGGTCAAAAATATTTGCTCAGCTCCTGCGGATGTTGTGGCGCGTAAACGATAAAGAGTTGCTGCGCGAAACGCTCAAACGCTGTAACAATCAGTGGAAAGAGCTGTTCGATTACGCCCGCAAAACCGATGCCGGACTTGATGCATTGGTCAACCGCATCACCCCGCAGCTCAATAAAATGTGAAGAGTGTGTGCCGGTTCTTCAAGTTGCACTCAATGGCTGGCGTAAAAAAAACCGCCGTCAGGCGGTCATAAGCCGCGACAGCGGCGCAGTTTCCAAATTATGTTTACTCAAGGATCACCGTCGCCACCGCATAGCGGCGCTCATGAGAGATCGTGCAGTGGATGCGGCTTGCGCCGAGGCGGGTGAAAGTTTCGAGCGCGGCGTTGCGGAGCGTTATCTGCGGAACGCCGGAAGTGTTGTTGAGAATTTCAATATCGGTAAAACTGCAATGTTCACCGATGCCGCAGCCGAGAGCTTTGGCACAGGCCTCTTTTGCCGCCCAGCGCCCTGCGTAAAAGGCGGCGGCATCTTTGCGGCTTGAGACAAGAGCAGCTTCAGCAGCTGTCAACAGCCGTCTGGTAAAATGTTCACCGTGCCTGGAAAGGGCATCCGCGATGCGGGCAGTTTCAACAATGTCGTTGCCGATACCGATAATACTCATAGAAATATAAGAGATTGTTTACGCCCGGGTCGCCCCGGGCGGTGGATATTACAGTGAAGCGGCGATTACCGCCTGACCGTGACGTTTGAAGGTCTCATCGGGGATGTGGATCTCCACAGCCAGTTCAGGGAAGACCTCTTTGAGAACTTTGTTGGCTTCGTTGATGATCTCCGAACCGCCTTCGCCGCTGGAAACGCGTCCGAGCAGCAGCAAGTTGGAAAGCTCATAGAAGTCGGCATAGTGGGCGATGGCATATCCGAGATAGACACCGACCGAACGGTAGATGGCGGAAGCGCGTTCATCATTCTGTTCGCGGGCAGTTTGAACCATTTTCAGGATCTCAGGCAGTTTGCTATCGGCGGGGAAATCAAATCCTGCCGGTTTGACCAGACGGCCGACCGCCTGCTGGGACAAGTAGGATGCGCCGACGCCGCAATCGCCCGACCATTCGTCGCAGGGGGAATCCACTTCGCGATAGTCGACGGGGGCGAAAGCAAGTTCGTTGAGATAGTCGGTCAAATTGCCTTCGGGAGTGACGTATCCGACCGCTTCGCTGGTTCCCATGGCAAGGCCGATGAGGGAATTTTTCTGCAAGCTCACGGCACCGGCAAGGGCGGTGACTTCGCCGTCATTGAGGACGACAAAAGGCACACCCGGGAACTCTTTGGCGATCTCAAGGAAGATGGGGCGGACTTTGGTTTTGAAGTCAGCTTCGGGGATGCCGCGGAAAAGCGAAGCGATACGCGGCTGGTTTTCGACGTAGACACCCGCGGCGCTGCCGCCGATGGCATCGATGCGCGGCATCTTGGCGGCGGCACGGCGGAGGGAATCAAGAATGCCTTCGCGGTGATAATTGACATCTTTCTGGAAGTAGGGATCCCAGACGACCTCTTCGCTGTGGACAGTTTTGCCGTCGATAACGGCGGCGCACTTGCGGTCGGAACCGCCGAGGTCAAAACCGATACGGCATCCGGAGAAGTTGCCGCCGAGTTTCATAGAGATCTTCTTTTCCGACTTGGCATCGGCATAGGGGATGCTGACGACTTTGAATTCTTTGCCGTAGATGCGTTCGCCCATAACGTCGAAATCGAATTTGCGTTCGCCGTCAGCGGAATAGACTTCCGCGAGTTTGGCGGCAACCAGCGGGGCACCGGCGACGGCGACTTCGCAGCCGCCGTAAGCCCAGAGCATAAATTTCACGATACGTTCGACATAACGGAAGTTGATATCGAGATTTTCCTGCGTATCGGCAAGCAGGACGGTATCAAAGCGGGAAACGGCGCCGTTGGAACGTTCGCAGGTGATGGCGATCTTAACTGCCGCCGGGTCAGCGGCGGCGAGTTTGCGGTATTCCCGGTTCCACAAAGCCGCAGGCACAAAGCCTTTGTCAAGTTCGGGAACGATGGGTGAAGTGAAGTTGATCCGCTTCATAAGTTGTCAACTCCTCAGCGGTAGCGCGCCCATTTGGGATCGTTTTCAAAAATTTCCTTGTAGAAATCTTTGAGCTTGAGATCGGCGGCGGCATCTTCGTCCAGAATGATGACGGTGTCGGGGTGCCACTGCAGCGCGGTGGAGGAGATCATCGCGGTCATCGGGCCTTCGATGGCGGCGGCGGCGATGGCGGCTTTGCGCTTGCCGGTGATGAGCTGGAGGACCTTTTTGGCATCAAGAACGGTTCCGACACCGGCGGTGAAGGCGCGGCGCGGCATAGATTCGGGGGGATTGAAGTAGACCTTGTTCTGTTCGTAGGTGGTCTTATTCAGATAGGCGACGTGGGTGCGGGAGGAGAAGCTGGTTCCCGGATCGTTGAAACCGACGTGGCCGGAGTTGCCGATACCGACCAGCCAGAGGTCGATGCCGCCGGCTTCGTCGATGGAATCATCATAACGGGCGGCTTCGAGTTCTTCATCTTCGGCAAGGCCATCGGGCAGATGGGTGTTGCGGATGTCGATATTGACATTGTTGAAGAGGTGTTTATTCATGTAGTAGCGGTAGCTCTGGTCGTGTTCAGGAGCGAGACCGGCGTATTCGTCCAAATTCCAGGAGCGCACCTGGGAGAAGTCGACTTCGCCGGCCTTGTTGAGGCGGGAAAGTTCAGCGTAAACGCCTTCCATGGTGGCGCCGGTGGCAAGACCGAGTTTGAATTCCGGTTTATCGTTGATGGCATCAGCGATCATCCGGGCGGCAAGTTTTTCTGCGGCATCGGCAGTTTTGCAAATAATGATTTCCATAATAAAACCTCATATTTGATTGGTTGATAAATACACGCTGTATATAATATAACACGGTTTGAACTTTTGACTATGTACTTTTCGTCATAAAATATGTACAAAACGACATAAGAATAAAATATTGGTAATATCCCGAATTTTGTGGAACTTTATCATATGGATTCAGGACAACTTTTGTTGTTACAGGCAAAATATATCATGTGCGGCGTATTTTGGCAATACTGTATCAAAAATCCTGCCTTACGCATGTTGCGCATCAGCGCAACGATATGCGCAACAGCCAGCGACACCGTTTCCGAACCACGCCGATCCAGGTCGGCGGATGCAGTGTGCGACAATCCGCCGTCGCCATAGGCTATGGCGGGGCAAGTCTG
>JAZOMB010000014.1:0-50926 GCA_045653515.1 Victivallaceae bacterium | reverse complement strand
CATCCGGCTTATAAGCCTTATAAGCCCTATAAGTCTCATTCGGCGTACTCCCGCACCTTTGCATATCAAGTTGCGCTATTTTGTCCATGCCGCGACAACGGAGCGGCAAAATACTTCGCTTTTTTTAAAAGGGGTTGGGGGGATGGGGGAAGGGATACTTCGGTGCCGACGTTCGGCTTTTTCCTGTGAAAAAAATTTTTCCCCTTCCCCCATAAGCCAACGACTTTACAATAAAAAAAAAGACGCGGAGGCGGCAGTTTCGGGGAAAAACTTTGGCGCCGCCTCCGCAGGGGTGTGGGGCAATGTCAGCAATCATTTCTGATTACATTACTTAATATAAGCCAAAAATTAAATTTTTCAAGGGCTATTATTGAAAAATATTGAAAAATTATTAACTTTTCTCTTTAATTTTCAGATTTTACCGGCAACTTTATCTGATAAGTATAGTTGGGAGCGGAGATTTTGGGCTTTTTGCCTTTGTTGTCTTTGGTGTAGATGCGGAAACCAGCTTCGGTTTTTTCAAACATAAATGGTTTATGGTTGAGTTCGGCGAGGGGAATTTCCGGCAGGAATTTGAGATCGGCGGGAAGTTTGCCGTGTTGTTTGTAATACTCCATCACTTCGACAGCCAGCAGAACCATCTGGCGGCGGTCTGCAATGCTTGCGGTTTTGATGTAAAACATTTGAGATGCCGGAAGCATCGTTTGGGAAATGATGTATCCTTTTCGTTTTGGTTCGGTTTCATCAAATTCGCAAGCTTTAATTTTTTCCAGCGCGAAGAGGGACTCTTCCGGCGAACAGATGCTTATGTAATACTGCAATCCGCAGTGGTAATCTTTCAAAAAGTGGACGCGAATTTCGCGAGGCAGGAGGTCGAACTTTTTGCCCGTGTCGGGATCGCATAATCCGCAAAGAGTGTTATTCATAAAGTTGAAAATGGTTTCAAAACCGATTGCTGAATCGGCGTAGGCGGCGCGCAATGCGGCGTTCCATTCGATTGGTTCACCGAGCAGCTCAAGGATTTCGGCTTTCTCATATTTACCGCTGGCGATGACCGGCTGCAAGGCATCCAGTCGCCGGTCTTCAATGCTTATGGAGAACAGAAGTGAGATTTCAAAGGGACCTTTTCCTGCCCATTCACGCAAAGTTATCAACGCGGAGTTGGCTGAAGTCACATTTTTTTTATCCGCAGGAGAGGCGTAAATTTTCATCATCGGGAAGTCGGTTGCCCGACGGAACATAGATCCTTCCGGCAGCGTGATACCGGTAAAAAGTCCATTTTCCGGCTTGGCATGGGTAATATTACTTATCGGCAGGCGCAGAAATTCATTAAACGCCTTGACGAAAACGGGGTTTTCTTTTTCAAATTTCTCAACATCTTTCCATGTGACTTTATCTTTGTCGAAAGATATATCCGGGGCGGTTTCAATCACTGTTTTCAATGGTTCGCTGTCCGGCGGGAAACCACGGGCATCGCGTTCCCAGAAGTCGGAAATTTCCACTTTCCGCCCGGTCAGGCGGCCAAGGTATTCGCGCTGTTCGCGGATCATAATTTGCAGATCAACTTCCTGATATATCACGAGGAACTGCATTATCACCGTGACACCAAGCGGAAGAGCGAACCACTTCAAGCTCGGTTTTTCATCTTCGATGCCGAGCAGGGCAATGATGAGCAATACCGTACCCCAGAAAATTGCGGTAAAGGGATCAAGTAAACCGAATGAGGATGAGCTGTAAACGGCCGCGCCTGCTATGGCGGAGAGTGCCGGGAGGAAACGTTTGCTTTTGAGCAATGCCGGGAGTAAAAGGAGCCCGCCCAATGGTACTGCCAGAGTGCCGATGATTGCCAGAATGATATTGAGAGCTTTGGATTTGAAAACATTTTTCAATATGCCGTACAAGCCGATCGAGCAGAAGAGCATTCCCGGAAGATAGATTGCAAGAGTCAACGCTATTCCGCGCACCGCAGCTGCGATATTTGACAATGCCGGCAGGAGCAAATGCGGCAACAGGGCAAGCGCAAACAGCATCACTGCCAAGCCGAACATCATTCCCGAGCGCGGGGAACGGCGCATAAAGAATCGATAAAAGAAACCGGGCTTTTTTGTGTCAGACATAAATATATACTCCTTATAATACAGGTTTTAACAATCCTTTTTGCGGCGCAGTGCGCGTTTGGCGGCAAAGATATCTGCGATCGGCAGCGCCAGCATAGAAACTATGCAGAAAATTCCCATTTCAAGGGATTTTGCAAAGGCGCACGAGGCGGCGGCACTTAAAAACAGAGGAATATACCACGCAAAATGCGGGAATTTCCAACGGATAAGCAGCAGAGCGCGTGACAGCACGGCAAGGGCAAAAGGGGGCCAAGTAAAAAAGATTATGGCAAGATATTCCAAACCGCACGTTTCATATCCCAGCGGAGACCACTCAAAGCCGGACCAGTACCACGCCCACGCGTGCAAGAAACCGATTTCAAACAAAATCAGCGAAATGATGGAGACGATCAGATATTCAAGTTTCTGTTTCATTGTTGTCCCTTACAAAGTTTAAAGCATTGGAGTTTGCGGCACATTTCCAGAAATTCGGGAAGGCGCGCCCGCATCGGGTAGAGCATAGTGTCGCCTTCTGGGATGGGGTCGCCGGTGACTTTGAAGCCAAGCCGCTCGTAGAAGCGTTTCTGGACGGATATTCCGGAAATCACCACTTCCGTCACCTGATGTTTTTCCAGTTCCAGAAGCAAGGAGATCCCCAAGGTGGTGACGACGGCGGTTTTGCGGCAGTTCGGGGAGATGGCAAAGAGTCGGATCTCGCCGAGTTTGCCTGATGCCGGAGGAGCGGCAACCGCAGAACCGAAGTGGGCTTCGGCGGAGTAGGGGGCCTGCCAATGAGCGGCGATCATACCGATAATGGAGTGGTCTTTGGTGCTTCTGGCGGCGCGGTAGATGTTTTTATGATGGAATTTATCGACGAGGAAGCCATCGGAATTCTCCGGACGCATTTTGAGTTCAGATGCGAAAATCTGGTAGTTGAATTTCCACAATTCTGCAAAATCAGCTTCAGTTTCGGGAGTGAAAATTTCAAAATCGAGATTCATTTGGAGACCTCACTTTCCTGTATTGGTTTTTCTTTCCATATTCCAATTTACCAACGGAAGCCACGGAAAGAGTGATTTGGGGTTGTAGTTCAGCAGACCGAGCTGAAAATCCGCCCCTTGGCTGATATTTAACAAGCCGATCTGGAATTTGTTTGAAGCGTTGAAAATTCCGATATAGAGCGTGTCGGCGATATTGATGCCGCAAAACTGCACCCGTTCGCGCTCTTTTTCGATCGTTTCCCCCGCCCAGCTGTGGTTCAAGATGCCCAACTGGATGCCGTAACACTTTTTGCAATAGTTTTCCATACCGAAAGATATGCCGTAATTATTCTCGGTCACCGTACCCATAAGCAACGGATTGATCTGCAGTCCGAAGTTGTTGTATAACGAGTTGGCAACGAGCGCACTTGAAAATACGGCGGATTTTTGCTCCATAAGAAATAAGCCGAATGAAAAGAGCGTGTTGCTGGATTCATCAACCAGTTTGTGGTGTTTGACCAAACTCAAATCTATTTGCAGCGGGGCAAATTTCCAACCCGATATCCAGCCTTTATCGTCAAAATATCCGGCGGAAAGTGCCGGTATCACTGCGGCGGTAAATAAAATCAAGGCAAATTTTTTCATATTCCAAACTCCATACTGACATATAAGACGCCCGGAGACGTGATTTTTTTAGAATGGCAATGCAATTTTTCAATAATATAATGCGCGTGGAACTTTTTTGCAATCTTTTTTTGTATGGTTTATCTTGTAAATTTTCTTTTGGCGGTGTACATTTTATTTTCAGGGAGATAAGAGAATATGTTCTATCGAAAGAAGTTTTATTTGGTTATTGCCGCGCTGTGCGGCGTTTTCGTAACTCTTTGCGGAAAAGAGATTTTTGTTTCAACAAACGGAAATGACCGCGATCCCGGGTCAAAGAGTCGGCCGCTTGCCACCATCGCGGCTGCGGCGAAGCGTGCCGTTCCCGGAGATACGGTGAAGATCGCGCCCGGAATTTACCGCGAGCAGATAGTTTTCAGAAAATCCGGTAAAGCAAATTTACCTGTCACCTTTGTCGGTACCCGTGGAAAAAACGGCGAATTTCTCACCATCGTTGAAGCCCCCGGAAAGGTCATTGCAAATTGGATCCCCGCTCCGGAAGTGGCTTCGGGTGTGTGGAAAACACAGCTTGCCCAACGCCCCGATTTAGTGATGATGGACGGCCGCATGATCGCGCTTATCAACTCCAGAACGATGGCGCTGGCACGGCGTAAACCATTGCCATCCGAGATCGATGAAGCGATGCTCTGGAGCAGCTTCGGCGCGGATTGCCGCCGTCTTGCCGGATTTGATTTATTGAGTCTGCCGCCGGAAATTCTGGTGAAGCATCAATATTTCGGTAAACGCAAGGAGCGTTTCTGGGAGGTGCTGGGAAATGTACTGGCCGGATGGGATAAAGGATTTCTCTATGTGCGCTTCTCCGATGGCGATGTGCCGCAGAAGCATACATTTACAGCATCAAATGGCGAAGGTTTTATTCTGCACGGTTCGCATCTGGTTTTCAAAGATCTGCAGATGCGCGGCAGCCGCCGGCAGTTCCGCATCCGCGGAAAAAGTTCACACAACACCATTGACAGTTGTTTCCTTAAACACGGTGGATGCCGCGTGCGTATCGATAAGGGAGCCGCGTATACAACGGTTAAAAATTCCATCCTTACTGCCGGATTTATCCGGAGTGACCTATTTCAGCTCCGGAGCGCCGGAGATATGCGCGGCGGTCTGCTTTATCTGATATTCAAATATATCATCGGTTCAGCAAGTTCCGATGATATCGGCGTCCACGATAATGGCGATAATACGGTTATAAGCGGCAATTTCATTATGCAGGGATTGATCGGTATCAATGCCAACGGACGGGATTGCGAAGTCAAAGAAAATGTCGTCCGCGAAATGTCGAGTGTCGGTATTTGCACCTATGCCACTGTGTCCGGAAGATTTCACGATAATCTGGTGATGAATTGCGGCATCCCGCTGCGTATCCACGATCTGCGCGGAGCGCGGGCGAAACGCGAGGAGTTCCATTACCGCAATTTGTTTGTTCAGGCCCGTAATGCCGGAAGTCAGATCTATGTCCATTGTGAATCGCACCGCTGGGGGCCTGATATGGTGAATTTTGAAAAAGGCACAAAACGTTATCTGGAAAATCCGCCCGATCCGGTCGATCCGGGAAAGATATGGATATACCACAACACCTTCTGGGGCGGCCATGATCATAACCAGTCTTTTACGGTGCGGTATCTGGCGGCGCGGTTCAGAGCGACGATGCCGTTTGTCTTTATCAACAACGTTGTAAAGTGGTCAAACCGTCTGGACGGCAGAAGCCAGACCCTCTTTGATGGCAATCTGCTTTACACCTTTGATGCCGCAGCGCGGCGCGGAAAACTGTTGGATCCGGCGATCCCCAAGCGCAATAAAGCGATCGGTTTTGAAGAGAGTAAGAATTTGTGGAACAGCGCAGATCTTCCCGGTCTTCCGGATGTTACGCTTGGCGGAAATTCTCCGGCACGGAATTGTGCAATAGATGTGTCCAAAGCGTTTACTGTAAACGGCGCAGAATTTCCTGCTCTGCCGGGATTTGAAAAAGGGTATTTCAAAGGGGCTTTCCCGGATGCCGGAATGCTGCAATACTGCGAAAATATGCAGAAATTCATCCGTATGCATTCTGAAACGGAACGGCTTTTGAAAATGCTCCGGAAATGAAGGCGATTTTTGTCTTTAAAGCAGTGAAATTTTTTTTATAAATCTACTTGCAATAGACCTTGTTTTGCGGTATATTACATCCCGAAGATTTTTAAAGTTTTTTAATAATGGTGAACCGGTGATAAGGAAAAATTTTGACAATGATAACAGCGCGGGACGCAAGGATTCCAAACTGGTGCCGCTGCTGCTTTTCGGTGCGGCATTTTTCGCCTTGCTCGCGCTGATATCCTATTCTCCGGAGGATATCAATTTTATCTACGGCGGGACCTCGGTGCCGCCGGTGAACTGGATTGGACCTGCCGGAGCTAAATTCAGCTGGTATATGATGTTGAATCTGGGTTTGGTGAGCTACCTTGCCATTTTCGCGGTGCTGCTGCGCACCATCCGGCTGTTTATGCCCGAACCGGGCAGATTTTCCCGTTTTGTGTACGGCCTTTTGCTGTTGTGTCTGGGGGCGGTGCTGTTGTTCGGTCTGGAACCGGAGGTGTTCGCTCCCGTGGCATCCAATCTGGGATTGGCGCGGGTCGATGTGCCTGAACTTTCGCTTCCCGGCGGTGTGATCGGCCAATTGCTTGCCGCGCCTGCCGCTGAAAATATCGCTCCGGGATTACTGCCGGGGATCATCGGTGTTATCGGTACGATGGTTACCGGATGGATTTTGACAGTTGCCGGGGTGACGATGCTCTATATCAACGACTGGTATACGGTCGTGCGGATGTGGATGATGCGCAGCGGCGAAGAGGATGCCCCGGCGTTGTTGAAGCGTTTCCAGCGCCGCCGCGTTGAAGAGGAGGAGGACGAAGAATATTACGACGGGGATGAGGAGGAAGAGGATGATTATGAAGAACCGGCCCCGGCCCCCCGCCCGTCGCTTAAAGTCCGTATGAAAGAGGCCGCCGCCGAAACTGAACGCCCTGAACCGCGTTCCCGCTTGCGCGATATGTTCCGTTTGAGTGAAGAAGCTGAGCAGGAACCCGAAGAAATTGAACCGGTCAAGAGTGCGGGAGATAACGGCGAACTCTTTGCTGAAGACGATCCTGATACGACTGAGGATATTCCCGTCCGCAATGCCGCCGCCGCTGTTTCTGCCGTTCCCGCCGCTCCTGCGGCTCCGGCGATAGCCGAAACTCCCGAAGTCGGAACCAGAGTGGTTCAGCAGGGTGAAAGATTGCGCGGTGAAGCCGGAGAGTTTGTCCTGCCGCTGGTGACGATGCTTGCCGAAGGAACCAATGTCGTGGGCGAAAGCAGCGATGCCATCGAGCTGGCTTCCGCAAAGATCCAGCAGACCCTTGACGATTTCGGTATTGCCGGGCGCGTTACAGGTTTTGTTTCCGGTCCGCGCGTCACCCGCTATGAGATCACCCTTGACCCCGGTATCAATGTCAAAAAGGTCGAACAGATCCAGGACAATATCCGTATGGCGCTTTCCGCCACCAGCATCCGTGTGCTTGCCCCCATCCCCGGCCGTCCGGTGGTCGGTGTGGAGGTTTCCAACACCCGCCCGGAAGCGGTGTTTATGCGTTCAGTTATGGAGAGTGATGAGTGGAAACACGGCAAGGCGGAAATTCCGTTGGCGCTGGGTAAAAATGTTTCCGGCAAACCGGTCATTCTCGACCTTGCCAAAGCGCCGCATATGCTGGTCGCCGGTGCCACCGGTACCGGTAAGAGTGTGTGTTCAAACTCGCTTATTATGAGCTTGCTCTTCCGTTTCCGTCCGGATGAACTGCGTTTGATAATGGTCGACCCCAAGATCGTGGAATTTGATGCCTATAAAAAACTTCCGCATTTGCTCACGCCGATCATCAACGATTCATCCAAAGTTCCTATCGCCTTGCGCTGGGCGGCAAACGAAATGGATCGCCGCTATCACGTGCTGGCAAAGGTCGGCGTGAAAAAGCTTTCGGAATTCAACAGCCGTCCGGTTCCTGCTGAACAGGAGTTTGACGATGACGGCAAACCGATCCCCGCCAAGATGCCGCTGTTGGTCATCATTCTTGACGAGCTTGCTGATTTGATGATGACCGAAGCGAAAAAAGATGTCGAAACCAATATCACCCGCATCGCCCAGAAAGGCCGTGCGGCGGGTATTCATATCATCGTTGCCACCCAGCGGCCTTCAACCAATATCATCACAGGTGTCATCAAAGCCAACTTGCCCACCCGGTTGTGCTTCCAGGTGCGCAGTCTCGTTGACAGCCGCGTGGTGCTGGACACCCCCGGCGCCGAAAAACTGCTCGGAATGGGCGATATGCTGGTGATGACCAGCTCCAGTATGGAGATCGAACGCGTGCAGGGTGCGTGGGTCAAAGATGATGATATCAAGAAGGTCGTGCAGTTCATCTCCGAACAGGCACCGCAGCGCTTCGATGATAATGTTCTTATCAGCGAGGAAGCTTCTGACGGAGAGGATATCGACGAAGATTATGAAGCGATCGACAGCGATGACCGCGCCGATATCGCTCCTCTGGTAAAGAAATATATGAGACCCGAAGACGACGACACCTTCCGGCGCGCGCTGGAGGTGGTCATTCTCGACCGCAAGGCAAGTACCAGCTACTTGCAGCGGCGGTTGAAGATCGGGTACAACCGCGCCGCAGAAATCGTTGACCTGATGGAGGAACGCGGTATTGTCGGACCTCCGTCCGGAAGCGGCAACAAGCGGGATATTCTGGTGTTTGATGGAATTATAGGAGAATAACACAGATGCTTGATTTGAACAAACAGCTCAAGTCCGCAGAACAAAGTGATCGTGAAGATGATCTTTTCGGTTCCGCAGAGGATTTTCCGGCGGCTGAAGAGCGTGAAGAGATTGCCGCGGAAGAACTCCCTGTTGCGGAGACAGAAGCGGAAGATCCCGTTGAAGATGCTGTTTCCGCCGGTGAAAGACCGCGAAGCCGTCGCCGACGGCGCAATATCGACGATGCGGAAATGGATAAGTATGAAGTTTCCCGCATATTGGAAGAGGCACGCTGCCGTATGGGCTTGAGTCCGCAGGATGTTGAAGAGATCACCAAGATCCGCGCCGGATATATCACCGCGCTGGAAAAAGGGGTGTACGATGATCTTCCGCAGTCTGTCTATGTGCTGGCGTATTTGCGCCGATTGAGCGAGCTTTACGGTTTGAGCAAGGATGATGAAGAGGCGGTCATTGCACCGTGGAGCGAATTGCAGTTTGAGACCCCGGACAATTATCCGGCGGCGGTCTACTCCGATGAATCCGGTGACAACCGTAAAGTCATCCGCAAGCTTGAGATCGCAATATTTTCTCTGATCGCGCTTGCAGTGATCGGGCTTGTTGTTTTCGGCGTGATATTGCTGGTTTCTTTTATCCGCGGTAATATTGTCAACCGCAGTGTCACCTTTGATGATGCCGAGATCGTAAAGCTGCAGCCGGTTCAGAAATTGAAAATTTCCGAGCCGCTGCCCAGAGGACGGCAATAATAACGTAAATAACTGCAATATAATTTGAAAAACAGTTGTAAATACTGCTGTTATGCTGTATATTAAGTAAATTTGATTCGCCGGGAGATAATCCCGCGGAATACAAAGTTTTAACCAAAAAATGGAGATTATAAAAAATGAATGTGCCGTTGCTTGATCTTACCGCCCAGTATGCCCCGATGAAAGAGGAGATCCTCTCCGTTGTCGCGGAAATTTGTGACAGTCAGCGTTTTATTCTCGGCCCCAAAGTCGAAGAATTGGAAAAAGAGCTGGCCGCCTATTGCCAGAGCGGCGGTGCTGTCGGCGTCACCAGCGGTTCTGATGCGCTGCTCATCGCGCTTATGGTGGAAAAAATCAAGCCGGGCGATGAAATCATCACCTCTCCCTTTACTTTCTTTGCCACCGTCGGCGCTATCGTCCGCGCCGGTGCCACCCCGGTCTTTGCCGATATCGACCCTGTGACCTTCAACATCGATCCCGCAAAGATCGCTGAAAAAATCACTCCCAAAACCCGCGGTATCATTCCGGTGCACCTCTTCGGTCAGGCCGCCGATATGGATCCCATCGTCAAGATCGCCAAAGAACACAATCTCTTCATCATCGAAGATGCCTGCCAGGCCATCGGTGCTGAATACAAAGGCCGCCGCGTCGGTTCTTTCGCCGAATACGGTGCCTTCAGCTTCTTCCCGAGCAAAAACCTCGGTTGCTTCGGTGACGGCGGTGCGGTCAGCTGCGATACTCCGGAACGCGAAGCTCTGCTCAAGATCTACCGCAACCACGGTCAGAGCAAGACCTATATCCACGAATACGTCGGCGGCAACTTCCGTCTTGATGCGCTGCAGGCGGCTATCCTCTCCATCAAGCTCCGCAGCTTGGACAGCTGGAGCGTCGGCCGTCAGCGCAATGCCGCAACTTACCGCAAGCTCTTTGCCGATGCCAACTTGAGCGATTTCATCACTCTGCCGCAGGAAGCTGCGTATCCGGTTCGCCATATCTACAACCAGTTCTGCATTCGTGTTGCCGACGGCAAGCGCGATGCGCTGAAACAGTTCCTGCTTGACAACGGTGTCGGCTGCGCGGTCTACTACCCGCTTTCACTGCACTTGCAGGAATGCTTCAAGGAACTCGGCGGCAAGGTCGGCGACTATCCGGAATGCGAAAAGGCTACCGGCGAAGTCCTCGCTCTGCCCATCTTTGGTGAACTCGAAGCGGCACAGCTCGAATATGTTGTCGCGATGATTGCCAAATTCTACGGTAAGTAATGAAAAAACAGAGACACATCTATTTCCGGCTGCTGGATTTTGTCAAACCCTACTGGTTCCGTTTGACCGTAGGGTTGATAGCCGGTCTTCTGGTCGGCGGTTCGCTTTTCGTCAGTTTGATGATGCTGCCGCAGATGATCGGAGCTATGTCCGGAAGTGAAGCTGAACCTGTGAAAGCAGAGCTTCAAACTTCCGGCATACCTGTTTCCGGCAAATTGCTAGAAGCTGATCCGCAGTTGGAAAAGATGCTTGGTCAGGCAAAGGATTTTGCTGAAAAATTTCACCTGCCGATTCATATCGACGGCGTGCAGGTCTCGGTCAGCTGGCCGAAAGAGTTTACCTTTTGTGCGGTTTCTCCGGACGGACGGGTAGCCTGGCAGCTGTTCAGTTTGTATGCAATATTGTTTGTATTGATCTGGGCGTTGAAAAATGTCGCCCATTATATCCACGGTTACTGTACCCGCTGGGTCGGTATCCGGGTGGTTGCCGATTTGCGCAATCGTTTATTTGAAAAGCTCACCGGACAGTCATTGAAGTTTTACGGCAGTGTCGATTCCGGTCAGCTTATCAGCCGGATAAGCAACGATGTTCAGGCGTTGGAGTATGCCGTAAGCCACAGCGTGGAGGATATCACCAATGCGCCGCTGCAGATCATCGGCTGTCTGGCGGCGATCCTCGTCGCCTGCCGGGATAATAACAGTTATATGCTGTTGATCATATTGATCGTATGTTTTCCCGTCCTGTTGTTCCCGATCAATGTTTTGAGTTCCAAAATCCGGAAGATCTACCGTAAAAGCTACAACAATATCGCCGAAGTCACCTCCAGAATGCGCGAAGTGTTTTTCGGTATCAAAGCGGTCAAGGCTTACCACACTGAAACCTATGAAAATGACCGTTTCAAAAATGCCAACCGCCGTTATGCCCGTAAAGTCATCAGCGGCACCCGGCTGCGGATGCTGGTGTCACCTTTGACTGAGCTGGTGGTGGTCGCGGCAACAGTGATGTTTTTATTGTACAGCTATATGCACGGTGCCTCGGTCACGCAGTTGGCGGCATTGCTTGCCCCGCTGCTTATGGCGTACCGCCCCATCAAAGACATTTCCAAAGTTATCGGTATGTTCCAGCAGTCCATGGCGGCGGCGGAGCGGGTTTTTGAAACGCTTGATGTCAATATGGAGCTGCCTGAAAAAGCTGATGCAGTTGAGTTGAAAGATGTCGGTGACGGTATCGTACTGGAAAATGTTTCTTTCCGTTACGATGACCGGACGATCATTGATAATGTGAGCTTCACCATTCCGCGCGGCCATGTGGTCGCGGTAGTCGGAGAAACCGGCAGCGGCAAATCGACCATTGCCAACCTTATCGCCCGTTTTTACGATGTCACCGACGGCAGGATCACGATCGGCGGATATGATGTGCGCGATTGCACGATATCCTCTTTGCGTAAAATGATCGGTGTCGTAAATCAGGAAGCGATCATTTTCAACGAAAGCATCCGGGAAAATATCGCCTACGGCAGTCCTGATGCTGAAATGGAAGATATCATCGCTTCGGCGAAATTGGCGAATGCCCACAATTTTATCGTTGACGGCGCCCATCCGGAAGGATATGAAACGGTTGCCGGGGAAAACGGCTTCAAGCTTTCCGGCGGCGAAAAACAGCGCGTGACCATCGCGCGGGCGATTTTGCGCAATCCTCCCGTTTTGATCCTTGACGAAGCTACCAGTGCGCTGGACAACGTCACGGAAAAACTGGTGCAGGAAGCCTTGGACAAGGCGATGAAAGACCGTACTGTGTTTGTGATCGCTCACCGTTTGAGTACGATCGAACACGCGGATACGATCATCGTGCTTGAACACGGAAAGATCGCCGAGTGCGGCAATCACAGCGAACTTCTGGCAAAAGGCGGCATCTATTACCGTTTGAATCAGTCGCGCAAAGCGTGAAGGAGGAGAACTCCTGTGAAAGTTCATTTTACCGGTATCGGCGGAGCGGGTATGGCTCCATTGGCAGAGCTGCTGCTGCAGCGCGGCGTGGAGGTCAGCGGTTCGGATATTGAATTCAATTCCAAGTGTATGGCATTGCAGAGTGCCGGAGCGCAGATTTTTACCGGACACCGTGAAGATAATGTCGATTCGGCAGTTGATACATTGGTCTTCACCTCTGCCGCCGCAGAAGATAATCCCGAACTTGCCATCGCGCGCCGGAGGGGCGTCAAGTGCTTCCGCCGCGGCGAATATCTTGCCGAATTTGCCAGATATTACCGCCGGGTGATATCGGTTTCAGGTACCCATGGCAAAAGCTCCATCTCGGCGTTGATCTCTTCGATACTTTCGGCCTGCGGCAAGGAGCCGGGCTTTATGATCGGCGCGCAGGTTGCCGGTATGGCCTCGTGCAGTAATGGCAGAAATGATGATCTTTTTGTCACGGAAGCGGATGAATCCGACGGTACGCATACTGCGTTGAAAAACTTTATCGGTGTCGTTCCCAATGTGGAAGATGACCACTCGTGGAGTCTGGGCGGAAAAGATGTTTTGGAGAAAAACTTCCGCACTTTCGCCGCCAATTCCGAAATATTGCTCTATTATGCCTCTCCTGAATGCGACAAACTTTTTTCTGACCACCCCAATGCGGTACGGTTGGAAAAGATGCCTGAAGAGTTCGGAGGCTTGCGCGGTTTTCAGGCGGCAAACAGCTTTATAGCTTATCAGGCGGCATTGCTTGCCGGATGCGATGAAGCTTCCGCGCTGGCGGCGGCGGGCAATTATCCGCAGGTGAAACGGCGGATGACGGTGCATCGCACCACGGAACGCGCGGTGGTTATTGAAGATTATGCCCACCATCCGACTGAAGTTGAAAAGAGCTTGGAATTGCTGCGTTTGAACTATCCCGGAAAACATTTGACCGTGGTTTTTCAGCCGCACCGTTATGCGCGGTTGGAACGCTATTTTGACGGATTTGCCGCGGCTTTGAGCAAGGCGGATAAGCTGGTCGTGGTTCCCGTCTTTGCGGCGTGGTGCGAAACCGGCAAGGTCGGCGGAGCTGAATTGGCTGAAAAAGCCGGCGGCGTGTATATTCCTGGAAGCTGGGAAGATATCGCTCAAGCGGTTGCCGCTGATGTGCCGTATGCAAATGCGGTAGTTGCGGTGCTTGGCGCAGGGGATGTGGAAAAGGTCATTGCCCCGCTTGCGCAGCAGCTTTGCGGCAGCGGACGATAAAGAGCGGCATTCCAGGGGCGGCATCGGCTTCGACCGGCGGTGCCGTGGGCGGAAATGCGGTCAATATTTTTCCAAGCGTGTTATTGTCGATACGGCGGAAGTTGTTTCCTCTGCCGAGAATGAGGATAAATTCCTCAATGCGGTTTTCTGCCAGATAGTTGAAAAATATCTCAGTTTGTTTTTCCGTTGCGACTTCCATAAATGTTTTGTCAAAAAATATGCGCGGAGCTTGTTCCGGCAGATAGAAGAGATCACTTATTACCAATTTTTCTGTGTGAGAAGCAATATATTTTTCCAGATCTGCGCTCTGTATCGATGTCATATACAGCACCTTGAAGCCCCATATCTGCAAAGCGATCCCGGCGGCGGTGAAAATAATCAAAAAGAGCTGTTTGACTTTGACCGGACACGCCATTCGGGCAAAGCCGCGCAAGCTTAAAATCATCATCAGCGGCATAATACATATATAGTGCCGCGCGCCGAAAGTAAGTCCGATATCAAAGCGGGTCAACAATGGCGGAACTGCGAAAATATATATCGTTACCGCTTGCGTCGTAAAGCGGATGAAGCGGTTTTCATCCCCAAGCAGCTGGCGCAGATTGATGAAGTACCCCGCCGCCAGCGGCAGAGAGAAAAACAAGCTCATTGTCAGACCGCAGGTAAAGAGCGGGGAGGGGGAATGGAAAATATTCCAGATGAAAATAAGATCGATCATACCGAAAATTGCCAACCCGGCAAGCTTGATTTTTCCATTTTTCATCAACCCCGGCAACAGAAGTGCCGCAGCTCCGATCAGGGATAGGACTGAAGTTTTCTGCGGAGACAGCGTTTCAAACCGCAGTAAATGCTGGTAATAGTTGAAAAATATACCGGAGATCTCTTCGCTTAAAGAAAATCCGGTGCGGTTGTTGAGCGCGTAGGTCGCGCCGTGCAGACCGAGGATGTGACCGTAGATAAGAAAGTTGGTCAGCCACAGCGGCAGCAGCGCAAGCAGTCCGCCGCAGGCAAGCAGCGCTGCATCTTTCCATTGGCGGCGGCAGAGTATCAGTGCCCCGATGATGCCGCTGATAATGTAAACTTCTTCGCGGAACCAGATACCCAGTCCCAGCACTGTTCCGGCAAAAAGCATCCGCCGCTTTTTGAGCAGGAGAAATGCCGCCAGCACCGCCAGTGCGCTTGGAACCATCTCCCACAGCATCAGCGAATAAAGCCATACGGGAGTTGTCAGCAACAGCGCCCACGCGGCAAACCGCGCTTTTTTGCAGTCGGTCAAAAGGAGGAAAATTCCAAGTCCGCTCAACCAGACAGGCAGCAATGCCGCATTTTCTCCGGCGGCGGTGTAGAAAAATGAGGACAGTACCGGCAGTACCCACGAGTGAAAAGAGTATATTCTCCCGTCGGGAAGAGTTTGAAAATGAAACCCGCCCTTTGGAAAAAGGGCGGGTTCAATATGATCCATAAAAAGGGTTGCGCTTTCGGCAAAATCCCGCATGATCATATATTTATTGCCGTTGTCCGTGATGAACAGCGGCAACGCCGGCAGCAGAAGCCCGGCAATAAGTAAACTCCCGGCAGCAAATACCAGTACGGCGGCGAAGCGCAAATTTGAATGCCGGGTGTTCACGTCGGATTATTTTCCGCTGTTGCGTCCGAGCTGGAACATTTCAATATTCAGCGCACGGAGTTTTTCAGGGAAGGCGTTGTTGATCGCATCGATGAAGGCATCTTCCGGGAGCTGGGGCAAGCATGCGGAGAGCGCACCGAGGATCATAGTATTGAGAGCTTTGGGATTTTTGAGCTGATCGACGGGAACGGTGTCCGGGGTGATGAGCTTGCCTTCCGCTTTCAGAACCGGAAGCGCGACTTCGGTCTGGGTGGAGTCGAGAACGGCGAGGATATCGGCTTCACCGGCGGGAACCATCGGGCTGTTGATCTTTTTGCCGAAACGCACTTCGCTGGAAACAGATCCGCCGCGCTGGCTCATACCGTGGACTTCGCTCTTTTTGACATCGTAGCCTTGAGTGAAAAGCACTTCAGAGAGGATGTCGGTGATTTTCAGAACTCCCTGACCGCCGAGGCCGGAAACAACAATATTGGTGACGTCGTTCATAATTATTTTTTCTCCATTTTACTGCGTTTCGCCAGAGCCAGGATGCACGGACGGCGGGCGATGATCACACTGCAATCGTTGGACTGCAGACGAAGTTTGAGCAATTCGGCAAATTTTTCCGGTTCAGCGGTGGTGTCGATGACATCGCAGTTGTCAACACCGATACCTTTGACGATGTTTTCAAAGCTGACGGCGTATGCCGGAGTGAGGTCAAGGTGATATCCCGTACCGGGGTTTTCCTGACATCCGGTCATACCGGTGATGCGGTTGTCGAGGATAATCACGACGTGACCGGTCTTGGGACGGTTGTAAACCATTTCCACGATGCCGTTGATTCCGGTATGCAGGAAGGTGCTGTCGCCGATAACGCTGACCACTTTGCGTGCTTCAGCTTCGGGGAGCTGGTGGCGCATACCCAGACCGACGGTGACGCTGGCGCCCATACAGACGCAGGTATCGATGGCGTTGAAGGGGGGCATCACGCCGAGAGTGTAACAGCCGATATCGCCGGAAACGATACAGCCCAGATCGCGGATGACTTCAAAGGTTTTGCGGTGCGGGCAGCCGACGCAGAGCTGGGGCGGTTTGCCCGGTTTGCCCGGAGCGTCGGGTGTGGTGTCACCGGAAATGAGTTTGCGGACTCTGGCGACATTGAGTTCGCCGAAGCGGAACTCTTCGGGTTTGTTTTCGACATTGATATCGGCGGCTTTGAGCTGTTCAAACAGCACCGGATCGCCTTCGTCGATGATGAGACAGCGGTCGACTTTTGAGGCAAATTCGCGGATGGTTTCAACGGGAAGCGGGTAGGTCATACCGAGCTTGAGGACGGAAGCTTCCGGAGCGGCATCGAGAACGTGGTGAAAAGATACACCGCTGGTGATGATACCGAGTTTGGAATCCTTTTCGATGATGGTGGTGAATTCTCCCTTTTCATTGAGAGCCGCCATCTCCTTGAGGTCGGCGCGCAGACGGCGGTGAGCCAGTTTTGCAAAGGCGGGAACCATCACGTTGGACTTGGGATCTTTGGTGAAGCTGCCGGGCTTTTTGGCGTCGGGGGAAGCTTTACGGCGTTCCAGAACGCACTTGGAGTGGCAGACGCGGGTGGTCATACGGAACAGGACAGGCGAACGGAATTTTTCCGCAAGTTCAAACGCGGCGCAGAGATAATCGTAGCACTCCTGGGAATCCGAGGGTTCAAACATCGGAACACCGGCGGCGATCGCGTAACGGCGGTTGTCCTGTTCATTCTGGCTGCTGGCCATACCGGGATCGTCGGCGCTGATGACCACCAGCGCTCCGGGGGTGCCGGAGTAGGCGATGGTGAAGAACGGGTCGGCGGCGACATTGAGGCCGACGTGCTTCATCGTGGCGATGGTGCGGCCGCCGGCATAGGCACAGCCGATGGCGACTTCAAGAGCGCATTTTTCGTTGGGAGCCCATTCGGCGGCGCCGCCGAGTTTGCTCAATTCGTCCAGAATTTCGGAAGAGGGCGTACCCGGATAACCGCATCCGAGGTTCACGCCGCAGTCGAATGCCGCCATCGCGACAGCTTCATTACCGCTGGCAAAGAATTTCATAAGTGTTTCTCCAAATATATATTATTATTGTTTGTTACTTGTCATTGACGGAATTGAAGCCGCTGAGCAGCTCCTCCTGTTCATCCAATCCGGCATCGACCAGCGCGGAAAGACGTTCCAATTCGGCATCATCGGGGGTGAACGCCGGGTTATTGAGCAGTTTCAACGCCTCATTGAGTCGGGTGGAAATACCTGCCAGACCTTTGAGCAGAGCATTTTCCTGTTCGCTCGGATCGCGGTCAAGCGAACCCAGATGGGCGAGGAATTCCAAACGCTGCTGAACCGCTTCAAGCATATCGGCACGCAGCTCCGCTTTGGGATCGTCATCGGCGCGGTTGTAATTTTCCAGAAGTTCTTCAAAACGCTCTTCCAGATAGTTGAGCAGAACCGCCTGCTGGGCTTCATCGGCAATATCCAACTCGTTGTGAGCGAAAATCCGCGAATACACGCCGTCGATATCGGTTTCGCGGCGGTTGATGGCATCGAGCATAAAGCCGTCGAGTTCGGCTTCGGAAAGCGGCACACCGTTGCCGGAGAGCAGTTTCATAGGATCGTCCAGCGCGGCATTGGAGATGCTCAAACCTTCCGGCAGAACGGTGTCATTACTGCCTGAACCGCCCTCTTCGCGGATGCTCAAAACGGCGTGGTCGCCGTCGGCGCGCAGTTCAACCATAGTCGACTGGGCGATGAATTCATCAATGGAGGCGCCGCAGGCATCGCTGTCAGAAGCGTAGAACTCCGCCCACGCCAGTTGTTCGGGAATATCAGGGTAATCTCTGAACTCTTCCCACACCTTTCTGACCGCCTCATCCAGCGCGGCGGTGCGTTGTTTGCGGAGATTGAAGGAGCGTTTTTCAGCAGAGAGCGCCCGGCATTCGATGATTCCTGCATCGTAATCGCTGACCTTGCAGACGATGGCATCGCCGCAGACAAAGCTGTTGGCTTTGTAAAATTCAGCGAGGTCGAAAATTTCCAGAGAAACCTGTTCATTGGAGTTCGCATGGTGCGCCAGATGAGCATTTGCAGGATCTTCTGCAATGAGAAAATCGAAGATATGTTCGGAACCCAGAAGCAGATGGTAGTGGAAAATCTGTCCGAGCGGAAGAGTGATTTTGCGTTTGGCAGCTTCGTTTCCGTCCGGGAGAATGAGTCTGGCTTCCGAGGGGAAGACCGTATCCGGCAGAAACGGGATGAAGCGGTGACCGGGGAACAATACCCCTTGAGCGATTTCCCATTCATCCGGAGTTATGACAAATTCTCTGCCGGTGAAAAATGCGGCACGTTTTACGCAGTTCCACTTTTTATCATAGAAAAAAGTGCTGTCGCTTTCAATAAAACGCTCCAGACGGCGGCGCAGTACATCAGAACGCGGTGCGCCGAGAGCCCGGGCAACGGATGCAAGGGTGAACCGTTCTCCGGCGGCGGCGATGGCCGCTTCAAGCTGTGCCGGAGACAAAGTTTTTTCATCATTCATAAGTTGTGTTCTTTCAATAATTTGACCAGCCGTTCCGCCATGAGCGAAGTGAATTCCGGAGCTTCAAGAGTTTTAAGATAATCAACTGTTACGGCATCATCCAGAGAGAATTTGCCGGAACGGATACGGCGCAGCGCGGTCAACACGCCGCCGCAGCCGAGCTTTTTGCCCAGATCAGAACAGAAACTGCGGACATAAGTGCCTTTGGTACACTCCATAACGAAGTCACATTCGGGCAGGGCAAGCCGGGTGATCTCCAGTTTTTTGATCTCGATCTCGCGGGCTTCGCGTTCGACTTCGACACCTTTGCGTGCCAGTTCGTAAAGCTTTTTGCCGCCGACTTTGACGGCGGAGACCATCGGCGGCATCTGGAGCTGACGGCCGCGGAAGCTGTTGAAGTTTTCGATAAACTGTTCTTCGGTGATATCGACCGGAGACTCGCGGATGATTTCGCCGTCCATATCCGCTGAATCGGTTTCAATACCCAGCTTGAGGGAACCTGTGTAAACTTTATCATCGGCGCTGAGCTTCTGGCTCACCGCAGTAAATTTGCCCATCACCAGCACCAGAAGTCCGGTCGCCGCAGGGTCGAGAGTGCCGCAGTGCCCGACTTTGGGAATGTTGAAGCGGGCGCGGACGAAGTTGACCACGTCAAAACTGGTCCACCCCTGCGGTTTATCAATAGTAAGCACACCTTCGGCAGGACAGATCGGCAGACGGTGTTTTTTGGGATTGTAACGCATATATCAATATCCTTCACAAACTTCAATAGCGGTTTTTACATTGCCGAACGGGGCGCTGGTCGCTACTCCCCGCACGGCGCCGTGGATATCCCGGAGCAGCTGACGGGCGATATTTATGCCTTCAGCGCGCTGGGCCTCTTTGGTCTCGGCGGCTTTCATTTTCGCCATGATCCAATCCGGCACGACAACGCCAGGGACTTCATTTTTCATAAATTCCACGTTGCGGTAGCTGGCAAAGGGCCAGACACCGGCGATTACGGGAATATGGAAGTGTTCGATTTTTTTGAGAAAACTCAACAGCGCATCCGGATCAAAGACCGGCTGGGTGATGATGAATTCCGCACCTGCTTCGATCTTTTCCGCCAGGCGGCGGTATTCGCGTTCCGGGTCGATGGCGTTGGGGTCGGCTCCGACACCGGAAACGATCGCCGTCTGGATATCTTTACCCAGCGGCTGACCGCCGACATCAACGCCGCGGTTGAGGCGGCTCTGCAGTTTGACAAGTCCGATGGAATCGACATCGAACACACCCGAACTGAACGGATAGTTGCCCAGTTTCGGCGGGTCACCTGTGATGAACAGAATGTTATTGAGCTTTTTCGCCATACAGCCGAGGATCATCGACTGCAGACTGATCAAATTGCGGTCGCGGCC
The DNA here is from genome assembly GCA_045653515.1 of Victivallaceae bacterium. GTDB lineage: Bacteria > Verrucomicrobiota > Lentisphaeria > Victivallales > Victivallaceae > UBA1784. Next base: position 30,608 of record JAZOMB010000014.1, on the reverse strand, counting down.
GCAGCAATGGATGATGGTTTCGATCCCGGCGTGTTCCTGAATTTCGGCGGCGGTGATGACCTGCGACACCCGGCAGCTGGCGCGGGGGCCGTCCGGCAGATTTATCGCATCGAATCCGGCATCTTTGCACAATTTTGCTTTGTTGATGCAATCGGTGAGATCGAAGCCTTTGGGCGGAGTCAATTCAATAAGTTTGAGGAACTTATCAGATTTCAATTTTTTGCCGAAAGAACTCTTTTCTCCGGTCGGGATTTCAGGGAGCAGATCGGCTTCTCTGACTTCGATTTTCAGCGCGGCGGAATTTTCCATCTTGGTCATCGGTTTGAGCGACCGGACCAGATCGGAGATGTGCGCCGGGCTGATGCCGCAGCAGCCGCCGACACCTCTGGCGCCGAGATTGACATAGCGCAAGGCGTAGGTGGTGAAATATTCCGGCGTCGTCATCGGCATAAAACGGTTGTCCACATTCTTGGGGACACCTGCGCCCGGCTGAACAATAAGCGGCAGTTTGAGCTGCGGAATGATAAGTTTGACCGCTTCAAAGGTCGCTTCAGGCCCGGTGCCGCAGTTGATGCCGAATGCGGCAGGAGTGCAAGTTTCCAATGCCGCAATGACAGGAGTGAAGTCATTGCCGTCAGCAAGTTTGCCCTTTTCGTCAAAGACAAAACTCGGCATCCACGGCAGATCCAATTTGCCCGCGACCTTGAGGATATCGTTCAAATCGCTGAGATTGGATATCGATTCAAAGATCAGGAAATCCGCTCCGCCACCGATGAGCGCGGCAGATTGTTCGGCAATGGCAGCGACCCGCTGTTCAACCGTATCACCTGACACCGGGCCGATCGACCCGGCGATGAGAATATTCTCCTTTCCGGCGGCGGCTTTTTTAGCCAGCGCAACGGCGGCACAATTTATCTCGCTGACCTTTTCCGCCAATCCGAAACGCGCCAGAGAAATGCGGTTCGCACTGTATGTGTTGGTGGTCAATACATCCGCTCCGGCATCGACATATGCATGGTGGATGGAACTGACCACCGCAGGATCGGTCAGAACAAGATTGTCGTACGAGGTGTTGACGAAGAAGTTTTTCCGATACAATTCCGTACCGAAACCTCCGTCAAACACCAGTACGCCGTTGGCAAGCGCGGTCAGAAGATCAGCTTTTCCCATAATAATCCTTTTTCCCCGTAAGGAAGATCACTTCAGAGTGGCAAGCAGTTCGGAAGTGTGAGCCGCTTTGGCTTTGAGCTCTTCCAGCTGCGCTCTGGTGTCGGCAACCACCTTGGCGGGGGCGCTGGCAACGAACTTTTCATTGGACAAACGCGCTTCGTTGCCGGCTATCCATTTTTTGAGGTCGGCGAGCTGTTTTTCCAAACGCTTGACTTCGGCATCGACGTCGATGAGATCGGCGAGCGGCAGGCTGACCACACCGGCGGTGACGGTCTGGCTGGCGGCGGCGCCGCGGGCGGCGGGGTCGAAAGCAGCGGTATCAAATTCGATATCTTCGGCATTGAGCAAGCTGACCAGAGAGTTTTTCTGGGCGGTGAAGAATTCCATAGTTTCGGCATCGTTGAGTTTGACGTGGAATTTGAGCTTTTTGCCGTCGGGGATGTTGTAGCTGGAACGGAGGAAACGTCCGGCCTTGACCGCTTCAAACTTGGCATCGACTTTGGCGATGACCGCCGGATCGATCTCAAGTCCTTCAATACCCATCGGGAAGGCTTCGTTGTCCATAAAGCTGCCTTCTTCGACGAAGCCCATACGGTGAGCCAGTTCTTCGGTGATGAACGGCATAAAGGGATGGAGCAGTTTCAGAATGCGGAACAGCACGAAGTCCAGCACCGCGCAGGCGCGCATCTTTTCCTCTTCTCCGGCGCGGAGCGGAACTTTTTCCGCTTCAACGAACCAGTCGCAGAAGTCGCTCCAGACCAGATCGTACAACGCGTGGGCAGCGGCGTGGAAACGGAAGGCGGCAAGTTCGCTTTCGACCAGCTTTTCGGCGGCATCGAGCTTGGCAAGCATCCATTTTTCGTCGCTGGAAAGTTCAGCTGAAATAAGTTCGCGGGCGTAGTCGGTAACATCGCACTGCATCTGACGGAAACGGCAGGCGTTCCAGAGTTTGTTGGCGAAGTTACGGCCGATTTCGCATTTTTCGTTGCTGTATTTGATGTCCATACCAATCGGAGCGATGTAGGCGATGGAGAAGCGCAGGGCATCGGCGCCGTATTCGGCAATAACATCCAGCGGGTCGGGGGAGTTGCCCAGACTCTTGGAGAGTTTACGGCCGAGATCGTCGCGGATGATACTGGTGAAGTAGACGTTGTTGAACGGGATCTTGCCGGTGAATTCGCAACCGGCCATGATCATACGCGCAACCCAGAAGAAGATGATGTCCGGACCCGTGACCAGATCGTTGGTCGGGTAGAACTTCGCCATCTCTTCTTCGCCCGCATCGGGCCAGCCCATAATGGAGAAGGGCCACAGCCAGCTGGAGAACCAGGTGTCAAGCACGTCATTTTCCTGCGTCCAGTTGTCGCCTTCGGGAGCGGTTTCGCCGACGTAGACTTCGCCTTTTTCATTGTACCACGCGGGGATGCGGTGTCCCCACCAGAGCTGACGGGAAATACACCAGTCCTGAATGTTTTCCATCCAGTGGAAGTAGGTCTTGGTCCAGCGTTCCGGATAGAATTTGATATCGCCGTTGCGGACGGCATCGATCGCAGGTTTGGCAAGTTCGGTCATCTTGCAGAACCACTGTGCGCTGACCAGAGTTTCGATGGGGACATTGCCGCGTTCGGAGTAGCCGACGGCGTGGGTGATATCTTCGATTTTTTCCAGAAGTCCGGCTTCTTCCATGCGTTTGACGCAGAGTTCGCGGGCATCGAAACGATCCATACCGACAAATTCGGCGGGGCATTTGTCATTGAGCGTGGCATCCGGATTCATCATATTGATGATCTCCAGATTACAGCGGCGGCCGACTTCAAAGTCGTTGGGGTCGTGTCCCGGAGTGATCTTCACACAGCCGGTACCCTTGGTGGGATCGGCGTGCTGGTCGCCGACGATGGGGATCTCGCGGTCGGTCAGAGGAAGTTTGACCATCTTGCCGATGAGATGTTTGAAGCGCGGATCTTCCGGATGGACGGCAACGGCGGTGTCGCCGAACATAGTTTCCGGACGGGTGGTCGCCACGGTGAGATGACCGGAACCGTCAGCCAGCGGATAACGGAAATAGTAGAATTTACCGGGAACATCTTTGTAGATCACCTCTTCGTCAGAGAGCGCACTCTTGGCGGCGGGGCACCAGTTGATCATGCGCTGGCCGCGGTAGATATAACCTTTGTTGTAAAGCTGGATAAAGACCTTCTGCACCGCTTTGGACAGACCTTCGTCCATAGTGAAGCGTTCGCGTTCCCAGTCACATGAACAGCCCAGCGTGCGGAGCTGACGGATGATTTTGCCGCCGAATTCGTGTTTCCACTGCCAGACGCGGTTGATGAACTCTTCACGTCCGAGTTCGTCGCGGGTGACATTTTCAGTTTCCTTGAGGAACTTGACAACGCGCGCTTCGGTGGCGATACCGGCGTGGTCGGTACCGGGGAACCAGCAGACTTCAAAACCTTTCATACGGGCGCGGCGGCAGAGGATATCCTGCAAGGTATTGTTGAGGACGTGGCCCAGAGTAAGGATACCGGTGACGTTGGGCGGCGGAATAACGATGGAAAATCCCGGTTTTGCAGATTTGGGATCTCCGTGAAAACAACCTGATTTTTCCCATTCGGGAAACCACTTCTTTTCGACATCTGCCGCTTCGTATGCGCGGGGCAATGCTTGCTGTTTAGCCATTTATATTTACTCCGTAATTTATTTGGTATCTGAATATATCATATCTTGGCAAATCACTCTTTGCCGCAACATTTTTTGTATTTCTTTCCGCTGCCGCAGGGGCAGAGGTCATTGCGGCCGACCTTCGGGGTTTCGCGGTGGAAGGTGAAGTGAACTTCGGGGGCTTCTTCGGCGATCTGCGGGGCCGCTTCAGCTTCCTGCATATCGCCGCCGAACTGTCCGAACTGCTGGTGGACCATCTCCTGCGGCATAGAACTCAAGAGTTCTTCAAGGGATTCGATGCGGGTCAAGGTGAGGCGGAAGAGATTCTTTGCCACATCCATATAAACCTGATCCATCATATTTTTGAAGATGCCGAAAGCTTCATTTTTGTATTCGACCAGCGGATCTTTCTGGGCGTAAACGCGCAGCGACATACTGGAACGCAGGTGATCCATTGCGTAAAGATGCTCCTGCCACAGGCGGTCGAGCGCTTCGAGAATGGTGTGGCGCTGGAGGTAGGCAAGCTGTTCTTCAGGCAGACCTTCGTTGCGTTCGCGGTAAGAATTTTCGATCATTTCGATGATCTGAAGTTCCAGCGCACGCGCATCGGTGAGGCGGGCATTTTCAATACCTGCAGTCAGCATATTTGCGGTGAAGTCCAGCGGGAAGACGGCATTGAGTGCCGCGGCCAGGGCTTCGCAGTCAAAGTTGCTGTTATCGCGGCGGGCGGCGGCGGCATTGGCAGCCTGAGCGACGATAGTTTCCACAACCTGATCGATGATGCCGAAAAGCACTTCGTGCGGAGCAGCTGAAAGCAATGCATCTTTGCGCAGCGCGTAGACGATCTCACGCTGTTTATTCATCACATCGTCGAAGTCCAGCGTGCGTTTACGGATGGAGAAGTGCTGCTGTTCGACCCGCTTCTGTGCGGTTTCGATGGAGTGGTCGAGCCACGGATGCTGAAGTTCATCACCCTCTTTCAAACCGAAGCGGTCAAAGATCTTCACAATACGGTCGCCGCCGAAAAGACGCATCAGATCGTCTTCCAGAGAGACGTAGAATTTGGAACTGCCCGGGTCGCCCTGACGGGAACAGCGGCCGCGCAGCTGGCGGTCGATACGGCGGGAGTCGTGGCGGGAACTGCCGATGACGTGGAGTCCGCCCAATTCTGCAACGCCCGGGCCGAGCTTGATGTCGGTACCGCGGCCTGCCATATTAGTGGCGACGGTGACGGCGCGAACCTGACCTGCGTGAGCGACGATCTCGGCTTCGCGCTGGTGGTTTTTGGCGTTCAGCACGTTGTGGGGGATATTGCGCATCTTGAGCATACGGGAAAGTTTTTCGGAATCATCGACCGAGATCGTACCGAGCAATACCGGCTGACCGGCTTCGTAACGTTCGGCGATATCGTCGAGGATGGCGTTGAACTTTTCACGTTTGGTTTTGAAGATCGAGTCGTTGTCATCTTTACGGATGCAGGGACGGTTGGTCGGGATGACCACCACATCAAGTTTGTAGATCTGGTGGAATTCCGCCGCTTCAGTTTCCGCAGTACCGGTCATACCGGCAAGTTTTTTGTACATACGGAAGTAGTTCTGAATGGTGATAGTCGCCATAGTCTGGGTTTCGGCTTCCACGGGAACATCTTCTTTAGCTTCCAGCGCCTGATGCAGACCGTCGGAGAAGCGGCGTCCGGGCATCAGACGGCCGGTGTGTTCGTCAACGATCATCACCTTGCGGTCCATAACCACATAGTTGACATCCTTTTCAAAGAGGCAGTACGCCTTGAGCAGCTGGGAAAGATCGTGGAGCCGTTCACTCTTATCGGAAAAATATTCCTGGAATTTTTCTTTGGCTTCAAGTTTTTCGGCGGGACTGAGCGCTTCATTGACTTCGATCTTGTGGAGTTCCGCGAGTAAGTCGGGGATGATGAAGCCTTCCGGATCATCGGGGCTGATGGTGTTGCGGCCGAGTTCGGTGAGGTCGGCTTCGTGGGTCTTCTCATCAATGGTGAAGTACAGCACGCTCTGAACTTCCTGAAGCATACCGCGGTTGTTGTCGCTGTGGACTTTGGAGTCGAGACGTTCGACTTCGCGCAGGATCTCGCCGTTTTCAAAGGCGTGGAGCAGCTGGCGGTGGGTCGGCATACCGAACTTGACCTGAAGCAGTTTGGTGATGGCTTCTTCAAATTCGGCATCGCTGAGATCTTCTTTTTCCAACGCCGCACGGGCTTCGCGCGCCAGACGGGAACAGAGCAGATTCTGACGGTTGTACAAATCGGCGACCAGCGGTTTGAGTTCGGAGAACTGATCTTTTGCCATCGGCACCGGGCCGGAGATGATGAGCGGAGTACGCGCTTCGTCGATCAGGATGCTGTCGATTTCGTCGATGATGGCGTAGTAGTGGTCGCGCTGAACGAGCTGATCGGCATCGCTTGCCATACCCATATCGCGGAGGTAGTCAAAACCGAATTCGCTGTTGGTACCGTAGGTGATGTCGCAGTTGTACTGTTCGCGGCGTTCATCGGGCATCTGCATATTCTGCAGACAGCCGACGGTAAGTCCGAGGAAGTTGAAGATCACACCCATCCAGCTGGAGTCGCGACGGGCGAGGTAATCGTTGACGGTGATGAGCTGACAGTTGCGTCCGGTCAGCGCGTTGAGGTAAAGCGGCATAGTGGCGACGAGGGTCTTACCTTCACCGGTCGCCATTTCCGCGATCGAACCGCGGTGCAATGCGATACCGCCCATGATCTGCACATCGAACGGCACCATATCCCACTTCAGCATCTGGCCGCAGACTTCAAACTCTTTTCCGCACATTCTGCGGCAGGCGTTTTTGACCACGGCGAATGCTTCACACATAATGTCGTCCAGAGTTTCCCCCGCGGCAAGGCGGGACTTGAACTCGGCAGTTTTTCCCTGAAGCTGTTCATCAGAAAGCTGCTGCAGCTGAACTTCGATCTCATTGATACGACGAACCAGCGGGAGCATCTTTTTGACGTCGCGCTGGGATTTGGTACCGAAAATCGCCTTGAATATGGCATTGAACATTTAGGCGGTCTCCTTTCAGGAAGATGGTTGATTATATTTCTGCTGCCGGGTATTTGTCCGGCAGAAAGTTTCAATCCGGTATGAGATGTCAGCAAGCTGTTCTGCAGCAGCGGGCGCAGTAACACAAGGTGCTGTCAAAACGACCTGAAACATCATCAAAATCCTTGTCTTCAAATAATACATCACGCCGGGAACATTGCCCGGCGCGAAAAAATATACACTTTTTTACATTATCCGGCACTTTTTTCTGCCGGAATTTGAAATTTTTAACGGAACGTACTCGGCGACGAAGGTTCGACCCAGAGGTGGAAGTCGGTTTTAGTGCCGCCGATGTCCAGACTGATCATAGTGTTGAGCCGGGTGAGCAGCAATGCGTAGGGAATGCGGACTTCGCCGCCTGCGACATTGACTGAAACCACGCTGTCACCCAGAATGTCTTCACTGTTGCGGATGGCGAGGATCAGTTCGAGCATCCGTTTGAGTTTGTCGCGCAAAGCATCGTCAAGAGCATATGCGCTGTGGCATTCCGGGCAGACTGCCTGAAAATCCGGATCGACAACATCGGCAAGGTTGAATTTTATAACTCCATTGCAACCTTCCTGCTTGCAGCAGAAATCCAGAGTTGCTCCGCTGCCGATCGCTTTTTCATTGCTCATTGGGGATCACTTTCCTGCTTGATGACAGCGAGCAGATCGACGGTATTGCCGACGGTGCCGATCATCTGTTCAATGAGTTTGGGGTTGCGCAGACGGCGGGAGATGCTGCTGAGCAACTGCAGATAAGCTTCCTGGTTTTCGTCCGGGGCGACGGTGAAAACGATCACGCGCACGGGCTGGTCATCCTGCCCCTGATAGTCTTCGATCGGGTTTTCGCAAACACCGACGATGACGTAGGGATGGAGAATGTCATTGATACGGATGTGGGGAAGTGCGAGCATTCCGCCGACACCGGTGGTCATCATCTGTTCACGTTTCCAGACCAGACGGAAGATCAGATCGCGGCTCAATTTGGTGATATCCGCCGCGCGGGAGATCAGCTGATCCATTACTTCCAGTTTTGTTTTGCCGACCAGAGTCATCACAGAATCTTTGTCAACGTACTGGGAAAAATCGTTTTTCATAACCTTCAACCTCTTTTGCTGAACATATTGTTTGCAATTTAAATTTTTTACAGTTCCACGCAGCTTACGGAACCCTTCTTTGTTACTCCAAAGCTGCACGGTAATAATTTAACATTTCAATTATTCTTTGTCAATATAAAATTCTGCTTAATTAAAGAAAAAATGCAGAAATTTTGAACTTTTACGCCCTGCGAAGTGCCTGTAGCGCTGTTTTCGGGGGGGCAGGGGAGGTCTGCCGCCCGGAATACATATCGTCCAGTGCCTTTATTTCTGCCTGGTACGCTCCTCAAAATGGGGGGGATCGCCGGAGCTGTCCCAGCGCGGTTCTTCACCGATGGCACGCAGGGAATCCAGAAGCATCTGCCGGATGCGTTGACCGTTCTCATCCAGTGCCGGTTTGCCGTTGTAGAGCTGATAATCTTTCCGGTAACTTACTACACCAACATTGGGCATAATGACATTGGCTCCGGCAAGCAGACCCTTTTCTCTGCCGTTCTCCGGATCCAGCGCCTGAAGTGCAGTCGTCGAAGCGATATTCACATTTTTAAGCACCAGACGGGTGACGGCGATCATCCGCAACGACCAACTGAAGCGGCGCCGAACCGTTTCCGCATCATCCGGAGCATTGCCCATCGGGGTATCTTTCTGCGGCAGGAACGGCCCCATACCGATCATATCCACATCGATATCTCGGAAAAACTTTATATCGAGCGCCAGGTGCCGCAATGTCTGTCCGGGCAGTCCGATCATCACCCCGGTTCCGGTCTGGAATCCGGCGCGGCGGATGCGGCGCAAGGCGGCCTTACGGGCGGCAAGATTGCTGGAGGCGGGGTGGATGGCGTTGAAAAGTTCCGGGGTGGAACTTTCGATCCGCAGTAAATAACGTTTCGCTCCGGCGTTGACCCATTCGCGGTAGGTCTGTAAACTCTGTTCGCCGCAGGAGAGCGTGATCGCCGGTGGATTGGGCAACGCTCCGATAGCTTTTATCAATGCGGTCACTTGCTTTGTGAATTTCTCATCGCTGCGCTCTCCGCTTTGCAGTACGACCGCGCCGTAACCGAATTCTGAAGCGAGGCGGGCGCCATTGACGATCTCGGCTTCGCTCATAGTGTAGCGGCTGACATTGGTATTGCTTTTGCGGATGCCGCAGTATAAACAGTCGCAGGTGCAGATATTGGAAAACTCCACCAGTCCGCGCAAGTTGACCAGATTGCCGAAAATCTGCCGCTTGAGCTTCAATGCCGCATCAAAGAGTTTCTGTTCGCACTCTTTATCAGGCGGCGAGAGCAATGCTTCGATCTGCCGGACATCCGGCTTGATTTGGTCTTTGGCAACTGCGTTGAGCAGTTCAATATATTGTTCAGGGGATCTCATCAGTTTGTCACTCCGCTTTTTCCGGCGCAAGGGCACGGCGCAGGCCGTCGCCGGTGAAGTTGAAAGATATTACAGCAATAAAAAGCGCCGCTCCCGGGAAGACGGTCAAATGCCAGTGGTCAAGCGGATTGTCAAACGCCTGCCGGAGCAGATTGCCCCAGCTCGCCGTCGGCATTTGGACTCCGAACCCGAGAAAACTCAAGCCGCTTTCTGAAAGTATCGCACCGGCAACTCCGAAGGTGAAACTGATCAGAACCGGCGGCAGGATATTCGGCAGCAGATGGCGGAAAAGTATACGGTGCGTCGGAAGTCCCGCCACCACACAGCTCTGGACATACGGCAATGCGCTCTGCTTCAATACTTCGCCGCGCACCAGCAAGGCAGGGCCTATCCAGCCGGTCAATCCCAGCACTCCGATCAGCAGCGGTATCGATTGGGTGAAGCGGTAATCGCTCAGCATCGACATCAGTATCAAGAGCAGTAAAAAGGTGGGAAAACACATCAAAACTTCCACCTGCCGCATCATAAACAGATCAAATTTCCCCCGGAAATATCCTGTCGCCAATCCCGCCGCCGTGCCGAGTATGAGCGAACACAATGTGGCGAAAATTCCCACCGCCAGCGATACCCGCGCTCCGCAGATAAGCCGGGAGGCGACATCTCTGCCGATATCATCGCAGCCGAAAATATGCTCTCCTGACGGCGGCGCAAACGGCGCGGCGCAGATTTCAAAGGGGCCGTAGGGAATGGGGGCGAAGAGAGCTTTGATCTCTCCGCGTGCCGCCATCTCCCGATAATTTATGCGTTCCATTTTCGGTTCCGTAAAAATAAACGGCAGCAGCAGAAGTACAAAGATCACTGCGTTCAAAACCAGCCGGACTTTTTTGTTTTTCACCAGTTTTAAAACTATGTATGATACAAGGTAGAGTGCGGAAAAATTGAAGAGCTGTTCCACCAGGACTTCCGGACTTTCCGGAGCAAAAATGTAACGGAGAAACGGAAACGAAACATTGCCATCTTTCACCATTATCAACGGCCGCTGATTTATCAGCAGCGGCGCAAATAATGCCGGTATCAGCAATAATAATATCCCGACGCTGCCGATACGGGCGCTCGATGCGCTCCAGAAGCGGTGCAAGGCGGATTTGAATAAACTGTTACCGGAACTGTTCATCTTTTCACCTTGAATTTGAGCAGACGCAATGCGTTCAATACCACCGTGAGCGAACTTGCCGCCATCGTCGCCGCGCAGACGGCAGGATCGAGTTTGATGCCGGTCAGAATGCTTCCGGTGCCGGCGGCAAAGGGGAGGACTCCGAAGTTGTAGAAGAATGCCCAGAAAAGATTCTGCCGGATGACGTTGAAAACCGCGCGGCTCAATTTTATCACATTGCAAACTCCGGCGAGACTGTTTTTAGGCAGGATCATCCCGGCGCTCTCCATCGCCGCCGCCGTTCCGGAGCCGATGGCGATGCCGACCGCGGCCTGTGCCAGAGCGGGAGCATCGTTTATTCCGTCACCGACCATAATGACCGGAGTACCGGAAGCGGAAGTGATCTTGCGCAGTTCTTCAACCTTCTTATCCGGAGTGAGCGCGGCACGGAAATCGGTGATGCCGCATTCGGCGGCACAGCGGGAAGCGCAAGCGGGATTGTCGCCGGTGAGCATAATGCAGTTCATTCCGAGCAGTTTTAATTCAGCAATGCTCTTTTTTGCCTCTTCCCGCAGAGTGTCTCCGGCGCCGATGATACCGGCAAGTTTACCGTTTTTCGCGCAGAAAATCAGCGTCAATCCGACAAAATCTTCCGGGATATCCGGCTGGATGCCGAGCTGTTTCATCAGCGCTTCATTGCCGAAGTGCCACGGCTCTCCGTTCAGTTTACAGCTTATGCCCATACCGCTGTGATTGACAAACCCGCCTACTTTTATCTCACGGCTGTTTGCGCTTTTTGCAATAGCTCCTGCCAAGGGATGCGTGGAATTTGCTTCGGCGGCAGCGGCAAAGGCGAGGAGTTCATCGGCAGTTAAGCCGCTGTCCGCAATGGTGCAGATCTGCTTTATTTCAGGTACTCCACATGTGAGTGTTCCCGTTTTATCAAACACGACAGTACGCGCTTTGGCACAATTTTCCAATGCAGTACTGTTTTTGATCAATATTCCGAGCGTTGCCCCTCTGCCGATGCCCGCGATAAGCGCTATGGGGGTGGCAAGTCCGAGCGCGCAGGGGCAGGCGGCGACCAGCACTGATAAGGCGTAGTTGAACGCCGTCGGAAATTCTGCTCCGGCAATCAGCCACACCGCCAGAGTGATAAGCGACAGCGAAAAGATTATCCATGTGAATACTCCCGCCACTTTATCCGCCAGATTTGCTATCGGCGGGCGGGTGTTCTGCGCATCGGAGACCAGTTTGATGATCCTGCCGAGTTCACTTTCCTGGCCGAGCGCACAAACTTCTGCTTCGAGTACGCCGTCCATATTCAGCGTGCCGCCGTAAATTTTATCTCCCGGCGCTTTGGAAACGGGAAGTTCTTCGCCGCTGAGCATCGCTTCATTGACGAATGAGGTGCCATTGACGACCACCGCATCGGCAGGGACTTTTTCTCCGGGACGGATACGGACGAGTGCTTTTATCTGCAGTAAATGGAGCGGGATCTTCCGTTCAGCATTTTTTTCAATTACGGTGGCGCTTCCGGGGGCGAGTTTGAGCAATTCGCGCATTGCACCTGAAACCTTTTTTCTGGCGCGTTCTTCAAGCAGTCTGCCGAGCATCACCAAAGTCAATATCATCGCCGCTGAATCAAAATAGTAGTGACACGATACGCGGTTGAAACACAGCATATAAAGTGAATAAAAGAGTCCGGAGAGCGCACCGCCCGAAATCAGCGAATCCATATCCGGGCGCAGTTTTACGAGTGCCGGAATGCCGGAAATAAAGATCTGTTTTCCCGCCAGCAATACCGGAATCAGCAGAATAAGCTGAACTGCTCCGGAAAGGCGGATATCGGAGATCAACGGCGAAAGGGCAACGATCATCAGCAGTACGGTGAAAATCGCGCTGACAATAAGGCGGCGCAGGGCGGATTTGAACCGTACAAGCTCTTTTCTCTCCTCTTCCGCCGGATCTTTGGGCGGTTCTTCGGCGGTAAAGCCGAGCTTCTTCACTGCGGCAAGCACCGCTTCGACCGCAAGCACTTCAGGGTCGTATTCGAGCGTCAGCATCCCGGAGGCGTAATTTACCGAAACATTCACCGCACCCTCCAGACGGGCGACCGCTTTTTCCAGATTTTTTGAACATCCTGCGCAACGCATTCCGCGGACGAGCCAGGTACGGTTAAGGTATTTCATTTTACTCTCCGATGACCGGTTTTTCGTCGACAGTAAAGCCGGAAACACTCACCGATGAGACCAGTTTGCCCTCATCGTTGAAAACTTCCACCTGATAGAGGCAGGTCGCTCTGCCGTGGTGGACTTTATGTGCTTTGGCAATAAGTTTTTTTCCGCTTCCGGGGCGGATGAAGTTGATATTGAGCGCCGTGGAGACGGTGGTGTGTCCCATCGCATTGGCGGCTCCGGCAAAGGCGAAATCGGCAAGGGTCACGATGGCTCCTCCCTGAACCACATTGCGGCTGTTCATCACCGAAGGAACGATATCAAGCTCCGCCTCCGCTTCGCCGGGGGAAACGCGGGTGAGACGGATGCCGCAATGGCGGCAGAAGAGGTCATTGGAGTTGAGAAAATCGCGCAGAGTGTCACAGTTCATAATCAGAAAGCTCCGCTTAAAAATTGAGTGTCCCGGCGAGATATTGTTTCAAAATCTGTTCAGGAACGCCATTGATGTTGCTGATAACGGCGATCCCGGCTTCGCGCAGATCGTTTTCCAGATCTTCGGGCAAGGCTCCGGCGATGAGCAGATCGATCTCCAGACCGATGAACTGTTTCAAAAGCGCGGCGCGTCCGCCGGGAGGAGTGAAAACGCTCTCCTGTTCGCGGATGATATTGTTTTCCACTTTGCAGTAGATGAACTTTTCCACGCTGCTGCTGAGCGCGCCGGAAACTGCGATTATCATATTTTCCCTTTCATAACTTAAAGCAGTCCGGAACCCGAAAGCTCCGGACTGCGGCATTATCTGTTTTTATTGATTTGTAATTTATGCACCGGCTTGCTGGATGTCGATCTGGCTGATCGGTTCAGCGCGGTGTTCGTGGATCTTTTCCTTGAGCGCGATGCACTGGGATTCCAGTTTGTCTGCAGCGGCATCAAAGGCGCGGTAGAGGTCGAAATCTTCCGTGTTGCTGGTCAATGTGTGCAGTTTGCAATTCAGCACCAATCCGACCCGGAAATGACCTTTGCTGTGTTCCAGAGTTGCAGTGATGTCTGAAATTTTAAGCGTGGAGATCGCTTCAAATGTCTGAAGCCGGGTTTCGGTATAAGTCTTGATTGCCGGGGTGATTTCGAGTTGACGACCGATGACATTGATGAGCATATAAGCACCTCCTGTGACTTCGGGAAACCGGGAACCATTCCCGATCCCGTATTTGAAAATCCTGACTTTACTTAAAGCACTCCGCAATGGGCAGATTCTGTTTCTTTACGTTATCAACGAAAAGTTTTGCAATGGTTTCTGCACCGGCTTTGTTGACGTGAGTACGGTCATTTTTTTTCTTTTCGATGCCGGATGAGCACATAAACAGTTTGTAAGTCTCTGCGGGGCCGAGTTTATCAAAACAGTTTCTGGTTTCAGCCAGAAGATCAACTACCGGGACATTTTCCGCTTTGCCGACATTGAAGCATGCCGTGCGGTAGTTGTTGAGACCTCCGGGGGCGATCCTGTTTTTCTTGAAATTGGCACGAACAATGCTGGTCACGATGACAGGGTTCGCACCTTTGGCGCGGACATCTGCGATGAATTTCTTTAAATTGGCATCGTAGGCGGCTCCGGGAGCGGCGAACCGGTTATGGTTCTTTTTGCTGTCATTGTGTCCGAACTGAATGAGGACGAAGTCCCCTTTCTGAACTTTGGCAAGCAGAGCATCCCACTGCTTTTTTTCGATGAAGCTGCGGCTGCTGGCTCCGGGCTTGGCGAAGTTGAAAACTTTGCAATCATCTTTGCAGAACTGCGGCAACGCCTGTCCCCAGCCGGTCTGCGGAGCGGATTTTTCAGTGTAATTTGCGCAGGTGGAATCTCCGGCAAGAAGAATGTTTGCTGCGTGCAATGAGGTGAACAGCAGTAAAATCGCCAGAGTGATAACTGTCTTCTTCATAAAACTTTCTCCCGTATTTCAATATAATATATCTCGCGGTTCGCACCGGAATTTTTCACATAGTGAATTCCGGACCGAGATAGATCTCTTTTGCCTGCGGGTCATTGACCAGAAATTCGCTCGGACCTTCCAACAGCGTTTTTCCCATACACATGATGTATGCACGGTCAACGATCTTCAACGTATCGCGGACGCTGTGGTCGGTTATAAGTACTCCCATATTGCGTTCTTTAAGTTTGAGAATTATCTGCTGAACATCGTGCACCGCCAGCGGGTCGACACCGGCAAACGGTTCATCGAGCATTATGAATGCCGGATTGGTGACGAGTGCGCGGGTGATCTCCAGACGGCGGCGTTCACCGCCGGAGAGAGTCATCGCTTTCTGCTTGCGGAGCCGGGTGAGTTCCAGCTCTTCGAGCAGGGCTTCAAGGCGGGCTTTGCGCTCTTTGCCGGAGATGGCAAGGGTCTCAAGGATCGCCATGATGTTCTCTTCAACAGTAAGTTTGCGGAAGATCGACGGCTCCTGTGCCAGATAGCCCATACCCATCCGGGCGCGTTTGTACATCGGCATTCTGGTGATATCTTCCCCGCGGAAAGTGATTTTGCCGCCGTCGGGGCGGATCAGACCCATAATCATATAGAAGCTGGTCGTTTTACCTGCGCCGTTGGGACCGAGGAGACCCACAACTTCGCCGGGGCGGATGCACACGGAGACGTCATTTACGACGGTGCGGCCGTGATAGGTTTTGACCAGATGCTCTGCGCTTACGAGCATAGTGTCATTGCTGCAGTCATTCATATATATCAAAAAATCTTTCTCAATTTTCTGCGGTTGTCTGGTGAAGCACCTTGCTTCCTGCTATTAGTATACACCTGAAAAAGCGACATTCAAGCAAAAGTTTGCTTTTTTTTGAAAATTTTTTGAAAAATAGCCGTTTTCAAACGGAAAAAGCGGGCGGCGGCGCCGCCTTCTTCTCCTCCGGAAAATATGGTGTATCGGAACGCAGTTCTGATTTTTTGCATAGCAGCGGTATTTTTAACTTGCATTTGACAGCTTGCGGTACTATATTATTGAATTGTATTGTGTAATTGTGATGTCTTAAATGTTTCAAGAAAGGGAATTTGACATTATGAAAAAAATAGCTGAAAGCGTGTTGGCTCTGCTCAACAAGGACGAGGCTGCCATCAAGGCGGCAATGATCAACAGTGACAACGGAATCACCATTTACCCCGCTTCCGTTCACAAACTGGGTAACGCCGCAGTGATGATGGGCCGCGATGATGACAAGCGTTTTGTTATCGTTGTCGCCGACTGCTGCAAAGATATGCCCGCAGGTTTTGAAGGCGAAACCGTTCAGCTTGCCGACGGCGGCGTTGCTCTCAAAGGCGACCTCACCGCTGCCAATGCCGAAGCTCTGCGCAAGCACTTCCCCTGGTGCGCCCCCCGCAGTCTCCGCAATGAACGTACCACCATCGGCTGCGGCGACCGTCTCGGTCTTGCCAGCTTCGGTCACATCAAATCCGCCCGCAAAGTCCAGGCTTATCCGGTTCTTGCCCAGCAGTCTATGCGCGAACTTACTATGACCAAACGCACCTTCCGTCAGGTCGTTGACGATGCCTGCTTTATGGTTTACGCCGCCGATTACCGCGACGGTTACGGCGCTGACGGCGACCACCTCAAGACCATCCCCGATATCGACGTGGCTCTCGCCGCCGGTATGGCGATGATCACCCTCGACCTCTCCGAAGTTATGAATGCCGCCGCCGGCGACTGGGACAAGGCCGCCATCGAAGCCGCCTTCGCTGAATTCCCCGCCGACTTCCAGCAGCGCATCATCGCTGACTACGCCGGAAAGAAATTCGTTCTCGGTGAAGTTTCCGTCGATGTCGATGAACTCACCGCCAAACGCTGCGCTGTGATGTACACCGCCGCGCTGGATTTTGCCCACAAGGTCTATGAACACCTCAAAGCCGCCCGCGGTGATGAATTCGATCTGGAGATCTCCATCGACGAGACCACCAGCCCGACCCTGCCGAGCCACCACCTCTTCATCGTCCGCGAACTGCGTTTCCGCAAGGTCGAGTTCAGCTCTCTGGCTCCCCGCTTCATCGGTGAATTCCAGAAGGCCATCGACTACATCGGCGATCTGGATGAATTCGACCGTCAGTTCAAAGTTCACGCTCTGATCGCGCAGAACTACGGCAACTACAAAGTTTCCGTCCACAGCGGCAGCGACAAGTTCGCCGTCTATCCCACCGTCGGCCGTGAAACCCGCCACTATCTCCACCTCAAGACTGCCGGTACCAGCTGGCTGGTCGCCGTCACCGTCATCGCTGAAAACGATCCCGCGCTCTATCGCGATATGCACAAGTGCGCGCTTGCCAACTTCAACGATATGCTCAAACTCTACCACATCACCGCCGACATCAACAAGATCCCGGCTGTCGATACTTTGAGCGATGCGGAACTGCCTGCGCTGATGGATATGCCCGAAGCCCGTCAGCTGCTGCACATCACCTACGGCCCGATCCTCTGCGGCGAACTGCGTGAACGCTTCTTCAAGGCGATGCACAAGTTCGAAGCTGAATACGAAGCCGCTCTGGAAAAACACTTTGACAAGCACCTGACCCTCCTCGGCGTGCCTGCCAAGTAATTTTGTTAAAGCATTAAACTGAAGGATTGAAACTATGAAGATCAAAAGTTTGCTCGTTGCCGCTGCTATCGCTTGCGGCACCTTCCTTTATGCTGCGCCGGAAGCCAAAGCTCCGGCGATCAGCGCCGCTCCCGCCGCCGGTCAGGTCCTGCCTGGCGCCGCTCCCGCTCAGGAAGCAGCTCCCGCTGCTGAACAGGGCGAAGCCAAACAGCAGAAAAAATCCGGCGGTCTGATGGATTTTCTCCCGATCATCCTCATCATCGTCGCGTTCTACTTCTTCATCTTCCGCGGCAACAAAAAACAGCAGCAGAAGCGTCAGGAAGCTCTCGACCGCACCGTTAAAGGTACCCGCGTTATGCTCAACAGCGGCGTGCTCGGCAAGGTCGTCGAAGTCCGTGAAAAAGAGTTTCTGGTTGAAATCGCTGACAATGTCCGCGTCCTCGTGGTCAAAAACGGCGTCACCCCGATGGAAGAAGAAGCTGCCTCCGATGACAAAAAAGCCGGAGAAAACAAGTAATTATGAACAAGAAACCTGTATTACTGCGTACATTGCTGGCGATCATCACTATGGTGATTTTCGGCGCGGCGATGTACCCGCTTGCCCCGAAGGATTTTTACGATACCTTCAAGGGATTGCTCAAGGACAAAGATGACAAAATCGCTGCCGAGCTGATTTCTGATGCCAAGGCCCGTCAGGCCAAAGACCGCGACATCTTTGAATCCCAGGCTCTGCTTGCCGCCGCCGACGAAAAAGGCGTCAATCTCGCTCCGATGCTCAAAGGTGAAGGTCTGGAAAACAACCGCGATGCGATGAGCTTGATCCGTAAAAAGGCTTCCAGCTCCATCCGTCTCGGTCTTGACCTCAACGGCGGTGTGGAATTCTATCTGGAACTGCTTCCGGATGAAGACAAAAAAGAAGAGATCGAAAACGACTTCAAACATTACCGCGATGTCGCCATCGAACAGCTCCGCAAACGTCTGGAGCAGATGAAGATCTTTGAAGCTGAACTCGCCCCCTCCGGCGAACGCCACATCGTTCTGCGCGCCCCGATCGTCACTAACGACGAAAAGGCGAAACTGCGTGATATGATCCAGATGAGTGCCAAACTGCACTTCCGTCTGGTTGAAAACGCTTCCCCCGAAGAGCTGGCGAGTTACAAGGCCGATCCCAACTCCGTCCCCCCCGGCACCGAGTTTATGGAATATACCGAAATTGAAAACGGTACTCCGATCGTCCGCAGCTTCCTCGTCGCGGTCCGCCCTGAAATGGACGGCAAAAACATCGACAAAGCCCGCGCTATGCGTGACCAGATGGGACAGCGTACCATCTCTCTCACCTTCAACACTCAGGGTGCTGAAGACTTCAAACGCGTGACTGAAAACAATGTCGGCCGTCAGCTGGCGATCGTCCTCGACGGCAAACTCTACTGCGCTCCCAGCATCCGCGAAGCTATCGCCGGCGGCAGCGCTTCCATCTCCGGCAGCTTCACCGACGAAGAAGCCCAGACCATTGCCAACGCGCTTCAGGCGGGCAACTTCCCCTTCGCCATCAAGGTCGGTGCGGTCTTCGATACCGACCCGAAACTTGGTCTTGCCAGCGTCAAAAACGGTGTCTGGGTCGGTGTCATCTCTCTGATCCTGGTTGCCGTCTTTATGGTCATCTACTACCGTTTGAGCGGTCTGCTTGCGGTCTTCGCCCTCGGCTTGAATATGCTGCTCATCCTCGGCGCTATGGCTGCGTTTGACAGCACGCTCACTCTGCCGGGTATCGCCGGTATCGTGCTGACCATCGGTATGGCGGTCGACGCCAACGTGCTGGTCTTTGAACGTATCCGCGAAGAACTTATGCTCGGCAAAAAGGCGCGTGCCGCCGTCGATGCCGGTTATGAACGCGCGTTGAGCTCCGTTCTGGATGCCAACATAACCACGCTTATCACTGCATTCATCCTGATGTATGTCGGTACGGGCGCCATCAAAGGTTTTGCCATCACGCTGTGCATCGGTATCTTGAGCAGCTTGTTCACCGCGCTCTTTGTCACCCGTCTGGTCTATGACTACTTCTTCCGGGTTAAAGATTTTGCCACCTTGACTATGCTCCAGATGGTGAAGAAGACCAATATCAACTTTGTCAAGATCTGGAAGTATGCTCTTATGTTCTCCGGTGCCTTGATCCTGCTCTGCATCGTTATGCTCGGAGTCCGCGGCAAAGGTGTGCTCGGTATCGACTTCACCGGCGGTACCTCCATCACCTACAGCTATGCCAAAAAGGGCAACACCACCGCTATGGCGAAGGCTCTCAAAGCCGCCGGCTACAAAGAACCCTCCGTCACCTACAAATCCAACGTTACTTCCGCCGATGATGCCGACCGCGAAAAGCTCGAAGTTATGCTCCGCGATGACAGCAATGAAACTGTCCAGCAGGCAGTCGGTAAACTTCTGGCGGATAAATTCCCCGAATGCGGTATCAATCCGGCTTCCGCTCACGCCCAGCATCTGGACGGTCTGATCGGTAAGGAGTTCACCAAAGCAGCGTTGATCGCCATCGTGCTGGCGCTGATCGGTATCGGTGCCTACATCGTGCTGCGTTATGAATTCACCTACGCTCTGGCGAGTGTGCTTGCGCTCTTCCACGACGTGCTGGTGGTGCTGGCGATCTACCTTGTCGCCGGAAAGACGGTCAGCTTGACCACCGTTGCGGCGTTTTTGACCGTTATCGGTTACTCCATCAACGATACCGTGGTCATCTTCGACCGTATCCGCGAAAACAACAAGCTTGAAAAGTGCGGCAATCTGGCGGACAATGTCAATTTGTCCATCAACCAGACCTTGAGCCGTACGCTCATTACCACGCTGACCACCTTCTTCGTGGTGTTTATCCTGTGGATCGCCGGAGGTCCGGACTTGCAGGAATTCACTATGGTGATGATGCTCGGTGTGCTGCTGGGTACCTTCAGCTCCATCTTCCTTGCCGGACCTACGGTCAACTTCCTCGAAAGCCGCAAAGCTAAAAAAGGAGCCAAATAAGATGGCCGGTTTCGGAGATGTTCTCAAAATAATGTCCCACGCCAAAGAGCTTCAGGCTGCGGCACAGGAACTGAAAGAAGAATTGCCGAAGATGGAATTTTCCGCGACTGCCGCCAATGGCGGCGTCACGGTCACCGTCGGCGGTGATCTTACGGTGCGCAATATCGTCATTGCTCCGGAGCTTCAGGCTGATACCGGATTTCTGGCGCAGGAACTGCAGAGCGCGCTCAACAGCGCATTGAGTTCTGCCCGTTCCACTATGCAGGAAAAGATGCGTGCCATCGGCGGCGGACTGGGGATCGATATTCCCTCGTTCTGACGCATAAAAAAATTTGTTTGTAATACAGGATGGTAACTGCCGTCCTGTATTGTTTTAACGGGGAATGACAATATGGCAGATGTTTTTTACGCTCATACGGAAAATTATGACGCGTCAAATTTGGATGCGGCGCTGAATGTTGCCTTATTGCCCTGCATCGGGCAAGCCGGCGGCGTTCAGGGTAAGCGGGTGATGATAAAACCCAATTTCCTGGAGTGGAAAGGTTATGATAAACCGGTCTGTGTTGCACCGGAACTTCTGCTTGCTCTCTGCCGTCTGCTCAAAAATTCCGGTGCGGAAAAAATTGCGGTGATCGAAAATCCCGCCGTGAAATCTGCTCCGGTGATCGTGGAAAATATGGGGATCGCCGCCGAATTGGCGAACCTCGGAGTCCACGTCGCCAACTGTGAAGCTTATCAATTCATTGATATGCCGCAGAATTGCGCGTTCCGCCGTATGGAATTGGCACATGAGTATCGGGAGTACGATCTGGTCATAGATTTTGCCAAGGCCAAGACTCACGCAATGATGACCCTGACGCTGGCAGTTAAAAATCTCTTCGGTCTGGTGCGCGGCAGCGAACGCTTGGGCTGGCATCTGGCGGTCGGCAGGGATTATGCGAAATTCACCGATATGCTGTTGGATATTTACGCATTGGTCAAGCCGCATATCTCCATCGTAGATGCCGTTATCGCGATGGAGGGCAACGGCCCCGGAAGCGGTACGCCCGTCGAATTGAATTTTATTGCCTGCTCTTGTGATGCGCTGGCTCTGGATGCCTCGGTATCTCAGAAGCTCGGTGTAAACGATCTGCTTCTGATAACGCAGGCGCAAAAGCGCGGTATGGAAACTGCCTTTACCGATAATGGCGATATTCCTGAAGTACGGAATATCATTTTGCCTGATCCGCCGCAGATGGGTTTGGAGTGGGGCGTATATTTTCCGCCGAAACTGCGTGAAATGCTCCGCAAATATATGGTTGCCAAACCGGAAGTTTATTCCGACCGCTGTATCGGCTGCGGGATGTGCGTTAAGATGTGTCCGCCGCAGTCGCTCAAGCTCGTTGACGGCAAACCGGTCTTCAAGCTCAATGAGTGCATCCGCTGTTTCTGCTGTCAGGAACATTGCCCTGCCGGTGCCATAATCTCCCGCAAGACCCGGCTGATGCTCTGGGCAGACAAATTGGAAAAGTTTATCCGGAAAATAGTTCATTAAAAATAATAAAGAAAGGAAAACGGATGAAAAAATTATCGTTGCTGCTGCTGGTATTCAGCGCACTGCTGCTCCACGGAGCCAAAGAGTATTCATTCAAAATTGCCGCCAAAGGCGAACCTGTCGGCTACATCGCCGTCGAAGAGGGCGCCGACCGTGTGATTTGGAAAGCGGCGCGTGAACTTCAGAACTACATCAAGCTGATCACCAGCGCCAAACCTTCCATTTACAACTACTATGGAAACAATACCAAAAATGTCATCGTCCTCTGTACGGCAGATTCCGCTCTGCTCAAGCCGGTTCTGCGCGGAACTGCCCGGAACCTGGTCAATGGCATCAAAGATGACGGTTATGCGGCCTTCGTCCGCAACGGCCGGCTGTACATCGTCGGTAAAGTGCCCCGCGGCGTGCTCAACGGTGTCAACCGTTTCTTTCTGAAGCACACCGACTTTGTCTGGGTGCGCCCCTACAAGGAACAGGCGAACTTCACCTTTGACGAAAATCTCACGCTGAAGATCAAAGATTACGTCGACAACCCCGTTTTCCGTTTGCGTGCATGGCTTGCCAACGCCAAGATCGCCCAGCGCGATGAAGCCTTTTTCGATTACTGCGTCCGTCAGGGCATCAACTATCTGCCCGGCGCCGACGAACCCCAGCTCCGCAGCCGCTACGCCGACAACGGTATGTTTGTCGAATTCGGCGGCGGCCACAATATGAGCTCCCGCTGGCTGCCCAAGAAGGTCTTTGCCGCAAAGCATCCTGAATACTATATGGAGATCGCCGGCAAGCGCATCACCGAAGGCCGCGTCCAGCTCTGCTATGCCAATGAAGAAATGCACAAAGCGTTTATCGAAAATACGCTGAAGATCGTCAAAGATCTCCCCGACTTCTACAACTGCATCAACATTATGATCGACGATACCCAGAGCTTCTGCGAATGCAAACTCTGTATGGCTCCGATCAAACTTCCGGATGGCAAGATCCTTGAACGCAGCGCGTCCAGCTTCAAATCCACTTTGTTCTACATCTTCCTCAACAAGGTCGCCGCCGCGGTCGAAAAGGCGCGTCCCGGTATGAAGAT
Source organism: Victivallaceae bacterium (assembly GCA_045653515.1). Classification (GTDB taxonomy): domain Bacteria; phylum Verrucomicrobiota; class Lentisphaeria; order Victivallales; family Victivallaceae; genus UBA1784. Next base: position 7,681 of record JAZOMB010000014.1, on the reverse strand, counting down.
CAAATGCTTCGGCTACTTCTTCACCGCCACCCCGCCGGATGTCCCCATCGCCCACAATATCCGCATCAGCTTCTGTCCCTACGTCCGCAACGACAAGGAAACTCTCCACGGCCCCAGCAACGCCAAGTGGCTGGAACGCACCACCAAATATACTGCTATGAGCCCCTCGGTTATGTGGCGTGAATACTACTACTCCGGTGCCGGCTTCCCCCGTGCGCAAGCGAACATCATCGCACAGGATCTGCGTTTCATCTCCAAGCGCGGCATCAAAGAGGTCACTTCCGAACACGGTTGGGGCGACCGCCCGGGTATGCGTGAAAAGCATCCGCTGAAAGAAACTGAATTCTTCTCCATCACCGCGCCGGAATTCTGGACCATCAACCAGCTCTTCTGGGACCCCAATCAGGATCCCGATGTTCTGCGCAACGAATATCTCCGCCGTGTCTTCCGCGAAGCTGCGGTTCCCGTGCAGAAATTCTACAAGATCCTGCGCGACAGCTGGCTGCTCGATCCCACCGCCAGCGCTTTCAACGATGACTTCCGCCGTTCCACCGGCCGCTATGTCGTCAGCAAAAATTTGACCGCTCCCTGCCGCGAAGCTTTGGCTGAAGCCGCTAAACTCGCGAAAAATCCGGTTACGGTCAAACAGCTCTCTATGCTCACTGCCACCTTTGAACATTGGCTCCAGCTCGCCGCCACCACTGCTGCGCCGGAATACAAAGTTCCCAGAGTTGAGGTCAAGGGTTTCCCCGGATTTGATTTCAATTCCGGTGTCTGGGCGAAAGCCAAACCGCTCGAACCGATGTGCAAAATGGGAACCCGCGACAAAGCCGCGGAAGATACCCTGGTCAAAATCGTTCACGACGGCCGTACGATGTATATCGCTATCCAGTGCAAGATGCCGAATGGCAAAACCACTGCCAAACCCGATATGCCGATGAGCAAATGGCCCAGCGGCGACCACGTCGAACTCTTCCTCGCCCGCCGCACCGGCGGTTACAATATGATGGTCTACAACACCTACGCCAACAGCACCTCCAGCCGCTATGATGCCTTCTGCACCGACGGTAAATGGAATGGTGAATGGGATGTCAAGACCCAGTTCAAAGACGGCGAATGGCGTTCCGTTGCCATCATTCCTTTCAAAACGGTCGGCTTTGTCATCGAACAGAGCAACCGTATGAATGCTCTGGTTTACCGCGTGCTTACCAAACGCACCAACACCGACCACAGCCGTCACTTCTCATGGGGCGGTGGCAAGGTTCACTCCGCCGATGCTTTCGGCACCTTTGTGTTTGACCTTGAGTGAGGATACAGAGTGCGGCGCGCCCTCGTGCGTGCTGACTTGAAAAGGGCGGGGAAGCACCTGAACGTGAGTTCACGTCGCCCCGCCTTTTCTTCGTCATCTCCGCACGATCATCGCGCCGGTCGCGGCGGCGCGGGTGGCGGAATGACGCTGCCGGGGTTTGCGCATATCGTCGGGCTGTCAGCCCGACATGCGAGCGGTAGTGGTTGTTGTTCCGCCTGCGGCGGTTGGTTTTTTGCGCATATTGTCGGGGTGTCAGCCCGATATGCGAGAGGTAGTGGTTATTGTTCCGCCTGCGGCGGGCGCTTTGTTGCAAGAGTTCCTTTTTCCGCTTTTTTTCTTGACAAACTTTATGTGATGATGTATCTTTTAGCTGTAAACAATACACCGTAAATTATCTGGAGCATATATGGGTTTGAAAATTACTTTGGCAGCGGCGGACTCCTCCGTGCCGGATAAGGCGAAAGCCGATATCGTTTGTCCGGGCACGCATGATGAAGTCATCATCAATCAGGCTTTGGAACAACTCACCCGCGGCGGAACTCTGCAATTTCTTGACGGCAGCTACATTATTGAAGATTTTTCACTTGAGGGAAACTCCGCTGTTTGTGCCGGATTCAATTCCGGTAACGCCCGCGTGATAAATATTGTCGGTGATACCGAAAACAAATCCTACAACACCTGTTTCGGGGTGGTGTTCCGCATTCCGGAACACACGATGCAGGCGATGGATTCCAACGAAACCTATCGAGTTTTTTACGGATGTTCCGCCAAGCCTGACGCGGCGCCGGACTGGTTCACCTACACTCATGTCAACAATGTACATTTTGAAAATTTTTACATCAAATTCTTTGATTGCTCCCGCAAGGTGATCGGCATCGACTGCCGCAACTTCGGCTCCAGCATGATCAAACAGGTCGGCGTTTATACCGAACGCTATTTCCCCGACCGCTTTCTCCACTTGAAACCGCCGACTCCCGTTCCCGGCTCCATCGGCATCGTTTCCTGCCCCTCCTCAAATGATGAGATGTCGCGCATCGGTTTGGACACCGTCTGCGTCGGCGGACTTCATACTGCTTTTTACATTTGCGAAGTGGACAAGATGATCATGAGCTGCTGTACCGCCGCCAGATGCTGTTACGGTTATGTGTTCAAAGGCGGCGAAAAAACTCTTACTGTTTTGAACTGCTCTGATGAGGGCAATACCCATTTGCCCAAGTTCACTTTGAAGCCCGGCAAGCGCGGCCATATCTCTATGATCGACTTTAATATCGAGCGTTTCAACGCTGATTTTATCCCGGACGATCCGGAAGGCAATACCGATTATGCCGCTGTTGAAGATACTCCCGGCTCATGGTCGGGCTTTATCTCCTACACCATCCAGGGCAAAGCTTATGGTCTTGTCCGTTTCTGGGAAGATGGTCACGGGCACAATATCCAGACGGTCAACCAGAACCACCGCCGCGATATGCGTCCGGAGTTCCCGGAATATCTGGAAACCTACTTTGATACTGCGACCGGTAAAACTTTGACCTGGAACGGTCAATTCTGGGTCGATGCCATGGGAAATAAGGTCGGATAACGGTTGAAAAAGCAATGTTTTAAAGGTATATTATAAAATTGCCGGTCTGAACGATTTGAAATGGAGAATTTAATGAGAATTGAACTTTATCCCAATGGAATTCCGGGCAAAAGTGCCGAAGATGATTTTGTCCCGTATATGGATACCTTTTTGCTCGATGCCGCCAAGACCCCGCTCGGTGCGGTGCTTGTCCTCCCCGGCGGCGGTTATAATCACCGCGCTCCCCATGAAGGCGACCCGGTCGCCCGCCGTTTCAATGAGCTCGGTTTCCACGCTTTTGTGCTTCAATACCGCGTGCACCCCTCAACTTTTCCCGCTCCGCAGATGGATGCGGCACGCGCTCTGAAAATCATCCGCGCCAATGCCGGGAAATGGTTCGTTCAGCCCGATAAGATCGCCGTCTGCGGTTTTTCCGCCGGTGGACACCTTGCCGGATGCGCCGGAATGTTCGGTGATGATTACCCCATTATGCAGGGGGATGAAGCGGACAATTTTTCCGGTACTGCTGATGCGATGATTCTCTCATACGCAGTACTTTCCACCAAATGGACTTATGAAGATCTTGGTCGCGTTCTGCCCGAAGGTACCCCCTACCGCGATGCTGAAAACAATAATATTGAACTCTATCAGCTTGTCGGTGACACCACTCCGCCCGCGTATGTCTGGCATACTGCAACCGATCAGGCGGTGCCGGTCGAGTGTTCCATTGAGTTCGCCCGCCGGATGTGGCAGCACAACCGCCCCTGCGAACTTCATATTTTCCCCGAAGGCCACCACGGCCGCGGTCTCGGACTAGGTTTCCCTGATATAATCAGCTGGAGCCGCGAAGCGGCGGTATTCCTGGAACGCCGCTGTAATTTTACTACCGGTGCTTATTGAAATTCAACATAAAGGAACCTTTCTATGAGAATCCAACTTTACCAGAATCCGCCCGCCGCTCCCAGCGGCAATGAAGCTGATAATTTCGCCCCCTATATGGACACCTTTCTGGTTGGCGGAGCCTGTTCGCCCCTCGGTCTGGTCGTAGTTCTTCCCGGCGGCGGTTACAGCCACCGTGCTTTCCACGAAGGCGACCCGATCGCCCAGCGTTTCAACCAGCTCGGCTTCCACGCCGTCACCGTTCAGTACCGCTGCAGACCATACACCTATCCCGCCGGACTCAACGATGTCGCCCGTGCCATCCGCATTATCCGCGCCAATGCTGAAAAATGGAAAGTCGATCCCAGCAAGATCGCCGTTTGCGGATTTTCCGCAGGCGGCCATCTCGCCGGAACTTCCGGACTTTACTACAAGGATGCCACCCATACCGAAGGTGACGAAGCTGATCAGTTTTCCGCCCGTCCGGATGCGATGATCCTCAGCTACCCGGTGATCGCCGCCACCGAAGAGTATTCCCACAAAGGCAGCGCCAACAACCTGCTCGGCGTTGATGCTCCTCTCGAAGCCAGACAGAAAATGGATTTGCATAAAGCGGTCACCGAAGATACTCCGCCTGCCTTTATCTGGCACACCGTCACCGATCAGGTCGTTCCGGTGCAGAATGCGCTTGCCTTCGGCAATGCGATGATCGCCAACAACCGTCTCTGTGAAATGCACATCTTCCCCGAAGGCCCCCACGGCCGCGGTTTGGGATTTGCCTGTCACGCGCTCGGACAGTGGACCGCTCTGGCGGCGAACTTCCTCAGCGTTACGCTCGGTTTCCCGCGCGGAAGCACCTTCAACAGCTGAAAATATTTTTACTGTGCAAATTTTTGACCATCTGGCGATCGAATTTCCGGAAAAGACGGTCTTTCTCCGGCTGGGTGGTCATTGCACAAAGACCGGACTGGATGAACGCGCTCAAGCGCAGTTCATCCGGTTGTCACGCAAGGCGTTTGAATTGTGCCGCCCCTGCGGGCGATGGAAGATTTTGCCGATAAGTGCCTGCCATCACAACGGAGTTGAGATCGGACATGGTTTTCTGGAGTTGGGGAAAGATTTCTGTTACGGCGGCTTGGCAACGCATTTGTGGTGCGGTGCGGTGACTGTCGGTTCCGCTCTGACTGAAGCGCGGGACAGTTTATCAGAACTTTCTGCCGGAGCCGTTTATGATGCGGTCGGCAGCGAGTGTGCCGATGCGGCAATGGATATGCTTTTTGCTTTGAGCTGCAGAGCATTGTCCAGGCAGGGGGCAGTCTTGGACAAACGCCGTTTTTCTCCGGGGTACGGAGATATGCCGCTTGAACTGCAGAACTTTTTTTACGATGAATTGAAAATGGAGCAAATGGGGGTGGAAATTACTTCAAACAGCTTTTTCGTGCCTGAAAAAACTGTGACCGCCTTTGCTTTTGTACATACCTTACAGGGGAACTGATTACGATGACCAGAGCCGAATTCAAATCTTTGGCACAGCGCGGCATTTTGCTTGACGGTGCCACCGGAACCGAACTGATAAAACGCGGAATGCCAGCCGGAGTTGCTCCGGAACTCTGGGTATATGAGCATCCCGAAGCGATTTTTGAAGTACACAACGCCTACCGTTCAAGCGGCAGCGATATCGTTTACGCTCCGACTTTCGGCGGCAACCGCTGTAAAATGGCGGAGTTCGGACTTGCTGACCGCCTGCCGGAGATCATCGGAAGTTTGATGCGGATGACCAAAGAGAATGCCGGAGATGCTCTGGTTTTCGGTGATATCGCCCCCACAGGGCGCTTTGTCGAACCTTACGGCGATCTGCCCTTCGAGGAAGCGGTCGCCATTTTCCGCGAACTTGCCAAAGTTCTTGCCGACAACGGCGCCGACGGATTTGCCATTGAAACGATGATGGATATTCAGGAGGCGCGCGCGGCTCTGCTCGGATGCCGTGAAGCGGCTCCCGAATTGCCGATAATGGTGACGATGACCTTTGAAAGTTCCGGCAGAACGCTTACCGGATGCGATCCGGTGGCAAGTTTGATAACTCTGCAGAGTCTGGGCGCCGATGCATTCGGCTGCAACTGTTCCACAGGTCCAGCGGAAATGGCAGAAGTTATCCGCAAGATGAAACCCTTTGCCAAAATTCCGCTCATTGCCAAACCCAATGCCGGACTGCCCAAAGTTGTCAACGGCCGCACCATTTTTGAGATGGATGCCGCCGCTTTCGGCGCAGCGGTGCCGGAACTGGTCGCTTCCGGAGCGAGCATCCTCGGCGGCTGCTGCGGAACCACTCCGGAACACTTGAAAAATATGAACGGGGTATTCCGCAAAAGCGAACCGCTTCCCGTATCAGCTCCCGACGCAAGTTCCGTGTCTTCCCCCGCATCTTTCCGGGAGATCGCACCCGGTAAACCCTTTACTTTGATCGGTGAACGCATCAACCCCACAGGCAAAAAAGCGCTTCAAGCTGAACTGCGCGCAGGCAAAACCGATCTCGTTTTTGAATTTGCCGCTCAACAGCTTTCTGCTGGCGCCGCCATTCTTGATGTCAATATGGGATTGTCCGGCATCGACGAAGCGGCGATGATGAAAGCGGCGATCTGCCGCATTATGAAAAGCACTCCGGCAATTTTGTGCATCGACTCCACCAATGCGGAAACAGTCGAAGCCGCTTTGCGGCTCTACCCGGGCCGCGCTCTGCTCAACTCCATTTCCGCTGAAGAGAAACGCTTGAAAGATATTTTGCCCATCGCCGCCAAATACGGCGCGATGTTGGTTCTGCTCCCCTTGACCGATGCGGGATTGCCCAAAAGCGGAGCTGAACGCTTTGAAATTTTGCAGACCATTATCGCTGAAGCTGAAAAATACGGCTATGAAAAGAATGACTTCTGCGTGGATGCTTTGATCCTGGCGGTTTCCACCGATCCCGAAGCCGGACGGAGTGCGCTGGACTTCATCTCCCGCTGCCGCAAAGAAAACTTCAACACCGTCTGCGGTTTGTCCAATATCAGTTTCGGTCTCCCCAACCGCCCGCTGGTCAACCGCACCTTTTTGAGTATGGCGATGGGATGCGGTTTGAATATGGCGATCGCCAACCCGCTCTTTACTGAGTTGACCGATGAGATCCACGCCGCCAACGCCTTGCAGGGGCTCGACCCCAATATGGGAAGTTTTCTGGGAAAATTTGCCAATACTTCCAGCGCCGCCGCCGTACCTTCCGCCGCGCTCGCTCCGGAAGATGCCCTCAAACGCGCCGTCCTCCTCGGCGATGTTTCCGGGGTGGGCAAACAGATCGATCTCCTGCTCAAAAAAGGTGCCGCCCCCGGCGATATCATCAATAATATTCTGATCCCCGCCATCACCGAAGTCGGTGCCAAGTATGAGAAAAAAGAGTATTTCCTGCCCCAGCTTATCGCCGGTGCCGAAGCGATGAGTTGCGGAACCGCCCTGCTTGAACCGCTTCTGACTGCTCAAGTCGATGCTTCGACGGTGCGCGACAAAATCATCATTGCCACCGTCAAAGGCGATATCCACGATATCGGAAAAAATATTGTTGCGGTGATTTTGCGTAACTACGGCTTTGAGGTCATCGACCTCGGAAAAGATGTTCCCGCCGAAACCATCATCGACCGCGCCGTTGCAGAAGAGGTCAAAGTCATCTGCCTTTCCGCCTTGATGACCACCACTATGAACGCTATGCGCGATGTGATAAACCTCGCCCGCGCCCGCAAACTCAACGATCTCAAATTCATCGTCGGCGGTGCGGTCATCGACCAGAACTTCGCCGATGAGATCGGAGCCGCCTACGGCAAAACTCCGTTGGATACTATGCGCCACGCCAAAAGCTTTTTGGCGTGAAACTGGCTTGTTTTCGGGGGAAGGGAAAAACTTCTTTTCAC
>JAZOMB010000013.1:0-23765 GCA_045653515.1 Victivallaceae bacterium | reverse complement strand
GGCTTGCTCAAATCGCCGCGGTATTCGTCCCATTCCTCGTTGGAAAGGGTACAGATGTAGGCTTTGCCGCGCTTGATGAGTTCAACGGCGCAGTCATACATCTTGTCGAAGTAGTCGCTGGCGTAGTAGAGAGCCGCCGGTTCAAATCCGAGCCAGCGGACATCGTTGACGATGGAATCGACATATTCGGTATCCTCTTTGGTCGGATTGGTATCATCCATGCGCAAGTTGCAGATACCGCCGTATTCAGCAGCAACGCCGAAGTCCAGACAGATAGCTTTGGCATGACCGATGTGAAGGTAGCCGTTGGGTTCGGGCGGGAAACGGGTGACGATCTTGCCGTCATTCTTATTGTTGCGCAAATCTTCAGTGACGATTTCGCGGATAAAATCCAGCGGTTCGGTTTTGACTTCGACATCAGCTGCCATAACAGTATTCCTTAAAATATGTCGTTTAATGTTATTCCAAAATTATTTCATCGGAAGCCGGTTCTGCCGGAGCTTCCGGAATATTTTCTTCTTTCGCCTGCTGCTTAGCCTTTTCCAATTCGGCGCGGCGGGCGAAAACCAGTTCGCGGATGCGGTCGGCAAGGATGCCGGTTTCGCCCAGACCTACTGAAGCCGGGATGATCTCGCGGGGATCGCCGGCGAGGCGCTGTTTGAGTTCAGCAAGATTGCTCTCTGAATCGGGCAGATCCATCTTGTTGGCGACAATCAGCGACGGACGTTTTGAAAGTCCGGGCAGATAAAGTTCAAGCTCCTGCTCCAGACTTGCCAGGTCATCCCACGGGGTGCGGCCGTCAACGCCGCCCATATCCAGAACATAAAGCAGTACGCTGGTACGTTCAATATGGCGCAGGAAAGCGTGTCCGAGACCGACATTGCGGTGGGCGCCGTCAATAAGCCCGGGGATATCCGCCAGAGTCAGACGGCGGTAATCGGGGTATTCAACGACACCGACGACCGGATGCAAGGTGGTAAACGGATAGGGGGCGACTTTGGGTTTGGCATCGCTCAAGTTGGAAATGAGGGTGGATTTACCGGCATTGGGGTAACCGACGAGACCGGCATCAGCGATCATTTTCAGTTCGAGTTCCAAGTGGCGTTCTTCGCCTTCGCGGCCGGTTTCAAAACGGCGCGGAGCGCGGTTGGTGCTGGAGGCGAAGTGGATATTGCCGCGGCCGCCGCGACCGCCGGTGGCGACGATCGCCTGAACACCGGCTTCATCGAGGTCGGCAATGACCTCCCCGGTGGCGACATCGCGGACGACGGTGCCGACCGGGACTTTGAGAACGAGGTCTTCGCCGGTGTGCCCGTAGAGACCTTTTCCTGCACCGTTGGTACCGTTTTTGGCGCGGTAGTTGCGTTTATAAACCAGAGAGACCAGACTGGACTCACTGGTGGAGGCTTCGAGAACGACATTACCTCCCGCCCCGCCGTCGCCGCCGTCCGGGCCGCCTTTGGGAATAAACTTTTCCCGGCGGAAACTGCAGGAACCGTTTCCACCGTCACCGGCTTTGACTTTGATCTGGGTTTTATCTATAAAAGACATTTAGTTCTCCGGAAAGTTACAATCTACTTTAAACAGACAAAAACCCTGACCGGGCTTTCCGCCCCGCCAGGGTTTTGACAAGTCACACGTTTTCGTGCAGATTACTCGGCGGCCGGAATCACGTTGACCTTGCGTTGGGTCTTGATGAACTGGACGGTGCCGTCGCAAAGAGCGAAAAGGGTGAAATCGCGTCCGCAACCGACATTGTTGCCGGGACGGAAACGGGTGCCGCGCTGACGGACGATGATGGAACCGGCGGTAACAAATTCGCTGCTGTAAGCCTTGATGCCGAGGAACTTCGGCTGACTGTCACGACCGTTGCGGCTGCTGGACTGACCTTTTTTATGTGCCATGATTAAATTCTCCTGTATTTCAAAATTAAATATTTATTCAAACTGTCATTTCTATAAAATAACCCAACTTTTGAAAAATACAAGTCCAAAAGCAGATTTTTTATAAAATAAATCTCTTTTCGTCGCAAAAAACGCTATTACAAGGCATTCTGCGGCGCTTTAAGTGCCGTCAGACGGAACAGCAGACACTATCATCCGCCCGTCGGGCGAACAGCCCGACGTTTGGCGCAAAAAACAGCGATGTGGTTTCCGAAATCACACCGGCTGCAGTGCGGCGGGCCCGCCGCACGCAGCTCGCGATTCCAACTTAAAAGTTGTGAGATACGAGACCGTCGCGAAGCTTGGGTTCAAACCAGGTGGATTTCGGCGGCATGATTTCGCCCGCATCGGCGATCGCCATCAGCTGATCGAGGGTCACGGCGTGGAGAGAGAAGGTCACAGCGTGGGAACCCTGATTGACCAGTTTTTCCAGTTCAGCCGTACCGCGGATACCGCCGATGAAGTCGATACCTGTGCTGGTGCGGGGATCGTCGATACCGAGAATGGGAGCGAGGATCTTTTCCTGAAGCCAGCTGGCATCGAGCTGTCCGATGACATCAAATTTGGAGATATCGAACTTCGGCATAGCGTGGCGCCAGACACCGTTCATATAGAATTTGAATTCGCCGTTGGCGGCAACAACGCCGTCAGCGCAATCGGTGATGGTGAATTCTTTTTCCAATGCGGCGAGGAAACCGGCTTCGTCAAGACCGTTGAGAGTCTTCACGGCGCGGTTGTAAGGCATGATCGCCAGCTGGCTGTCGGGGAAGGCAACGGCGAGGAAGTAGTTGTAGTCTTCGTTACCGGTGTGATTGGGGTTGGCGGGAGCGCATTCGGCCTGAGTACGGGCGGCGGCGGCGCTGCGGTGGTGACCGTCGGCGATGTAGAAAACGGGGACTTTAGCTTCGAAGAGCGCGGCAAGTTTTTTGCTCTGCGCTTCGTCGATGCGCCACAAGGTGTGCTGGATGCCATCGCAGCTGACAAAGTCAAAGAGCGGAGCGGCGGCCATTTCGGCGGCGATGAGTTCGCTGATTTCAGCAACGTCACGATAGGTGAAGAAAGCCGGACCGGTGTGAGAACGCAGGGTCATAACGTGACGGGTGCGGTCATCTTCTTTATCTTTACGGGTTTTTTCGTGTTTTTTGATGATGCCTGAGTTGTATTCGTCGGCGCTGGCGGCACCGATGATACCGGTCTGGGCGCGGCCGTTCATGATCAGGCGGTAAACGTAAAGGTGTACACCTGCATCGAGGGTCAGCGGAGCTTCGGCGCAGAGACGGTCGAATGCAGCTTTGGCCTGAGCGTAAACGCGGTCATCATGCAGATCGATGCCCGGTTCCATATCGATTTCGGGACGGGAAACGTGCAGGAATGAAAGCGGATTGCCTTCAGCGAGGACGGCGGCTTCTTCCGAGTTCACAACGTCATAAGGAACTGCAGAAACTTCTGCCGCGCGCTCCGGAAGCGGCAGCAAACCATGAAACGGGGTCAACTTTGCCATAATAACAATTCTCCTTTTATTAAAAAAAAATGGTTTGTACTTAATATAGCAGATAAAAGAGCTTTTTTCAAGATATCAAAGCGCCATCTTTCCGGTGAGAAATCCGGATGCCAGCGCCCACGAAATATTATATCCGCCGCAGGGGCCGTCCACATCCAGCACCTCTCCGGCAAAAAACAATCCGGAAACCAGACGGCTTTCCAGCGTACGGCTGTCGACATCGTCCAATGCAACACCGCCGCGGGTAACCATCGCTTTTGACCAGCCGTCGGTGGATGTGATATTCAGTTTCAACGCGGTCAAATTCTCTGCGAGCTTGCGGCGGGAAGCGGTCGAAAATCCGGCAACTTTCAATTCCGTATCACCGATCAGAAACGCGGCAAGCTTTTTCGGCATCTCCTGCGACAACAGTTTCGCAACGGTTTTAGTTGGAAAATCTTTCTGCCAGCGGGCAAAAATCTCCATCCAATCATCAAATTTGCGGTCGGCAAAAAGGTTTATCTCCAACGGAACCGACGACATTTGCGAAAGAAGTTCACTCACCCTGCCGGAGATGTCCAGAATGGCAAATGCCGACACGCCGGTATGGGTAAAGAGCAATTCACCGCGGCAGCGGAACTTTTCACGGGCAAGCGCAATGCGGCTCTCCGCATCCGGCAGGGCGATCCCGGCACATTCATGCACCCAGGCTTCCGCGCACTGCAGTCCGACCATCGCCGGAAATGTTGCAGTCACCTCATGCCCCGCCTGACGGGCAAGCTCATAACATCCGCCATTACCGCCCAATGCCGCATAGGATCTGCCGCCGCCGGCAAGAACTATCCGATCCGCCGGATAAAGTTTGCCGCCGCATTTCACACCGCGGACAGCACCATTTTCAATAACCAGCTTTTCCGCGCGGCACGAAGTTATCACTTCAAATCGTGAATCATCGCACAATGCCTGTAAGACATCCTGCGCTCTGCCGGAACGGGGAAACCAGTGGAAGCCATCGGGCAACTCCATCTCCACGCCGCACGCTTCCAGAAAGCGGCACAATTTTTCATTGGGATAAGTGTACAGGACATGACGGACAAAGCGGCTGGCATTACCGAAAGAGTTTGCCATATCGCGCGGAGAAAGGATATTGGACACATTGCATCTGCCGCCGCCGGAAGCAAGCAATTTTCTTCCGGGGGCAGATAACTGCTCCAAAACGATAACCTTTTCTCCCGCCGCACTGGCGGCAAGCGCCGCCGCCAATCCGGCAGGACCTGAACCGATAATAACTGTATTCACAAAAACTCTTTCTTAAGATCGTTGTTCACACAAAGTACGCTGATGCGGGAAAAGAAGTTTTTCCTTCCCCCGCTTTCAAGAAAAGCGAAGTATTTTATTTCCGACAGAATTTTTCTTTAACGCTATATTCCCATTGCGGGGAGATAATTTGATAAGCTTTTTGCGACCAACGGGAGCAAAAAATACTCCGCTTTTCTCGGAAGGGGTGGGGTGTGGGGAGGGGAAACTCTCTTTTCTCGTGAAAAGAGAGTTTCCCCTCCTCACAAGTCACCTCCCCTTATCGGGAACAGAGCCTTCTTTAAAAAAACAAAATGCCCGGAAGCTTTTCACTCCGGGCATCTTAAAACACATCGCAAATGTTACTGCGCGTCGGCAGCGGCTTCATTCTTTGCGAGAGAAACCACAACCTTTTTCATCGCGCCTTCGCCGATGGATTCGGTGGTAACTTCCGGATCATCTTTCAAGGTGACGTGGATGATGCGGCGATCATGAGCATTCATTTCGGGAAGCTTGACCGGTTCGCCCCAGCGCTTGACTTCCATCGCGGCATCGCGCGCCTGCTGAACCAGCTGTTCGGAGCTGGCGTGGGAAGCGCCGTGTTCGCGGCGGGGACGGCGATGACCTTCTTTGGCATTGCCTTCGCCGGAACCGTTGCGGCGGTCGCGTTCACCACCGGCATAGCCGTCGATGTCGAGCATCACATGGGGGCAGTTTTCATCCTGCTTGAAAAGGATACGGTTGAGGATGAGCTGCAAACTGTCGAGGGTCTGACCTTTGCGGCCGATGATGCGTCCGGCATCTTCGCTGGCAATTTTGACCCCGATCTTCTGACCGCGTTCTTCGACGGTGAAAGAGCCTTCCAGTGAAAGGTAGTCAAACATCGTCGTCAGAATACGGGTGATCTGGCTTTTGTACTCATCGAACTTCTGGATTTCGGACATTTTTCAATTTCCTTGGGTTTGGGTATTGGCGGCTCCGGAGCTTTTTCCGCGTCTTTTCTGAAGCCACAACTGTAAAATACTGAAGAGATTGCTGACTGTCCAGTAGAGTGTCAGCCCCGACGGCAGATCGTAGAGGAAGAACAACATGACAATCGGCATCATAACCATCATCTTTTTCTGCGCCGGATCCATACTCATCGGAGTCATACGCTGCTGAATGACCATCAATGCAGTCATCGCCAGCACGAGCGGATTTACCGGAATACTCCAGTTGTTGATAAAGACCGGAATCGAGAAAATGGTGTCGGCGGCGGCGAGATTTTTGCACCAGAGGAAAGAAACATGGCGCAAATCGATCGCATTGTCCAACATCGCATAAAGAGCAAAGAAGATCGGGATCTGAAGCAAAATCGGCAGACATCCGGCGAAAGGATTGACCCCTTCGGCCCGGTAGAGCTCGGTCATCTTCTGATTGAGCAGCTGGGGATTATCTTTGTATTTTTCGCGGAGCTCTTTGAACTTGGGCTGAACGCTCTGCATCTTTTTCATAGATTCATTGCCGCGGGCGGTGATGGGATAGAAGACCGCACGCACGAGGATCGTCAGAAGAATGATGCTCAACCCCCAGCTCTTGCACAGGCCGTGGAACATCGTCAGCACCCACAAAAGCAAACGGGCAAGATAGTTCAGCGGGCCCCACGCCAAGTGCATCACACCTGCGCCGCCTTCAGCGAAATCGCCGAGAGCATTGATATCTTTGGGACCGTCATAGGTGGCAAAATCAAGTTTCACACTCTGTCCCGGAGCGATCTTCACCGGCGGAAGGACCGCACCGACCGCGATGACCGGTTCATCTTTGGTGATGAAGCGGCGATCCTGCCAGATCAGGAAACCGTGGCGGTTGTCCAGCTGTTTGAAAACAGTGCAGAAATATTTATTGCTCACCGCGGCCCACAGCACGGCGGGCGGACGGGCGAAGTAGAAGTCTTCATCGTCATCATTGCCGTCGATATCATCATTTTCACCGTAATTGGTACGGTAATCGATGCGATGGGAAAGCGCTCGTTTTTTATCTCCGGAAACGGTGTGCCACGGCGCGATCTCGGCGCCGTAGATGACCATATCGGTCAGCACGATCTCTTTCTGAGCGCCCGGAGCGGAGATGGAGTAATTGCAACTGACTTCATAACCTTTTTCTTTAAGAGAGAAGGTCTGCACCAGTTCGATCAGTCCCTGCGGGGTATTGATCTTGCGGGCAATGGAGCAGGAAAGTTTGTCAACTTTGACCACAGGTTCACCGGCAAGCGCCCACTGATTGGCGAGCAGCTGGAATGCACCGCGGTTGCCGTAAGCGGCAACGACATTATCATCGTTTTTGGCAACTTTGTGGTTGAGATAGGTGACTTTGAGAATGGATGCCAGAAGCGGAGAAATTTCCAGCTTCAAATCGGCATTGGAAATCTGCACAGTAGGCAGTTTGGCCGCAGGCGCGGCGGCTTTGGGAGCTTCAGCAGGGGAGGCGGCTTTGGCAGCGGCCTCTTCTTTTTTGATATTTTCTTCAACTCCGGCAGGCTCGGCAGCCTTTTTATCATCGGAGCTGAAAAATTTCGCAGCGAACGGCCAGGCGATCAATATGACCACGCATACGACCATTGCGATAACAGTCTCTTTATCGAATTTCATTTTTCCTCGTTAACGTTGGCAGCGTTTCCAGAGGAAGCCGACCTCGTTTTTCTGTCCGGAACCGGATCATATCCTCCCCGGCAGAACGGATGACAGCGCAAGAGCCGCCACACGGTCAAAAAACTCCCTATCCAGAAACCCCGTTTTCTTAATGCTTCTATGGCGTAGGCAGAACAGCTGGGAGTAAACCGGCAGCACGGAGGAAAAAACGGAGAAATAAATCTGCGATAAAACTTTATCGGCAAAATCAGCAACCGCGCGGCGATGCTGCAGCTTCCGGCGGAAGGACTCCCGCTTCGGCGAGCATCTTCGCAAGCTCCTTTGTCGTCTGGATCCGATCGTACTTCAGCATTCTTTTGCGGGGGATCAGCAAGATCCGGCAGACAGCAAGATCGGGCTTCAGCATCCGGAAGCTTTCCCAAAGCAGCCGGCGGGCCCGGTTTCTTGTCACTGACAACAGACTGTATTTCCTGCTGCATATAACCCCGCACTCCAAACGTCCTTCCGGCGATGGAGCGACCACTGCCACCACTCCGGGAGCGAGGAATTTTTTTCCATCGCGCCGGATCTGGTCAAATTGACTTTTCAGGTGAATTTTATCCCGTTTACGCAAACGTAAACGAATCTGGGCTTCACCCGAAGGCGGCTGCGTGGTCAAGAGCAAATCCTCCTGATCAGGATCAGGCGGTAAGACGGGCGCGTCCCTTCTGACGGCGGCGCTTGATGACATTGCGTCCGGCGGCAGTGGCCATACGGGCAAAAAATCCGAGCCGGCGTTTGCGGCGGCGGTTGGAGGGCTGGAAAGTTCTTTTCATTTTCTGTTCGTCCTGTTTTTTCTATTGTTACACTGTATTTTCACGCCTTTACCGCCATCCTGACGGCAGACATTTTGCGACATTATATGTGTCGATTTCTTAAAATAGCTCCACTTGTCTGATTTTTCAAGTACTTTTGCAAGAATATTTTCATATTCCCTGCTTTTTCTGCTCTGAAAACACCGGTTTTATGCTTTTTGGCAGAAAAACCGGCGTTTGCCCGGCATTTGGAGCCTTATTGTTCAAGGATCAATTTGACCTCGGAAAAACTTCCGCGGCTCAAGCTCGTGCGCAGGCGGCTCACCCCTTCAGGAACCACAAACTGGAAGCTTTTGGTCTCAAATTCACTCTTCTTGAAAGGCAGAAACTCTTTGCTCGGTTTCCCTTTGAAAGTCTGTCCGGGATCAAGGAAGAGGATGCGGGCTGAACCATGACTTTTCACATTGCGGGAACCGGTAACGGTGAAGGTGTATTTTTCACCGGGCTTGACCGGGATCGGGTCGCCCATCACCCAGGAGTCGTTGCACTTCAAAATATTTTTGCCGTTCTCTTCCACGATACGCCACAATTTTCCGCCGTAAGTGTAGCCGGAACAGTTGTGAGCACCGGCGGAAAAGTCCGGATTGATGTTGCGGACATTACCTTCGACCTTTTCAAGAGTGAACTTATAGAACTTCACCACATTGGTCTGATTGCCGTAACTGTTACAGCGGAGGATGATCGACTTGGCGGCGGGAGGAGTATAGAACATATGCACATACTCATATTTGCCTTTGTGGCAGAAGCTCGCCCAGGTCGGCATTTCAGAGGCAAAATGTTTATCCTTATCGTTAAAATACATCACGATCCAGCCGGCAAGCGGCTTTTTCAACTTTGCCTTATTGCTGACGCGCAAGACCTCGGCAATTTCAGGCACATCTTCAATGGTATCGGGGCCTTCGACCTCGGCGGTGATAACCAGTTTGTACATAGTATTGGGTTCGATCTTCACCTGTTTCAGATTGAATCCGAAAGCCGTTCCGGGGCCTTTGGAAGTCGCGGCCGGCTGAATAAACTTCTGTCCATCTTTTTCACCGATGCTGATCTTGGTGCGCCACTGGACAGAATCTTCAAACTTGCCGCTTTCAAAAATTTTGTTCCACGGCGTTTCGACTTCTGCACCGCTCACGGCGACGGCGGCAAACAAGGCAAACAAAAACAACTTTTTCATCATTCAACTCCTGTTTATATCACAATTCCGGACGCACATTCCACTTTTCGCTGCGCCAGGCACCGTTTTCGTAAACATAAATACCGTACGCGCCGGTGGCGAGCTTCAAATTGCCACCCAGCGCATCGCTACCGTCAAGAAGCACTTTGGAAAAACGCGCAATACCGTTGCTGGTGACGGCGACAACCGTCTTGCCGGCAAACTCTTCGGCTACGCGTTTGCCGAACTCCGCCCAATCCTGTTCCAATTGTTCAGCGCGCGGGGCCAGATGCTGCCACGCCTGCGGCAGGACCGCTTCGCTGTCCCACTTTTTCAACGCCGCCTTACCGGCTTCGCGCAGTTCGTCAAGCGAGGTTGACGGAGTGATTTTTCCATTGGATTCAACGATCCCCACGCGAAGAACGATATCATCTTCCGGCTGTCCGTCATCCATACCGTAATCAAGTTCGGTGAGGAATTTTTCCACAACGACCGGCATATCGTCATAGTAAGAGGCGATCTCCTGTGCGCTGCGCATAGTGCGCATCAGCGGTGCGGAAAAAATCGCATCGACTTTGATCCCGGCGGCGGCAAGGTCGCGGCCGACCGCATTGCCCTGCGCAACACCCTTTTCGGTCAACGGTATATCAGTAGCACTTCCGACCCGCAGAATAACATCTCCGGAGTTGAAAGTATTGCCGTGACGGACGACTATCAAACGGGTAACTTCACTCATTTCAGCAACTCTCCTGCTTCGGCGATAAGTTTTTCGGCGCGGGCGAGATCTTCCGGGCTGTCAACGCCGCTGGTGGAAGCATCGTAACCGGCAGGATATTCGACTTCGACCATCCGGACCGGAATGCCGTTTTCGATAAAGCGCAGCTGTTCAAGCTGTTCAAAACCTTCGTAATATCCCAAGTTGGCGTGGGAGAAAAACGCCAGCGCGGCAAATTTGTACGCATACAAACCGATGTGACGTTTGACCGGACTCATCGCCATCTTTTCACGCAAATCTTTTTCTTTGCGGATGCCGGGAATGATGTTTTTGGAGAACCACAGCGCGTTGCCGTTGTCACCGGTGATAACGGTCGTACCGGAGAAGGGCGAACTCTTTTTCGCTTCGCGAAGTTCGTCCAGCGCCTGCCAGCTCAAGCGGGTACAAGGGGTGGCGACCTGCGTTTCAGGATGCTCTTCAAACGCATCGAGCAAAGCGGAGATAAACTGCGGCGGACACAGCGGGTTGTCTCCCTGCAAATTGAGCAATACTTCCGGACGTTCCGCTTCAGGGAGCGCGGATGCGACTGCCCACACGCGGTCGCTGCCGGAACGGCAGCTGTCAGGGGTGACAGCGACCGGAATACCCTGCTGTTCACAAAATTCAATTATCTTCGCGCTGCCTTCGCCGGGGCCGGTCGGAGTTTCAGTAGCCACCACGGCAGAGCAATCCGGACGGGAAGCCGCCACGCTGGCAGCGATATCCCACACGCGCTGTAAAATTTTCTTTCCGGCCAGCTCCGCCAGCGGTTTGCCGGGGAAACGGCTCGAACCGTAACGCGCCGGTATAACGATCAAACTTTTCATAATTTTTCACCTTTACTTTTTTGGTTGCGGTGTTAATATATCACTGATATCAGATTCATGCAAGTTCCACTGGCGTTCCCTGCAGGATCGATTCTTTTTCTTCTTCAGTCAATTCGCGGCACTTGCCCGCGTCAAGTTTTTCATCCAATGCCACGCCGCCGACAGCACAGCGTTTGAGATAAAGGACATTTTTGCCGACTTTGGCGCACATCCGTTTGACCTGATGAAATTTTCCCTCGCGGATCTCGACATACACTTCACAGGGATCTTGAGACAAAATCAATCTTCCGGGCGCCGCCGTAAAATCGCCGAGATCCATTCCTGATGCAAAAGCTTCGGTGTCCGCAGCTTCCATCGGCGCATCGAGCCGGGCGAAATAACGCTTCCACACCTCTTTTCGCGGAGAGGTCATACGATGGGCAAAATCGCCGTCATTGGTCAATATCAGCATCCCCTCGGTATCTTTGTCAAGTCTGCCGGCAGGGAAGACGTCAAAATGCTTATACTCTTCAGGGAGCAGTTCTGTCACCACCGGAGCATTGCCGTCTTCGGTGGCGCTGATGAACCCGGCGGGCTTATTCATCATCAGATAGACAAATTTCCGGTAGGATTCAACTTTGCCGTTGAGAGTTACAACGGAACTTTCCGTCACTTGGAATTCGGGACTTTTGACCACATTACCGTCAACCGTCACCGTACCGCGGCGGATGAATGACTTCAACTCTTTACGGCTGTGCGCCGTTGTGTCTGAAAGGAATTTGTCCAGCCGCATAATTTTTACCACAACAGCCGGAGTGCCGCCACCGCGACCAATATCTGGATGATGATCTCAAACACCTTCTGCGGCAGTTTGCGCAACAGAAAAATACCCAACGCACCACCGAGGATGATAAACGGTATCATACACAAATCAAGCAAAAATGATTGACCGGTGATACGGCCTTCGGCAACAAAGATCGGCAGTTTGATCCAGTTCAAAATCAGAAAATACCACGCGCAGCAGCCGAGATACTTCTCTTTGGGCAGCCGCATAGCCAGAAAATAAATAGATGATATGGGGCCTGCGGCATTGGCGAGCTGAGTCGTCGTACCCATAAGCATACCGAAAAAAGCGGCAAATCCGCGGCCGGAAGGGATCTGATCCGGTTTCAATCGCTTGTGGATGAAGCTCACCGCCATCAGCGCCAGCACAATACCGCCGATGACCCGTCGCATCACGCTGCCGCTTTCAGGAATGACAAAATTCAGCAGCAGAGAACCTACGCCCAAACCGACCAGTGCCCACGGCAGCAGCCGCAGAACGATCTTCCAATCCGCATTGCGCCGATAATAGGCGACCGCAATGATATCCGCCATCGCCAGCATACCCAGCTGCAATCCGGTGGACATCCGCGTTTCAAATGTCATCGTGAGCATCACCACCGGCAGTACACCGAGTCCGGGGATGGCGGTCTTATTGATACCGATCAATATCGCACCGATGATCAACACCGTCAACTGTATCGGTTCCAGCGCTGAAATAACTTCCAACATCGTATCATCTCCAACAAAAAAGCGGCATTTCTGCCGCTTAATCAATCAAACTAATGATCAAAGTTCTTTGCCGGTCAGCATCCGGTATGCATCCAGATACTTTTCGGCGGTTTTGTCAACCACGCTTGCCGGAAGTTCCGGAGCAGGCGGGTTCTTGTCCCAATCCAGAGATTCCAGATAGTCGCGGACAAACTGCTTGTCCAGACTGACCGGACTGGTGCCTTCGACATACTGATCGGCGGGCCAGAAACGGCTGGAATCAGGGGTGAGAACTTCATCGACCAGAATAATTTTGCCGTCGATCTCGCCGAACTCAAACTTGGTATCGGCAACGATGATGCCCTTTTCAGCAGCATAATCGCGGGCGGCAGTATAGATCTTGAGCGAAAGCTCTTTGATCGCAGCGGCCTTTTCAGCACCGATGCGTTCAGCGACACCTTCGAAGCTGATCGCTTCGTCGTGTTCGCCCTGCTCGGCTTTGGTGGAGGGGGTGAAAAGGGGTTCATCCAGTTTGGATGCCTGCTTGTAACCGGCCCGCAGTTCAAGACCGGAAACTTTGCCGGTCTTGCAATAATCTTTCCAACCGCTGCCGACCAGATAACCGCGCACGATGCATTCAATGGGAAGCACCTTGGCCTTGCGGACGATCAATGAACGTCCCTGCAGATCCTTGACGTAGGGAGCGAGCTCCGGACGGGTCGCAACATCGGCAGAAATAAGATGATTGGGAACATCTTTGAGCAGATCGAACCAGAAGAGAGAGATCTGGGTCAGAACTTCACCTTTGCGCGGAATGCCGGTCGTCATAACCACGTCGAACGCACTCAAGCGGTCGGTGGCGACGAAAAGCAGCGCATCGCCAAGATCATAGACATCGCGGACTTTGCCGCGATTCACCAATTTGATACCCGGAAGCTCGGTTCCGAGCAACGCTCCATTAGCACCGTACTGCATTTGCCGATACCTCAGGCGATCGCGGTGATTTCAACGCGGTTGAGATCCTGACGGTGGCCGTGGGTGCGGCGATAGCTTTTGCGGCGTTTCATTTTGAAAACGACGATCTTTTTGGCGCGGAAGAGATCTTTGACGGTAGCAGTGACCTTGGCGCCTTCGACGATCGGGGTACCGATGTTGAGTTTGCCGTCATCGCCGGCGACGGCGAGAACCTGATCAAAAACGACTTCATTGCCCGGTTCGATACCGAGTTTTTCGACTTCGATGATGTCACCGACCTGAACCTTGTACTGTTTTCCGCCAGTCTGAATAATCGCGTACATTTTCATTCTCCTGTAGCTAAATATATTATAGTTTAAATCCACTGAAATCAATAATTTTTATAATATATACCCTGCAATCTCTTTTTGCAAGCTTTATTACAACTTTTTTCAGTAAAACAACAGCTTCCGGGGTAAAATTTTCTCTACCCCGGTTAAAAAAAACGCTGACTGGAAGATACTCCAATCAGCGTTTGTGACCTGTTTTTGCTTAAAAGTACCCTCGGGTCAATTACTTGACCAGCTGAAGCAGGCACATTTCAGCAGCGTCACCACGACGGAAACCCAGCTTGTAGATGCGGGTGTAGCCGCCTTTGCGTTCGGCATATTCCGGAGCAACCACATCAAAGAGCTGTTTGACAGCATCTTTATTGCGGAGCTTGGAGAAGGCCAGACGACGGTTGTGGAGATCACCTTTTTTGCCGATGGTGATGAGACGTTCGGCAAAGCGGCGGGCTTCTTTAGCCTTGACCAGGGTGGTTTCGATCTCACCGTGGATCAAGAGACTGTTGACCATATTGGCCAGCATCGCGCGGCGGTGAGCACCGGTACGACCGATCTTGAAAGTAGCAACTTTATGACGCATGATTAATTACTCTCCTCTGCATCGGCGCGGACGCGGGCGGCTTCTGCTTCCAGAGCGGTGAGCAGACGATCGCTGAGGGTCATACCCAGTTCCAGACCGAGCTTTTCGATTTTTTCTTTGATTTCATCCAGTGATTTTTTACCGAAGTTGCGGTATTTGAGCATCCGGCTTTCGGTCTTATTGCACAACTCGAAGACGAGCTTGATGCTGGCACTGTTCAAACAGTTCATAGCGCGGACGGAGAGATCGAGGACCTCGACATCCTGAGAGAGCAGCTTGAACAGCTTTTCTTCTTCGTCGTTGAGCACAACATTTTTCTCCGGCATCTGAGAATCCATAAAGGGCTGCAGATGATCGCGGAGGATACGGGCAGCTTCTTCAAGAGCATTGCGCGGAGTGATACGGCCGTCGGTATGGATTTCCAGTTCCAGACTGTCCATTTCAGTTTCTTCACCGACACGGGCGGCGCCGACCTGATAATTGACATGGGTCACAGGGCTGAAAATACAGTCAACGGGGATGGTTCCGATGGTACGGGGAGCGGTGCTTTCTTCAGCAGGAAGATAGCCGCGTCCGGAGATGACTTCGATGACAGCGTGGAATTTTTTGTCCTTATCCAGCGTGCAGATGATCTGCTCGGGATTGAGGACTTCAACGGTGCTGTCACAGATGATGTCACCGGCAGTAACCGGGCCCGCTTTATCCTTGGTGATTTCCAGAGTCTTGGGACCTGCGGCATAAAGATTCAGCTTGACGCACTTCAAATTCAGCACGATCTCGGTGACATCTTCGACCACATTCTCAAGGGAATCGAATTCATGTTTTGCATCATCAATGCGGACAGAGCAAATAGCAGCTCCGTCAAGGCTTGACAGCAACACCCGGCGCAGGGAATTTCCCAAAGTATGACCGTAGCCGCGCTGAAACGGCTGGGCGGTAAACTTCGCATAAGTCGGGGTCTCGGTTGCTTCATCGACCACGATCGACTTGGGCATCGGGAAACCGATTGACGAATTCATAACTCTTTTCCTCCAAACTTACTGTGTTCACAAACGATCTGAACACTTTTTCAACTCATTGGCATCCAACTGCCGCAGTCACCGTTGACTGCGGCAACGAAACAGCTTGTGTCATCAGACACGACGGCGTTTCGGGGGGCGGCAACCGTTATGGGGAACCGGAGTGATATCTTTGATCACGCTGATTTCCATACCGGCGGCAGCGATTCCGCGAACAGCAGACTCACGGCCGGCGCCGGGTCCTTTGATACGGACTTCGACTTCTTTCATGCCAAGGAGCTGAGCTTTTTTGGCAGCATCACCAGCGATCAACTGAGCAGCATAAGCGGTGCTCTTGCGGGAGCCTTTGAAACCGTTTTTGCCGCCGGTGGACCAACTGATCACATTGCCGTGCAAGTCGGTGATGGTAACTTTGGTATTGTTGAAAGTGGCAAGGATGTGAGCGATGCCGCTGGGGATATAGCGTCCGCTTTTGCCACGCTGCTTGACCGCGGGAGCTGCAGTGCTCTCGGCGGCAGTTTCAGCCGCGTTTTCCGCGATTTTCAAATCTTCGTCAGCCATATTGAAATCTCTTTCTGTAAATGGTTATTATCAATCAAAATCGTTTACGCAGCATTACTTGCTGGCCAAGCGGCGCTGAGTTTTGTCACGGATAGCACCGATTGTAACTTTTTTACCTTTACGGGTACGGGCATTGGTCTTGGTGCGCTGTCCGCGGACCGGCAGATTGCGGCGGTGACGGATACCGCGGTAGCAGTTGATCTGCTGCAGACGGCGGATGTCAGCGGCGATAGTACGGCGCAAATCACCTTCGACGAGCAGGTCATCCTGCAGCATTTTGGTGATCTGGGCGATCTGATCAGGGGTAAGATCGCGGGCCATGAGGTTGCGGTCGATTCCGACTTTGGCGATGATTTCCAACGCCTTGGCCGGGCCGATACCATAGAGATAGCGCAAGGAATATTCGATACGCTTGTTTCCAGGAATGTCAACACCGATGATTCGAGGCATGATTAATTTGTCCTGTTTTTGTTGTTAAACTATTGAAAACTTCAATTACTTCTTCATTGACCAGCGGTCAGCCCTGGCACTGTTTGTGACGTGCATTACGCGAACAGATAACCCGGATCTTGCCGTGACGTTTGATGATCTGGCAGAATTCGCATCTGCGCTTCACCGACGCTCTAACTTTCATTTTCTCTACTCCCAAAAATTTACTGGTTTTGTTTAAAAAAACTCGTTCATCTTTCGCTCTGGCCGTCTTTTCTGCGCCGGATCGCTTCAAGCGGACCTCTATATCCTGCCTCTTTCCGCGGCCATCGCATACCTAAACACGACACAAGAAACGTACACCTACCCTTTCCCGAAAACTTCTGTTTTCAGAAATTGGTTTGTGACGCCATCCAAACTAAGCTTGATGCTATTCACTGTCCTGTGCGATTTTTCCGTTTCACACAGAACGCGGCAACTGAACCGTTTCTCCGGAGCGGGCGGTGGAATATTTGACCGCTGCCGGAACTGCATTCCGTATGCCTGTCATATAAAATAACCCCGCAATGCAAATTTTTCAAGCCCTCAATGCTTTTTTTATCAAAAATATTCTTCTGCGCTTGAAAAATCACTCATTACAGATTAATTTAAGCGTTGACAAATGTTTTTTCAAATGAAAAAAGGATTCAAGTTTCTATGGGCGGATTTTTCGGAGTTGCATCCAAAACGGATTGCGTAAGCGACATTTATTTCGGAACAGACTATCACTCACACCTCGGAACCCGGCGCGGCGGACTGGCTTTCACCAACCCCGCAGGGCGTATTGACCGCCGCATCCACGACATCAGCAATGCCCAGTTCCGTTCCAAGTTCGATGCCGAAATAACCTCTTTCAGCGGCAATACCGGCATCGGTATCATCAGCGACACCGAAGATCAGCCGCTTATCATCTCCAGCCAGCTCGGAACTTTTGCCATCGTCACTGTCGGCAGGATCAATAATGTTGATGAGATCCTCGATCTGGCGTTTGCCTCCGGCTGTTCTCACCTTGCCGAATCCGGCGACGGCGAACCCAACCCCACCGAAGTGGTGGCGATGCTCATCTCCCGCAGCAACTCTATGGTCGCAGGTCTCGAATACGCCCAGCGCGTGATCGACGGTTCCTGTTCCATACTTATATTGTCCGGCAATAAAATCTACGCCGCGCGCGACCGCTACGGCCGCACTCCGGTCATCCTCGGCCGCAAACCCGGTTCCTATGCGGTGACGATGGAGACCTCCGCGTTCCCGACGCTGGATTTTGAAGTCTTCCGCGAACTCGGCCCCGGAGAGATCGTTGAAATCACCGCCGACGGAGTCTGTCAGCTCCGCGCCCCCGGCAAAACTATGAAGATGTGCAGCTTCTTCTGGGTCTACTACGGCTATCCCTCCAGCTGCTACGAAGGCGTCAATACTGAAAGCGCCCGCTACCGCAACGGCGAAAATATGGTCGAACAGGACAAAGAGCTTCTGGAAAACATCGACACCGTAAGCGGCATTCCCGATTCCGGTATCGCCCATGCGGTCGGCTACGCCCACGCCGCGCGCAAACCCTACCGCCGCGCCTTTGTCAAATACACTCCCACCTGGCCGCGCAGCTTCACCCCGCCCAGCCAGAAGCTCCGCGAACAGGTCGCAAGAATGAAACTCATCCCGGTTCTGGAACAGATCCAGGGCAAACGTCTGCTCTTCTGCGACGACTCCATCGTGCGCGGCACCCAGCTGCGTGACACCGTCGGACGGCTCTACCGCCGCGGAGCCAAAGAGATCCATATGCGTTCAAGCTGCCCGCCGCTGCTCTACGGCTGCCGTTTTTTGAACTTCTCCCGTTCCCGCAGTGAACTCGATCTTGCCGCCCGCCGCGCCATTGCCAGACTGGAAAACGGCGACACTTCCGAAGAGACAATCAAGCAGTATCTTGAATTCGGTTCACCCAAATATCTCGCTATGGTCGAAGAGATCCGCAAAGAGCTGAATCTGAGCTCGCTCAAGTTCCAGAAACTTGAATCGCTGATCCACTCTATGGGCCTTAATCCGGACAAGGTTTGCACCTACTGCTGGAACGGCAAAGATGTCAATGACGAAGCGCCGGAATTTGATTGATCATGAAAACCACGCTGGACGGTAATTGGGCGATCGAAGCGGGCAGCGCCTACGGGCAATGCATCAGAGTCAAAGCCAAACTTTTTGAAAAGCAGACCAAGTTTCAGAAAATCGAGATTTTTGAAACCTGCGAAATGGGCAGACTTCTGATGCTCGATGGCATCATCCAGCTGACCGGCTTTGATGAGTTCGCCTATCAGGAGATGATGGCGCACCTGCCCTATTACGCCCACGGCAATCCGGAAAATGTTTTGGTAATCGGCGGCGGTGACGGCGGAGTTCTGCGTGAACTCGCCCGCCACAAAGAGATCAAAACGCTCGACATCTGCGAAATCGATGCCGATGTCATCGCCGCGGCGAAAGAGTTTCTGCCGGAATTGTCCTGCGGTTACGATGACCCGCGCGTGAATATCAATGTTGCCGACGGCAGTGAATTCATCCGTCAGAAACAGGAATATTATGATCTGGTCATCGTTGACTCGACCGATCCGGGCGGCCCGGGCGCGCCGCTTTTCAGCGAAAAGTTCTATGCTGACTTGAAACTTGCCATGCGTCCCGGCGGAGTGGTTGCCACTCAAGCCGAATCCCCGTGGCTGCTTCCTGATGTGGTCAAACAGCTTCTTTCCGCCGCCGGAGCGAACTTCAAATTCTCCGGCTACGGCGCAATAAGCGTCCCGACTTATCCTACCGGAATGATCGGTGTCTGCACCGCTTCCGACAGCAAGGATATCACCCGCCCTGCCCGCGAAGTTGAGCCGGAGATCGCCGCTCAGCTGCGCTACTACAATGGCGATGTCCACCGCGCCGCCTTTGCATTGCCAAATTTTGTAAAATCCCTGCTGCAGAAGTAATTTTACTGTAAAAAAACAGCTGGCTTTGAATGCCTGACGATACCAGATTGTCAAGGCATAAGATTTTTCGTCCATTTTCCTGTAATGTGCAGTTCGATTCGAGTGGAAAAACAGCACAAAAAAAAGATATTTTTTCAAATAACAGCTTGCTTTGAAGCCGTTATTGATGTATGTTACCAAAGAATATATATTTAGTATTATTTCAGGAAGGATTTTCTATGTTTGAACTGGATTTCAGCAAAGGGGACGGCCTCATCCCGGCGATCGCGCAGGATTGGCAGACCAATGAAGTGCTGATGCTCGCCTACATCTCCAAAGAGTCGTGGGAAGAAACTCTGAAAAGCAACTATGCCACCTACTTTTCCCGGAGCCGCAACAAACTCTGGAAAAAAGGCGAAAGCAGCGGCAATTTGCAGAAAGTCCATCAGATCCTCGTTGACTGCGATCGGGATACGGTGATTTTCAAAATCGAACAGATCGGCGGCGCCGCCTGCCACACCGGACACCGCAGCTGCTTCTACACCGAAACTGACGGCGAAAACTCGCGGGAGCTGTCCGAACCGCTCTTTGACCCGGAAAAAGTTTATAAAGGATAATATTATGCTGGAAAAACTGCTCAGGAAACATTTCCCGGAACTGAATTTGTCAACCGGCCGCCGTTACAGCGAACTTACCACCTTCGGTGTCGGTTCCGCCCCGGTGCCGCTCCTTGCCGAACCGGAAACAGTTGAGATGCTCGGCAAACTTCTGAAGTTTCTGCACAGCAAAAACATCCCCGTTTTCATCCTCGGCGCCGGAACCAATGTGGTCGGTTCCGACACTCCGTTTGAAGGCGTTATCGTCCGCGCTTCAGGCAGCGTTTTTTCCAATATCTCCGTCGACGGCAATACGGTGAAATGCGGCGCCTATGTCAAGCTTCCGATGCTCTGCAATGCGGTCGCCAAAGCCGGATTGTCCGGACTTGCGCCGCTTTCCGGCATCCCCGGCAGTATTGGCGGCGCCATCCGGATGAATGCCGGAGCCAACGGAGTTGAAATTGCAAAATTTGTCAAGCACGTCAGCGGTTTCCGCCCCAATGGCACCGTTTGGCAGGCTGACGGCTGCGACATCGAATGGCTCTACCGCGCCAACTCCATTCCTCACGACCTTTTTATTACGGAAGTGATACTGGAACTTGCTTCAGGCAGTAAGGAAGCTGAAGAAAAAGCCATCGCCGATGAACGGGAAAAACGCCGCCTGCGCGAACCGGCCGGACACTCTGCCGGCTGCGCTTTCCGCAACGTATCCCCCTCCGAACCGGCAGGAAAACTTATCGACCTCTGCGGTCTGCGCGGTTTGCGTATCGGCGACCTTGAAGTTAGTCCCAAACACGCCAACTACCTTATCAACACGGGAAGCGCCAGCGAAAAAGATTATATCGATATGGTGCGCATCCTCCGGCGGGCGGTGAGCGAAAAATACGGTTTCTATCTGACCAACGAGATCGTTCCGGTGAATGCTTCGACCAACGCCGATATTGAAAAAGATACCCCGCCGCCCGTGGTCAATGTCCTTTACGGCGGCAGCAGCAGTGAACGCGATATCTCTCTGCAAAGCGGCAGCTGTATTGCCAAATCATTGCGCAATGCCGGATTCAAAGTTGAATTGTCCGATATCCGCGAATGCAAAGTCACCCCGCAAATGCTCGAAAGCGATGTGATTTATCCGGTGCTTCACGGCGGTTTCGGCGAAGACGGCAGACTTCAGAACGAACTTGAAAAAGCTGAACTGCGTTTCGTCGGCTCAGGCTCGGTCGCCAGCGCGCTGGTTATGGATAAGCTCGCCACCAAACGTCTTCTCGATGCGGTGAAACTGCCGACCGCTCCGTGGGCGATGGTTTCCAAAACCGACCGGAAGTTTCCGGAGCATCTCCACTTCCCCGTGATGCTCAAAGCCCCCTGTGAAGGTTCGACCGTCGGCATCATCAAAGTCAACTCCATTGATGAGTGGAACGATGCGCTGGAAGAGGAGTTCAAATTCTCCGACGAACTGCTGGTCGAAGAGTTCATCACCGGTGTGGAGATCTCAATTCCGATCATCAATGCCACCGTTCTTGATGCGGTGGAGATCGTCTCCCCCAGCGGTTTTTACGATTGGGATGCGAAATATGTTTACGCCAACGGCACCACGGAATATTTCTGCCCGCCCAAGTCGCTCTCTGCCGATGTGGTCAAAGTGGCACAGGAGTATGCACTCAAGTATTACCACGCCGCCCGGTGCCGCGATATCCTGCGTGTGGACTTTATCGTAACTGCCGACGGCACGCCGTACATCCTTGAAGGCAACAACCTGCCCGGCAATACCGAACACAGTCTGGTTCCTATGGCTGCGAAACAGGCGGGTATTTCACTTGAAAAGATGACTTCGACTATGGTCTACGCTGCGATGAAGCGTTCCGGCAAACCGGAATCCGGCGGCGGCACCGGAAAAAGCCGAATCACTTTCAATGCGGCGATGATCTCCGCCGCCCGCTGGCTGTTCCGTTTTTCGCTGCTCATGAGCGCATGGCTGCTGCTGAAAGCCGCCTTTGCCTACGGCATAGACAACCCAGTCTCGTGGCCGCTTGCCACCGGCGGAATATTCCTTGTCATCAGTGAAACGATCTTTATCTGGTTCAAATATCTGGAGAAAAAATGAAAAAATTTATCCTGCTCTTGGTCTGTCTCGTTTGCACCGCATTTGCGGTGAATGCAAAAATCGTCAACACGGGAGATGCGGCGCCGGAGATTTCCGGCGAATGGCTGGACAGTAAAAAACACAGCATCGCAGAATTCAAAAACAAAAAAACGGTGGTGCTTTTCATCTGGGAACTGGACAATAACGGTCTGGCGGTGATCCAGGCGATGAACCGCCTTGCCAAACTGTTCCCGGAAAAAGATGTCGCCTGCTTCGCTATTGCCAACGGCGACAAGATGCAGGTGCTCAAGTTCCCGGGAGTCAAGCAGCTCCCCTTCCCGGTCTGCGCTGATGCCGGAAAACAGACCGCCGCCAAATACCTGCGCTCCTACGATCAGCTCCCTCTGGCGATCATCATTGACAAAACCGGAAAAGTGAACTGGCGCGGCAGCGTCCGTCAGGTTCCGGTCGCGGCAAAACGGGTCGTGGAAGGTAAATTTGATCTCAAAGAGCAAATCGCCGCTGAAAAATTTTCTGCCGCGCTGAAAGACGCCGTACAGAAAAAAGATTTTGTTGCCGCCGATAAACTGGTGCGGGCGGAATGGGGCAGAAATCCGAAAAACCTCGATCTGCTCTCTATGCTGCTGGTAATCAATTTCCGCCATCTCAACAAGGTCGATGAAGCCTTCAAGCTGATCCAGCAGGCCAATAAAATGATGCCCAAAGATGCCAAACTTGCAGAACTGGAGATCCAGCTCATCGTCAACTCCCGCCAGAGCAAAAAGTATCTGGACGAATTTGCCAAACGGATCATCGCAAACTTCGGCGACAATCCCGATGTGATGAAAAAAATGGCGGCACGCACCGCCGAACTCAAAGCGGAAGATATCGATCTGCTCCACATCCAGCGCTTTATGCAATCCGCGTGGCGCAATGGTAAATTCGCCGACATCGATGCCAAAACGAACTTCGCACTGGAATATGCCCGGATGCTCCACAACTTCTGCCGCCCCGACCTTTCCTACAAACTGGCGCTCTGGGCGAAACAGAATTGCTCCAAAGCCGCCCAGCCGGGAGCCGCCGCTGCCGCGACTTACTACAAAAAAATAATGCAGAGTTCTGCCAAAATGGAGCTTTGAGCAGATGAAAAAGGCGGTCATCATCGGCGGCGGAGTTTCCGGTATCGCGGCTGAAAAGCTGTTGAAGCAGCAGGGATATTCGGCGGTCATCGTCAGCGATGACAGCTGCAGTATTCTGCCGGAAGCGGATATCATCATCGCCAGTCCCGGAGTGCCGCCATTGTCCTCAAACCTTTACAAACAATCCGCCGCATCGGGCAAAGAGTTTATCGGCGAACTTGAACTCGGCTTCCGCTACTGGAAGCGCCCGATACTGGCGATCACCGGAACCAATGGTAAAACCACCACTACTGCGCTGGTCGAACATCTGCTCGTACAATGCGGTGTCAATGCGGCAAGCGCCGGAAACATCGGCCGCCCGCTGTGCGAACTTGCCGCAGATAAGCAAGCCGATGTGGCGGTGGTCGAAGTGAGCAATTTCCAGCTGGAACTGGCACCGGAGTTTGCGCCGGATTGTGCGCTGCTGCTCAATATCCAATCCGACCACATCGACCGTTATGCGGACGGTTTTGCCGGATATTGCGCGATCAAAAAACAGATATTCAAAAATGTTCCGGAAGAAAAATCGGTCTGGGGTTTGAGCTTCGCCGAATACGACGACTGCCGCCGGGTAACGGTGAAAAACGGAACGCTGTTTATTGACGG
>JAZOMB010000012.1:0-15996 GCA_045653515.1 Victivallaceae bacterium | reverse complement strand
AAAAGGAAAAGATCCGCGCCGCCAGAAATCACCGCACCCGCATTTTGTCGCCTTTGATCCCGCCGGAAGCCAACTTTTTGTCTGCGATCTTGGTACCGATGAAATAT
The DNA here is from genome assembly GCA_045653515.1 of Victivallaceae bacterium. Classification (GTDB taxonomy): domain Bacteria; phylum Verrucomicrobiota; class Lentisphaeria; order Victivallales; family Victivallaceae; genus UBA1784. The sequence continues at coordinate 15,889 of JAZOMB010000012.1, read as the reverse complement.
GGGTGTACAACTATATCAAAGAAAAAGGCGTTGTCCTGCCGATTGTGGAAAAGTTGAAACTGCCGCCCGGTTCAGGTCCACGGCATCTGGCTTTCGCACCGGACGGCAAAACGATTTATACCGCCAATGAGCTGGACAGTACCGCAACTTCTTTTATCAAAACTTCCGGCAGCTGGAAGATGGTAAAAACGATCTCCACCCGGTTGGAAGTTCAGGCCGCAAAGAAAAATTTCCCCGGCGCGATAAAAATCACCTCCGACGGCAGATATTTCTTTATCACCAATCGCGGAGATGATACGATAGCGGTGTTTAAAACCAGCGATGGCGGCGATTTTAAACTGATTGCCAATGTTGATGCGTTGGGAAAATATCCCAGCGATATATTGCTTGATGAAAAAAATCAGGTTTTGTATACGGTCAATATGAAAAATGGAACAGCCGCCAAATTCAAAATGAACCTGACGGCTGGAACGCTGGAAGCAATGCCGGAGAAATATGATATCCCCCGCGGCATCAGTTTGAGCAGATGATGTGTTTCAACGGCGCTGATTGCGGCGGTAAGGCGCGTTCAAACGTTCGATTTTGATGTAATCAAACCGCACCTTGCCGGGGCTGCCTTCGCGGATAAGCAGATAATATTTGTAGTTATCGCGGCTTTTGTACATATCGATCACATAACGTTGAACACCGTTATCGCCGGGTTCTGTGTAGAAACGGTTGTTGCCGTTGCTCTGCGGTTTGGGGTTGCGCATGGTAAGCGTCCAGCGGAGTTTACCCTGTTTGCCGTGCATTTTTACAGTCACCCGGAACTGGGTGTAGGTAGGCCCTTTCCAGATCTCATCCGGGAAAATCAGACGCCCCTCGCGTTTGAAGTTATAAAAACCATCTTTATCTCTGGCGATCGGCTTATCGCTTTTCAGGCCATCGAGGAATGGACAATCTTTCATCGGATCATTGGTTTCAAAGACCACAACAGAATCGTTTTTGACCTCTTTGGTGGCAAATTCGCCAAAAATCGGCTTACCTTCTTTGCCGAAAACATGAACCGGAGTCAACTTTATTTTGTACTCTTTGTTGGAATCCAGATAACCGTTATTGATGAAAAATTCAACAACTTCCGGACGGTTGTCGATATCGAAATCGCCCATAATGTCCTTGCGGGAGAAGCGCACCCACTTGCCGTTGTCTTTCCGGAACATCTCCTGCTTGTAAAAGAATACGCCGTCCTTGTGCTGCGCGCGGGGAAATTTGATCACAGCGCCGTCATGTTCGACGGAAACAGAAACTTTGGCATTTTTGGCAAATTCAGGAGCATAGGATTCTTTGTTGCGTTTTTCCGGAGAATACACCGCCTTGGCCGGATCGTAGGGAAGATTTACCACCCACGGCGTTTGGGGCTGATATTCATTTTTGGTTTTGCAGAAAAAGCGGCGCATGACCAGTTTATCTTTATAGACATCCATGATCATAGCCATATCGGAGTTGCGGCTGGCGACCACATTTCCCATCAGGACAGCGTGCCAGTAAGCCAGACCGCCGATGTTGACGGCGGTGAATTTACCCTGCCAGATATTGAGTTCATTGGCAAGTGTTCCATGAACGTGTCCGGAGAATTGAACGACCTGCGGATATTTTTCCAGTATCTTTCTCCGCCACCAGACGCCCCAGGTCGCGCTGTCATAAACGGTACTTCCGGCGGGCATATGGTCGATAAGAAAGACCGGTTTATCGGGGGTGTCTTTGACCGCTTTGGCGATAAGATCCTCAAAGGTTTTCTGGTCGACGGACTGCTGGACGGTGACAAAATTGTAGCCTTTGAACTTGGTTACAGACTCCGGATCGTGGAAAATTTTCAGATCCCGTTTCAACATTTCAAAATATTTTTTGCGGGATATGGTTCTGTCGCGTCCGATATCGTGATTGGCGTAGGCAAAAAATTCCACCGGAACTTTTTCATTTCCATAAACGGCACTCACTGCATCGCGGTAATTTTTGTATGCTGTCGGGTGATGACGGTCGGCAATATCACCGCAGTTGACCACGGCATCGACCTTGAGAGATTTGAAAAGTTTGTAGGCCTCCTTTACAAGATCTGCCGATTGCGGCTTAATATAGACATGAGTGTCGGTGATGAACGCCACCCGCATCAGCGGAGCGTTACCGGAAGCTTGCACAGCAGTTATCCCCAACATGGCGAAAATCGCTGCAAAAATTGTTTTTTTTAACATAGCACACCTCTTGTTTCTGTTTGGTTGTGAAAATATTTTAATGTACTGCCATAAAAAGCAAAAAGCAAACCGCATTCAAAAAAAATTCATGTAAATCGCTTGGATTTTTATTTGAATATATTATACTGTTAATTGTCGGCAATATCTCCTCAAAATGTTGTTTTTTTATGTAGTTAAAGGAGAAAAAATGAGAAGCATCACAAAACTCGATCTGCAGTACGCCCACCGTTTTTACAACTTCAAAGGCGAAGCACAATATCTGCACGGCCACACCGGAGTATTGACCATCGAAGTTGAAGACTCGGTAAATATGGGCGTCAATATGGTCTACCCCTGCAATGAGATCAAAAAAATTGCCTGGAACACCTTGAAAAACTTTGATCATTCGCTGGTCTTGCGGCAGGATGATCCCCTGCTCCCCGCAATCCTTGCCGTCTATGAAGCGCAGGGCATCCGGCACGGCGCACCGACCAATACGATGAAAGGCCCGGCATTCCAGACTGAATTGGCTACCGCATATCCTGATTGCCGTCTCGTGGTCACCAAAGAGACGATGACCGTTGAAGGTATGATAAAAATCGTTCATCATCTGTTGAAAGATCAGCTCAATATCGTCAAACTTACCTTCAAAAGCGGCGACAATACCGCCAGCGAATGTTTTGATGTTGTGCGCAGTATCGACCGCTGTCCTTGCTGCGGGATCACGATGTCTCCTGAAGGCGTTTGTCCCAAGTGCGGCTGCCGCAAAAAATGATCCCAAACGCAGTGTGCGGCTGGAAACGTTCTGCCGCACACTGCGTCGTTACTACTTCTTGAATGGCCGAACCGGTTTCCATCCGCAGTTGCGGAAGAATTCATAGTAATAATTGTCGACCAAAGCCGTAAGGTTGATGGCAAACGGATGTCTGGCAAACATAACTTTCCAATCCTCGACGAGCTTATTGATATCGGGGATCAGCGTTTTGCGCTGTTTGGACGGAGTCCGGTAATATTTGCGGGCAAATTCGCTGTTCTTTTTAAAAAATGCAATTCCGACTCCGACAAAATCGATGCGTTTGCGCTCGATCGAATCAGCCGCGACCTTTTCCCTCGCTGCGTTGAGGAGAGCTTCCAGTTTTTCAAACTCCTGCGGTGTGAACACCCGGCAGAATCTGCCGAATCTGGTCGCAGGGATTTCGGTGATATCCTCGTGCTGTTTGACCGAAATTCCGCCCGCAGCGCGGTACTCATCGGTGAGCTTTTCACAATATTCATAATATTGTTTCATCTCTTTTGCGGCGCTGCCGAAGCCTTTTTCGCAATAATCATTTATAATGTCATCCAAATTTGCCGATGGATCCCAGAGCAGAGTCGCCAGTACATAGTAGGTCAATCCCTGTGTGGCCCAATGGTGCGGCACGGTGTCGAAATCGCCGCCGACCATACCGGTCGAAGCGAAATATTTGAGATCCTGCGCCATAAGTTTTGTATAGATAAACGGCATTCCGGCTCCGGCTCCAAGGAAATTCGGACGCCAGCACAACTCGTCAACCTTGCTTGACCAGTATTTCCAGAATCCCAGATCCCGCTGACGCGAATCAGCGTTGAGATATTCGCCGCCAACAAAGTTGACCAGCATATCTTTGGGGAAATCGTGATAGTATTCAGGTGGAGTAAGATAGCTTGAATAAGCAAGATAGACCCCTTTAACATCCGGACGGGATTTCTGCATCTCTTTAATTGCTTCACAGGTAAAACGCAGCACCCGGTCGGTCATACGGACATAACGGTAGACCGGACGGTTGCGGCCGAGGAAGACCCTGCTCGTTACCGCCTGACCATCCTGAGGATCCCATTTTCGGCAATTTTCGCACATACACATAATGTCATAGCCGCCGTCGCTGGGGGAGAAGCGATAGTATTTGACATTTTTATTGCGGGGCAATTTCATTTTCTCCACCGCCTCTCTGGCGGCGAGTTTGATCGTTTCCGGATTGGACTTGCAAATACGGACATGGGAGGTTTTCATTTTCCGGCCCGTTTCGAACTGAAGCGCAAAAAGCTCCTTTTTATCCTTGTAGAGAGTACTCCATTTGTAGAAGTTGGCACCGCCGCCTTCGTTGAGAGTGCCGCCCAGACGCTGCGGGGCATACCAAGAGTGGTGCTGCGAACGGCATTTTATTGCTTCAACGACATCAAGTCCGATGATGTTGCAATTTTTTATAGTACCTTCGCTGGCGTGAACTTTTATCGTTTTCCCCTGCGCATTAACCCATTCGCGCGCACCGTTGGATAAGCCGTTGCGGATATAACGCTGACGGATGGAGCTGTGATCGGTAAGTTCAAACGGGGCAAACTTCACGCTGTCGGTTTTGGTGTAAACTTCGCCGTATTCCCCCGGCCACAGCATACGGTAGCCGAGGATCTCCCGCATAAAGGTTTGAATCCCCTGCTGTGGATTGGGCGCGGTGATAACAATAAGGTTGCCGCCGGCTTTAATGTTTATTTTTTCACCGACTTCAAAACGTATGAGAGTTTTAAAGGGCTTTTTCCGCCAGTGCCAGACGCCGTTTTTTTCGCTGACCGCCCGCTTATGGGTGGTCGGTAGAGTCACACCGCACATATTTTCGAGCAGTTTGTTCAAGGCCATAAATGCACCGCGGTCGCCTACCCGCTGGATTATAAGGATCGCCTGCGGCTGTCCGTTGGAAGCAAGTTCGATGTCTGCGCCTTCAAGCTTGGTGAAAGTTCGGTTTGAAACCAGCTTTTTCGGAGTGCGCGGAGTGATTTTCAACGGTTTGGCTTTAGGGCCGAGCGGAACGGGGTCCCAGATTTCCCGTTTTTCTTTGCTCAATGCGGGTTTGCACTCCATAATGATCGAATGGAGCTTTTTGGCAAACGGCAGATATTGTTCCCACGCTGCATTGGCGCGGTTGTGATAATATTGTTTGTAGCTGGTCAATGACTCAGTCAGACGGATATTGATAAAATAAACCTTACCTTTACCGAAGTTGTTCACGGTGACCAGTGAACCGGAAGTGTTTCCGATCACCGTTTTGGCGGTGGTCAATCCGGAAAGAGCGATCTGTCGGCTCCGAACCAGTTTGCCGCTGCTGTCTTTTCCCTGCGGTGCAAGCATATGCTCAAACACCTCGGGAATTTTTCCGCAATCTGCCCAGGATTTATCCAGAATGGCTGCCCTGCCCTGAAACGTGGTGAAGTTTTCTGCGCCGAGCAGTTTGGCCATACCTTTGGTTTTCAACTCTCCGGCATAGGTGCCGCCGTTGATAAGAGTTATAAATGTACCGCCGGAAGCGACAAATTTTTCCAGATCGGCAATGAATTTTTTGTCAAATTTCCGGAAGCGGAAAATTCCACCGCCATGCATATAAACAAGTGCGGAAATTTTATCAAATTCACCTCCGGAAAAGGTTATTTGCAGCGGTTTTTCGCTTGTCCATTGCGGATTAAAGACGGTGGCTTTGGTCAATTCTCCGACACCTTCCCACCCGGAACCGCTCAAAATACCGACCGGCTTGGCGGCAAAAGCGGCGCTGCAGCAAATCAATACAGCGGCGACTGACAGATGTTTGACAATTTTCATTGCTCCTCCTCGGTAAAAAAATTCAGGACCGCGCGGCAAATACCGTCACGGTCCTGTGGATGACAATTACTTCTTGTAATCGTGGATGGGCTTCCATCCGCAGTTACGGAAGAAACTGGTGTAGTGGCTGTAAACCTGACTGGGAACTGAAATGGCGAACGGTTTTTCGCGGAACAGTTTCTGCCAGTAGGCAACCAGAGCATCGATATCGGAGATCAGAGATTTGCGCTGATTGGACGGGGTCTTCCAATATTTCTGCCAGAAGGCGGAATTTTTGCGGCAGTATTCCAGGCCTGCGGCGACGAATTCGATTCGTTTGGCTTCAGGGGAATCTGCGGCAACTTTTGACTTCGCATCTTTGATGAAACCTTCAAGGGTCGCCATCTCTTTATCATTGAAGATATGCACAAATTTCTGACGGTAGGACATATTGCCGATATTGGTCAAATCTTCCTGCTCTTTGACCGAAACCGCAGCACGCTGAGCGAAGATGTCGGTGAGTTTTTCGCAGTGTGCATAATATTTTTTCATATCTTCCGCACCGGCGCCGAAGCCGCTCTTGCAGAAGTCGTCAATGATATCGTCCACCTTGGCGGCGGGATCCCACATCAGCTGGGCGAGAACGTAGAAGTTCAGCGCCTGCGTGGCGTAGTGGTGCGGCATAGAGTCGAAGTCACCGCCGACCATACCGGTGGAGGCGAAATACTTGAGGTCTTTGTCCAGAGCGTGGACATAGATCAGCGGCAGACCGCCGACACTGTTGGCTCCGAGGAAGTTCGGGCGCCAGCAGAGTTCCTGGGCAACACCTGACCAATAATTCCAGTAGTTGATATCTTTGGCGCGGGCTTTCGGATTGAGGAACTCTCCGCCGACAAAGTTGACCAGCATATTATTGGGGAAGTCGTGGTAGTATTTCGGAGGCGCGAGGTAACCGGCATAGGCAAGATAGACAACTTTGAGATTGGGTTTATACTTGCGCAACTCTTTTCCGGCTTCGCAGGTGAAGCGCAAAATACGGTCGGTCATGGAAACATACTGGTAGACGGGGCGGTTGCGGCCAAGATAAATACGGGCAGCGCCGCGCGGAGCATCACTGCAGTCCCATTTGCGGCAGTTTTCGCACATACACATAAGGTCGTATCCGCCGTCGCTCGGAGAGAAGCGGCAGTATTCGGTGTTGGGTCTGATACGTTTCAAGACATCCTGAACCGCCTGTTTGATCGCTTTGGGGTTGGATTTGCAAATACGGGGGTGACGGTCTTTGACTTTGCGGAAAGTTTCAAATTGCAGAGCAAGGTAGTCGGGATTGGATTTTTCAAAACGTTTGCCCCAATCGTAGAAGTTGGCACCTCCGGCTTCGTTAAGAGAGCCGCCCAGACGCTGGGGGGCGGTCCAGGAGTTGTGCAACTGGCGGAGTTTGATCGCTTCGCGGACATCCAGCCCCATAATATCACAACCCTGGCTCACGCCGGGACGGGCGTGGACCTGAATAACTTTGCCGTCAGGCATCTTCCACGGATATTTACCGCAGGTCAGAGTGTTGCGGAAATTGCGGAACTTCATCGGAGTCTTGTCATAAAGGCTGATCGGCTCAATGCTGATATTGGCGGTTTTCTGGTAGACTTCACCGTCTTCACCGGGCCAGAGCATACGGTAGCCGAGGCATTCGCGCATAAAGGTATAGATGCCGAGCGCCGGATTGTTGGCGGGGGTGCTGATGGTGATGATATTGCCGGAAGCTTCAACGCCGACGTGGTCAGCCGCTTTGAAAACGACCTTGGTGTCGTAGGTTTTTCCGCGCCAGCTCCATTTGCTGCCTTTGGCGCTGACGGCGCGCGGAGCGGGGAGCGGCAGGGTGGTTCCGGTCATTTTTTTGAGCAGACGGTTGAGGATGGCGTAAGCTCCCGGGGTGCCTTTTGCGCCGGTACCGCCTTCTACGAGGAGCGCGCGCGGCTGACCATTAACGATCAACGGAAGCGGAGCGCCTTCAAGTTTTTTGACTTTGCGGGCCGAAACAAGTTTGGTCGGAGTGCGTTTTTTGATGACCAGTTTTTTGGCTTTGGGACCGAGCGGGATGGGTTCCCATTTTTCGCGTTTTTCTTTGCTCAAGGCAGGTTTAGCCTGCAGGATCGCTTCGTGGATCTTTTTGGCAAAGGGCAGATACTGCTGCCATTCAGCGTTGATGACATAGTTGCGGGGGAGCGGGAAGCTGGAGGCGGATTCGGTCAGACGGACGTTGATAAAGTAAACTTTACCTTTGCCGAGCTGGTTGACCGCGACGATCGCACCGGAATCGTTACCGATAATAGTTTTGGCAGTAGTAATACCGCTCAAAGCGATAAGCGGTTTGGCGGGAGCGCCCTGAGTGGTTTTCGGAGCGAGCATATGTTCGAAAACTTTCGGATTTTTGCCGCATTCCGCCCAGGATTTATCCTTGATTTCAACTTTACCGGAGATATCCGCATACTTGGTCGCACCGAGCAGCTTGGACATATCGCCGACTTTGGTCACTGAAGGCGGACGGGGAGCACCGTCAACGAGAATGACCAGCACGCCGCCGTTGGAAACAAAAGTTTCCATATTTTTGATCGTATCTTTTTTCCATTCGCGGAAACGGAAGATCTGATTGAAGCCGTGAAGATAAACTACCGCGGAAACTTTGTCGAATTCTTTGCCGGTAAAATTGATTTTCAGCGGTTTGTCTTTGTGCCACTGGGGGCTGAAGACGGTTGCATTCACCAATTCTCCGACTCGCTGCCAGGCCAAACCGTTCCATACACCGACCGGTTTAGCTGCGAAAACGCCGGTTGCAGCAACTGCGAGCAGCAGGAGCAGCAAATTTTTGATTGATTTCATAAAAAACACCTCTCTTTAAATGTTGAACATTTTATACCATTCGACCATATCGGCAGCGGGAGACACAGCAAGGCGGCCGATCAATTCTGTCTGCAAGGTCAGCAGGCGCGGAGCGCGTTTCAGGCGTTCCACGATCTTATCCCAGTTCGCCACGCCGTCGCCGGGGGCAAGGTGCTGGTCATTTTTACCGTTATTGTCGTGCAAATGGGTGGTCACGACCTGATTGAGCATGCGGTCAAGCTGATCGTTCTGGAAGATGACGGTGTCATCGTCCCAGCCGATGCGGATCCATTCGGCAATGTCGTCAGAAACCTTGCCCTCCTGATGTTCAACCAGAAGCGCGTGTCCGGAGTCGTAGCACATTCCCAAGTTTGGACTGTTGTATTTTTCTACGATCGGAGTCAGGAAGTCAGCACAGCTGGGCGGCAGAAACAAGTTTTCCAGCGCGATAACGCATTTGTTTTTTTCGGCGGCGGGGATGAGAATATCCAGTGCGTCGCAAATGCGTTTTTCAGTTGCGGGCAGATCAACGAACGGGAATAATCCGAAATCTTTGGCAAACTCTCCTGTGCGGCGGGTGCGGCCGACGTGAATGGTAATGGTGGTGACCCCCAGAGAACCGGCGATATCGATCGCATTCAGCTGGGAATTTACAATAAGTTCCAGCGGGATCGGAGTTCCGAGGGAGTTTTCAGTCTGGTGCGGCGCGTGAACGTCACGGATAGTCAAACCGTTGGCTTGTGCCTGATGAAGCATCTCTTTACGATAAGCGGCATCATCCTTCATCAGCTGCAGATCTTTCGGACCGAGCTGCAGAAATTTGATACCGGCGGCGGCGAATTCCTCCATCCGCGCGCCGATAGCAGAACCGGTAACATTGGCACCCATATAGTAGGTCATTTCAGGAAAAATCATTTTTTGATTCCTCACTTTTTGGCAGACAGGATATCTTTGAACCGGAGCTGGAAGTTGTCGAAGTTCAAAGTAAGAGGCTTGTTGGTTCCTAAGAATTTCTTCGGATTGGAGGCGACCACTTTCAGCTCATAATCTCCGGGGGCAAGTTCAACGCTCTGGAAGCGTATCTCGTGCCAATTGTTGACATTGTCCAGCTTCTCATCGACCCAGACGCCTTTGAGTTCTTTGCCGCCGAGGAAGAATTTGACATTATCAAGCGGATTTCCTTCGCTCTTTACAAAAGCACTGAAAGTAGCTTTGACCGGAGCATCGGTGGAAGCCTTACGCAACTGGGTGATCTCCATTTCGCAACCGACAGGCATATCGAGCTGCAAGCTGATGCCCTGACCACCGTGGCAGGGAACCATATAGTTGTCATCGGCGTCGCGGTTGGTAGCGGCAGTATACTGGAATTTACCTTCGCCCTTGACCGATTTGACACTCCAACTGTAACCGTAGTACTCAAAAGAGTTGTTTACAAGGTAGTTGTACATACCGTTCTTGAGCCGGATAAGCGCGATTTCCGAAAGGCCTTTCCACGGACGCAAGCTGAAGCTGCTGCTGCCGAAGAACATCCGGGTAATGGCATTATCTCCGGAATTGGTAAGCAAAAAGGTGGTGCGGGCAGCTTCAGCTTTAGCGGCACGGGTGGCGATTTTGATCAAGTTTTTCTTTTCCATACGGATGATTTTAGTCGAAGGCTGAGTCAGCGGCATATCGACACCGGCTGCGGCAAGATCAGCGATGCTGCGGAGTGATTCAGTAGTGATCGCCGCCATACGGATACCGCGGTTGATGAAGTCGATACGCGCCTTGCGGTCGGCGGAATCGGCAAGCTTGAGCGCTTTTTTGATGTAGGGTTTGCACATTTTCTGGAATTCATCATTGAAGATAACTTCCGACATCAAACGGTTGCGTTCAGCGTAGCCGTTGGGGTAGAATTTCGACATTTCTCCGGTGAAGAACTGGGGCATACATTTTTCCACACGGTCTTCGATCTTTTCAAACATTTCGTACATCACGGGACTGGCTTTGGCACCGAATGCGGCATCGCAGAACTCTTTGAGCAGAGCTTCGCGGTTCAGAGTCGGATCCCAGGAGAGCTTGCACAGGATGTACAAGTCGGTGGCGCGGGCGGCGAAGCATTTGCCGGTTTCGCCGTAGATACCGGCGGCATTGGCTTTGAGCAGAGCTTTGACGTTGCGGTCGATTTTGCGGCTGTGGTTGAGGGGGTAGTTCATCGTGTAGTGAGTACCCCAATATTCGCGGCCGATAACCTGTGCGCCGGTTTTGCCAAGACCGATGATCTTGTTATTGATCTCATCTTCAGCGGCTTTATCTTTGGTAAAACCGATGAAGTAGCAGTAGGAAAGATACATATTGGGCGGGAAGGAGATCTTCTGATCCGGCACGCCATTGTAGAAGCTGTAAGCGAACATACCGACTTTGGCTTTGGGATTGAGCTTGTAGACCTGATGGGCAATGTCTTCAGCAAAATCATACATACGGTTGGTCACCGTAAGGTGGTTGTTGCGCAGCCGTTCAGCATCCTTGCCATCCTGGGCAAGGCAGTTGGCGCATTCGCAGAAACCGAAGCCGTCATTGGGGGAGATGGAACGGATCTTACCGTCTTTGGGCGCGGCGATTTTTTCAGCAATGATGCGGCGGACATCCTTATTGGAGGTGCAGAGCTGGGCGGGACCACCGACGCTTTCATCATTGCGGCGGGTGGGGACGGTGGGTTTGGGTTCACCGATCCAACGGGCAGGACTTACGAGCGAGTAGTATTCCGGATGCTCTTTACCGTACTTTTCGCGCGGGAGCAAGTGGAAAAATGCGTGCTGGAAGCCGGAGCCGACCGAGTAAATGGAGCGGCCGGTCTTCATCCGGACAAGCCAGGTATTCAAGTCTGCGGCATCCTTGGAGGAGAGCAGACGCATTCCGTAGGTAAAACTGCTGGTCATACGCAGTTTAAAGGGCGGGACATAGAGGTCGGTACCCTCTTTGATGGTAACCGGCTTGCTCTTTTCGGCAACGGTTCCGAGTTCGCCCGGCCACAGGAAGCGGACACCGGCGTGTTTTTCGAGGAACGATGTGACAGCATAGGCGGTACCAGTAAGTCTGCCGGTATCATTGCCGTAAATGTAGACTTTGTCCTTTTCGGTATGGATAACGGTAAAATCCCGTTCCATATCGACTTTCAAATCAGCGTTGGGCTGCTGGATGCCGACGAAAAGACCGGGAAGCTGTGCGCCTTTCTGGTAAAGTTTCAATGAGTATTTTTTGCCGAAGACCTTGGACAAATACTCTTGCAGAACTTTCGCCTGAGCGGCACTTTTTTTAGTATGCCAGATGGTGGCATTGCTTTTGCCCAATTCATACGCAAATGCTGATACGCTGATCAGCATTGCGCAAACGGACAGCAGAAGATGCTTGAATTTCATTTATCTTGTCCTGTCTTATTTTTTGATTTCTTTCAACTGCAGACGCAAATTGTCAAAGTTGAAGCTCTTGTCAGCCTTGCCGGGATTGCTGACAGTAAACTTGAATTCATACTGTCCCGGGACAACAGTGATCGGTTTGAAGCGAACTTCGCACCAGTCTTTGCGTTCCTGCATTCCCTTGTTGATCCAAACCAGTTCCAGTTTATGCTTGCCGAAGCTGGCAGTGACATATTTTTCCGGATCGCCGCCGGGGCATTTGATGAAGATCTGACCGGAAAGCTGCATCGAAGTTTTGGCAGCGATCGGACGGAGCTGTTTGACTTCGACGACGGCACCGGGTTTGAGATCGGTCTGGAGGCTGACCCCCTGCCCTGCGTGGCTGGTGACCATGAAGTTGTTGGGAGCATCGCAGTTGTCGGTGGTAACGTAATTGCAGACAGCTTCGCCGTTTACAGCCTTGGTATCCCAACTGTAGCCATAGTATTCAAATGCGCCGTTGACCAGATAGTTGAAGTTGCCGGTCAGAATGTCGATGCGGGCGATCTGAGCGAGGGTGTGCCACGGACGGAGATGGATCACATTGCCCAAGCCTCTGCTGAAAGTGAAGTCATTGGCATAGGTGTAGTGATAGATGTCACGCTTTTTGTTGACGGCAAGTGCATTGGCGACAGTCTTCATCAGCTCGCTCTTTTCCATAGTGATGAAGTTTGTCGACGGCTGAGTGAGCGGCATATTGACACCGATTGCGGCGAGATCGGCATTGGCACGGAGAAATTCCGTGGTATTCATCGCTTTCATCAAACCGACGCGGAAGAACTGGACACGCGCCTTGCGGTCGGCGGTATCAGCAAGCTTGTCAGCTTTGTTGAGATAGGTCTTGCACATCTTGTTGAATGCTTCGTTGAAAACAGAAGCCTGGAAGCGGTTGAATTCAGCGTAATCGTTCTTATAATGCTTGAAGTTTTCGCCTTTTTTGGTCTTGAACTCACGGGTGCGGGATTCGACCCGGTCTTGGATCTTTTCAAAGAGTTCGTACATCACAGGACTGGCTTTAGCGCCGAACGCGGAGTCGCAGTAGTCTTTGAGGATGTCTTCACGCTTCAGAGTCGGGTTCCACGCAAGTTTGCACAGAATGTACAAGTCGGTACCGCGGGAACCGAAGTTTTTACCGGTTTCGCCGTAGATACCGGCGGCTTTGCATTTGTACAAAGTTTTGAGGTTGCGGTCGATCTTGCGGCTGTGGCTCAAGGGGTAACCCATGGTATAGTGGCAGCCCCAGTATTCGCGTCCGATGACTTTGGCACCGGTGGCGGCAAGGCCGATAAGCTTGTTATTGATCTCATCTTCAGCAGCTTTATCTTCTGCACGGTAGACGATGTAGCAGTAAGAGAGATACATATTGGGCGGGAAGGAGATCTTCTGATCAGGCACACCGTCGTAGAAGCTGTAAGCAAACATACCGATCCGCGCCTTTGGATTGAGCTTGTAGACCTGATGCGCGATATCTTCGGCAAAGTCATACATACGGTTGGTCACGCGCAGGTGTCCGGCTTTGCCGGTGCGCTGGGCATCTTTGCCGTCCTGAGCTTTGCAGTTGTCGCATTCACAGAAGCCGTAGCCGTCGTTGGGAGAGATGGAGCGGATGCGGCCATCTTTGGAAGCGGCGATCTTTTCAGCGAAGATGCGGCGCACATCTTTGTTGGAAGTACAAACCTGCCACGGACCGGAAACGGTGGGATCGTTGCGGCGGGTCGGGACGCTGGGTTTGGGCATACCGATCCAGCGTTCCGGGGTGATGAGAGAGTAGTATTCCGGATGTTCTTTGCCGTAAACCTGACGGGGCAGAAGATTGTTGAAAGCGTGCTGGAAGCCCGAACCGCGGGACTTGGTGGCACGACCGACTTTGTGATGATCCTGCCAACGGTCGATGGCGACGCGTTCCGGTATGGTGAGACTGGTTCTGCCGTAGGTGAAGCTGCTGGTCATACGCAATTCAAACGGCGGAACAAAAACATCCAAACCGTCTTTGACCGTTACCGGCTGACGTTTGTCGGCAACAGTACCGAGTTCGCCCGGCCACAGGAAGCGGACACCGGCGAATTTTTCCAGAAAATCGAACGCGGCAAAGGCGGAACCTTTGAGATCTTCTTTGTCATTGCCCCAGAGGAAAAGCCGATCTTTATCGGCATAGCGGGCGACAAACTCTTTTTTGTCAGCCGGGATATCATATTTTACTCCGGCAGGAACATAACCGATGTAGATGCCGGGTTTGCTCAAGTCAGCCTTTTTGAGAGTGACGACTTTGTACTCTTTGCCGAAAACTTTGTTCAAAAGAGCGCTCATCTCTTTGGCGGCGACGGTATTGACTTTGCTGCAATAGATGACGGCGTTCTCTTTGCCAAGTTCAAATGCGGCAGCGGTCACGCAAAACACGACCGCTGCAATGGTGATAACAAGTGATTTGATCCGCATTATTCAACCTCTCAGCGAATTTTTTTCAACTGGACTTTGAGGTCATCAAAGTGGAAGGTTTTAGCATTGCCGCCAAAGAGACCTTTGGGATTGGCAACTTCCATACGGAAATCGTAGGTTCCCGGCTCGATGTCAAAGGCTTTGAAGCGGAGTTCGCACCAGCCGTCTTTGTCATTCAAACCTTCGTTGGCCCACTTGAGTTCGATCTTTTTGTCGCCGAGATAGGCGGAAACGAACTCTTCCGGATTGCCTTCACAACGAACCATAATCTGGCCGCGGACAGTGTTACGGTCTTTCGCACCGATTTTGCGCTTCTGGGCGAAGGTCATCTTTTGACCGGGTTCAAGATCAACTTTGACGCTGATACCCTGATTGGCGTGAGAGTGGACCATATAGTTGCCCTGATCATCGCAGTTGATGTCGTAGACGCAGGTGTATTTGCCGCTGCCGGTGATATCCCAGCTGTAGGTGGTGTACTCAAAGGCGCCGTTGACGAGGAAGTTGTAGGTTCCGGTGCGCAAATCGGAGAGCGCGATTTCAGCGAGAGTCTGCCAGGGACGGAGGTTGATGCTGTCACTGCGGTAGCTGTGGGAGAAGCCGAAGTGGCGGCCGTTTTTGCCGGCGAAAGAACGTTTTGCCTTGGAAGCGGCGACGGCGGCGTTGGCGGCCTTGGCGATCTCACTGCGTTCCATAATGGTTTCCAGGCCGGAGGGCTGGGTCAGAGACATATTCATACCCATAGCGGCGAGGTTGCGGTAGGAGACCAGCGCGGCAGTGATGTATTTGGCGTAGAGGATACCGTTTTTGGCGTATTCGAAACGGGCTTTGCGTTCCGGGGTATCGACCAGTTTGGCAGCCTTTTTGAAGTAGCCGTTGCACATTTTGATGAACTGGTCATTGTACATATCAGACATCAGACGGTTGAATTCAGCGTAGCTGTTGGTGTAGTAGGGATAGTTGACACCTTTGGTGCGATTGGCAACGCCCTTTTCGGTCCAGTCTTCGATCTTTTCGTAGAGTTCATACATCACGGGAGCGGCTTTGGGACCGAAAGCGGCGAGGCAGTATTCTTTGAGAATGTCTTCGCGCTTGAGGTTGGGATTCCAAGCCAGTTTGCAGAGGATGTAGTGGTCGCTGCCGCGGGTACCGAAGCTCTTTCCGGGTTCACCGTAGATACCGGCGGCATTGCCTTTGAGCAGGGTCTTGAGGTTGCGGTCGATCTTGCGGCTGTGAGAGAGCGGGTAATTCATGGTGTAGTGAGTACCCCAGTATTCACGGCCGACGACTTTGGCTCCGGTGGCGGAAAGTGCGAGCAGTTTATCATTGATAACTTTTTCCGCATCAAGGTCTTT
>JAZOMB010000011.1:0-16782 GCA_045653515.1 Victivallaceae bacterium | reverse complement strand
GATAAGCTTTTTGCGACCAACGGGAGCAAAAAATACTTCGCTTTTCTCGGAAGGGGTGGGGTGTGGGGAGGGGAAACCCTCTTTTCACGAGAAAAGAGGGTTTCCCCTCCCCACAAGTCATCTCCCCTTATCGGGAACAGAGCTTTACGAAAAAATGTTGCGGCGGCGCATCGCGCGCAATCTCTTGGTAAATCTTGCGTCACGCTGTATCCGCCGATTGGAAACAGGCAGAGTTGGTATTGTCATGTATGGGTCAATCGTTCAAATTTTCCAGAATTTTATTGGCAATGCGGCGGATGTAGAGTTTCAACTCATTCGGTTGATGGACTTTTGCATTGCCGCAGGCACTCAAGACAAGCTGGGCGGCTTCGTATTCGGTCAGGTTGTGAAGATGGATAAGCACCGATCCATTGTCATATTTTTTTACCGCATCGGGAGCGCTCCGGTACTTTTCATACATCGGCTGGGCGAAAGGTTTGAAAAATTCCAGTTCCACGTCGGGAAGTTTCTGGAAATCAAACAGACCTTCAGCTTTAACGCTTTTCAAAATTTCGGGGATCGGGAAAAATTCTCCGTTCTGCATCCGTGCTTCTTCAATGCGGTGCAGCGCCAGAACCAGAATCAGCGGCTCTTCAAGCACTTCGTCATTATTGCGGATAAGGCGGCCTTTGAGGTACCAACTGCCGCCGTTCCACGCGAAGACGTGGGGTTCAAAGACCTTTTTTGAAACGACCCCTTGTGATGAACGGTAATTCAGCTCAAGATATCTGCGCTTCTCCCACGCATTATAACAGGTGAGGAATATATGGGGATCGGCCTGCGGGAGGTTATCCGGTGAGAGGACTTGAAAACATTCCAGTTCCGCTTGTTCGGACATACCGTTTTCATTTTTCATCATCAATGCGCTTACCGCTTTATTCATCTCGCTGCGCAGCGGCTCCGGCAGGATGCCGCTTGCCACGCGTTCGCCCAACAGCGCCGCTTTCATCTCAAAGGGTTCGACCATAAGATCTTCATTGTACCAGTCGATATTGGAAAGATAGTACCCTTTGCGCGAACTGTCATAATGTATGGGCGCACCGTATTCATCGCGCAAATCGGCAATGTCCCGCTGAAAAGTTTTGCTGGAGATCTTATAAGCACCGGCAATATCCTGACTTTTCATCTCTTCAACAAAGGTTTTTGAGTTGGGATAGCGGTTCTGGCGCATCATTTTGATGATGGTCTGGATACGGCGGATCTGATTTTTATTGGCAGGCATGACACTTCTCCGTAACAAATTTTCACTTTTTCATAAAAATATCACAATTTTTTTGAAATGCAAGCGATGCGCGAACTTGCCGCAAAAAAACCGCATATCCTGAAACTTTTCAACGTGGTGTGTAATGGGAATTGATTTTATGCCGGAAAACGCTCTCTTGCATCGATTTGATTAAATACAGCAATCTGATGATAAAAATCATCGCCGGAAAAATATCTCGCCGGAACAACCGTGGTATCCGGAGGACGCAGAAGAAAAAATCGGCTGATGCCTTGCATTTGAAACAGATTGCAAGTATATTAGTAGCAGAAGCTTTGAAATTTGCAATCCCGGATATGGAGGTAATGTCTTATGAGTGAAAAAGATTCCGGCGGAGATTTCCGTTACGCTGTCGGCGAAAGCAAAGTGCCGTGGCACGCTGTGGGAGAGTTTTATGATGGTCAGGATGCAGTGGAAATGGTCAAGTTTCTGTTGCCCGCCGCTGAGGATGCCGCTTACGATGCTCAGGTGGAAGCCGTTGCCTGCGAGATAAAGAAACTTGCTTCAATGAGCGGCAAGGCGACCAAACTCACCCTCGGCAAAAAGGTCTCTGAAGCCGAAGAAATTTCCCGCAAATATTTCGGTTCCAAATATGCCTGTTTTCTGGACAACTGGACCGGCGGTATGGAGATCGCCTACAAACTTGCCGGTATCGGACCGGGCGATGAAGTCATTATGCCCGCTATCACCTTTATTGCTACGATGGCGTACCCGTTGAGCGTCGGAGCGAAGATCGTTTTCGCGGATGTCGACCCCGAAACCATCAACCTCGACCCCGCCGATGTCGCCCGCAAGATCACGCCAAAGACCAAAATGATCGTTCCCGTTCACCTCGGCGGCTGCCCGGTGGATATGGACCCGTTGATGGAGCTCGCCGCCAAACACGATATCATCGTTATGGAAGATGCCGCGCACGGTATGGGCGGCGCTTACAAGGGCCGCAAGCTCGGTTCGATCGGTCACTTCGGCGGATTTTCTCTGCACGAAGTCAAAAATATCAACTCCTTCGGTGAAGGCGGTATTCTCTTGTCCAATGAAGACTGGGCAGGTCCCCAGTTCCCGGGTGCGCGTTTCCTCGGTTTGGATTTTACCCGCAAGATCAAAGATTGGCTGTATGACATTTCACCTCTTGCTGATCGTTACGGCAAACCGCAGGTCGCGCTCAACCATTCCGCAACCGAAATTCAGGCGCTCGGACTTCTGCTCCAGATGAAGCGTCTGGATAATATCATCGCTCAGCGCAGAGCCGCGGCGGAATATATGAACAGCGTCCTGTCACAGGAAGCAGGTATTCTGGTGGAAAAGGCGGATACCGCAGAAACTTACAGTACCCATCATCTTTATCTGCTGCGTATCGATCCTGAAGTTGTCGGCGGAAATATTCAGCAGCTCTCCAAGAAGCTCGCAGAAAAGGGGTTGACCAATATCACCCACTTCGGCCCCATGTACCGCTTCAAAATTATGAAAGATCTCGGCTATGACGAAAACGCCATCGCCGCGACCTGCCCGGTGACGGAGAAGATGTTCTATCACTCCTACACCCATCTGCCGCTCTACCCCCTGACCCGCGAACAGTTGGAATATCAGGCTCAGGCAGTGGTCGAAGCCGTCCGCGAAATGAAGCAGGGTAAATAATTCTGCTTCTTTAAAAAGACGGTTATTCGGAGGAAGGCGAAAACTTTTTGATTATACTTTTGTTGCCGGTTGATGTGGACCAGATTGGAGCAATGCCATGAGATGTCTGCAGACCGGCAATTTTTTTATTCTTTGCCGGAGGTTTACATCCGGATCAGAAATATGCCGATAACGATGGCGATAAATGCCGCGATCTGTCCGCGGGAAAGTTTTTCCTTGAAGTGGACGGCGGCATAAAGTGCGAAAAGCACGATGACCATACTGCAGCCGACCGGATAGACGATCGCGCTCTGTTTTCTTTCTCCCATACATTTGAGCGCCGGGAGCAGTATGCAGTAAGATGCGACGGCACTCAAACTCCACATAAGACCGCTTTTGACCGCTTTTTTCATTGAGTCAATAAATTTCCCCGAAGCAAAAATGCTGAAAAGCGCAAAGAGCAGCATTGTGGCAAATTGAATGATCATCGAACCGGTCATCACCGACAGCGGTTCGCCCTTTTTCAGAACCGCCGGGACCGCCATAAAAATCTGTCCCGTGCCGACAATAAGCATCGCGCAGAATGCGGTGAGAAGCCGCTTGGGATCAAGTGAACTTCCCGGATTTTCTGCGGAAGAAGCAGACTTTTTCAGCGCGAGATAGGTGACGGCTGCGGTGATCGTTGCCAGACCGGATGCCCCGGCAGCTGTAAAAGTGTCGCCATTAAAGAGGCACCAGATGTAAGGCAGAATGAATGCCAGCTGCGGAATGAGCAATGCCAACGCTCTGCCGCCTTTTTTGAGATTGTACATCACGATCCCCTGACCTGAAGCATTTACCACACCGCCTGTGAAATATGCCAATGCCGATATGCGGTACTGCGGAGCAAAAATATTCTCCATCCCGGAGATCAGGCTCATTATTGTAAAGATTATGAATGCTCCCGCCGAGCCGATAAGATAAAAGTGTATTACGGAAACATTTTTCTGTCGGGCATTGGCGGCCGTTATCGCAACGATCGTCCACGCCGCACCCAACAGCGGCAAAAGCAAATAATCCAACATTGCAAAGAATCCTTTTTCAAGCAGTTTAAGCAGTTTGATAAATATAGTCCGCAAACCGCGTTTTTTCAAGATGCCGGGAGGGGAATCCACGGCTGTCTTGAAATGATTTTTGCTTTTGGCAAGCGGTAGAAACTTCGCTTAAAGTTTATATTCCTGTTCCGCGATTTCCACGACCTGATTGGTTATGCGGGCTTTTTCAATGGCATTGCCGATAACGGTCGAAGCCAGCCCCGCCATATGATCGGCCCGCGGGGCACTTCCGGATTGGATGCAGGAGATGAATTCATCAAGGAAGCTCTGATCACTTCCGCCGTGTCCGGAATTGTTCTGCTGCGGGCAGGGAATGTTTTCAGCGGGGGTACCGTTGGAATAATTGATATGGATGCACTCTTCGGCGGTATCGGCGTAAAGAATACCGTCAGTTCCGGCAATGCAGATGGTCCGTTTGGGGACTTCTGCAAAGAGATGGAGCGCGAAACTTGCCTTGATCCCGTTGTCAAAATCCATAATCGCCACTTCGTGATCGACCAGATCTTTGTCTTCATTGTAAACGCAAAGATCGAACGGCTTGGCGGAGGGATTTTGCTTTTCTTCCGGGGTCATACGGACAAATTCGCCTTTGAAGCGGAAACGGCACTCCGTATCCGGGCACTCCGAGCAATAGCGGTGTTTGAGTTTGCCGGTGGTGAAAAAGTCCAGCGAACCGAACGCCGCCACCCGGCGGACTCGGGAATTTGCTACCGTGGCGATGATATCCAGATCGTGACTGCATTTGGCAAGGACGAAGCCGCCTGAATTGGCAGTCTTGCGGTGCCAGCGGCGCATATAGCTTGCTCCGTGCATCACGCCGATATATTCGTTGGAAACGATATTTAAAATCTGACCGAGTTTCCCGCTGCGGACGATTTCAATAACTTTGCGGAATACCGGATGGAACCGCAGAACAAATCCAATCTGCATCAGACAATTGTTTTCGGAACAAGTGCGGATGATATCCCGGCATTCTGCCGCCGTGGGAGCCATCGGTTTTTCCAGCATAATATGTTTACCCGCCTTGCAGCAGGCGATCGCACAATCGCGGTGGGTGAAATCCGGTGTGGTGATGACCACGGCATCGATGTCGCAATTTTTGAGCATTTCGTCGACCGAGGTGAAACGGGGAACGCTTTCGATATTCAACTCTCCGGCAAAAGTCTCCATCCGGGCGGCATCAGTATCGCAAACCGCCGCAAGTTCTGCATTGGGGGTGCGGCGGATCATTCCGACATAACAATAACCGCGCTGTCCGAATCCAATGACCGCGATCTTACATTTTTTCATATTAAAGAAACTCCTTTATTTGAGATTTAAAGTTTTTCGATTTGTATTTTCCGGAATGAGACCGCACTTTTTTCCGGCAGGTTGCGGCAAATCAGATAAAGTTTGATTGTCCCGGCATCTTTGATGATTCCGGTTTCAAAAGAAAACTCCTCCCAGTTGTCGGTGTTGTGCTGGAAGATCCGGTCGGTGAATTTATTCCCTGCCGTTTTTCCCTGCTGGCGGAACGATACATCGACTCTGCCCCGACCGATATTCCGGATCCGCAGTTCGCCGCGTATCCGGTATTTCTGTCCGGGCGTTTTGTCCAGTTTCAAGTCGGAAATCAACGCCAGAAAGCGGTTGCGTTTATGGTCACGCACCCCGGAAACGGTGATCACATCATACTTTCCGGACTTGGATTTTTTCGCGTAAGATGGTGTTTTGAAAATCGGCACGAGCGGTTTGGCTGTGGAAGCTTTTTCCAGAATGATAAAAGATGGTTTCCACAAGCCGCCGTGGCCGCCGCCGCGGTTGCCGATTTTGATGCAAAGCTGATTGTCTCTGCCGTAATCAACAAAATCAGTAATATCAAAATAGCGAGGCAATGCCCACATATCCGGATCGATTTTGTTGTCATACATACTGTTTCCAACATATTTACCATTGACCCAGACGGTGCAGTCTTTGTCAACCGCACCGAGCCGGAGCAAACAGCGCCGTCCGTCCGATTCCGGGATATGGAACTTCGTCCGGTAGAAGGCGTACCGATAATTGAAAATATTGCTGCTTTCAAGCGAGCGCCAGCTTGAGATATCCTGCCACTTGGAATCGTTGAACGACGGCTTGAAAAATCCGGCTTTTTCTCCAATATTTTCCGGATCGGTTTTGACTTTGAAAAACTCCGGAAGCGGGAGGAGCGTTCCGGCAAGCTGCGCCGGGGCGGAAATCTTCCAGCAGTTGTTTTCGATCCGCTCACAATAGCCGTTTTCTATTGCGAAACGCGGCAGAGTGTTCCGCAGTTCAGATAATTTTGCCAAGCTCTGTTTTTTGACGGCATTGGAAACTTTGGAATCAATAATCTTTGCACAGCGGGAAACGGCGATGGCGTGTTCCAGGCCTGAACGCAAAAAGGCGACTTTTGAAGCAGTTGCACCATCGCCGGAAACGAGTTTCGCCGCATCATCCAGGGTTTTTAATTGACTTTGCAATATGTGTTCCGGGAAAATCCTGTGCGCATCCGCGGCGTAAATAAAGCCGTGGAAATACCAGCGGCGCACTGAATTTTCATGGATGGTATTGATTTTGTCACAATTTTCTTTCAGGTATTTCTGGAAAAATTTAAAATATTTCCGAATCTCCGGAGCTGCCGATTTGAAACTGGACACATACTCGTTGAAAAGTTCTTCCACATCAGCTTCCGGATGTGCGATCAATCGTGAAGAGATGTATTGATCCAGTCCGCGGGTCGCCCACATCTGCTTCATATAGCTGTCAATGACCATCCCGGTAATGCCCAGATCGCAGAGGAATTTGAATTCGTCGGCAAATTCATCATACCAGACTTCCGGCATACAATATCCGCCGTTGAAATAATTGGGGCGCAGATAGAGCGAAGCACCGCTTGCCGCCCACAGTCTGTACTCATTCCTGAGGAATGCGGTGTGGCTTTGGCGGCGGGGGAAGGGCAGATCGGGAACGATACCGACGTGGATGTTTTTGTCCAATCTGGTTTGGCGCGGGGCGTAAAAGTAACTCTGATACGCATAGGCGGAAATTTTCAATCCGTCATCAAGTTTGCGGCTTTGTTCCAGTAAAGCTTTATAAAATCTGGCGTAGCGCTCGCCCATATTGCGGTAAGGAGCATATCTTCCGGTCGGTCCGCGGAAATCATCGCCATTGAGTGCTTCGCAGTCGGGGCAACCGCATCGGGCAACGCTGTCGGCATCGTGGGCGGAAACGAATTGATGTTTATTTTTGACCGCGTGCTTTATCAACGCATTCTGCAGTTCGGGGTTGCTCAAACATAATGAACCGCTCTGGACATTGTTGCGCTTGTTGTTGCCGGTGAGTGCGAAGAATTCCGGATTGCTTTTGCCGTATTCAGGATAAATGAAACGGGTGTGTCCGCCTCTGCCGGGGTGATGACTTTGGAAAAGAAACATATTGCGGCGGAAAAACCGTCTGATTTCGGGGGCAGGAACTCTGCCGCCGAACATCCGCTCATCAAGGCGCGGGATGTAGGTGCTTTCACACTTTTCCGGGATGGAAAAGTCCGGTTTTGAAGGTACCATTTCGCCATCTTCCCCCGGATAAAGCCAGCGGACACCGGCAAATTTGTGCAAAAAGTGGTAGACGCCGAAAAGGGTTCCGGCGGGATTGCAATCATCGTTTTCTCTGCCATTGCCATCGCGGCCGGAGATGATCAGGGCATTGCCGTTCCGCTTGATAACAAAGGAGTTTTCTTTTTCAGGAAGGATAATGTTTGAAGCTTTTGCCCGTGAGGTGTTTCCGATGTAGTACCCCGGGGCATTGTTTTTAACACTTTTTTCCGTGACGATTTTGTGATCTTTTCCGTTGACCTTTTTGAGATAGGTGGCAAGTTCACTTGCGGCAAACTTCTCAATATCATTGGCGCGGTCAGGTATCACCACCTGCATTGCCGCAAGGGCAAACGTCAGCAGTAATGTCAAAAGAGCGAGCAGATTTTTCATTGCTTATTCTGCTCCGGAGGCGTTGGCGGCATTGTTGACTTCATAGATGTAGTTGCGGATGCGTTCAGTTGCCCAGTTGTTCGGGTGATACATAAGAGAACTTGCGTGTCCGTCCACAAAGAGGACATTGCTGCGTTTTTTATGGCGGAATGAATTGTAAATACCGGCGGTTGAACCGAATACGATCGGATATTCAGCATAATTTGCCGTTTCTTCCGCATCGGGACGGTTGGTTTTCAACTGACGGTCGGCAACGCAGAACGCTCTGGCAGGGCGCAGAGTTTTGCCAAGTTTGCGCCACGCGCGGTAGCTCGGAGTGTTGTTGGCATTGACACCGCCAAGAGCGGGATTGTAACCATAGCTGAAAAGCTTGTTCTGGTTCATCGTCCCGGCAACCGTGGCGCACACCAGAACGTGATTGACATCTTCAGTGCTTTCGGCAGACTGCTTGGGAGTGCCGTCAGCCTTTATTTCGGTGACGATGTCGATCCCGGGTTTTTCAAGGAAACCGGTGTACATCAACATATGATACCACTGGGATTTTGTGCTGTTTTTGGCGATGGTAGTGAACATATTGCTTGCGGCATTTCCGGTCACGGCCTTGACCACATCGGCTTTATCTTTGGCACTTCCGTTGACATTCAAGGCAAAACTGCTGCTGCCGGTTTGAATGGGCACCGACCAGTCGTCGTAAGCAATGGCGTAACCGAGAACCGCTTTACCGATCTGTCCCAGGTTTGATATACAGCTGGCCGAGCGTCCGCGTTCTCTGGCATTTTGCAGCGCCGGCAGAAGCATTGCCGCCAGTATGGCGATAATGGCGATCACGACCAGCAATTCAATGAGAGTGAAAAAACGTGCAGAAGAATTAAGGCGTTGTTTCAGTTGCGGCATAATAAATTCCTTTCACATAATTGAGACAATTTCAGTTGTTTGACAATAATATAATCACGGAGTATATTAAATAAAATGACTGGAACAGACAAAAATTTAACCGAATCTGTGAAATTATGATTTTTGACCGGAAATCAATCGAATGTATCGGGTTTGACCATAACCGCAAGCGGAGCCGCCAGGTGCAATTGCCGGTTATTTCCAAAATATGTCTGTTCCGGAGAATCACCGAACCGGTAAGCTTTCCCCCTGATCAGCGCCGCCGCAGCGGTTTCAATTGTCACGAAGAATTTATTTTGTGGATCATGGTTTCCGGAAGCGGGGCACTGCTGGTATCCGATGCCATCTGCACTTTGAAATCCGGCGAAGCGATGCTGGTATTTCCCTGGCAGCCGCACTTCCGCATCCCGCTGCCGGATGATCAGGCGGATTGGCTGCTGGTGCGGTTTCACGCCGACGAGAGCGCCGCGCTCGAACATCTGCGCAATCAGAAGTGTGTGTTGTCAAAAGAAAATATTGAATTATTGCAGCGCCTGGTCGATCTCTGGAACCTTGAAACGGCTCCGATTAATTGCAACCGGATGGGGGCGGCGTTACTGGATATACTGTTTTCGCTTTCGGTCGATAAAATCCGTCTGTCTGAAAATTTCAGTATGAGTGTTTCGGGGCGGCCTTACATAAAGGAGTTGTGCGAAGCGATGATGAATGGTTCGCCGGACGGTAAGCTTTTTGAAAAAATCGCCCGCAAGTGGAGCATCACTCCTGAATATCTGCACGTTGTTTTCCGCAAATATATGGGATGTTCCGTTCGGAATTTTCTCAATGAGCGCAAACTTGCCACCGCCAAACATCTGCTCGGCAAGAGTGATTTATTGATTTCAGATATCGCCTTGCAGGTCGGTTTCCAAAGTGTCTACGCTTTTTCCCGTTTTTTCAAAAAGTACAGCGGCTGTTCTCCCAGCGAATTCCGGAAGAAATAAAAGGGGTCTTCGTCACTTTGTGACAGAAATGCGTTTAAAAATATAAAAGCACCTGAAAATCAGGTGCTTGATTATTCATAAATTGGTACCGGAGGTGGGGCTTGAACCCACACTCCCAGAGGGAACCAGATTTTGAGTCTAGCGCGTCTGCCATTTCGCCACTCCGGCACTCAAAAAGTGGTAGCGGGTCCCGGACTCGAACCGGGGACCTGCGGATTATGATTCCGACGCTCTAACCAACTGAGCTAACCCGCCACTTTTGTTTTGGTATGCTACATAATATAACCGCAGAAGCTGAATTGTCAAGCGGCAAATGGCGAAAAAAACGTTTTTTTTGTGCTTTTTTGCTTTCTTCAGCGTTTTTGCGGCGGGAAATTCCGGATGGAAGTATGATTTCCCGGCACGGAAAAGTGTGCCGTTATCAGACAGTCTGCCGGAGTGGAAAACACGCATACGGAAAAACTTCGGATATTTTCGTACTTTCCTTTGAAAAAGTCGCACAGAGATGATATATTAAATAGACGGTAATTTTTTTCAACAAAAAGGAGATATCTGAAAATGCCGAAGGTTCTTATTCCGACCAAACTTGACAAGTTCGCCGCCGATCAGCTCACCCAGCGTGGCTATGAAACCATTCTGGATGCCGCCACTCCGATGGAAGAACTCATCAAACAGCACGCCGATGCCGAAGCTCTGATCGTTCGCAGTGAAAAGGTTACTGCTGAAATCATCGACGCTCTGCCCAAGCTCAAACTGGTCGTCCGTGCCGGTGCCGGATATAACACCATCGATATCAAGTATGCCCGCAAACGCGGTGTCGACGTGATGAACACCCCCGGCGCCAACAGCAATGCCGTTGCTGAAGAAGTTGTCGCTATGATCCTCGCCGCCTACCGCCACGTCCTGCCCGCCGATGCCTCCACCCGCGCCGGCGAATGGGAAAAGAGCAAATTCATGGGCCACGAACTCACCGGCAAAACCGTCGGTATCCTCGGTCTGGGCCACATCGGTAACCTCGTGGTCAAACGTCTGTCCGGTTTCGATGTCAAGATCCTCGGCTATGACCCGATGCTCTCCCCCGCTCTCGCCGAAAAGATCGGTGTTGAACTCTGCAGCGTTGAAAAGATCTTCGCCGAAGCCGACTGCATCACTCTGCATATCCCCGAAAACGACGAGACCCGCGGTATGATCAGCCGCCGCCTCTTCGAAATGATGAAGCCCGGTGCCATCCTCGTCAACTGCGCCCGCGCCGGTATCATCAATGAAGAAGATCTCCGCGCTGTCAAAGCCACCAAGAAAATCGTTTACTGCAACGACGTTTATCCCAAAGATGCCGCCGGTCCCAAGAGCGTTGCCGATGTCGCTGACATCATGCTCCCCCACCTCGGCGCCAACACCTACGAAGCCAACTTCCAGGCCGCCAAAAAGGCCGCCGAACAGACCATCGCTTATTTTGAACAGGGCGTCACCAACTGCGTCGTCAACAAAGCTCTGCCCGACGGTCTGGATGCCGGTTACCAGAAGCTCGCCTACGCGCTGACCGCGCTGACCCGCGCTTATCTGGGCGACACCAACAATCCGACCCGCATCGAAACCAGCTTCTACGGCAAACTCGCCGATTACGCCAAGTGGCTCATCCCGCCCGTGGTCGCCGCTGTCGCCAAAGACTTCGCTGTCGAACAGGGTCCGAAAGAAGCCGAACAGTATCTCTGCGATGCCGGTGTCGAACTGGTCAACCGTATGGTCGACAACTCCAAGAACTACGGCGAATCCATGACGATCGACCTCTTCGTCGGCAATGGTGACACCATCGTCAAAGCAGGTGCCCGCGGTACCATCGCTGAAAACACCGTTATGATCTCCCGTCTGGACAACTTCGACAAGCTCTACTTCGATCCCGCCGGCCACCACCTCTTCGTCGAATACGCTGACGAACCCGGTGTCATCGGCCGCATCGCCGGTATCCTCGGTGAAAAGAATATCAACATCATCGATATCCGCGCTCCGCAGAATGTCAAACTCGGCCGTTCTCTGAGCGTCATCACCACCAATGTCGAAGTTCCCGAAATGCTGGTCGCCAAGATCCGCGAAGCGGTCAATGCGATCAAGGCTTTCAGCTTCACCTATCTTCCCTGATCTGAAAGGTTGATACCCGCGAATGGATGATTTGATGCAGCTTTTTGACGGCGGACGCAGCTGCCGGATGCAGGAGTTGATCTCCGGCTCCGGCGCGGTGCTTTCCCGTCCCGCCGACTGGCTGCTCAAAGTGAATCTGCCGCCGCTTCTCGGCCGTCGGGATGCGGCGTTTGACATCGCGGAACGTCTGATTTGCGAAGGGGATTTTGCCAACTGTCCCAGCCGGATTGAAGCGTATTGGAAGATCTCCGCACTGCTCAAACAGGTTTGTCAGGACTCCCGGCAGATCCTGCTGATGCTCAGCAGCCCCGACACCCGGGAACGGGAACGGCGGATGCTCGCATTGAGCGTTATGCTCGATACTCTCGGCGCATCGCTTGCCAATTTTTTTGAGCTGCGCGATATGATGAATAAAGACACTTTCCGCGATGCTATGAGCACTATGGATGAAGCGGAAACGGTTCGGGTCGTCGCATCGTTCAACGGTGTGGAGGCGGATCTGCTCTCACGGATGCAGGGATGTTTCGAGCGTTCCCATTGGCGCGTTTTCCGTTACCGCACCTATGCAAATAAAAGCTTCAGCGCCGAAAATGCCGAACGCTACCGCCGCGCTTATGCGGCAAGCGTCCGCCGCAATGAAATGCTGTTCCAACAGCTCAGGATCGATTTATTACAGGAAATCCAATTATAAATATTGAGGTATATGGTCTATGAATAACTACCGGATTGAACTTACCACGTTGCCGATGTGGCGCGATGCCCGCGGCGAAGGAGTCATCGCCCAGGCTGCCAATGTTTGCAACATCAAACTTGATAAGGTGCAGACCCGCGATGTCTTCACCCTCGTATCTGACTGCAGCGCCGAAGAAGCGCAGAAGATCGCCGCATTGCTCTGCAATCCGGTACTGCAGATGTGGCGCGCCGCTGATGCCGCTTCCGACAATTTCACCGCGCTTGACAGCTGCGATTATCTCATCGCCGTCGGTTTCCGTCCCGGCGTGACCGACAACGTCAGCCGCACCTTCCGTACTGCGGCGGCGGATATCCTCGGCCGCAAGCTGCGCGAAGATGAATATGTCTTCTCTTCGACCGAATATCTTATTTCCGGCAGCATCACCCCCGATCAGGCCGACACCATCGGCCGCAAACTGCTCGCCAACGAACTTATCAACAGCGTTACCGTCATCCCGGGCGCTGATGCGGAAAATGTTCCCGCCAATCTGCCCTTCGTCAAAAACACCGACGCGGTCGAAGTCCGTCACTACGACCTCGAAGTTTCCGACGAAAAGCTGGTCGAATTGAGCCAGAAGGGTATTCTCGCGCTCTCTCTCGAAGAGATGAAAGCCATCCAGAACTACTTCCGCACCGCCGAAGGTCGCGAAGCCTACGGACTTTCCTCCAACCCGACCGACGTTGAACTCGAAGTTCTCGCCCAGACCTGGAGCGAACACTGCAAACACAAAATTTTCAGCGCGGAAATCGATTACGAAGATACCGTCACCGGCGAAAAATCCCACATCAGCTCCTGCTACAAGAGCTATATCCAGAAGAGTACCAAAGAGATCGCTGAAAAGGTTCCCTGGCTGGTTTCCGTCTTCAAAGACAATGCCGGTGTCATCAACTTCAACGACAAGTGCGACGTTGCTTACAAAGTTGAAACCCACAACTCCCCCTCCGCTCTCGACCCCTACGGCGGCGCTATGACCGGTATCGTCGGCGTCAACCGCGACCCCCTCGGCACCGGACAGGGTGCGGAACTCCTGATCAACGTCTGGGGCTACTGCCTCGGTTCGCCCTTCACCGCTGACGAAAACGTCCCCGAAGGTCTGCTCCATCCGCGCCGTCTGCGTGACGGTGTCCACAAAGGCGTTATCGACGGCGGCAACCAGAGCGGTATCCCCTACGGCAACGGCTGGGAATACTTCGATGACCGCTACATCGGCAAACCGCTGGTCTACTGCGGTACCGTCGGCAAGCTCCCCAAACAGATCAACGGCATCCCCGGCAGCAGCAAGACCATCAAACCGGGCGACCTGATCGTAATGGGCGGCGGACGCATCGGTAAAGACGGTATCCACGGCGCCACCTTCTCCAGCGAAGAGCTGCACAAAGACAGCCCTGTTCAGGCGGTGCAGATCGGCGACCCCATCACCCAGAAAAAGCTCAGCGACTTCATTATGGAAGCGCGCAACCGCGGTTTGTACCGCTTCATCACCGACAACGGTGCCGGCGGTTTGTCCTCCAGCGTCGGTGAAATGTCCGAAGAGTGCAACGGCTGCTGCATGGATCTTGCCAAAGCTCCGTTGAAATATGCCGGTCTCCAGCCGTGGGAAATCCTGGTCTCCGAAGCGCAGGAACGTATGAGCTTCGCCGTTCCCCCTGAAAAGATCGACGAGTTCAAAGCTCTCGCCGCTGAACGCGACGTCGAAGTTTCCGTTATGGGTGAATTTACCGACAACGGCAAGTTCCATATGCTCTACAACGGCAAAACTGTCGCTCTGCTCGACATTGAATTTATGCACTCCGGTCTTCCCAAGATGCAGCTCAAAGCCACCTGGAAGACTCCGGAATTTGACGAGCCGGAAGTTGCCGGACGCGATATCAAAGCCGACTCCGTCGAACTTATGGGCCGCTTGAATATCTGCTCCAACGAATACAAAGCCCGTCAGTATGACCACGAAGTCAAAGGTTTGAGCGTGCTTAAACCCTTCGGCGGCGTCCATCGCGACATCGCTGCTGATGCCACCGTCACTATGATCGAACCCTTGAGCAAAGAGGGTGTCATCCTTGCTTCCGCCATTCTGCCGCGTTACAGCGACATCGACACCTACGATATGGCCGCCAGCTGTATCGACCTTGCGGTGCGCCGTGTTATCGCCGTCGGCGGTAACTTGAATATGATCGCCGGTCTGGACAACTTCTGCTGGCCCGACCCGGTGCAGAGCGCCAAGACTCCCGACGGCGAATACAAACTCGCCCAGCTCGTCCGCGCCAACCGCGCGATCTACGACTACACCAAGAAGTATCTGGTGCCCTGTATCTCCGGTAAGGACTCGATGAAAAACGATTCCACCCGCGGCGGCCGCAAGATCTCCATCCCGCCGTCACTGCTGTTCAGCGTCATCAGCAAGATGGACGATGTCAGCAAGACCGTTTCTCCGGAGCTGAAAAAGGCCGGCGATACCGTTTACATCCTCGGTGCCACCAAAGCTGAACTCGGCGGTTCCGAATATTACAATATGCTCAATGCCACCGGCAACAAGGTCCCGCAGGTCGATGCCGATACTGCTATCGCCTTGTACAACAAGGTTTCCAAAGCCTGCGAAGCCGGTCTGGTCAACTCTCTGATCTCCCCCGCGCTCGGCGGTCTGGCGGTTGCCTGTGCCAAGTCCGCGCTCGGCGGCGATCTGGGTATGAAGATCGATCTCGAAGCTGTCCCCTGCGAAGGTGACTGCTCCGCCGTCGAAACCTGGTTCTCTGAAACCAACAGCCGTTTTGTCGCGACGGTTTCTGAAGAAAACCGCGCCGCATTCGAAGCGGCTCTCTCCGGAAGTGTGTTCGCAGCTGTGGGGGTTGTGACCGACGATAAGCTGCTCAAGGTGACCGGCAAAGGAACCGGCTGCGATATTGAGCTTGATGCGCTGCGCAAGAGCTACAAGACCACTCTTGACCGCGTATAACCCCCTCCGGATCTATCCGGAACACCAATACAAAGGAGCGCGATGGAAGAGGAGAAACGTCGCAATCTGGAGGCAGACAGTCTGATAATGGACAATATGCGCCTGGTATTGAAAATCGCCAACGATTTTCTCGGGCGCGGTCTGCCGTGGGATGATCTGGTGTCGGAAGGTAACCGCGGTCTGGTGATCGCGGCTCACCGTTTCGACCCGGACAAAGGAGCCAAGTTCAGCACTTACAGCGCTCACTGGATCAAACAGGCGATCCGGCAGGCTATCGCTGAACAGACTCAAACTGTCAGAGTACCGGTCGGAACCCAGCTCAACTCCCGGCGCATCAAGCGTTCGGTGAGAAAATTGACGCTGGAACTCGACCGGGAACCGACCAATGAAGAGGTGGCAGTCGATACTGCGCTTCCTCTGGTCACCGTTGAACGGCTGCGAAACACCCGTCAGGTCGATATGCAGTCGCTCAATGAGATTGTCGGAACCGCAGAGTCCGACGGGGCGGAATTGCTCGACTTTATTGCCGATGACGATGCTGAAACTCCCGATCGTATGATGATCAAACTTGAAGATGTCGATCAGCTTTTCGATCTGCTCAATCAGCTTTCGGACCGCGAAAAACAGGTGCTTCGTCTGCGTTTCGGTCTGGACGGCAACCCGGTTCAAACGCTTGATCAGGTGGGCAAACTGCTTTCATGTACCAATGAACGCGTCCGCCAGATCCAGAATCAGGCTTTGCGCAGACTGTTCAGGATGATGACTGCCAATGCGTAGTTCCGCGGGGTGTGGGGATTTGTGCATCTTTGCTGTGCAAAGCTGCGTGAAGCGCCGGACGGTGTCCGGCATGAAGCATTGCTGTCGCAATGTGAAGTTTTCGCCTGATGGCGAAAGTGAAGCGCTCGCGTTGCGAGTATGGATGTGAATGCGTATATATATGCATCTTTGCTGTGCAAAGCTGCGTGGATGTGATGTTATAAAGACAACTGCTTGCGACCATCCGCCGTCGCCTTGCGGCTATGGCGGGACAAGCCGGGGGCAAACAATATTTCCCTTTTCTCGAAAAGGGTGGTGTGCGGGGAGGGAGAAACTTTTTTTCACGTG
>JAZOMB010000010.1:0-48897 GCA_045653515.1 Victivallaceae bacterium | reverse complement strand
GCTACACCATCAGTGCGGCGGTGATCGTGGCGATGGTGACAATGTATGCCCAAATGTTCCTCGGCAGAATTCTCCCGGCTCTGATCATGGGAATCATTTTTGCCGCAAGTTATCTGCTGAACTTCGTAATTTTGCGGATGGAAGATTTTGCCTTGCTCTCCGGAACCATCGTTCTCGCCGTGATCCTCGGAGTTATGATGGCTCTCACCGGAAAAATCAACCGCAAACAGGAGAATTGATAATGAAACTTAAACTGGTAAAATTTTGGGCTAAACTTGGGGTGCTTGGGCTTTTGCTCGGAGGTACTGGGACAGCATTACTCTTGCACGGATGTCAGATGACGATGGGCATACCGTCCAAAACTCGAGTTGTTTGGCATGCTCCGGCAGATAACGCATCGGATGCCACGTTGGGAATCGCAACTGCGCCTAGAAGGGCCGTTAAGCCACGCCCGGCGGCTCCTGTAAATGCTGCTGAGCCTGTAAATGCCGTCTGGGTATGCCCAGCGGCTCCGGCAGATAACGCATCTGAGTCCGCTTGGGCTTCGACGATTCCACTCAATACCGAAGAGTATAAGTATCTTAAAGAAAAAGGGTTTATTCAGACACTCAGCAACCCATTATCCACATTTGGTGCTGATGTTGACACCGCCAGCTATACCAATACCCGCCGTTTCCTGCTTAAAGACAATACGCTTCCGCCGTGCGCTGCTGTCAGGATCGAGGAGTTTCTCAACTATTTCCAATATAATTATCCTGTACCGCAGGGAGATGCACGATTCAATGTCCACTTTGAAAGCATGAACGCTCCCTGGGCTCCGGAGCGCAAACTGCTGCTGGCTGGTATTCAAGCCCAACAAGTGGAAAAATCCAAACTTCCGCCGTCGAACTTTGTTTTTCTTATTGATAATTCCGGTTCGATGGATCATGTATTCCCGCTGGTTATCGAAGCGATGGAAACTCTTGCCGATCAGCTCCGTGAAAACGACCGCATAAGTATCGTCACTTATGGTGGTGAAGTTTCCACTCTGCTGGATGGCGGAAGCGGCAAAAATAAAGAGGCAGTCAAGCAGAAAATTCGTGCATTGAATGCTGATGGCTTCACTCCCGGCGGAGCAGGGATTATCCAAGCCTACCGTCTAGCACACAAACACTTTATCAAAGGTGGCAACAATCGCATTGTTCTGATCACCGATGGCGATTTCAACGTCGGCGTAAGCAGTGAATCTGAACTGGTCGATCTGGTCGAAAAAGAACGCAACAGCGGCATATATCTCAGTGCTTTCGGTGTAGGTTACGGAAACTACAAGGACAATAAGCTCAAAATGCTCGCTAACAAAGGCAATGGCAATTTCAGTTATTTGGATACTGTCCGTGAAGCCCGCCGTGTGATGGTTAATGAAATGAGCGGTAAAATGTTCACACTTGCCAAAGATGTCAAGTTCCAGATTGAATTCAATCCTGCCAAAGTCGCCGCTTATCGCCTTATCGGTTACGAATTGCGAGAGCTTGCCGCTCGTGATTTCAACGATGACAGTAAAGATGCCGGAGATGTCGGAGTCGGTCATCAGGTGACTGCCCTCTATGAATTGATCATGAATGATGCTGAAGATAAGGTAAAAAAACAATATCTCGGCAATATCGATGCTCTGAAATATCAAAAATCTCATACCGTTACTTCATCTGATATTCTCACTTTCAAGTTGCGGTATCAGCTCCCTGAAGGAAATAATCCAAGCACCTTGCAGAACTTCATTGTGAGGACTCTGCCACCGTCAGCAGATAATATTCAATGGGCATCTGCAGTCGCTGAATTCGGTATGCTGCTGCGTAAAAGCGAATTTAAAGGCAATGCCGATTATATTCAACTCCGGCGTCGTGCGCAGAAGTTTCTTGGCGATGATCAGGACGGCAAGCGTACCGAATTTTTGAATATGGTAAAAGTTGCCGAAAAATTGCAGCCCCAAAAATAAAGTAATCTTGTTATAATGGATGAATGCGGACTGTTGTGATGCAACCGTCCGCCCATCCTTTATCCGGAACAATGAAGTCCGCGAAGGAATATCAGATGAAAATCAATAAATTTTTAATTGTCGTCGTTGCCGTGGTAAGCGCATTGCTCTTATCCGGGTGTCAGGAAGAAGAAAAGATCGCATATTACCGCTCCCATCCGGATTCCCAAGAAGCTATAGTGACCTTGTATTTGTCCAAAATCAACGCAGCTCCGGATGATATAAAGTTCGCTTACACTCCGATGGTCTGTGGTGCCGACGGGAAAGATACTGCTCCAAAAATCACCTTCAGCAGAAACGGCAAAGTTCTGCTTTCGATCGTAGCCAAGGTTCAGAATTTGTGTTTTGTTGAAGAAGTCTGGGCAGACAAAGATAATAACAAAATGCGGTTGACTTTCACTCCGTACAATTTTGAAGGCAAAAACTTTGACTGGCGCACCAAACTGCTCGACTTGAAAGGCGACGGCGATTTCCGCTATCTCATTATTGCCGATTACCACACTGGTTCCTCACCGGAGGATATGAAAGGGTATGTCATTGATACCAAAGACAACTTTAAACACATAGCCACGATCCCGGTCGGCGAAGCCTTTGATCTGCCATACCACAATCCCAAACTGATTTTTGAAGGTAAAAAATGAAAACTTTGTGGGGATATATCAGCGCAGCGGCATTTCTTGCAGTCACATCGATGATTGGATTTTTTACGTTGCCCATAGTCTTTTTTTTACATTATTCCGATCATCCTCGCCCTGATTGCAGGCTTCTGGGTGATGCGGATGATCGGTAACTTACTTTGCCGCAGGTGAGTTGAGGAACATCCCCTTTACATTGGCGCAATCATATGAGAGTTGTCCGGAATTTCCGGACAACTCTCCGTTTGTATTATGATGATAAGATATGTTAATATTAAATCATACAAAATAACTGAAAAGTTGACAAAAGCACTGGAAATCCATGCTCTTTTGTGCTATGTTACCATTGAACAAAAGTAATTACCTCAATGGAGTTTTTATCATGGAAGACCGTTGGTTGTCGCTGAAAGAAATCACTGAATATCTCGGAATACGCCGGGAAACTGTTTATCGTTGGATCGAGCAAAGAGAAATGCCCGGACACCGCATTGGCAAATTGTGGAAATTCAAAAAGGATGAAGTAGATGCCTGGGTGAAATCCGGCAAAGCTGCGGATGCGGAGGTGGAAAAATGATGATCAACATCCGCAAACTTGAAAGCGATCTCTGGGAATCCGCCGATTTGCTCCGTGCCGGTTCGAAGCTGACTTCCAACCAATACTGTATGCCGGTGCTTGGTTTGCTCTTTTTACGTTACGCTTACAGCCGGTTCAAACTGGTGGAAAAAGAGGTTCTTGCCAACCGTCCGGTACGCAATGGCAGAGTGCTGCCGGTGGATGCCAACGATTTCAAATCCAAAAGTGCGCTGTTTCTGCCGGAAGCTGCTCAATATCCCTATTTGGTGAATCTTCCCGCGAATATTGCTGAAGCTGGTTTGAGTGACATTAACGGTATGCCGATCAACAGTTTGGGCGAAGCGGTCAACAATGCAATGAGTTTGGTTGAACAGCAAAGCGAACAGCTGCAAGGCGTGCTGCCGCAGGAATACACGATGTTTTCCGATGAATTGTTGTCGGAACTCCTGCGTATTTTCAATAACGATGCTCTGGACGAAGTCGGCGGCGATGTTTTCGGGCGGATTTACGAATACTTTCTCAATAAGTTTGCCAAAAATATCGCTTCGGATGACGGAGTATTCTTTACGCCGAAATCTCTGGTAAAAATGATCGTGAATGTCCTTGAACCGAGCCATGGTATTTTGCTTGATCCGGCGTGCGGTTCGGGAGGAATGTTCGTACAGACCGGTGATTTTGTCAACCATGCCGGAATGATTGCCAACAACACTATGACCTTTTACGGTCAGGAAAAGGTAGACTACAACGCCAAACTCTGTCTGATGAATATGGCAGTGCATGGGTTGAATGGAGCTATCAAATCAGGAGATGAAGCAAACTCTTTTTATCACGACGCTCACAATCTGGCGGGCGAATGTAATTATGTGATGGCTAATCCCCCTTTTAATGTGGATAAAGTCAAAGCGGAATCTGCCGAAGCTGCGGGCAGATTGCCTTTCGGAATGCCTGCGGTCAATAAGTCCAAAGAGGTCGGCAACGGCAACTATCTGTGGATTTCCTATTTTTACGCCTATTTGAACGAGATCGGACGGGCGGGGTTTGTCATGGCATCGAGTTCCACCGACAGTCAGGGTAAAGATAAAGACATCCGCGAAAAATTGGTCAAAACCGGGCACGTTGATGTAATGGTCAGCGTGGGCAACAACTTCTTTTATACGAAAAGTCTGCCATGTTCGCTCTGGTTCTTTGACAAAGGCAAAGCGGAAACGCTGAAAGACAAAATTCTTTTCATCGATGCCCGCAACTATTATACCGAAGTTGACCGCACTCTCAACGAATGGAGCGAATGGCAGTTGAAAAACCTTAATGCCATTGTCTGGCTCTATCGCGGAGAGAATGAAAAGTACAGCAAGCTGATTGCCGAATATCTGAAAACGTTCCACGATGGGACAAAAGAAATAAAAGAAAGCGTTAAAGAATATCGGCAGCTGCTGGATGGTGACCGCACCGGACATTTTGATTGTGCGGTGGATCATCTCTGCAAAGAACTGAAAGAGATGACTGCTGAAACCTTGATAAAGCCGGATGCTGTAATTGAATCATTGAAAGCAGCCGCAGAAATTCACAAAAAGTGTACCGCCGGAGTGCTGGGTAGTTTTGAAAATGTTCCGGCGAACTTACAGAAAGAGAAGCTCAAAGATATCGGTTTCAGCCGCTTGGCGGCATATAAAAAGGCTTTGGAACAACGAGGCGAAGCCGTCGCAGAAGTTATAAACGATTATATCACTATTTTGCAGGAAGCAAAATGGCTAACAGAGAAGTTCGGAACTGACGGTGAATATACCGATGTTCCCGGATTGTGCAAGATAGCCAGCATTGCTGAAGTGGAAGAAAAGAATTGGTCACTGACTCCGGGAGCGTATGTCGGAGTTGCTGCTGCCGAAGATGACGGAGTGGATTTCGCCGAAAGAATGCACGAAATTCACTCTGAATTATTAACCTTGCAGCAACAATCCAACGAGCTGATGGAAAAGATCTCCACCAACTTCAAGGAGCTGGGAATATGAGTGATCAACCGTTGCCGCCCCAAAAGTTGGAACAATCTAGATATATCGTTGCGCACTTGGATTTTCTCGGTGCAAGTGAAAAGATGAAAAGTGTTGAAGAAAAAGATAGTTTTCTGCAACAGATATATAAAATATACCACGGCATAAAAAAAGCAATGGAAGCTGCTCCTAGCTACGGAAGACCGATATTGGATATACGTATTTTCAGTGACAACATTTTATTTGCTCACAAGGTACAGTTTAGCAAAACGCTTTTTGAAGAATGGCAATATGTATCTCGTTGGACATCCATGCTTCAAGCATTTGCATTACAGCATGAATTATTGATCAGGGGAGCAATAACAATTGGAGATTTTTATATAGATGATGTCTTTGTGTACGGAGAGGCATTGGCAAAAGCCTATGAGATGGAAAGTAAACGAGCTATGTATCCTCGGATAATCGTGGATCATAATTTTTTTAAAAACACTCTTTTTACAGGTGAAATCAGAACTGTCAAAGAAAATACTTTTTTCAAAGATACTGATGGTGAATGGTGCGTGAACTTTATAGGTTCGATTATTACTGATCCGGAAAATTCACTTCGTTTTTTAACAGAAATTCGTACTGCCATCTCCAAAATGTATGCTGAAAATAAAAATAATTTGCGGGTGAAACAAAAATATTACTGGCTTATAAATAAGTTTAATGAACTGGTAAAAAAAGCGGGTTACGAGCAATGTGCGATTCCCTCGACAATTTACGATGAACCAGACACTACGACAGTTATACTCAAGCGAGGTAAAGCATGAGCGATCACCCATCTCCCTCTCAAAGCAATCCCCCGATACAAAAAGAGCATATCGTTGCTTATCTTGAGATAATGGACTGCGAAAATAAAATGCAGAATCCTCAAGATAGTGATTTGTTGTTGGCTCAGTTGGCATGTATTTATAATGATGTGATGAAATGGCCGGATAAAGTAAATATTGACGGTGATCCAATAGTAAAGGTAAAAATATTCAGCAATAACATATTGCTTAGTGTTGAAATAATTGAAGGTAATAAATTCCCTTCATATTGTTATACCGTTGCTAAATTTTGTGCTGCATTTCAAACAATGGCCTTGCCCTATGGATTATTCTTGCATGGGGCTATAACAGTTGGTAAATTCGCGATTGTCAAACTTCAACCAGAGGAAAAAGACAATCAATCTTTCTTTGTTTATGGCGAAGCTTTAGTCAGAGCTTATGAGTTAATGATGACCGAGCCGTTGCCAATGGTAATTTTTGACGATCGAGTTTTTGAAAAAGCACCTTATGAGACCTTGTTGGGGAATGAAATTTTTTCAAAAGTATGCTTGCACGATGTCGATGGCAAAGTTTTTATTAATCCTTTCCGGACGTTTGATTTACTGAATAAAGAATCAAATCAGCGTATTCCAGATTTGTTACAAGAGATAACGAGAATGCTTTTTTCTGAATATACAAAATATCTGGAAAATAAAGAATATTCTATTAGAAAATGTTTGTTTACCATTGAACTTTTTAACAGATTTTGCTCAGAACGCGACAAATACAAGAAGTCTGTCATTGATTACGCAATTTTAAGTAATCCATGGATTGACACAAACACATTGCATGAAAACTTTAGAGTAATATATAATCAGAGACCACCTAAAGACTTTAACCCGCCGCAACAATCGGAATATATTGTTGCTCATTTAGATTTCCTTGGGGCACGCAAACATATGACCTCGCAAAGTCAAAGTAATGCGTTTTTGCAAAAAGTAAACTCCATTTATTATGCAGCATGGAGAATGCAGTATGAATTAAAAAAAGTGGGAATAAATGGTATTGATATAAAAATTTTTAGTGACAATATTATTATTGCAAAGAAGACAGATAATCCAAAATGTTCTATTTTGGAGTTTATTGAAGTACAGGCATTTTGCAGGTTATTTCAAACATATGCGCTTATTTTTGGAGCGATTGTCCGGGGAGCGATTACACAAGGCAAGTTTTTTATGGATAACACATTCGCTTACGGAAAAGCTCTTTACAAAGCGTATGATTTGGAATCCAAGGCCGCTGTTTATCCAAGGATAATTGTTGATCCTGTCATATTTCCCGGCATCAAAATTGACAACTTGAATCTTGAGGGACTGAAACGGGATTATGACGGATTATATTTTTTAGATAATTTTGATTTTTTGGAAAAACATTTTTCTGAAACAGAACGTTCTGTTATGATTGAGAAAACAAGAGCTACTATTATTGCCGAATACAAGAAAATTCTGAACTTACAAAAACTTGATTTGAATGCAAAATACAATTGGCTAGCTAATCAGTTTAACGAATACTGTCACAATAATAACCATCCATTCTCGATTAATCTGGAAGGTTTGACACTGGGGGATAATGCATGAATAAGTGGGAATACAAAACGCTTGATCAAATGGGAAGTGTACAGCGTGGACGTTCAAAACATCGTCCGCGTAATGATGCCCGCTTATTTGGCGGTCAATATCCATTTATCCAAACTGCAGATGTAAAAAATGCTCCTTTTTACATTTCTGAATATTCGGAAACGTACAATGAAGTTGGATTGGCTCAGAGTAAGTTGTGGGATATTGGGACATTGTGCATTACTATTGCGGCTAATATTGCAGATACTGGAATTTTAGCGATTCCTGCTTGTTTCCCTGACAGTGTACTCGGATTCAGACCTTACGATGATATCTCGGATGTTCGTTTTGTAAAATATTGTTTTGACATTTTGCAAAAAGATTGCAAACAAATTTCGCAAGGAACTGCACAGGATAATCTTTCCTGGGAGAAGCTTTCTACGATAAAATTTCCTTGTCCACCGATTGAGGTGCAACGGAAGATTGCGGATGTGCTTTCGGCGTATGATGATTTGATTGAAAACAACCGGAAACAGATTAAGCTACTTGAAGAAGCCGCCCAGCGGCTCTATAAAGAATGGTTCATCGACCTCCGCTTCCCCGGTTACGAAAATACACCCATCACCAACGGCATCCCCGAAGGATGGGAGAAAGGAAGTGCAATAGACTTTTTCAATATTACAATTGGGAAGACTCCACCTCGAGCAGAAAGCCAATGCTTTACGAATGGGAACAGTGGTATACCGTGGGTGTCAATTTCAGACATGGGTAATAGCGGTATTTATATATCAGGAACTTCAGAGGGGTTAACTCAAGATGCGGTTAACAGGTATAATGTAAAAGTCATACCAGCAGGAACAATTTTGTTGAGTTTCAAGTTAACATTGGGTAGAGTTTCAATTACAACAGTTCCTTGTTGTACGAATGAAGCTATTGCACATTTTTACATCGAAAATGAAGATTTGTGTCCATATACTTTTTTATATCTAAAGAGTTTTAAATACGATACCTTAGGAAATACATCTTCTATTTCAAAGGCGGTAAATTCATCTATAATAAAAGCTATGCCTTTTATCATGCCCAATGCTGACTTGATTGCTGCTTTCGCAAAATTTACCAAACCGATTTTTGAAAAAATATACCATTTGCAAAAAAGTATCAATGAAGCAAAAAGTTCTCGAGACCGCTTGCTCCCGAAACTCATAACCGGCGAATTGGAGGTGAAATGATGGATTTGGAGACACTTAAATCAAATATGCAATATGAAGATAATTTCACGGCTATACGCTTTGTTCTACATGGAGAAGATGCTACGAATGGGCAAATCGGTATTTTAGATGCAAGCCAGTCTTTGTTGGGATTTCAAAAATTATTTCAAGAAATCGCTGGATATTATGAGCCTGCTATTAAGCATCTTGATTTTAATCTTCCTGTTTCTTTATCAAAAGGATCCTTGATTGTAGAGTTGTTAAAATATTGGTGGTTAGCACCTTCGTTACAATGGTTTCTTAAAACATTATTAAAAGAACCCGTTGAAGCGACAGGACATGCTATTGCAGAATTATTGCCATGGAACAAAGAAAAAGATTTCAATAAAAAAATGGAAAAAATTCCATTTTTGATTCATCGAATTTTGACAATCGCTAAATTCGCAGGAGGAATAGGCGAAAAAGCAACAGAGAATTTAGTTGTATCACTTACTCATGATCAAAATTTACGACTAAAAAATAATTCAGAGGAAGAATTAATAATAACTCCCGAAGAATGGGATTTGTTTAAATCTTGTGATCCGCACATATGTTCTCAATTAGTTGCACCAATTCGACCGACGTTACATGCCTCTTATTCCTATGTTGATGAAAATCAGGTAGAAAATAGTATTTTAATAACAGAGCAAGACAAAGAATATTTATATTTTCCAGAAGATGAAGATGATAATGAGCCTGATATTGTTTTGCCAGAGTTGGAAGACGGACATTATTACGAACTCGAAGGAAAAATAAATCGCGTAACAGAAAAAACTTGTAGCCTCGGATTTTTTTACAAAGGACATACAATCACATCGATTCCTGTTGACAAGCAACTGGCAACATATAAAAATAGTTTTCTTTCCAAAAGATCAAATCAAGTATTGGCACGAGTTCGCATATCAGGAATTATTGAGCGAAAAGATTCTTCTTCTGGCTTTATGCGTAATCGTCCAGTTATGAATTTTGACAAACTGGAATTGCTTGATGACGAATACGAAGAAGGTGAACTTTTTTAAAATGGGAAATTAATTCATGACTATTGTAATACAGCAATTATCTGATTCGTGTTGGACAAATATTGGCATGGGTATTTTATCTGGTGTAATTACGACTTGCCTATTGTTTTTGCTCTCAAAATTTTATCATCCGAATAATATCAAAAATATCAAAAATAATCTTTGGTTAGCAGAGCGTTATATTTGGCAAATTGATGCAATGATCGGTTTCACGGATGATTATGACAGAATAATTCATGCTTTTGAAAAACTTCACGATAACCTTTTTCAAATTTATCTTTGCATGGCTCCGAGTATTTGTTTGTTTAGACAAAAAAATAAAAAAATCATTTACACATTAATTTGTGATATGATGCGCTGTTGTGAGGCATCAATGTTGGTGATAGAAGGTTATTCTGGAGATGAAGAAAAAGAAGCTCGCATAAGAAATATAATCGCTCACTTAAGATTTCAATATCAAACCGATCAACATTCTGCGCTTCAAAGAGAACATGCACTTATTGTAGCGTTGTTGAAATATTCTGTAAAAAGAGCTTTTGAGGAAGCCGACCGTCGCTTCCCCAAAATAGATTATGAAGAATTGATAGAAATCAATTCCTTTAAGCAACCTGTCTTTTTTTCGGAAATTAGAGGAAAAGGTATTACAAAAGATGAGTATATGATGATTGTTGATGAATATAAAAGGTGGAAAAATAAATGAGTTACGAGTATTTTGAAAATTAATATAAGGTAGAAAACTATGAGCAATAAGATTTCTATCCGTTTTTTTAATGACCGGGAGGTCCGGGCGGCTTGGGATGATTCAGCCACTCAATGGCTGTTCTCGGTTGCCGATATTGTCGGCGTTTTGACCGAAAGCGTTAATCCGCGGAAATATTGGAGCGTTCTCAAATCACGCCTGAAAAAGACCAACCCCGAGTTGACTACAAATTGTAGTCAACTGAAAATGACTGCTTCTGACGGGAAACGCTATCTGACTGATTGTCTTACCCAACAGGATATTCTTGTGCTTGTTGAGCATATTCCCAGCCGTCATGCCGCTAAATTTATAAAATGGTTCACTTACAGCGATGATACCATCGACGGCAAAAGCCGTACCAAAGCCTATGCTCTCTTTGAAAGCGGTATTCTTTCTTCTATGGAACCGGGAACGGTAAAATGCTTGCAGCAGATCCACGCTTATCTTTTCGGCGGCTTGTATGACTTCGCCGGGCAAATCCGGGATAAAAATATCAGCAAGGGCGGTTTCACCTTTGCCAATGCCCTTTACTTTTCTACGATTCTGCCCAATATCGAGAATATGCCGGAATCTTCTTTTGAAGAGATCATCAACAAATATGTGGAAATGAATGTTGCTCACCCCTTTATGGAAGGTAACGGCCGTTCCACCCGTATCTGGCTGGACTTGATGCTCAAGCGTTCTTTGAAACAATGTATTGACTGGAGTCTGGTCAATAAAAATGCATACCTTGAAGCAATGCGTAAAAGTGTCGTTGACAGTTCCGATTTGAAAGCTTTGCTGAAAGTTGCTCTGACCGATAAAATCGACGACCGGGAAATGTTTATGAAAGGCATTGATTACTCTTACTATTATGAGAGCGATTCGGATGAGATTTAAAAATATGGAGAAAAATTAATGAGTTACGAGTATTCTGAAAATATTCTGGTGCAGGAAAGTGCGGGAAATCTGCTCCAGAATGAGTTGGGCTGGGAGGTCAAGTACGCTTACAATACCGAAGTAGTCCGAGCCGATGATCAAAGCACTTTCGGACGGAAAAGCTATCAGGAAATTTTGCTTTCACGATATTTCCGCCTCAAAGTTCAGGAGTTCAATCCCTGGATTACTCCGGCTCAA
The DNA here is from genome assembly GCA_045653515.1 of Victivallaceae bacterium. Classification (GTDB taxonomy): domain Bacteria; phylum Verrucomicrobiota; class Lentisphaeria; order Victivallales; family Victivallaceae; genus UBA1784. Next base: position 37,164 of record JAZOMB010000010.1, on the reverse strand, counting down.
ATTGACGAAGTTCAGAAAAAATTCGAAGCTCACCTCGCTTCTGCTTCCTTAATGCAGATCAATGAGGAAAAATATTCTCTCATCCGTGACGGCATTCCCGTTTCCGTCAAACTCCCCAATGGCAAAATCTCCACCCGCACCGCCAGACTCATCGATTTTCAGAATCCCGCCAATAACCATTTTCTCGCCATCAAAGAACTCAAAATCCACAGTTATCACTATCGCCGCCGCACCGATATCGTCGGTTTTGTCAACGGTATTCCCCTGCTTTTTATGGAATTCAAAGCGGTCAATGTCGATGTGCAGGATGCCTTTACCAAAAACTTTACTGACTATCAGGATACCATCCCGCAGCTCTTTTATTACAACGCTTTTCTCATCTTGAGCAACGGCCATCACGCCAAAGTCGGTACCCTCGGCAGTAAATATGAATTCTTTCACGAATGGAAACGCCTCAAAGAGCAAGATCCCGGCTGCGTGGAACTGCAAACTATGCTCCGCGGCATCTGCAAAAAAGAGACTTTCCTCGACCTTCTGGAAAACTTCATCCTCTTTGACCATTCCGGCGGACATACCGCAAAAATCCTCGCCCGCAACCACCAGTATCTCGGTGTCAACGAAGCCGTCGAAGCCTACTCAAACCGTAAACTCAAAGATGGCAAACTCGGTGTATTCTGGCATACTCAAGGCAGCGGTAAAAGTTATTCCATGCTCTTTCTTGCTCAAAAAATCCGCCGTAAAGCCGCCGGTTCTCCGACTTTCGTCATCCTGACCGACCGCGATGAACTCAACTCACAGATCAGCGACACCTTTGAAAACTGCGGTATGCTCGGTGCAGTCAAATCTTCGCAATTCATCGCTTCCAGCGGCTCTGATCTGGTGGATAAACTCAAGGGCAACCCCAGTTTTATTTTCACGCTCATCCAGAAATTCAATCAGCCGGAGCTGCCGCCCATCATTCCCGATCACGACATTATCATCATGTCCGACGAAGCCCACCGCAGCCAGTACGGAATTTTTGCCGACAATATGTGCCGCCTGCTGCCGAGTGCTTCCCGTATCGGCTTTACCGGAACTCCTCTGCTTGCCAATGACAATATCACAGAACGTACTTTCGGCGGTTATGTTTCAATTTATGACTTCCAGCGGGCGGTGGACGATGGTGCCACCGTACCGCTTTACTACGAAAACCGCGGACAGAAATTCAACGATATCAACGATCCGGAAATTACCGAACGCATTGCCGAAGCTCTCGAAGCTGCCGAACTTGACCCCAATCAACAGGAAAAACTGGAAAAAGAGTTTGCCAAAGAAATTCATCTGCTCACCGCCGAACCCCGTTTCGATGCTTATGCCAGAGATTTCGTGGAACACTATTCCGATCACTGGACTTGCGGCAAGGCAATGTATGTCTGCTTGAATAAAGTTTCATGTGTCCGGATGTATAACCTCGTTCAGAAATACTGGCAGCAGAAGATTTCCGAGCTGCAAGCCGAATTGAAACACGAAACTTCCCAGCAGCTTTCTCTGGAGCTTTCCCGCAAAATCCAGTGGATGCAGGAAACCGAAATGGCGGTCGTCATCAGTCAGGAACAGAACGAAATAAAAACCTTCAAAGCCTGGGGTTTGGATATCCTTCCGCATCGGCAGAAAATGATTGACCGGGAACTTGATAAAGATTTCAAAAATTCAAATCATCCGTTCCGGGTGGTATTCGTCTGCGCCATGTGGCTCACCGGTTTTGATGTAAAATCCCTTGCCTGTCTCTATCTGGATAAGCCGCTCAAAGCCCATACCCTCATGCAAACCATCGCCCGTGCCAACCGCGTGGCAGAAGGCAAGACCAACGGTTTGATCGTGGACTATATCGGTATCGTCAAAGCTCTCCGCAAAGCCCTGGCAGATTACACTTCGCAAAATGGCAACGGGGGAGGTGCTGATCCCACGATCGACAAAAATGAGTTGATTGCCAGAGTTTTGGAACTTATCAGTATAATAAAGGAGTTTCTGCTGGCTCATAACTTCAACTTGGATGATCTGGTCTCTTCTTCTGAATTTGAACGCATCGCTTTGCTCAAGACTGCCGCCAATGAATTGTGCGTTGACCTGAAAACCAAAAAAGAGTTTCAGACCTGCGCCAGTGAACTTTTCCGGTTGTGGAAATACCTCAACAAAGATGAGAAAAGTTGGCAAATGACCAGAGAACATAATGCCATCAGCGGAATTTACAATGAGTTGATCGAAAAGCGGAAAAATGCCGACACAGTTGATCTGCTGGTACAAATCAACCATATCGTTAATGAATATGTTTCCACCGAATCAACCGGAGATGAAACGGTGCGTTCCTTTGACATCAGCAAAATTGATTTTGATCTGCTCCGCAAAGAGTTTTCCCGGACAAAAAAGAAATTCCTGCTGATCAAAGATCTGGAACAGCTTATAGAACAGCGGATAGCCTCTATGCTGCCCAATAATCCAGACCGTATCAAATACCATGAAAAATATCAGAAAATCATCGACGAATACAATCAGGAACATGACCGCCCCAAAATCGAGAAAACCTTTGATGACCTGATGCGCCTCTGCGGAGAACTTGACGGCGAACAGCAGCGTTATATCCGGGAAGGCTTTTCAACAGACGAGGAGTTGTCCGTTTACGATCTGCTGTTCAAAGATGATCTGTCTAAAAACGACATCAAAGCGATCAAAAAAATCGCAGTCGATCTGCTCACTCAAATCAAGGACAAAATTGCAACGCTGGATCACTGGCGCGATAAAGAAGATACCCGCTCTGCCGTCAATAAACTTATCCGGGACTCACTCTTTGTTTCACTCCCGGAAAGTTACGATGACCAGAGCATCAACCGCTACACAGGCTCTATTTATGAGCACGTTTACAACCGCTACCCAGCCATCGTCCGGTAATACAAATTTATCTTAATAAGTGTTGCCAGCTGTAACGGAGGTGTTTATTAAAGTATATTATGCTGCTGTAAAGCGGTGTTTATCTGTTCGATCATGGCTTGGGATTCTGCTTCAGAAACACCGGCACTTGCCGCAGTCTTGGTCAGGTCAGCATCGGTGATGTCGCGCCCTTTGCCGTTAACCATACAGGTCTGCTCGCCATTGATACCGGCACTGGGAGTGAGGTCATAAGCAGGAGCGAGCTGCCATTGATTATCTTTATTCAGCAGAAATGAGAAGTTTTTGCTGTGATCATCTTTATTGCCGCTTTTGACATTGAAGATCATCCGGCGTGCCATTTCCACCACATCGGCATGGTTTCTGGTCAGAATCCAAGTGAGCTTCAACAGATTTTCATAGTCAAGCGAAGCAAAGCGATGCGATGCATGGAGCAGTCCGCAGGCAGTATGGGTATGGACTTTGCCATCTGGTGTACGATCAAAACGCTGAACACCAAAACAGCCACGTCCGTCTTTCAAGGGGAACAAGTGAGTTTCAGGCATAGTGATCCCAGCCGCCTTTGCCGCCAGAGAGTAACGGTATTCCAACTCTCCGGAAGTCTGCGGATCGTGCTTTTCAGAAAACTTGATTATCCACGGAGTAAAACCTTCAGGGGCACTCTTGCCGCCATGAATGATCTTTTGGCGGTCGCTTGAAACATAGGCAACGATCTTGGGGCGGGCTCCACCTGAGGAACCATTGAGTTTCAACAGCTCATCAAGGATGGTGCTTTCTTCGCCGTCAAGAATACGATCGACCTCACCGGAAAGTGAATCCAGTTCAACATTTCCGTAGAGATCCGTTTCACCGTCGGCAGGCTCGTATTCCAAAGCGCCCATAGGATCAGCCCCAATAAGTGAAAGGCGGTCAAGCGGCGTTATTTCAGCATAAGACTTGCCCATTTTGCGGAGCTTGCGATCCAGAAGCAGACATCCCCATCCATCGGGTAAACTGTCGTTGAAAAGTCCGAAAAGCCCGTCGAATATATATGATTTTTCTTCAAACACTCCGGATTTCAAAGGTAGTTTGAAGGGGGATAACTCAATGCCGCTTTTGAGAAAATCAGGAGCGTATTCAAAGAAGATACGCTTTTTATCTTGAAGCAGCAGCCCCACCTCCTGACGGATGCCGTACATATTCAAAAAGACTTTGAGCTTCATTTCTTCCTCGCTCTCTGCCGAACCTTTTCGGCTTTGAGATCATAGAGCGAAGCCGGGACATCATCGACCGCAAAGATGCCGCTGAAGTCCTCAAGCCTGCCAAGTACCAGAGCAATGCGGAGCAGATGATTGAACTGGATCTCACCGCTTTTTTCAAAACGCTTTACCGTGCCGACAGCAATACCTACCTTGTCGGCAAGCTCCTGCTGGGTGATGTTCTGCGCTAAACGCAGAGCCTTGGCACGCTGTGCCGTCCTCTGCATCACATCAGGCGGTGAAATCAAGTCAATATCAGTCATTACAATATCCCTTATCTGCTGTTTACAGCATATAATATACAGCAAAATGGCTATAAATCAAGTTTTAAATGCAAAATATTTCAAAGTAAAACAGTGATTATTTTCCAATAAATCAAAACCACCGGCTAAGCCGGTGGTATGCTCCACGCCTTCAAGGCGATAGTACCGGCAGCCCGACACGGGCTTTGAATTGGTTCGCCACGCGCAACTTTTTTTCAGGCTACCGCTAAAGCGGTTTTATCTATGCCTGAGTATTCTTGCTACCCGTAAACGGGTCTATGTATTCCTTAAACGTCATTTGGTCAAGGGCTTGATCTTCTGCTAACTGGTTCTGAATATACGCTCTGATTGCACGGGTGTCTGCTCCGGCAGTATTGACATAATATCCTCGACACCAAAAATGCCGATTGCCATATTTATACTTCAAATTAGCATGACGATCAAAGATCATCAGAGAACTTTTTCCCTTTAGATACCCCATAAATTGAGATACACTTATATTCGGCGGTATACTCACCAACATATGAATATGATCAGGGCAAGCTTCTGCTTCATGAATCTCAACCTTTTTTAATTCGCACAACTGTCTCAAAATCTTTCCAATATCTGATTTCAGTGTCCCATAAATAGTTTTTCTGCGATATTTGGGCGCAAATACAATATGGTACTTGCATTTCCAACTAGTGTGTGATAAATTGTCATTCATTACTGTAAACTCCTTGCAATTTATGTTGGTTGGCGAACCAAACATAACATAGCATGGGGTTTACTTTTTGTAAACTTGAAGCTGAAGCTATTCGGCTACATACCGGCGCAGCCGGTAGTTTTTTTACGCTGAAGCGATATAATAAAAAATCCTCTCCCGGATCTAACGGGAGAGGATTGAATTTTATCACATGCGATCCGGCGCCAGTGCCAGTATATTTTTATAAATTCAGCACATCTATAAAACTGCAGTTTGTATGATAGCCGGGATCAGCATCCGGGACAGCCGGGATCACATTGACCGGGATTCCCTTATGATCCCGCGTCTGGCAGGCAAATCCATGTGTTCCGGCGGCGACAAAACCGGTAAAAAACGCCTGTTGAGCAATGGCGACCCGCTCTTTTATTCCTCCGGAATGTTCCGGATAAAGTTTCAGCAGCTGCATTCCGGCACGGATCGTTTCCGGCAGACTCCACCATGGCATATCACTGTTGACCACTCTGCGGCTGACCAGATCAAAACTCTTTACGATCCCCCCCGCCGCCTGACTGCCGAAATCAAAAACATGTTTGAACACCTCCGGCAATATTCCGGAACTTTCTGCGATCAAATCACCATATTTGCCCTGCCTGCGCATCTCCAGCAGACACTTGCCTGCCAAGCCGACAAATTCCAAAGCATGTCCGGGGTCGCAGAGGATCATTCCACCATCGCTCCACGCCTTATGTCCGGCATCCACAGCCTCAAGAAAATCGAACTTCTGCAGCTGCTTATATTGGCCGGTATTGATATGATATTCGTAAATATAACGGATTATTTCCGCCGCGCTGTTCACATAAAAACTGTTTTCCGGATGTGCCGCCGCCAATCTCGCCAGTCCGTAAAGCGCGATCATCCGCGGTCCCTGAATCAATTTCCCTTGTACGAATGCCACCGGATTTTTAGGATCAAACCCATGCTGATCGGTACGGAAACGATCTGAAACAATATCTGCAAGCACCTTTTGAAACAACTTTTCTGCAGTGGCGGCACACTCCGGCATATTCAGCATATCTGCCGCCGCGAAAAGACCTTTACTGTAAAACAGGTCGCTGTAATTGCCGTGATCTCCGGTATCAGGGAATATACTTTTTCCTTCCGGAGTTATGGCGAAGGCGACTCGGCCGCCGTTGGCGGCGCGCAAACGCTCCATGCTGTTCAACACTTTTACAGCCATATTCCTCAAGCGCATTGCCAACTCATCTTCTCCGGCACGCTCAAAAAAGATGCAATGTTCTGCCAGACTCTCCAGCCCGCGCCCCTGTATCCAGCCGTAAATAAAATCTTTCTGCCGGAACTCTTCATCACCTGGACCGAAATCTTTTCCGGAACAGATATCAAATTTGGTGTCTATAAACGGATAATCACAGTTGCGTTCAAAACGCTCAACCATGTACGAAGCAGATTTACGAATCAGATCAAACAACATCTCTTTTGCCTTTTTTTATATGCGCTGTTCCCGATAATGGTCGGTGATGTGGGGGAAAGGAAAAACTTTTTTTCACGAGAAAAAAAGTTTTTCCCTTCCCCCACGCCCCCATCCTTTTTCAAAAAAAGAGAGGTATGGCTGCTCCAGACTTGTCCCGCCATAGCCTATGGCGACGGCGCATTGTCGCAGCAGGACCTCTTGAGAAGACGGATGGTCGCGTTGTTATCATTGATTAACTACCAATATTGGGAACAGAGCTTTTTTATAATCCCGTGCGCTCACCCGATGATGCGTTTTTGCACTCCGGTCAATCCGGCTTCCCTGATTCCATTAAGTTCAAGGATTCCGGTAGAACCTTCCGGGATGTGACACTCAAATATAATTTTATCTCCGTCTCTCGTCCATTTTGCCGATACCGCGCCGCTGCTGATTTTGCGGGAGGCTTCCACATGATTTACTCCTTTGACAAAACAGGGCGCAAAGTGGACCACCCGGAATGCCGGTTCTTCGATTTTAATACCGGCAAGATATTCATACAGCCAGCCGTCAACGCTTCCATACATAATATGGCATTGAGAATTGATGCCGCTCCATTGCTCCCACAGCGTGGTTGCGCCTTGTTTGATTGAATAACCCCAGCCGGGGAACTCATCCTGAGTAATGATTTTAAAGGCATCTTCGATGAATCCGTGATCAGCCAGAACTCTGGGAACAAGTTTTGCCCCGATGATCCCGAATATGGCACGATGTCCGGCTTCGCGGCATTTTTCGACCAGGAGTGCTGCTGTCGCGTCCGGAGTTCCGGTAAAATCATAATAAAGAGCGCATGCAAGTTCGGTTATGGTATTGTTGGAACAACCTCCATCCGGACGGCAGAATGTTTTTCTGAACGAGTTTTTTACGCGCTCCGACCGTCTTCTGTATTCAACTGCATCCTCTGAATGTCCTGTGATCCCGGCAAATGTGATCATATACTGCAAACAATTATAATAGAAGCTGGATGCGGTAACGCGCAGTGCAACAAAATTTGCATCTTCCGGATGCGCCCATGCAAAGGCGGTGCCGCCGCCGCCGTGAACCAGCACGATCCCCGGCCATCCGCCGGGAGGCATCACTCCATCCGGGATCGCGATGTAGGCAAAACATGCGGTCTTATGACCTTTTTCAACGACCCCGTCATAGATAATTGACTGCAATCCGGCAAAAGCACTTGTCGGATCGTCATCAATACGGTAAACCGGAGGATTCTTCAGTAAATCAAAATCCCAGTACTTCCGTGGGTCTTCATTGATAATCGCCATAACAAGTTATCTCCTGTTGCCGGTTACTGATATCAGTTAAAATACTTTTTTCCGGTCAACAGCTCCAATATTACCGACGCATAGATCCGGTGGCCGTAGTCATTCGGATGATTGACACCGTTTCCGGTGAGATCATAGAAATCTTTGCGTTCAAGAAATTTATGCCACACTTTATGAACGTCGGCAAGTGCGATATGGCTGTCGCCGGCAGCGGCGAATTCCCGCATTTTTTTGGCATAGACCGCATCCGGTCCCGCCGCTGTGGGAGTCCAATCCGGATTGCCGCTCATAGAAGAAACCAGCAGATATTCGGTATGCGGATTCACCGCCTGACATCCTGATATCAGAGAATCCATCCGGCTGATAAATTCATCTGCAGCCATCCGGAAAAAATTGTTCATGCCGTAGGCGATCACCAGCAAATCAGGGGCATCACCCAGATAATCGGCTTCGATATTTGATACCTGTTGAATTCCGGTGCCCCGGATGGCGCGGTTGTACAAGGTGACATTTTCGCCCAGAACCATTGCCGCCTGCGTCATATAACACGGAGCAAACGGCGGCACATTGACAAATTCAGTGGCATTGTATCCTTCGCTGATGCTGTCGCCGATCAGAGTGATTTTAAGCGGTTCGCCGTTGGCAAGTTTTTTCCGGAATTTCGGAAGTTTTTCACGCTGCGCGTCCAATCCGGCATCAAATGAGATCTGTTCAGCGCGGTAAGATATATCCAGTTGATTGAATGCAAAAAACTCTTCATTGTTGAAAATCAGATTTCCGCCGTCAACAGCATTATTGATCGCATTTGCCCCCGGTGCGGGGAAAAGCTTTACATTTTCTCCGGTCGGCCGCAGAGCTTCCGGGGAGAGACAGGGGATGCGGGAGTTATCGGTTCTGATGATGAAATCATCTCCCGGAATGTGGGAAAAATCTCTTCCTGCTTCAAAAATTTCTCCGGAACTGTGCAGGGAAACCTGCTCTATTTTCTGCGCCGGAAACATCAGATCGATCCGGTTTTTTCCGGCAAACATGCCGCTTTCATTGCAGACAGTATCATTTTGCCACAAACGTTCCATAGATTTCACCACCTTTTTAATACAGTTTCAAGATTATGGACATGGTGCAGAATTTATCACCCCGACAATGATTTTTCAAGAAAGTTTTTTTGCTTTCACATAAACAAAACAGACATCATTAACGACGCTTTATGAAAACATATTTCAAAATATATCCTGCTTAAAATCGCAGGACAGCTGATAATACAGTGCTAAATGGCATGTCTTATGCGAACATTTTCTTTGAAAAAAATATTTGTATTTTGAAGCAGATTTTTTCATTTCCGTATCGCGGGTGATTTTTTATTTTGCTTTTATGTTTTTTATATGTATGCGTTCCAGCGCTTGACATTGAGATTTCAACGGAATGTTATCAAAAAACATGTTTGTTTGAAGTATGCCGTTACCGCATCAGTTACTTGAAAAAACGTGGTTAATATGGCATATTACAGTTGGAATTCGGGGGAAAATATCACCTTTCCCGGGCGATCAGATCGTGATCATATAAAGGATGAGCCGGCGGCAAAACGTGAGATCTACTGCCGGAAGCACCTTCAGTTGGAACGTTGAATAAGAGGGCGGTACACCGATGGAAAAAGTGGAAATATTGAGCAAACTTGACGGCTCCCTGCAACCGTCAATGATATTGACCGCTTCCGGGGAAGCTCCGCGTCCACTTCTGGTTGCCCTGCATACATGGAGTTTCGGGTATGATTCCAATGCCGCAGCATACGAAAAACTTTGCCGGGAAAAAAATTGGCATCTGCTTTATCCCCATTTCCGTGGAGAGAACTGGACACCGGAGGCGTGCGGTTCCGATTTTGTGATTTCCGATATTGAAGATGCAGTCGCATATATGAAACAAAATTTCGCCGTGGATGAAAAAAGGATCTATCTGGTCGGCGGTTCCGGCGGCGGACATTGTGCATTGCTGATGGCAGGCCGGCGTCCGGATCTCTTCAGTGCGGTTTCGGCGTGGTGTCCGATTCACGATCTTATACTCTGGCACAAACAATGCAAAACTGCCGGAACAAAATATGATGAACATATAGAAACTGCTTGCGGCGGTGATCCGCAAACCGAAGCTGCCGCACAGAAAGAAGCACAAATGCGTTCTCCCAAAAGCTGGCTCGTCAATGCCGCAAAAAAGCTCCCCGTGGATATCAGTACCGGCATACACGACGGTCACACCGGAAGCGTTCCGGTCGGACATGCGATCAGGGCATACAACATTCTGGCCGATGAAGCTGACCGCATAACAGAAACAGATATCGGATACATCGAAAAATACCGGAAAGTACCGGAACATCTTGCCGCAGCCAGCAGTGATCCGGCGTATGGCATACATACGGTGTATTTGCGTATGGTTTCCAATTCCGTGCGGCTGACTCTGTTTGAGGGAGGACATAACATATTTCCGGAAATTTCAGGCGATTGGCTGGAAAAACAGAGTTCCGGAGCTGTGCCGGATTTCGCCAACGGCAAATCGAAACAAACGTGTATGGTTGAGTTGACAAAATAGTTGCTTGAAAACGCTTCACCGTGGTGAAAAACGTTTGGCAAGTTTAATAAATCAGAGAGTGATAGATGGAATATTTTGATGATTTGGAATTCATTCTGTTCGGCGATTATCATCTGACTAAAACGGCGTATCAGAATCACCGTTTTGACTACTGCGGGATTCAATTTATTTATGATGGCAGCATTACTTTGAATATCGGAGAAAACGCCCCGGTGACGGCGGATGCTCCTGTAGTGTTTTTCACTTATCCGGGGCAGTCATTTTCGTACGGGAACAAACGCAATCACATTTGCATCTGTTTTCGCGGCCCCCGGATGGAGAGATATATCGAAACCGGTTTTCTGCCGGTCAACGAAAAAGAACCGTTTATCAAAGTGCATAATCCGAAAAAATTATTGACTGACTTCCGGAAATTGCTGCAGCATTGCTTCATCCCTGAAGAGATCCATCACGCGCAGGCGGTGCTGGAATTGGAAAGTATTTTACTGCATCTGAAAAATCAGCAGAAGATCGGATATGATACCTTGCTGAAATCCAAGATCATCACTCTCGGCAACGAAATATCCTATTCCCCCTGCAAAAACTGGGATTTTGCCAAAGAGAGCAGTAAATTGAAAATATCCATAACGCACTTCCGAAGAGTTTTCAAAGCTCTCCTCGGTACCACTCCGCGATATTATCTTACCGTCTGCCGGATGCGGCATGCGGCATCGTTATTGAGTTCATCCGGAAAAATGGTAAAAGAGATCGCCTTTGAATGCGGTTACAACAGTGAATTCCACTTTTCCAGAGAGTTCAAAAGAATAATGTCGCTTTCTCCGATAGAGTACCGGAAAAAATATCATTGATAATAAGTTTTTACCATTGAAAAAATTTTAAACAACCAAAATAAAGGGAATAAAAAATGGTTATAGAATACGATCGTCAATACAGTGCAGCAGAAGCTTTGGATAAATATTGTTCCTGGATCATGGAACAGGAGTATATTTCGGAGGAACGCGGCAAGTTCCTTTACTGCGGACGCAAGGCATTTGAGTGGTATATGGTTTTTTACGCATTGCGGGCGATGTCTCTGGGCGGAGCTTTGCTGAACAAGCCGGAATATACTGAATTCGCCGAACCTTATCTGGACACTTACTGCGGTGAACAGCTGCCCAACGGCGCACTTTCCTCCAATTACCGCGGACAGCGTGCCGACCAGATGAGCGCCGAAGAACTCGAAAATCTCATCCGCTGCGGCAAACTCAACCTCGCCGACAACGGCTCCAACTGCCAGGCTGTTTTGCAGGCCGCCATGCTGACCCGTGATCCGGAACGTAAAGCCCGCTATCTTGCCACCGTCAAAAAATGGCTGGACTGCTGGGTGCCGATCTGGTCGCTTCCCAACGGCTCTTACGGCAACGGCATCTGGGTCGGACATAAACTGAACAGCACATACAGCTGCGCGATCAATGTCTGCTCCGCACTCTCCTGCTACGGGATCATCTCCGGCGAAGACCGCTATGTGAAAAACGCCGAAGGTTTTGTCTCCTTTGTCTGTGACAACACCCTGCCGGACGGAAGACCGATCTTTTTTGACCTTTATCCGGAACCGCACACCTCTATCCTTGAAGACTACGGACACATTTTCTATATGCTTGAAGGGGTCTGCTGGACACATTTTGCTTCCAAAAATCCCGAATTCCGCAAGAAAGTGGAAAACTTCCTGAAAAAATGGATCTTCGGAGAATATGGCATCCTCAAATGCTGGCCGGAACACTTCAACTGGTTTGACAGCATGTTCTACTCTTTCCACAATGCGTTTGATGCCAACGGCAAACCGATGGGACATTATGATGGTCTGGGACATTACTGGAAACTTGCCAAATCCAACGCAATCCCGCACCTTTTCAGCTATTACCTCAAATATATCGAAGAAAATGCTGAATTGCGCGACCGCATGGAAAAAGGCATGCACTATCTCTGTCTGCCGTTGAATGCGATGCAGAACGGCGTAATGTCCAATCCCCGGGAACAGTACGGACGTATGGCAGTTCAGGCGACCGGTTTTGCCGGTCTGACCATTGCCGAAGCGATCCGCCCCGGCTTCGTCTTTGAATTGATGAAAGGACAGAAATAATAAAATTTCAGGGAAAGAGTTATACCGCGAGTAATTACCATTTAAGCAATTTGCAATAACCTAAATCAAAAATTGATGAAAGGACAGAGACTATGAAATTTCAGAAAAAGAGTTGTGCCGCAACTGAATCAGCATTCACATTGATAGAACTGCTGGTGGTCATTGCTATCATCGCGATCCTGGCCGCCATACTGCTGCCTGCCCTGCAAAACGCCAGAGAAAAAGGCAAACAGGCGAATTGTCAATCCAATCTCAAGCAATTGATCACCTCCCATTCAATGTACGCCAACGACAATGACGATACTATCATCTGGCACCGGGCTTCAGCTCCGTACTGGCATATTTTGCTGTTCCCGTATCACAACAGCGCGCTGAGTTATTATTGTGCCAGCGATATGCTGCAATCTTATAAAATGACCGGTATCGGCGTGGCTACGACGGACATGCCGACCGGACTTCCGCAGGGATTGTCATACCTGATCAATGCCAATTTTGATGACAAATCAAAAATAAACAAATGCCCCAAACCATCTCAGCAGATGCTCTTTGCTGACGGTACCGGACATTGGTCAGCCGGTGTATACGGCGGATCAGGCAACAGCAGCAAGCCGGCTCAATGGAAATTGCGCGGAAACCGTGCCGAAGGTGATGTTCCGCATCATTTGTGGCACGCCAGACACCGCGGTCAGTGGAACATCGCCTATCTGGGTGGCAATGTCGGCTCGCTGTCAGTTCCGGAAATCATCGCTCTCAATCCTAATAACAGAGCGAATACCAACTATAAAGATGTTCCGGAAATCGGAAAAATCTTCTACATGGGAACTTCGGATGGTTCAAAGTACTGACCGTATAACTTGAGGCGAAGGAAACGATCATGATAAAGAGAATTATTACAATAATACTGCTGTTTGCCTGCACCTTGCTGTACGCATTGGAGTGGCAGCGCGGCACAGTCCTTTATGTCGCGACGCCTGCCAAAGCTGAACGGAGCGTGATAGAGGCTAAAAAAGTTCTGGCGGAATATCTGCAAAAGTCAATGGATATAACTCTGTCGGATGCCAAAAACAATACCGCGGACATTCATCTCGGAGTGACCCCGGAAACTGAAAAAAAGGATTTTTACCGCAAAGATCTTCCGGCAGAAGCATTTATTGTGGCAGTCAGGGGCAAACAGCTCTACATTTACGGTCATGACGGCAAATTTACCGGCACCCGTTACGGAGTGGAAAGCTTTCTGGAAAAAGAGCTGGATATCACCTGGATCTGGCCGGGTGTGACCGGCGAAGATGTCCCGAAGAAAAATGGATTGAACCTCGCCGATATGACCAGAATGGAGAAGCCGGGATTCATGCTGCGCTCCGGCCACTTCAACAAGGATCCCGGTTTTAACGATTGGGCGATGCATATGCGTATGTCATTCACCTCCCGCAATCAGGGCTACCGTTTTTTCACCGGACACTCCTGGTTGTATTATTATTTCCGGACTCCGGCGGCCCAAAAGCATCCGGAATATATGGCGCTGTTCGCAGGTTCGCGCCGGGGGCCGCATCTTTGTACATCCTCTCCGGAGGTGCGGAACTATATCACCGAACAGCTGCTGGCATTCGCCAAAAAAGGCAAATATGATATGGCTTCGGTCTCACCGTCGGATGGCTATGGTTTCTGCGAATGTGCGGAATGCCGCAAGCTTGATCCGCCGGGAACTGATTACAATCAGCAGATACCGAATCTTTCCAACCGGCACTGGGATTATGCTGTGGATATCGCCCGCCGGGTGCAGAAAAGAAGTCCGGGATTGAAAGTGAATATGTTTGCTTATACCGCCTATCAGGATGCCCCCACCAACTTGAAAGAGTGGCCGGAAAACTTATATACATCATTCTGTTTCAGCAAAGCATATTTTATCAAACCGGAGATCCGCCGTGATTGGTTCAAGCGTTTTGAAGCATTCCGGAAAATCAAAGCCCGGCTCATCGGCAGAGAATACTGGGGCATGCATTACTTTATGAATCTTCCCTATATCTACACCCGGGAGATTGCCCGGAGCATGCCTGAACTCGGCCGAATGGGATTGTACGGTATGTATGGTGAAATGGAAGGGGATTTCATCAACAATGCCCCCAACTATTATCTGGTCGCCCGGATGATGTGGGATCCGTCTGCCGATGGTGAGAAATTCTTAAAACGCTTCTATCGTGCATTCGGTAAAGCCGGCGCGGAGATCCGGGCATATTATGAAACTTTTGAAAACGCGTTGATTGAAAAAGAATCTGTTTTCAGAGGTTTTGCGTACCGCAATATGCTTCAGGCATGGCCGGATGTATTCACGGAAGATGTGCTGACCAGAGCCGGAAAACACATTGAAAAGGCCAAAAAACTTGCGGCGGATGATCCGGTTTATGCCGAAAAAGTTCGCCGCGTAGCACTCGGATATGAATATACCGTACTGCGTTTGCGCCAGCTGACGGCATTGCGGACTTTGGGACGTCATGGAGATGTGATCTGCAACATGTCGCTTGCCGGAGATATTCAGGAAGCTGAATATTATAAGATCCCTCTGCCGCCGGGCACCAGGGAGTTCTGGGCGAGCTGGGACAATGCAAAACGCAACCTCTCTCCGGCTGAAAGACTTCAGGTCTTGCGCGAAGCAGACAAATATGGGGATAAATTCGGCCGCTTCCTTGAAGCGCATGCGGACATTTTCCCCGGAGGGATGAGACGGGAAATGCACCACGAAAGCGGTCTCCGTCCGTGGCGCAAGCAGGTCAAGAAACTTCTGAAAGAAGCAGAGAAAGGAAAAACAAAGTGAACTTGAAATTTTCAAGCATAATTCTGCTGTTTTTCTGTCTGCTGTCCGGAGTTTCCGCAAAGCCGGTCGCAATCGTGAGATGTGTTCCATATTCACAATATGATGCGGATCATCTGATTATGAAAATTTTGCAGCCGGCAGGAAAAAATTATGAGGTTTTTACTGAAGCTCTGCCGGTGGAAAAATTTTCAAACTATTCCACAGTTTTCATTTTGCTGGGCGCCCCTGCCCCCGATGAAGCGGGCATAGGCAAGTTGAATGAATATATCAAAAACGGCGGCAATCTCGTGCTGACTGCTTCGGCTCCAATAAATTTCGGCGGCAAATGGCTCCGGAAAGGAAAATTTCCGGGGTTGCGTAACGCGTTTACCAACCGTTTGGGCAGCAAAGATGTCAGCATCCGGAAGCCCGATCATCAGCTGGCACAGGGGATCACCTCTGTTCCGGCGTGGCTTGCGGGGAGCCGTTTCCGGGTCGCGCCTGCGGCAAAAGCAGCGGTGGTCGCCTCCGACAAAAGTGGCAATGCTGCACTTATGGAATACACTTACGGCAAGGGAAAAGTGATATATATCGGTCACGCATATTTGCGTACCAACCGCCGGGATCCTGCCGATGTGGAATCGTATACTCAAGTGATGAGAAATATCGTAAAAATGCTTCCGGATGCCAGGCCCGGCGATGATTTAAAACGCCGCTTCCCGGGCGAAAAAACACTGATCTGGCAACGGATGTGGAGCAAATATCCTGAAGCAAGACCACAGTTTGAACCGAACTATCCCCGCCCGCACGAAATGTGTTCAAAGCTCAACTTTTTCAGCGCCGTGGGCGAACGCGACACTCAATTTTTTGTGGTGCAGAGTACCGAAGACCGGGAGTTGACAGTCACTTCGCCCAAAAACAAACATTTCACTTTGCTCAAGATGTCCAAAGCCGCCCCCATGTATTCGCTGCTGCGCAAAGGTCAGCCGCGCAAGTGGGCTGAAGCTGAGGGCAATTATTTTCTCAAAGCCGCAGAAAAAACGGTAAAAATGGAGTCCGGACAGCCGGAAGTTTTTGCCGTCAGATTTGACACGGATAAACTTGCTCCCGGAAAATACCGCGACACGATCCGAATCGGAGAAAAAAATATCACGATCAATGCTGAAGTCTATCCGGTATCACTTGCCGGACGGCGCAAAATCGATTTGCGGACGTGGGGATACAGTTTGCCGACTGACCGCCCGGCGACATTGGAGATGTTCCGGCTGCATAACATGATACAGGTTGACCTGCCTCTGATCCGCTGGTCAAATGTGAAAATCAAAGCTACCGGAGAAACCTTGCCTCAGGCGTTGAAACGCGATGCAGAGCAATTCAAAAAGCTTGAAACGTTCCCGGAACTGGAATTTTCTCCGGAAATGCTCAGTGCTCTCCGTATTTACGCAGAAAAGGGGCTCTATGCCGCCCGTATTCGCGGATTATCCATCAACCGTTTCCTGCAAGGGGTAAATGGCGGAAAACAATTGCCGCGAAATGAGATCGACTGGAACGATGAAATAAAATCAGCTTATATCGGATTCTACCGGGAACTGTCAAAGTTTTACCGCGATCACGGTTATTATAATTTGATCATGTCGACTTTTGATGAACCGGATGCGGAACGCATCAAAAAACAGGTGCTTCCGGCGATCACGATGCGGCATGCTGCCGGAATCAAAAGCGGTGCTTCATGGACATTTGGAACATTGGCGGATAAAGAGATCCTGAAAAAACTCGGCCCGATCTCCTATTGGGGCGTTTACACCGTGATCGCGCATGAGATAGATGAACTCAACGCAAAGGGCGAATTGGGAGATGCGAAAGATTTCGGAATTTTCATCGGTTCAACTCCGGAAACCCGCCGTCCGTCTGAATACGGCAGGACTTACGCCCGTTACATCTTTTCGTTGAGTGAAAACTTCCGTTCAGCGACGGTCGGTCCCTGCTGGAAAGAGTGGCTTTATTATGGTTACAATCCGGTCTTCGGTGTGTGGGGTCAGCGGCTTTTTGCCTGGGATGATCCGGAGAAAAAAACCATCCTCAACTGCGCATTTGTTGACGGTGTCCGCGACGGTATCGACGACTGCAATCTGAATTGGCATCTGCAGTATCTGGTGCGGAAACTTTCTTCTTCAGCCGGTCAGGATGCCAAACTTGCGGCGGCTATCTCAAAAGTTTCCGCAAACAGCAAACGGCGGCTTAAAAAGTTGGCTTTCCGCAAGCATGATGCTTCGGCGCGGCAGACCGACAAACCCTACCAGTATGTCACTCTGGGCCCGGATATGACGCCGGTCGAATCGGAACTTTTCAAAAAATCCATCTTGGATGATCTGATGCTTTTGAAACCCTTTGCTGAAAAATATCTCCGCCCGGAAGTAAATTACCGCGGCATTGATTTGAGCAGCGGAGCAAAAATATCCGGCGCAAAAGTTCCGGAGGTAAAAAACACTCCGTCTGCCAAAAAAGAGATCATTTGTTCCATTGTTCCGGCATTGGGTGCAAGAGATTGGCGCATTTCGGTGAATGATGACAAAATCATGATCTCCGGCGGCGACAAAGCGGGATTGGAGTTGGGAATAAAGATGTTCACTCACGAACTCGATATTTCCGGTGCATTCTTTTGCAATCAGAAATAACAGCAGAAAACGTTTTAATAAATCAGGGAATGATTGTTATGTCCAGAATTGAACGCGCCTTTGAGATTGCTTGCGGCGCGACAGGAAGAGATCAAAACTCTGCCGTGGGGCAGTATCTGGAACTACTATTGTGAATCTCAAAACATGGCAGATGATTTCGGTGTCATGCAGACCATTGCAGCTTACGAAAAAGATGTCCTGCTCAAGCGTTGAGATATCAAGCAGTTTTCCGGTGTTTTTTATGAAAAAATTCATGAATAAAAAGATTTGATCATGGGTTGTCGTTTTCAGGAATATTTTGTCGAAATGCCTGATGGCGTAAAGCTTTACACCTTTGTCGTACTGCCGGAAAAAGCCGGCCGTTATCCGGTAATAATCTGCCGTAATCCCTATGTCGCAGCCAAGGCGGATCCGGCGGAATATCAGGATTTTGATCCGATGGGCTACGCCCGGGTGTTTCAGCATTGCCGGGGGTGCAGAGCAAGTGAGGGCGACTGCATCCCGTACATCAACGAAAGAAACGATGGACTTGCTTTACTGGCATGGATCCGCCAACAGGATTTCTACAATGGCGAACTCTTTCTCTCCGGACAGAGTTATCTTGCAAGCGTTCACTACTCTTATCTCAACACCGATCCGGCAGATGTCAAGGCGGCATTTCTGGCAGTTCAGGACTCCGAAAGATATAATATCATCTTCCGGAACGGCTTTTTAAAACCGGTCTGCACGGCAATTGGGCAGTCCGTATGTATCGCAAAAACGCCGGTCTGATCAAAAGCATCGTTAACGAATCCTGGCAGACCCGACCGCTTAAAGGCATTACCTCCACACTCTGCGGCGAATTAAACCAACAGTTGGAAGATGAAATAAGCCGCTCCGATCCCGGGGATGTTTACTGGCAGACCCCCGCCGGAGGTTCGGACTATTCCGGAGCGGTGGCAAAAAGTCATATTCCTGTCCATCTTGCAACTTCGTGGTATGATATTTACACCGAAGGCGTCTGTGATATGTGGGAAAGCCTTCCACCGGAACGGAAAAAAGATTGCACATTGGTGATAACCCCCTACGAACACGCCTTCAACAACGCGGCTAATGCCCTGTTGAAGTTCCCTGATGCGACATTATCTGAACACATCTCTGCGCCGCCGGAGATAAACTGGTTTGAACATTTCCGCATCAACCGGGAACTGGAATTTGTCCAACGCGGCAAAGTCATTTATTACACGATGTTTGAAAACCGCTGGCACTCTGCCGAACATCTGCCCTGCGGACAAAAGAAAATCGAACTTTTTCTTACTCCGGAACGTGAACTCGTTTCAGAGGAACCTTCCGGCGGCAGTTTGACCTACTGCTACAATCCCTATGCCCCGGCATCATTCAAAGGAGGTATCTACAACAACTTCGGCGGACTGCAGATACAGGATCCGCCCAATTCCCGGTACGACATTATCTCGTTCATTACCGGAGAACTGCCGGAAATGATTTGCAACGGCCGAATCGAGCTGGAACTGGAAGTCAGCACTACTGCGCCGGACAGCTGCTTTTATGCCCGGCTGGATCTGGTAAAATCTGAAAACGGCGAAGAAATTGCCTATTCCCTGCGGGATGATATTGATTCGGTATGCCGCCAATATCCGGAATACCGCCCTGACGGCAAAGTCGTGTTGAAGTTCCGTTTTGCGCCGCACAGTTTCAAAATCAGCGCAGGAGAAAAACTGCGTTTGGATATATCCTCCTCCTGTGTACCGCATTTTCTGGTGCATAACAACCGCAAAGGCGCGATGACAGAGCAAACCGGAGCAGATATTGCCGACAATACGTTGTACTGCGGCAAATCCAAACTGATTTTGTTTGCGGATTGATACAGCACAATAATTTCACAGATGAACCGCAGATAGCTTGAAAAATAAATTTGATTTTCTGAAACTGCCCGCGAACATTCTTCCGGCTTACAGGTCGTGTTTGCCGGAAGACAACGTCCGTCCATTGTAAATTGCTGCAGTTCCATCCGGAACAATTACGGTGCCTAGACCATTTGACCATTCCACTTCGACCGCTCCCTGCAGGGTCGGTTTACGGCAGAAAAATGATTTCAAATATCCCGGCTGCGGATCAAGTATAAATTCGCGGAAGCCCGACTTGACCGGGCGGATACCGGCTATGTACCGGGGAATGATATTCGCAGGAGCCGCCCCCCAGGCGTGGTTCCAATCCTGATTCGGTTTCGCCTGATTGCTCCACGCCTCCATACTGATGGTGGCCCCCTGCTCCATCATACCGAGCCAAGACCGCTCACCGCTGGAAGTCATCAGCTTCAGCATCATTTCAGGGTTCCGGAGAGTTGCAAACGCTTCCAGAAGAAATTGTGCGCCATACACACTGCATTTCATTCCGCGTTCCATAAGGAATTGGTTTACCGCACCGTACTCCGCCGCTTCAGTGACGCCGAACACCTGAGCAAACATCGCGCCGTGAAGCGAATAATGGCCGCTTTCAAGATTATCTCTCCAGAATCCGCCGCGCAGAAATTTTTCTCTGATATTGCGGCGGAGCGTTTCTGCCTGAGAAAGATATTCTCTCTTTCCGCTCAATTTATACATCGCAAGCAACGCGGCATAGCGGTAGCAATTCGGGACTGCGTTCCGTTCGCCCAGTTCATACCCGTCGCGTTCCGCAGGCGGCCAGTCAACGATATCGCCCTTCTCCTTTTTGCCGATGAAGCCATATTTATCAGCACTTGAACCCAGCAATGACTTCTCCAGAAACGGCATCCACTTTTCAATGCTCGCCTGATCTCCTGAATACAGCAGATAATCCAATGCGATAAGCGGAGTCAGCAGTTGCCACTCGGTCGGCCAGGTCGGCAGTTTTTCAAAATGCTCCAATGTCGATCTGGCAATGGAATAGTCTGCGCTGCAGCAGAAAAATCCCAACTGATTGATATAAGCATCCCCCTCATACGGAACGCGTTCCCGTTCTCCGTCGATAAATTTTCCAAATGCGGCGGTAGCTTTCATCGAATATTTGCAAAAATCCCAGACTTTATTGAGAGCCGCATCGTCTGATTCAAAAGCGGAAGCGTTTTCGTCCCATTCGGGGAAAATCGCTGCGCGCCGGAGTTTCACCGCGCCTTTGGCACCACGCACTTCCACATAACGGAATGGCGCGATCTCGCCGCCGGCTTCTGCCGGATAAGGCAGCGGCGGATTGCCGTCCGGGTAAGGTGATTTGTGTTTCGGCAATTCCAGACGCTGCCAGTTCCCGGGGCTTTTCTGCTGCATTTTTATACTTTTAAAGTAACGGAACTTCCCCGGCTCGCGATTGATGGCATTGTTCAAAACACATTCGCCGACAGCGATTTCAAGCTCTTCATCGCCATCCCACGACACTTCGAGATATGCAAATGCATCCTTTCCGAAATCATATACGGCGGTATCGCCGCACTTGACATATTTTTCACAATATTCGATCATTTATTTTTACTGTAACAGTTAATTCTTTTTGTTCTTCTTTGCCCCGTCATCCAATCCGGCATGGATACCATTCTGCGAGGCTTCAGCAACAGTTTCTTTGACCGGAGCGACAGTACTCAACAGTACGGTCGAATAGGGGCCGAGAACGATCTCATCACCAACTTTGAAAGGTACATTGTTACGTTTGCGGTCGATGATCCAACCGGCAAAACTTTCTGTGGAAGCATTTTTGAAATCCAGTTTCACCCTGACGCCTTTGGGATCAAAATTGGCGATGATCACAGCTTTACCGGTTTTGTTCCCGGCGGCACAGGCATAGACATTTTTGCCCTCTGTTGCAGATTCAAACTCATTGCCGAGCTGATAGAGCTTATTCCACATAAAGAATGCGGAATAGGTGTGGGTCGTGCTTCTGCCGGGGAACTTGTACAATCCGCAATAGGGACGCGCCGGATAAGCATCGTAATACATCGCCTTATCCACCGGAGATGACTGCATCAGACAGAAGGCTGAACTGACAAAAGATGCTCCCTCGTTATCCTGCATTTCCAGAAAACGGCGTTCCAGATTTTTAGTCATATAGTTCCATTCGTTGAAAATATTTTCGACCTTATCCAGACCGGCGGCTTTGAGCTTGGCGTCAACATAATTGGCGTGAAGGATTATCTCCTGCGGATCGGCGGAATAGAGGTGCCAGGAATAGAAATCCAGCGGACAACGGGTCTCTTCAGCGGTGACAAATTTTAAAAATTCATCATACCAGGTGACAAATCCCTTGTAAAAATCGGTGCATCCGGGGCGGTTCACGGCATAAAATCCGCAGGAAGCATAGCCGCCGACTTTGATCTCCGGGAACTCCTCTTTCAAGCGCAGAGAAGCGACACGGTAAAGTTCAAAATACTCCTCCCGGGTTCCGCTCCACATAGGAGGATTTTCCGGTTCGTTCCAGATCTCCCAGTACTCGATATTGAACTTGAAACCGTTTGCCCAGCCGCAGTTGTAATGCCGCACCACTCCGGCACAGATCTCCGCCCACTTTTTAAAATCTTTCGGGGGATGGTTGTGATAGGCTTTGATCCGGAAATTATTTTCGATCGTCACTCCGAGCCGATAAAAGATTTTAGTTCCGGCGGCATCGAGCTGGGTCAGATAGGCATCGGTCAAAGCAAAATCATAAGAGGCGGGATCCGCAGGGTCGGCATCAAAATCAGGAAAAATATTGGGAATATCCACGAAGTGCGCACCGCCGTAAGCTCCCGCAGTATCATGAAGGCGGCAGAAGGGGATCCCCGCTTCCTTGAAGCCCGGCGGCGGTTCATACAAACTCATCGGGCTGTTATTTACGCCGTGAAGCGGTTTTATCTTTCTTCCGTTTTTTTTCTTGAAATCGACAGTGATAAAAGCATTTTTCATAACAGCAACCTGAATTTTTGATTTTATTTCAATTTGATTTTCATTTCATAGGAACCGTTGGGAAGCTCAAACTCTTTAACGGAGATCTCTTTGCCGTCAAGAGTGACCTTTTCCGCTTCAATATCCGCCAGGCGCACCTTGATACTGGTGTTGCACGGCGCAGATATCTGCATCTCAAGAGTATCTGAAACGAACTTCCACTTGCTTGAAGCTTTACCGTAAGGAGTTTCCAAACTGCAGTTGATAAACTTCATACGGCGGTCGACTTCGGGAGCAAATACGATAACTTTGCCGCCGGGGAAATCTTTATCAAGCCGCAAACCACCGGCATTGGCGGTCATCCATTCGGCAACTGCGCCGTAAGCGTAGTGGTTGAAGGAGTTCATATTGACATTGCCGAACCCGTCTTTTATGGTGTAGGAGTTCCAGCGTTCCCAGATGGTGGTCGCGCCCTGATTGACAGAGAACAGCCACGACGGGAACTCTTCCTGAAGCAGAAGATCGTAAGCAGTTTCAAAAAATTTGCACTTGCTCAATGCCGAGGTCAGCCACGGCGTACCGACAAAGCCGGTGGTAAGTTTATTGCCGTTTTCTTTGACAAGTTTCAGCAGTAGTTCGCCATTCTTTTTCATCAGTTCAGGCGGCAGCAGTTCAAACTGCAGTGCCAGCACGCAGGCGGTCTGGCTCTGAATTTTCAACAGTCCTGAATCGTCAACGAACTCTCTGACAAACGCCGCTTTGATCTCTTTGGAAAGCGCCGCATAAGCTGCGGCATCCTTTTTCTTTCCGAGCCGTCCGGCGGCTTCACCGACGATGCGGGCGGTTTCGGCAAAAAAGGCGGTTCCGATAAATGCCGACGGAGTTTCCACCTTGGAGAGCGAGAGCCAATCACCAAACATCGTCTTGGGGCGCAACAATGAATTTGAAGTTGCTTTCTGGTAGTCCACCCACTTTTTCATCGAGTTGAAACTCTCAAGCAAAATGTTTTTTTCACCGTAACGCTGATACATCACCCACGGGATCAGAACCGCCGCATCCGCCCATGCCGCGGCGCCCCAGTTGAAATCAAACAGATTCGGCACGATGCAGGGAACCGCGCCGTCCGCACGCTGGGATTCGCGCAGATCGCGCAGGTACTTGCGGAAAAAGGCGCTGACATTCATATTGTAAGCGGCGGTCGCGGCGAAAACTTCCGCGTCTCCCGTCCAGCCGAGACGTTCATCGCGCTGCGGGCAGTCGGTCGGAACTTCAAAGAAGTTGCCACGCTGTCCCCAGCAGACATTGCTGTAAAGCTGATTGACCTTTTTTATGCCGCATTCAAAACTGCCGGTAACTTCCAAATCGGAGTGCATAACCACGGCGACAGCTTCAATATCTTCCAGTTTCGCACCGGAATACTGGAATCCATTGATCTGCATATAGCGGAATCCGTGAAAGGTGAAGCGCGGTTCATACTCTTCATACTCTTCTTTCGGCCCGCGGCAGGTGTAGTAATCAATGGACTTGGCACTGCGGTAGTTGAGATTGTACAAAGTACCATCGGGATTGAGCATCTCTCCGAAGTGGAAAGAATAGAGCCGCCCGGCGGCGCCTTTGAGGCGGACTTTCATCCTGCCGGAGATGTTCTGCCCGAAGTCCCAGATGTAGATATCCTTTTGCGGATTGAGTATCTTCACCGGCTTGAGTTTCATGATGCGGCGCACCGGGTGACAGCATTTTTGCACCAGCTGCGGAGCTTTCAAAGCGACCTTTTTCTGCGACGGTCTGCTCCATTGGGAATCATCGAACTCCGGCATATCCCAGCCGGGAAATTCCAGGCGGGCATCGTACTCTTCGCCATCGTAGATATCCGAGGAAAGTATGGGGCCGGTAGAACATTTCCAATCTTTGCCTGAAAGGATCATTTCTCTTGAATTGTCAGCGTATTTGATCTCCAACTGAAAGAGCAGTTCGGGATGTTTGCCGTAAAAATTCCGCACCCTGCCGCTCAAATATCCGCAGTACCAGCCATCACCGAGAATGGCGCCGACCGCATTTTTTCCAATATTCAAAGCTGATGTCACATCGTAAGACATATACTGAACTTGCTGTTTGAAATCCGTCCAGCCGGGCACGAAGTGATCTTCACCGATGCGCTGACCATTGATACGCGCTTCAAAGAGTCCGCGTGCTGAAACATAAAGCACCGCGCGGGCAATGGATTTGCTCAACTCAAACTCTTTGCGGAAATAGGGACAGGGCGAAGAGACGGCGGGATTGCCGCCATTGAAATATATCCAATGCGCGCGCCACTCCCGATTGGAAAGCAGAGCGGTTTCAAAGGCGGCAGTTTCTGAAAAATCAGACACATTGCCATATTGATCGCGGACGGCGACCTGCCAGAAAATTTGCTGACGGGAACTCAAAGCCTGACCGCCCCAGATGATACCGGTCGAGTTTTCGGTTTCCACCCAGCCGGAATCCCAGAGATCGGGAGTTTCGAGCTGTGCTTCAGATGAAGCCGCACAAATGCGGTACGCCTGCTGCATAGTTCCATTAGGACCGGAAATTTTCCACGAAAGTACGGGAACCGTATCCCCGATCCAGTTGTACCCGGCAAGACCGTTTACTCTCAAATCAAAAGCGTTCAAACCGCCGCCCGACATATTTTTGCACTCTTTTCGCATAAGATCATCCGCAAATTTTAAAGGATCAAATCACTTGCATCAAAGATAAAGCAAGATTGCCGAATAGTCAATCGCAATATCAAAAAAAATTCAATTTTTATTCACCGTAGGTGATCTTTATGTCATCCACAACAAAACTGCTGAAATAGGAGGCATTGAGGTAGCTCTTGCCTTCCAGCTGCTGAGCTTTGGCATTGTAGAAGAGGAAAGCTTCTCCGGCGCCGGGCTTATCAATAACAGATACCAGAATGCTGTTGACGGAGAAATTATTGAAGCGCACCGGGATATTTTCCACTTTTGAAATCACAGTACCGGATTTGCCGACAGCAGTAAAATTCATACTGCTGGATGCGGCGGTATACTGGATAGTGATGGTAACAGGTTCGATTTTAAAGCGGCTGGCGGGTTTGGCCAATGCCTTTCCTTTAGACATAAAGCTCAAAGATGAACGGTTTCCATCCCCCAGACGCAGCTGAGCAGTAAACTGACGGGAGGTCATCTGCCGCGCACCGATACCGACAGAAAAACCGGAGTATGCCCGCATACCGGTCGGCTTGAGCAGACAGCTGAAGGAAAAATCTTTACCCTCAGTCGCCGGAATGGCGATATAAAAATCAACATTTTCCCGGGGCTGTTTACCGCCGGTTTTGGTACGGACTTCCTCGATTTTTTCCGGAGCTTCGGAGAAATCCATATTCAATACCCGCTCTTCGGCGTTAACAAAACTGAATGCAGACAGTACTGCGGCGGACAACATAAGTTTACTGATTTTCATTTTTATTCTCCTTTTTTACAGATTATTCAAGAAAGTATTTTTTACAGGCTTCATCAACTTTTTTCAGAAAAGCCGGGTCATTATCACTGGAAAAGAATGCTATTCCCGGCATCATCGGTGCGGTTTCCCTGACAACTTTTATCTGCTGCGCGACAAATTCCGCCTGACGGAGAGGTGTACTGTTCCAGCCGCGGTAGTTGCTCTTGGTCGCAAGTCCCACGATAACATTTTCCGCTCCGCCGTTTTTGACGATGGTCTGCACCTTTGAACGCAGCGACTCCAACTCCGCCGGACGTTTGCTGTCGGGAACATCGGAAAAATAAATTTCGCACATAATAAGTTCAAATTTCCGCTTCTTCAAAGCATCCCGGATCGCCGGACGGATGTAGGGACCAATGTTCCACACCGCGACGAAAGTTTCAGGATGTTTCTTTTTAAGATCGTATACTGCCGGCATAAAGTCTTCACCTTTGATGGTGCCGCCGATCTCGTCCAGCTGCATCCCGTGATAACCGGAACGGGATATCGCATCCCAATAATGGTTCCCGGAGGGGGATTTGGTGCGGCCGGTAATGACCAGCGGCTTGCCGCCGCGCCGGGTGAATTCAGCGATATCGCTGGCGGCGACTGCCGCGCAATTGGCATATTCAAGATCCATAACATTGCCGCCGTACCAGAAGAAATAAACCGGACGGTCGGTACTGTGCAGTTCCAATGCCAGACGGTTGTCGCGGTTATCCGCATCATCAGCGGCGGAAAAATCCAGTTCCATTTTTATCGCGCCTGAAACCTTCGGAGTATACTGAAAAACCAGCTCGGTCTTTCCCCCCGGAGCAATGACCGGCAGCTTTTTGCGGAGCGCCACCTTCGGCTTACCGCCCTTTTCAGTGACCTTTATCACCGCATCCGCTCTGCCCTGAAGTCGGCCGTTATTGCGGATGGTGAAGGATACCCTGCCCGGTTTGCCGGTAAGGAAATAGCGGGTTCCCAATTTGATATCGCGGTTTTTTGAGATCCGGCGGTCGGTGGATATTCCGAGGTTCATCTTGTTTCCGCAGAAGAACCAACGCCCTTCAGGGGCGCGGTTTCCGGAAGAGTCCGCCGAAGTCACTGAAACAAAATTGCAGGTTATGGATGATGGAAGCGTGACCTCTTTCTGCTTTGCCGGAAATTCAGCGATAACGATCGGCTTTCCTTTGACCTGATCTTTGCCGAGCAGAACCGTTTTTGCCGCATCGCTGCCAAGTGGATGTTTCACGGTAAAAGTGATTTTGCCGCCGCGCTGATGCATTTGCGCTTCCGGGACGAGGGGAACAGATTGGTCTTTTTCATCGATCCGGTGTTCTGCTGAAAGCTGTCCGACCCGGCGGCGTCCGGCATTCATCGCCGAGATGCGATAGTAGTAAACGCCGCTTCCCTTGACCGTTATCTCTCCGGAAGATTTTCCGGCATCAAAAAAAAATTTTTCGGCAAAAAACATTCCGTTCTGATCAAGTTTACGATTGCTCCGGAATACGACCACGCCGCATTTTGCCGGAATATTGCTCCAGCTGATGATAGTTTTACCACGGGAGGAGTCGTGTTTAAGTCCGGTTATCCTGGGAGCAGCCGCACTCAAAAACAATGGGAACAGCAGGATAAACAAGGGTAAAAAACGTTTGTTCATAATATTCTCCATTGATTACCGGACATAAAGCTCTCTGAAAGAACTGCTGTTGATAACGGCGATATCCTCAGGCGCATCCAATTCAAACACCAGACGATAGATGCCTTTCATCTGCGGCGTAAAGTCAAACGGGATCGTATGCCGACCGAGGTTTACCGCTTTCAATGCTCCTTTACGGTTGGTGGCAATATATTTATTGCCCTCATTTTCCCAGGTGATGACATTTTCCGCTGAAATACCGACCGGGACATCCCCCATACCGACACCGATAACTTTGCGGGTGGCTTCTCCAATCAACTCACGCTTGCCAGTCGGGTCGACCGCATAAGCTCTCAAAGTGTAAGGACGATAAAGCTTCATGCCGCCGATATTAGCTACTTCGCAGGAAACCGTCAACTTTTTACCTTTGACCGGAGCATAATCCGAACAGTAATTCCCGCGCACATCCAGCACCGGAGAGATGTAGTAACGTTCAAGCAGATCATTCTGAAGCCGGTACGGGATATGTTTTTCCAGATATCTCCTGTCACCGCCGCTGCTCCAGAAGGCAAGTCCGCCCATTTCGGGAGCATTTTTCTTGATATAGCGGACATAGTGTTCGAGTTTGGAATTGAAGGGTTCTTCGACCACGCTGAAGCAGTTGTTCAATCCGAGCAGGATCACGCCGCAGCCGCGCCGGTAACTGGCAGGATTGGATTTTTTGCCGTAGCCGCGTTCAAAAAGCATATCGTTTTCGCGCAGGATCTGGATGCGGCTGTCGAGATATTTTTCAAAACTGACGGCACCGAAGACACCGTTCACACAGTCAGGATAAATTTCCGGACAGAGGATCACATTGGCATTCCGGCACATAGCGGCCTGTTCACGCTGGGTGGTTCCGGCGTTGCAGAGAATCACCAGTTTATCCGGATGCAGCTTGTTCAGCTGCTGCAATGCCCGACCGAAAACCCGGATCAGTTCCAAACCTTTTTCATCCGGATAACACCCCATTTCATCAATCCATATGCCATCGGCCCCGGAACGCAATATCCCCTGCCACTTTCTGACAAGTTTATCCACATTTTTTTCAATGGGATCACTCAATCTTATTTCAGCTGCACGGAATGAAACATACGCCAGGGGGCGGATGCCGTATTTGCGATATTCCGCATAGACCGCAGGATTCCCCTTGATGACGACACCACATGAACCCAAGACAGGATACTTTGCCAATTCAGGAGCTTTGGTCGGAACAGTCCAACCGAAAAAGTACATCCGCCGCCAGACTGCCGGAACATTCCGCACGGCAGAAATATTTTTCCCTTTGAGTTCCAGCTTATGGTATCCGGTCATCTCCGGTTTCCACTTGAAAAACGGTTTGCCGCTCACCGGTTTCACCACATATTTTTTTACTTTGCCATCTGGAGAAGTTATTATCAGCTCGGCATTCTCAGTGCCGCTGAACTGTTCCGGAATTATCAAACTTGACTCGATGTTGGCAGTTGCCGGATAGGGGTATACGCTCAAATTCACCTTTGCCGCAGACAAGAATGAAGCCAGCAGCACCGCGGCGGATATGGTAAGAAGTTGTTTCATAAAATATTTCCTGTATTATTCATTTTGCATAGGTGATATAATCACCGGCAGGTTTGCTCGGATTGATATAAGCTTCGCCCCGGCTGTACATATAGGAGTAACCGAGATTCAAAACTTTGCCGTCGGGGAAAAGGTAATTGGCACTTTTTTTAACATGGCAATCGGTGATCTGCTTTTCGCTTCTGAAGCGATCCCAGGCGAAAACCCGATTGGGGCCGCTGGTGAAGCGGGCAGCTTTGGAATCTCCGAAAAGCAGACTGCCTTTGTTGATTTTTTCCAGTTTGGGCCATTTGGTGTAATTGGTGCCTTGGGAGTTTTTCAGCTCCTCCTTGCCGTCAAAGTATTGCAGAGAGAGATTGAATGCATAACTGCTGCGCGGATAATAATCTTTCACTTTCTGGCTGTTTTTGCTGCCGCAGTCGATCAGCTTCTGCGGTTTGTATCTGCCGAGCATCGCTTTGTCATTGTGAAACGAAAGCGGCCACTGCTCATTGCTGTAAATCGTGAAAAGATAACCGTCATATTCATCGGCATAGGACACAAGAACGGTGTGGATCTGCCGGAGATTATTCATACAGTTGGTGCTTGAACCTCTGGCACGTGCCTGCTGCAGAGCCGGAAGCAGAAGTGCTGCAAGAATTGCAATTATGGCAATCACGACCAACAGCTCGATAAGAGTAAAACTGTTCCAATGCCGATTCCGGTTTTGTTTTTTCATTCTGCCGCTCCTTTATGTTAAGTTGGTTTGTTGCAGATCTAAAACCTTATTTGTTATGGTACACAATTTTGAAATCATCCATTGTACATGAGAATGCAAAAGGATATCGGCGATATTGCCGCAGCAGGATTTACTGTCTTTATATGAAGAAAAATTTTTTAAACTGCAATTCAACATATTTTTCTCTTTTTTCAGCTTCACACCCATCGCATATTTGAAAACAGCTTTATTTTGCTCTATATTAATATAGAAAATATTTATTGAAACGCAAATAACAATGTGTCCGAATTTTAGCACAAAATGTCTTAATGCGGAAAAAAGATGAAAATTGAGCTTCAAGAAAATCTTTCCGGCAGTATATTTTTCAAAGACAGCGGTCTGCCGTTGAAAATCACTATGCCGGATTACCGGTTCAAAAGCGACAAATGGCACCGGCACAATGACTTTTATGAACTGGTCGTGGTATGCAGCGGTTCTGCGAACATTGAAACCCGCCATAAAAGCGAACCGGTCCACTCCGGGAACATCTTTCTTCTTCCGGATCAGATGGTACACCGTTATGCAGAGATAAAAAATTTCCGGCATTACAATATTTTGTTTCACCCGTC
This sequence comes from Victivallaceae bacterium, assembly GCA_045653515.1. GTDB lineage: Bacteria > Verrucomicrobiota > Lentisphaeria > Victivallales > Victivallaceae > UBA1784. The sequence continues at coordinate 6,213 of JAZOMB010000010.1, read as the reverse complement.
ACTTCTTGACTGCGGCGGCGGTGTGGACTTGAAAAATCTGCCCGGATATGTCAATTTGTTCAAATTTCAATATTCCGGAGAGGAGCGCTATTCAAAACTCAATTCAGTAGATGAACAAACCCTTGCCAAACTGGTGTCGATCATCGAAATCATCCGCAATGAGACCACCTTATGGCTACCGGGGTGGCGGGAAAATGCCTATTTTGAATTTATGCGGATGCTGGTGCTGCTGCTGCGAACCTGCGTTCCGGCAGATTCGGTTTCGGTAAACAATATTTTCCAGATCGGTCAGATAATCCGGATAATGGAAAAAGACTGCACCCAGAATTACTCGCTCAAACAATTGGCGAAAATGGTCAATATGTCCCCGAGCTGTTTCCGGCACAATTTCACGGAGATAACCGGAACCCCTCCGGGAGAATATCTTATAAATCTGCGTTTGAGAAAAGCATTGCTGCTGTTGAATTTCCCCAATTCGATCGTGGAAGTCGCCCGGCTCTCCGGTTTTTCCGACAGCAACTATTTTGCCCGGATGATCCGCAAACGCACAGGATACACGCCCAAAGAGATCCAAAACAAATATATTTCCGGAGAACTTACAGAAGAGTATCTGCTGGAAGTTATGAACAAAAGAGAAAATCCCAATTAAAAACACAGGAAATAAAGCTGACAATCAGAAGGGGCAATAAAATATGATGGCAATGACAGGAAGATTTTGATAAAAGATCGTCACTTCACACTGCGGAAAAACCGCCAGACCACCTCCGCGGCTCCCATCCAACCAAAATCCCGCGCACTTTCACCGTTTTTACGGCTCTTTTCCGCATCAGAAAATCCGGATTTACAACGGAAAACGGCGGAAAAATTACTGATTGCTGAATTTTTCAGAAAAAATCCGGATTTTCTTCGGAAACGGCTTGAAAATTTTCTGAATTTGATATATTGTAAGCGCGGTTTTTCCCTATGGGGTCAGAGTGTTGAGTTGAGAGGAGTTATGAAAGAAAAGTCGGCTTTGTCAAGCGGTAATGCCGGGCATCGGCAACGGCTGCGGGAACGCTTTTTGCGCTGCGGCTTGAAGGCTCTTGCTCCGCACGAGATCATTGAACTGCTGCTCTGTTATTCCATTCCGCAGAAAGATGTCAAAATGCTTGCCAAAACTCTTCTGACCAAGTTCGGAAGCGTTGACGGCGTACTCAATGCTTCGCCGCAAATGCTGATGGAAGTTCCCGGCATCAAAGAAAACAGCGCCGCACTGCTGACCTTTTTCCCCGCACTCAACGAGTCTTTGCGGGAAAATGAAATGCTTTCCGGCAACCTTATCGAAAATCCGCTGGCGGCAGTGCGCTATCTCCAATCCAGAATCGGCAGGGAAAACCGCGAAGTGCTGGCAATGATCTATCTGGACGCTTCCAACCGTGTGCAGGGGTTTGAATTTCAAACCGGCTGCCCGCGCAAGGTGAGTTTTTATCCGCAGAATATCGCCGGCGGCATTTTGCGCAACAACGCTTCGGGCGTCATCATCGCCCACAACCACCCCAACGGCGTTTGCCGTCCGTCAGATGCAGATATCAAAGCTACTGCGCAGTTGAAAACTTTTCTCAAGCAGATGGATCTGCGGCTGGTCGACCACCTGCTCATAACCCGCGTTTCGCACGTCAGTTTGTTGAATTTGAGCGGCTGTATTTTCAAAAACTACACCTCGGAACCGCTCGAAACCGACCTTCCTGATATTGCTTTCAACAACAAATCCATTCCGCTTGACTGCGACGAAGTATCGTTTTAAATAACGCAGAACAGACTTTTATTCAGATACCGGCAGTTCAAACGGCGCGGCGGGGAATCCGGCTTTGCTGTAGAGATTGCCCAAGGGGAAATTGCTCCAGTTGTATCTGACTTTGACAGGCATTGCAACTTTACTGCTGGAAATAACCACTTTTTCTCCGGAGATCTGCGCCTTATCCGCCCAGAACCATTTGCCGTCAGCTCCGCACAGGGCAAATCCTTCCAGTTGAGCTTCCGGAGAACGGCGGATAAGTCTGGTAAAGGTACGGTTGCTCTTTTTGAGCGGAATAGTTTCCGGGATCGCAGCGGCAGCAAAACCGCCGTCGGTGTGTGAAAAAGTGATTTCAATATTTTTGCCGTGCCGGACGGCTTTGACCGCTTCCGGACTTTTGTACGGGATATCTTTACCGTACATATATTTTAATGCCAGCGCCGCCATACGTTCGCCGGGAACTTTTTTGTTCAGCGGGTGGATATCGCGGCACTCACCGGCATCGGTGGTTACAGCCATACCGGTACCGGGCAGCTTCGACGCTTCATACTGTTCCCGGCGCAAATAGGGCCAGTTGCCGCAGTTTCCGGGGTTTTCGGACGGCATCATAAACGACGGCAGCTGACAGAAATAGAAGGGCAGATCTTCATGCCGGAACTTCTTTCGCCAATCGGTGATAAGCGACGAGAAAACCTTGCCGTAGTTGGCATAGCGCGAAGCGTTGCCCTCACCCTGATACCAGAGCATTCCGGAAAAACGGTAAGGGATGAGCGGATGGATCATCGCATTGTAAAGCCGTGACCATTGACGTTCCGGCATAGGCGCCTGTCCCAACGGCGCGGGGCATTCTTCAAGCATATCTCCGGAGCATACCGTAAAACTTTTTTCGCGGTAAATTTCCCAGTTTTTGCCGTCGATATTGAAGCTGCCGAAACGGAACGGCTGCGGCATATGCATCTTGTCGTGAGAGATCCAGTAGCGGATCAAAACTTCGTGGGTTCCGGCGGTAAATGTTCCGGCAGGGACGTAAACGCCGAACTGCGAATAACTCCAGGCAGTTTCCAAATCCCCGTCGGCAACCTCTTTACCGTCGATAAAAACTTTCATCGGCGCATAAATACGGCCGAAATAGATCCGCAGACGATCCTTGACATCCTTTTCGGTAAGCGTAATGCGGTTGCGCAGCCAGCAGATTCCGCCGCCGCGGACATCGCCGGAGTGCGGGAGCCACTTGGCATCTTCGGGCGGGAACTTCACGGGGATATCGGTTCTGCCGTATTTCTTTTCCCAGGCGGAATTGGCTTTGAGAAACTTCTGCAAACGCTCCGGATGGGTATTCAATGCTTCCAAACGGGCATCGCCGATCGCCACAGTTTCGGGGAACGGAGCAAGACTTTCTTTGCTCATCCAGCATTCAAGCGCGGTTCCGCCCCAGCTGGCATTGACCACGCCCACCGGAACGTTCAGCGTATCGTGAAGCTTTTTGGCGAAAAAATATCCGACAGCGCAATATTCCACCAGAGTGGCAGGATCGGCGGAGACCCATTTGCCCTGCACTTCGGAAATGGGGGAAGCGGCATAATGGTTTTTAACTTTGAAGTAACGGAGGAATTTATTGGGAGGCAGTTTGACGATCTCTTTGAACCCCTCCGCCCGGTAGAGTTTGAATTCCATATTGCTCTGACCGGAAGCCAGAAACACTTCGCCGACAACGACATCTTTGATGACTTTATCGTTGATATGCAGTTCAAAGGGGCCTGCCGGAGAATTTTTCAAATCCATCACGACTTCCCATTTTCCGTCGGCGCCGACGGTGGTTTTGAATACTTTACGGTCAAATTTGACGGTAACTTTTTCGCCGGGCGTTCCTCTGCCGAAGACAGGGACATCCTCCCGCTTCGCCAGCACCGCGCCGTCGGAAAAAATATCCGGCACCGTCACCGCCGCCAGAGAGAGCATATTGCCGAAAAAAATTGCCGCTGCAATAAAAATATTTTTTGTCATATTTCACCTCTTGAATATTTACAACAGTTTGATCCGGGTTAATATAACATATATAACCGCTATTTGCAATCCGAAGTTGAAATTTATGACATATATATACGTTTTCAGCTGCCGCCCCTGCCCGCAGTTAAAACGGGAGAATGATTGCGATCCCGCGCAGGAAGCGCTGAAATTCAGCGCTCAAGCTTTTGCCAGACCGGTTCAAGGTCGACGATTTTTCCGCTCTGCGCCGCCTGATCGAGTGCCATCGCATAGATCGCACTTTCCAATCCTTCGCTGCCGCTGCACTTGGGTTCCGTGCCGTTGCACATCGTGTCGAAAAGCTCTTCCATAATCAATCGGTCTCCGCCGCCGTGGCTGTCGGAATCGGCATAATGGATGACAGTTTCGCCCTCGTCGGCGATATTGCGGTAACGGATCTCCGATTTGTAAAGGTCGATGATGATATTGCCTTCACTGCAATGAAAACTCATTCTGCGTTCCGGAATGATATTGCTCATAGTGCAGTTGAAGCTCACCCGCACGCCGTTGCGGAATTCGGCAACACTTATCAGATTGTCCATCAGATCGGTATCGTCGTGGAACGGCGACGGCAGTTTGTGGGCATCGCGCCAGCAATGGAATTTATCCGCGCCGTATTTTGCTTCAAGGTGGGCGTTTTCAGCTTTGAAGAAATCTCTGCCGCCCATAGCATACACTTTGGAAGGCAAGGAGTTGACGAACCATTCGATAAGATCGAGGTCGTGGCAGCACTTCTCAAGGATGTGGGGACCGGAAATCTCTGTTTTCCGCCGCCAGTTGCACATAATATAGCCGCCGTGTGCGGGGCGGATATTTTCATTGGCTTCGACTGTCATAAGATAACCGAATTTGCCGCTGTCGAGCAGGGATTTTATTTTGCGGTAAAGTTCGCTGTAGCGCAGGACAAACCCCGTGGCAAAAAGTCTGCCGCTGGACTTGTACGCATCATAAATTTCTTTGCAGTCTTCAATGGAGGTCGCCAGCGGCTTTTCGGTAAAGACATCTTTGCCCGCCGCGAAAGCTTCCAGGATATGCTGTTTGTGAAATGCGTTGGGAGAAAAAATCATCACCCATTCGACACCTGGAGTGTTTATCGCTTCCAGACTTGAAGCGCAATGTCTGGCATCAGATGCCATCCAGGCATCACAGGCGAAATCCATTTCCGCCGGATCCGGATCGTAAACTGAAACGATATCGACTTTCCGGTTTGAAGCATTGAGCAGACGGTTCACCACACCGCGGGCGCGGTTACCGCAGGCAATAACGGCGATTTTGATTGTTTCTCGCATAAAAAAATTCCTTGTATTTGTTGAAAACTTGCTTGTTCGTGATATATTATACACCGGAAGGAAAAAAAGCGGATGGATAAAAAACGCAAATGTGATGTTGAAATATCGCAGCGGGAAAATTTTGATAAACGTGAAATCATTGCGAATGTCGAAATCAATGAAGCGCGCGGATTTCACCGGCTGATCGCCCGTATGCCGGAGTTTCAGCGCGAGTACGGGCTGTGGGTCATCCGGGGTGCCGCCGGAAACTGTACCAAAGTTGATGATTTTGAAAAACGCAATTTGCGGGTCTTTGATTTTTACTCTTTATCCCAGATGTATGACGGCGGCGGAAAACTGGAGCTTAACGGTATCGTCCGTGAAGTAAAACCAGGCAATATGATACTTATCTGCCCGGGCGAATACCACCGCTACGGCGGCGCCGGAGGGAAAAGTTATCAGGAAGATGCCGTCTGTTTCTGCGGTTCGATCGCGGATGCGCTGCGCAAAAAAGGTGTACTGCGGTCAGGGATCTACGGGGGAAATCCGGTGCGGATATTGAAACCGCTGGCGGAATTGCTCCGCGATCCGGCATTCAGCAGCAGTTTACGGGCGGCGGTGATGCTTCAGGAGATACTGCTCGATCTCTACGAAAACAACGAAAAACGGATCGACCCGCTGGAATCTCTGCTTGAAACCATCCGGAAAGCTCCGGCGGATCATTGGTGGCAGGTGAGCGAACTTGCCGAATTGATGGATGTTTCGGAAGACACTCTGCGCCGGGAATTTTTGCGCAAGACCGGGTTGCTCCCCAAAGCGTATATCGAACAATTCAAAATGCGGCAGGCGGCGGAATTGCTGGAGACGGGAGATCTGCCGGTAAGTCAGGTCGCCCTGCACTTCGGCTATCGGGATTATTATCACTTCAGCCGCCGGTTCAAAATTGTCTTCGGCCTCTCTCCGGCGAACTACCGCGCCGCCATCCGCCACAACGAAAATTAACGATTTGTCCCTTTTTTGTGAAAAATTTTACTGCGGCGGCGCATTGCGGGCAATCTCTTGTCAAATCGGGGGGCGTGGGGCTCGGCGGGGAAAAGGGGACAGACCCTCCCCCCCCCCCCGTGTTTTCGGGGGGCCTGCCGCCCC
>JAZOMB010000009.1:0-11039 GCA_045653515.1 Victivallaceae bacterium | reverse complement strand
GCAAGCAAGCAAGCAAGCAAGCAAGCAAGCAAGCGGTCTTGTCTGGAGCGAAGCGACAGACAGGCACATTTGGCGAAGCCAAGCAAGCGGGCTTGTCTGGAGGCGGTCTCGCTTAAAACAAAATCTTTCCAAAATTCAAAGCACGGGAGTATTGTGCTTTGAAGTGTCGCCCCGATTTGATTCTCCTGCCGTCGTGCCGTGTTTTTTCCGGCGATTCACTTTTCCGGCGGTGCTTTGTGCAGAAAAAGGGCGTAAATTCAAAAATACAGCTGATTCCGGGCGGGGTGGGGCATATGGTCAATATGTACTGCTCGGTTCAGCTTTTCTTTAATTTTACAGTTTTGAACTGATAACTTCTGCGGCATCGTTTTTTCTTTATTGCGGCTCCGGGGTGGGTGCAATAAGGAGAAAACTGTGCCGCAAAATTTTTTTACACCGCATCAAATCCGGAGTTGTCGACGGTCTGGACATCGCCGCAATGGAGAAACGCCGCCGCCGGAGAATCCGGGCGGGTGAAACAGTAACCGGCATTAAGGTTCGGGATAAATTTGTACAGCGTATCCAGTTCAAAACTGTTTCCGGAAACTTCTACCTCATTGGCGGACATCACCGAAATCAGCGGGCGGAGCGACGAGCGGAAACGGTTGTTTTTTACTTTGATTGTGCCGTGATAAAAATAATTTTCCGCTAACGTTGCCAATTCCGGGAAGACTGCCAGCGGTTCGCGGGTCGCGCCGTGGGCATAATAATTGCAGTTGTCAAAGAGATTGTTTTCGATCACCGCCGAGCGGACAGGGCCTGATTCATACCAGAAACTGAAGTCGCCGGAGATGAAAACCCCCGCGCTGGAGGAGTGGAAACGGCAGCCGGAAATTTTGACACTGTTCATCCCCGAAGCCAATACGCCGCGCCCGCAAAGCGGTCTGCATTCGGTATTGACCACTTCCAGATCCGCCATAGTTTCCATAATCAGCACGGGATCGCCCTGCACAAAATTTTCCGGCAGCTCGCTTTCGTCAAAATCAACGATCACAAACGCTTTATTGACCGGGGTAACTTTGGAGATCTTTATTTCAGCATAAGGTTTGCCGTCTTTGCGGTCAAAGAGCTGCATAGTGTCTCCGGCGCGGACATTGAACACTCCCTGCTGCTGAAAGTGTCCGGCTTCGAGGTAGTACATTTTGCCGCCGGGGATGCGGGATTTGAGCTTGCGGAAGACACCGTGGACATTGATCGAGTCGTCCAGCGTGCCGGAAAATCTGCAGTTGGCGATTTTGATTTTTCCGCGGCAGTCGGTGATGTGCATCGCATCATCTGAAGCGGCTGTCCGGCGGAAGCTCGGGACGACAGCGACATTGTCCATCAGGCAGTTTTCGCTGTTCTGGATAAGGAATCCCATTCCGGCGGCGTGATGGACGGTGACATTAAAGAATTCGATATTTACGCAGTTGTCGCAAACGATACCGGGGCAGAGGCGCAGTTCGTGTTTGACTATAAAGGCATCGGTTTTGACATCGGCGAAACGGTCTTCCACGCCGACGAGCCCGTCGCGGTAAAGAATATCTTTATTGGAGATGCCGATAGATCTGGCATCGAAAATCTGTTCGCATTTTTCCCGGTCGTAACAATAGAATCTCAAGCGCTTATTCATATTGTTGTAGATGTCATCGGTGAAGATCATCTCTCCATTGCGAACTTGATGAATACCCGCAAATCGGAACCAGGCGATACCGTTTTCGCGTTTTACCAGATCGGCATCGGAAACGAAGGAGTCTTCAAAGTCGATCGTCAGGCCTTCCACTTTCAAATTGCGGCAGTTGAAAGCGCACAAGGGGGAAATCCGGCCGTGAAAAATGAATTTGGCATTTTCGCCGCGAATGGTGAAATCATCGATATTTTCCAACAGTATGGCGATGGTTTTCTGTCCTTCATCGTTGTTGGAAAAGTAGCAGTATCTGCTGGAACAGCCTTCGGGATAGAAGTGATACTCTCTTTCCGGGAAACAGAGAATTTTATCACTTTCAAGTGCAGCTTTTATCGCCGGGATCAACGCCGTTGAAACGTTTTCACCCTGCAGAAAATCGGTTATATAAGTCATTTTAAATCTCCAAATACAATTTAACGGACTTCGAGCAGACGGGTTTCGCCCGGGGCAAGTTTTACCGTAACTGTGTTATCTTTGTTTACCGGCAATGCTTTTCCGGTGGTGAAATCGTAAAGCTTTTTGCCAGGTGCGGGGGAAATGATATTGGTGTTGCCTTCCACGCCGTGCATGGCAATAAAATCATCCCGCCGGTGGATGAACATATCCCCCGGGACTTTGTTGAAACGGTGGACACCGGCATATTCAGCGAGCTGCGCCAGAAATTCCGCCGTAAAAGGTGACGGCTGGGCAAGATAGATACTGGTGTGATCCGGGAACTTTTTCATCGCTCCGGCAATTTTGCCGTCAGGGTAGATTGCGATCGGCTGGGCTTTGGCATCGGCAATGCCGAACCGCAGCTGACCAAGCGCATTGTCCAGCCCCGCCTCTTTGCCCGCAAGTTTCCGGGTCACGGGGCTGTCCACATAGACCGCTTTCTGAGTGCCGGAGGCAAGCTGTTCAACATTGATACCGGTCACCCGGCTGATGTTTTTAACATCCAGACCTTTATCGGTGCTGTAACCTGCGGCATAGACAAAGACCAGAACTTTGCCCTCTTTGCGCAGCGAGTTGATGTAGGCTTCGGTTTCCGGGGTGATGTGCCAGAGATTGAGGAAGCAGTAAAGTTTGTGGTGGGTCATCTTGCGGGAGATGAGATCAGTGAGATAGATGTAATCATATTTCACACCGGCACGCATCATGGAACGCTGGGGTTTGCGGACAGAGTGGAAGTTGGGGCCGTTCCAGCAATGGAGCTGTTCACTTGTGGCAAGGAAGTTTGCTTCGTCAGCAACCAGTGCGATCTCTGCCGGGGTGAACGGCGCATCATTGGCGGCAAGTTTATCGGAGATTTTTTTCAGCAATGCGGCATCTTTCATCATCCGGGGATCGTTGAACCATCCGGCAGTCATATCGTAGAACCAGATACCGCCGCCAACGCTCAAAAGTTTTCCGGCTTCACGGAAAAGCGCATTGCGGAACTCAGCCGGTGTCCAGTAACGGGAAACGTGGTAATCAATGCGAAGATTTTTAAACACACTCGTCCAAGTACGGAAGTCGGCTTCGATCATCGGGATCTTGTTGTTCAGACGGGCGGGGTCGACAATGTGCGGATAGTAGCTGATGTTGCCGTTTTCGCGTTCGCCCCAATAGCCGGGCTGACCGCCCATAAGATCCATACCTTTGCCGGGAAAGATGACTTTGGTCTGGGCGAAGTGCGGCTGGACGAACTGTTCGCCGCCGCGGCCCCACCACATTACGGCGATGACCTTTTTTCCGGCGGCATCTTTGGCTTCGCGGCACATTGCATCGGCAAATTCTCCCATAGCTTCATTCATAAAGACGGAGGTGTCCCAGTACGCCATATCTTTGGAGCGGTCCCAGAAGAAGGTGTTGAGCGGGCGCAGGACCCGCGGCGGAGAAGCGTTTTCAAAGGTGACATTGGTACGGTTCCACGCTTTTTTCAGAGCTTTGACATCGTTGTTGTAGCGTTTGCGCAGAAAATCGCGGAAAGGTTCAAGCGCGGAGGGCGGATAGGCTTCATCCATATAGCGGCCGTATTTTACCTGATAGTAGAATTGACCGTCTTCGTTGCCGGTGATCATAAAACCCGCAACCGCCTTGTAATAAGGCTGAGTTTTCATGTGTTCAATGGCTTTGCGGATATACTCTTTGGCTTGCGCCTGATAAACTCTGCTGTAAAGGCAGGGGGGAGATTTGCGGCCGTGGCGGCTGGTTTGCTCTTCCCCGGTGCGGTTGACGGCGGTTTCGGTCGGGAATTCAGCGGCCCAACTCTTGTAAGGGGAAACATTGATGGCGACGATGAAGTTGCCGTTGGGGTTGCGGCTGATGTTAGACATAATGGACTGGTCGATGCGGTCAAAGCGGAACTCTTTATTGCCGGTCCAATAATAATCTTTGCGGAAGAGCGGGATGATCTGCAAGTGTATGCCCGCTTCCTGAAATGCCGCTGTTTTGTTGCGGGCGGGTTCAAAGGCATCCCCGAAGTAGACGATAGGAAGCTCTTTTTTGCCGTTGACAAGGATGCGGGGGTAGTTGCCGCCGACGATCTCCGCTGTCGCTTCCGGTCGTTCAGCGAGGGCTTTATCCACCTTGTCCTGCGCCAGCGGGGCGGTGTTGATGCGATAGTTGCGGGTAAGATCATAATCCCGCACGCGGTTGTCGTTGTCCCACGGACCCAGACCGAAATAGATGCTCCGCCACTTGACGGAAGCGGGGTTGCCGCTCAAATATACACCGATACGGATATTTTTTACGTTGGCAGGAACCGTGTACAAGGCGGTTTTACGCTGCCACACTCCGGGAGTGCGGTTGACGAGCTCACCCATGCACAAAGGGCTGTATGGTTTGAAATTATCCAGAGAAGCGGGCCATTTTTTCGCCTGTTCTTCGGTCAATACGAGCAGACTGCCCCGGTTGCCGAATTTGAGGTCGTGGGAGTGATAAAGTCCGGTCAGAATGTAGGTTTTGCCGCTCTGAACGGGAATCGGTTTGCTCAGTTGAAAAACTCTTGAAGCATTTTTTTTATTTTCCAGAACCAGTTCTTTATTCAAACCGGCAATGCTTTTATCCGGTGCGGCGAAGCCGGGAAACAGGTTTGGTTCAGAATAAACCGGGAGAATTTCTCCCGGCATCGTAATTGTGGTATCAAGTTTGTTGGCGACTGGCGGCTTCTGGTCAAGCTCTTTTATATGAACGCTTTTTATTATGAACTCACCAGTGAGTATCCGCAACGTCGGACGCACCCATTTGATGTTGTCCGACTTGGCAGGCAATGTTAAATACCATACCTCTTTTTTGGGATTTACTGAATTGAGTTCGCGGTTGCCGTCAGCAAATGGATAACGGGTGATGAAGCGACGTTTGGTGACATCGTAACAGCCAAGCGAACACTGCAAGTCTCCGCGGCCGGTAAATTCGACTGTGACCTGCCAGACTTTGACGGCACCGACTTCGCGGAAGGGGCCCCAGAGCAGTTCGCCGTTGGTTTTATTGCCGGAATTGGCACTGATTCCGGCATCGCTCTTTTTGGCATTTGCCGGAACGGAAAATTTGGAAAGCGGAATGTATTCTTCAAGGAGCGGCATTTTTTCAAAAGCTTCAATATTGATTTCGTGAATGGTGAACTCTCCCGCCGTCACGCGCAGGGCAGGGCGGACATAACCGATCGGCTCTTTTAACTGCGGCAGTTTGACAAACCAGACATTTTCGGTCGGAGTATCAAGGTCGAGTTTGCGGATGTCGTCGGCAAAGGGATAGCGGGTGAGGAAACGTTTTTTGGCAGCAGCGTAACAGCCGAGAGAGGCCTGAATTTCACCTTTACCGGAAAGTTTGACTGAAATTTTCCAAACCGTATTTGCTTCAGTTTTCTGGAACGGTGCCCACATAAGGTTGCCGTTTTTGCTTTTTCCGGAGGATATTTTGATTTCGGTTTCACCTTTGACCGCATCCTTCGGGAGCGACCACGATTTTAACGGAACGATTTGGGCAGAAGCGATAAGCGCAGACATAATAACAGCAGCAAGCAGATATTTTTTCATAATAAATATGCTCCTTATTTAGTCGGATCACTTACCAGCGGATCCAACGGATACGTTTTGGCATTCGGTTTCATCTGATACCGCTGCCACGCATCTTTTTCCCATGAAACGTGGCCGTCAAGCCAGACGACATTGGCTCCTTTGGAGTGGCGGGGCGGCATATAGGCATTGAGATGACCCAGAGAAGATTCATAGGTGGAGAAAAATCCGGCACTTGAACCGCGCATTTTTGACACTGCGCTGGTGTAATAATTCTTCGGATTGGATGGTATTCCGGTACTGTCGGCACCCAGAATTTTTTTGGACGGAGATGCGGCTTTATTCATTCTGCGGATATCGGTAAAACTTGATGAGCCGACGAAAAAGCGGTTCAAAGAATAGTGGACATAGTTGAAATAGGTTTTACCGGAGTCGGTGAGCAAACTGTCTTTGTTTTTGCCTTTTGCATTCATGACATAGTAGGCATATTCATACGCCGTTGCCGACGGACAGATAAGGGTGTTCAAGTCGGTAATGTCTTTGTTCAAATACACCAGTGCCGGCCAGCGGGTGAAGCCGACCGCCTCCGGAACGGGGCCCCATTCGGAGTTGGTGTTGGCGTAAGACTGCACTGCAAATCCAAGCTGTTTGAGCTGATTGACACATGATGCACTGCGGCCGCGTTCGCGGGCACTCTGCAGCGCCGGGAGCAGAATTGCCGCCAGAATGGCGATGATGGCAATTACAACCAGCAATTCGATCAGGGTGAACGGCTTGTTTGATTTATGATTCATTTCAAGGCCTCCTTTTTATTATTAAAATTTAAAACACTTTCACGTTTGATAACTTGGGTCTTTATCTCGATCTTTTCCCGCGGGCGGGCGGGATCTTTGATCCGCTTCATCAGCAAGTCGATCATCGCGGCGGCGATCTCATCCGGTGAACCGCAGCCCAGACTGGTCAATGCCGGTACGCTGTTGGCGCAATATGAGATATTGTCATGCCCGATGACACTGAAATCCTCCGGCACCCGACAGCCGTGTTCATAGATGCGGCGCATCACCTTCAACGCCAATGCGTCATTGTGGACGATCAACGCCGTCGGCAGATCCTGTCCGCGGTTTTTCTCCAGCAGAATATCAAACATTTCTCCGGTAAGCGTATTGTCGCAGCCGACCATCCACCGTTCAGGAAGTTCCATCCCGAGCTGCGCGGCTTCGGAAAAAATTATTTTGCTCTTCCGGTCTTTTGACAATCCCAGATATCCGATTTTGCGGTGTCCGCACTCTTTGAGATACTCCAATATCTGCCGGGCGTTGACTCCGGCATTGAGACAAACGCTGTCAAACCTCGGGTCATCGTAGAAGTAGCTCACTACCGGGGTTTTGATATTGTCCGGCAGCAATGAGGATGCCACCGTGATTATACCGGCAACCTGCAAAGAAAGCAGTTGCTCAAGACTGTTCTGAACCGGATTGTAGTTGTTGTCGATTGTGAAAAACGGCGTGTAATTTTCGTTTGCCAAGGCCTGCTGCAGCGCTGTGCAAAGTTCAGCAATGTACGGGTTTTTCCACGCCGGCATCACGATACCGATGATATTGCTCTTTCCGGTTTTCAATGCCTTTGCCGCATAGTTCGGATGATAGTTGTATTCGGCGGCGATTTTCAGGATCTCCGCCCGCTTTTCAGAAGATACACAATTCGGGCGGCTGCCGTTCAATACCGCAGTCACCGCCTGCCGGGAAACCCCGACCATCTCTGCTATATCTTTTCCGCGTATCATTATTTCCTCTATGCCGCACGGGCAACTCAATGTTGTTTAAAAACGTTACGGTCATCCCGTATAAATCACAGAAACTTCAATAAATCAAGCTGTAAAGTTGTTTTACTGCTGATTGTTGGCAAAATATTCGAGCAATTCCGGTTCGAGCTGCGGAACTTCCTGCGGCACATTGCCGTTGCGCATAGAATAGTGTCCGAGCACCCCCACCGCAACCGCATCACGGGCAGCCACCGGGTTGGCATTGGTCTTTGCGCCATTGGCAATAAAGTCGAGGAAGTTGTCGATGATAGGGATATCTGCTCCGCCGTGTCCCCCGGCAACCGGTTTCAGATTGTAAACGATGTCGGGAGTTTCCCGCGGGCCGCGTTTGGTCCAGACATGGACTTTGCATTCGCCGTGGTCGCCGATATTCTCCACTCTGCCTTTAGTACCGATAAAGGTGTAGTTGCGTTCGGCTTCGGGGGAGTAGTGGCACTGCAGATAGGTCGCCTGTGCGCCATTGGCAAGCTGCACCATCACCATATTGTGGTCTTCAACATCTATTACCGGAGAAAATCCCCCCTGGGTCAACGGCGGATACTGCGCTTCGCTCCAGGAAGCATCGCCAGTTTCACTTTCGCTCCGGCGGGCGCATTTGTCGTAAACGCTGAGCATCCCCATACCGACCACCCGGCGGCTCGCAGAACCCATCAACCAATGCATCACATCAATATCGTGGGCGCCTTTCTGCAAAAGCAATCCGCAGGTGTTTTTCTGTTCAGAGTGCCAGTCGCGGAAGTAGGCATCGCCGCCGTAACCGATAAAGTGACGGCACCAGCCGCATTGGATATCACCGATAAGTCCGGAATCAATGATCTCTTTCATTTTGAGTACGACCGGAAAATAGCGCATATTGTGACCGAGGAAGATCTTCTTTTTAGTACGGAACGCGGTACGCAGGATTTTGTCACATCCTTCGAGGGTGATCGCCATAGGTTTTTCCAGATAGACATTTTTCCCGGCTTCGAGAGCGGCGACAGCCTGTTCCTCGTGGCAGTAGTCCGGGCTCATAATAAAGACCGTTTCGATCTCCTTATTGGCAAGAAGTTCTTTATAATCAGCGACCAGAGAAGCATTGGGAAACGTTTCAGTAAAGGTCTTGAATTCAGGAGACCTGGTCTGACGTGCCGGCGGACCGAATGGATCAGCTCCCATAACGATTTCAAATCCCTGTTCCGGACGGTGAGCCTTGTAGGCGTGTTTGCCTCTGCCGTATACTCCGATGATACCGATTTTGTGCGTATTCATGATCTTCCAAAAGCTCCTTTGCTGTCTGCCGGAAGCACATCTGTCAACAGTTGTGTTGCTCGAGCAACCAGGCGTTAAAAAACAAAAACACGAACAATGTTGTCCGCGTTATGGGATTTAATATAGCATAGGTGTTTTACAATTTCAATGGATTTTACGAAAATAAAATGCAGATTTTTATCTTGTTCTGCTTCATTGACTTTCAGGCGGTAAGAGTAAAATAAAGCAGGCAGAAAAATTATCCTGCCTGCAATAGTGCCGCCGGTGGAGCAATAGTTTCCGACCTTTTATTTTGCGGCGTGCATACTTTTAAGCATTTTTACGGTATGGTCGACCAGCTGCTGACCGCCTTCGGGGGAGACTTGACATGAGTAGGGGGTCGCGCCGTAACCTTTGTTCTTTTCGGCGCGCCCGGTGGCAAGATAGCTTCCGGCGCCATTGATATCTGTCACCAGCTGAACGATAAAGGTCTGCAAAAATGGACTGCGGCCCTGGATGCGGTGCATATAATCCGTGTACAATTCAAAACGGTTGGTCGCAAACGCGATATCGCCGAGCCGGACGATGTGGATGTCGGTTTCCAGAAAGCGGTCGGTTTTCTGCTCCTCGAAGCGTTTGATGACCGCGTTGATCTTGTTGCGCCGGGCGTTGAGAATACTGTTGTCGATAAGCATTCGCCATTTGTCGCCTTCGGTGATAAAAGATTGCGCCATAAACTCTTTGTTGAACTCCTGCTCCTGTTTGAGAATGGCTTCGGGCAGAATACTGCGTGCAAGTTTGACCGTTTTTATTTTGTGTTCAAGTTTCGGTGCGCAATGTTTATCTTTGGACGCCCACTGCAGCACCTCGTTGAAGGCGGCGGTGATACGGTTTGCGGCATCCTCGGCACGCATAATCTCAAGTATCTCATTTTTGAGCGCATCGCCGGTCGCAGGTCCCCTGTCGGGGCGTTTCATCGGATTCTTTTTGTATGCTTCGATAAGTTCGGGATATTTGAGCTGATAGCGGCGGAATTCCGCTTCATTGTAATGGAGCGGACGGGGTGAGATGTCTCCGGCGGCGGCGGACTGACCGATCAGACCGATCTCTCCATATTCAGCTTCAAGTTTTTTGCGGACGTGCGCCCAGAATCCTGCGTAGTACATCCAGCCTTTTTCAAGGTTCTGCGCAGGGCAGGGGACATTCACCACGGCGCCGGTCAATTTGCCTTTGGCATCAAAGGTGTACATCAGATTGACCGATGCATCCGCACCCGCTTCGTAACCGGCAAACATATCATCATTGCTTTTGCCGTACATAATGCAGTGGCCGTTGGTGGCAATACCGGGGCGGTGGCCGAGACGTTTTCCGGTATCGTCAAGATAAAGTGAACGGCGGCTGAAACCGACCGTCGCATAACCGTAACCGTAAGCGATACTGCCGTCGGCACGTTTGCTCCACGCCTCTTTGATGGCATCGGCAACGCTGCGGTATATGAATCCCAGATACTTTTTGTTCTCAACGAGCTTGACTTTGTTGGGGTATTTTATCGAATAGCCTATGGTCGCGGGGCCGGTATGGGTGTGAGTGGCATTGATGATGATTTTTGATACGGGTATCTCCGGAGCCTCTTTTTTCAGGATCTCAATGACCGCCTTGAGGACGCTCCGGCTGACCGAGACCACATCCACCGCAACGAAGATCACCGCATCCTGTGAATTGCTCATCGCCAGAGCCGAAGCGATCACCGGAGAATATTCACCGCAGGAGACCCGCGTATGGTACTGACCGGTGATGGGAACATTGCCGGGGACGGCGATGGAGCGTTTCGCCCAGCCGATTTTGAGTTGTTGAGATTTGGAACTCTTTTCCATAGCGGTTTCCGGGCAATGGAGACAGCCGGAAATAAGCAAACTCAATAAAAACGCGAGAGCGGACGGGATGGCAAAAAAGATTTTTTTCATAGCTGAAAATCCTTGTAAACGTAAATCTTTACCTTAAAACGATATTTGAATGAGGTAATATATCATTTTTTTAACGGTTTTTCAAATCTGCCGCAGATGATTTTTCCGGATTTTTAAGCCATCGTTAATGTCTTAAATTTTGTGACAATTCTTGTTGTTATAAACAAAATATATCATATGCAGCGTATTTTGTCAATACTGTGTCAAAAATCCTGCCTTACGCATGTTGCGCGTCAGCGCAACGATATGCGCAACAGCCAGCGACACCGTTTCCGAACCACGCCGATCCAGGTCGGCGGATGCAGTGTGCGGCAAGGTCGCCGTCAAATCAAGGCGGCGGCGAA
>JAZOMB010000008.1:0-10411 GCA_045653515.1 Victivallaceae bacterium | reverse complement strand
CATCCGGCTTATAAGCCTTATAAGCCCTATAAGTCTCATTCGGCGTACTCCCGCACCTTTGCATATCAAGTTGCGCTATTTTGTCCATGCCGCGACAACGGAGCGGCAAAATACTTCGCTTTTTTTAAAAGGGGTTGGGGGTATGGGGGAAGGGATACTTCGGTGCCGACGTTCGGCTTTTTCCCGTGAAAAAAAATTTTCCCCTTCCCCCATAAGCCAATGTCTTTCAAATAAAAAAAAAGACGCGGAGGCGGCAGTTTCGGGGAAAAACTTTGGCGCCGCCTCCGGAGGGGTGTGGGGCAATGTCAGCAATCATTTCTGATTACATTACTTAATATAAGCCAAAAATTAAATTTTTCAAGGACTGTTGTTGAAAAATATTAATTTTCATCTTTAATTTTGCTTTCGGCTCTCTTTTTTAGCAGCAGCGCCGAATGGAATGTGTACTGACGGGGTGAATTTTTGTGCCGCGTCCAGATGCGGGTGCTGTTGATCGTCGAAAAAGATGTGCGGCCGCAAGGTTTCCAGAATGCGACCCTTATCCATACCGCCGAGAAAGTGGGTTTCGTCGACAGTGATATTCCAGCTGCGCAAGGTGTTGATGACCCTCCGGTGAGCAGGAGCGCTTCGTGCGGTGATGATGGCGGTTTTGAGAAAACGCTTGTACAGTGGATCGCTCTCTTCGCGTTCATCTTCGAGTGTCCGCAGATTGCCCAGTTTGCGGAAGAGATCACCCAATGGCCCGGGGGAAATGGCGTTTTGTGCATTGGCGGTTTCTGAATCGTAAAACGCCTTGATGCCTTCGGTTTGGAAAATCTTTTCTGCGCTGTCATCGGCAACGACTCCGTCAAAGTCAAAGGCGACCCGCAATTCTGCATCTGCCGCATTGTCGCTTGCGGCGCTGGGAAGCACCAAGCCCGCCGGATAACCGTTGTTGAGGGCTTCGGTGACATCGAACTCATTGCCGGAAAGGAAGAGCGACACATTATAGGCGGGAATGTAGCGGAAAGGGGAATTGCCGCGGGTGAATGCCGCCCTGATGATGCCGAGATTGTAATGTTCGATCGAATTGAACACCCGCATACCCGTATCAGAATCGTTGCGGGAAAGCAAAACGACTTCCGCCGGTTGGCGTTCTGGGAAGATGGTATTGAGTTCCAGAAATCTCCGCACAAACGGGAACGCTATCCCGGGGGACAAAATATCGTTTTCGTGGGAGCGTTGATATTCCCGGTAGGCGCGTACACCTTTGGTACGGAATACGGTATCAGCTTCATCCAGCGCAAAGAGCGCACTGGATGCGACTGCGATAACTAATTTTTCTTCAATAGGGTATGGCATAAAGTACCTTTAATGGATTTTGGTTTTTTATACTATACAATCTATTGTTTTTTTTGCAACCGCTTGGATGTTTTTTTGTGAAAATTTTACTGAATGAATTTCTGCCAGGTTTGCCACTTGGCTTCGTTCATCTCCCATTCGCAGTAAATTGCAATTCCGCGCGCCCATTTTCTCCGGTCGTGGGCGGCGATTCCCTGCAACGCGGCAGAAATATTTTCCACTTGCGGATGGTGGTAGCCCACTCCGGCATCGTCGTATGCCGGAATGCCCAAAAGCACTTCGCAATTGGTGGAGTAAGTGGCATCAGCGATTATTTTTGTCCAATCGGTCATAAGTTTGATGTAGAATTTTTCCAGCGGGATGGCGGTATCGTACATCATCACCGCCATCTGATCGCAGCGGGAGGCAACGCGATTGATGTAATCGCTCTCCCAATGGACATCGGGGTATTGGTGCCATTTTGTCGGCGGCGGATAGGCGGCAACGCTCAAAGTTTTGCCTTTGGTAATTTGCCGCAGATCATCGAGCAAGGCAAGGAAATTGGTGTTGCCCGAGGGCAGGGGTTCAATATTTACCTGCACACCCGCCAAGCGCGGATGCTTTTTCAGCATATCGTCAATGGAAGATACAAAATTTCTGCACCAGGGTTTATTGGCGATGCGGGCGGATTCATCCAGTACGCCGCCGACCCACGGGATGACTTTGATTTTATACTGGTCGGCAAGGTTGAGGAAGAGTTCCATCTGTGCGCTGTCATACGGCGGGATATTGCCGTTTTTCTGTGCGGGGCAGAGGTGCGGGTAGACGGTGGAAATTTTGTTTTCAGACAATTTTTTAAACAAGGCGGAAATCTTTTCGGCATTGCGGAAGTTTTCTCTGTCGCGTTTGTTGCGGATGAACCAGCTGTCATCGCCAAGCCAGCCGTGGCCGAGCCAGATGGCATTATTATAATGCGGAGATGTGAATTTGAAATCATCCTTTCCCGGCTGCCAGAGCCAATATGCAAGCGCGGGGATGCCGAGAATTATCAACAGCGCGGTGAGTATCCGAAGCACGCTTTTGCCAAGCTTTTTCAATAAATCTTTTTTCATTGTCCGACCAAAGTTGATGATTGATGTGGTATCTAATATATACCGCTGATACTGATTATGCAAGTTTTTGCTGAAACGCGGCTGAAAAGATTTGCTTTTACGGCAATGGGATGATATTTTATAATCTCAATAAATCGATTTTACTATTCTGGAGAGCAAATATGTTGACCGCATTGATATGGACTTTGGTTACGGCGTTGTTTTTTGCCACGATCTCGGCAACGGTGAGTTTTCTTGCCCGGGATAAGATGTCGAGTTTTCAGTTTTTTACCGTCAGCAATTTGCTCGCGGCGGCCGTGGCGTGGGTGCTGCTGCCCAATTGGAGCATAGCGGGCGAAGTCAACTGGGGAATGCTGTTCGCGTTTACTCTTGTGACCGGGGTCGTCAATACTGCTTCGCAGGCGATGCTGGTGCTGACATTGAAGCTGGGACATAACGGCCTGACGATCGCCATCCGCAATCTGGCGGCGGTGATCTCAATGTTTTTTGCGCTGATATTTTTGCATGAAAAGGTTTCGGTGGTCAACTTCACCGGAGTGGCATTGATCATCGTTTCGCTGGCGCTGATTGCACTTTTCAGCCGGAAAAACAGCGTCAGTTCCAATTTGAAAAAGTGGGTGCCCTGCGTGATAATTGCGTTATTGCTTTCCGGCGCCTATCAGATATTGCTGATGGGGTCGCTGCTGCTCCCCGAAGCCACGCGCCGCGCGGGAGTTCTGACCCCGGCGCTATTTATGGGGTGTGGAATAAGCAACCTTGTGATAGCGCTTTATGAAGTCTTTACCGGCAAAGCGGAATTCGGTGCCGGTATATTCAACCGCCGCACCTTGATCATCACCGCTTGCTGGGTGGCGGCGGCGATACTGCAGTATTTTGCTTTGTTCCAAGCGCTTGATGCTATGAAAAAGTGCGGTATGGCGGCGCTTGCATGGCCGCTTATCATCGGTGTCAACACCAGTTGTTTTGCGGTGTTCTGCCGCTTACGCTGGAAAGAAAAGTATCCCCTGACCACCATCATCGGCATGATGGGCTGTATTCTCGGAGTCATCCTGACGATCTGGGGCAGAAAATAGTTCGCTTATTTCCTGCGGGGGAGGGCGACATAGCCGGTCTTTTCGATCAGCTCTTTTCCGGCGGGAGAGAACATAAAATCAACGATTTTTTTGATATTTTCGTCGCGCGGTTTGACCGTGATGATACAGCAATCGGCGATAAACGGATAAGTGCCGTTGCGGATATTTTCCACCGTCGGGGCGATGCCGTCGACCGCAAGCAATTTTATCTCGCCGTTGCGGAACATCTCCGTTGAAAAATAGCGGAAAGTAAAGCCGATCGCTTCCTGATAGTTGCGGTATCCGGCAACATCGTTGATGATTCCGCCCATGCCGCCGAGGCGGTCCTCTTTCAATGGCGGCATAATGATCTCATTTTTCATTATTTTTTCCAGCATAGTCTGACTGCCGCTGCCCTTATTGCGCTGGAAAGGTTTGATTTTGCCGTTCAATTCGGGATCTATTTGTGACCAGTCGGTGATTTTTTCGGCATAAATATCCCGGATTTGCTGTGAAGTGATATTTTCTATCGGATTTTTGCTGTTGACAAAAAAGACAAACGCTTCCTTGGCAAACGGCGTGATCTCATAGGTCAGCGATTTGGCTGTGGCATCGGCAATTTGTTGTTTGGAGGGCGGCGCGCTGAAAATCAGATCGACCCGCTTTTCCAGCAGACGGCGGAATGTCATATCTGAACCGTTGGTGTTTAAGTATTGCCCATCTTCAAATTTATTTTTATCATAAAGAGCGCGGACAACGCCGGAATAAACCGGATAGAGAGCGTATGCGCCGTCGATGCGCGGTAAATCTTTTTTGATTTTGAATTCCGGTGCGGCATCGACCACGACAACTTTAGTTCCTGAACGCCAGGGATCATAAGCATACCAGTTGATGCGGTCATTTACCTGTTTGAACCGTTCCACCGTGAAGTAGCGGTATGCGGGAATAGCGCACAATATCAGCACGAAAAACAGCGCGGCAACTCCGGAATATTTCCAGATTTTCCGTGTTTTGCAGAACAGAAAAGCATATAACATGACCAGCAGCGAAAGCAGTACAAGAGTCTGAAAAATTACCATCGGGGTCTGATTTACAAAGCCGAAAGCGATCATCAATCCTCCAAGAACCCAAAGAAAGCACGTTCCGGCAATACCAATGCCGAAAATCAGAATTTTCAAAATCAGAATACCAGCGTTGCTTTTAACATGATTACTGCTGTCGCTGTTCATTACATGGTTCCTTTGTTGCTGATGAAAATTTTATTTACCTGAATATGCTTTGCGGAAAAACTCTTGCAGTTCGCGGCAGCTTACCGGGGCAGTCAAAACTTTTTTCAACGGTGCGTGCTGCGGGAAAGCTGTTTTTGCCTGATTGACCGCTGTAATCAAAAGTTGATCATTGCCGTCATAATTTGTCCATGATGAGCCGGTGATTTTTTCAGCGATCATCACCGCCAGCACTCCGGTTGAAGCATTTTCAAAGTTGCAGATGTGGATTTTTGTTTCTGCTGTATCGGGGAATAAGAAAAGCAGAAATTCAAATTTATCCGGATTCTGTTTGAGTTCTGCAAAATATTTCTGCCACTCCGGATCGTTGAATACCTTTGCTCCGAGGCATCCGGGCTTTTGAGCGGAAGTTAAAAATTCAGTTTTATATTTTGCCTTCAAAATTTTTCGGGAATGGCGGGCGGCCAGGATACAGGAAACTGTTCCAAAATAGAGGAAAATCAGCGTGAGGATGATTGCCGGAATGCGCCAGTTTTTCCACTTACCGAAATAAAGCGGCAGAATCAGCGGGATGCAGCTGCACAGCAGCCAGTTGGTAATATCGCCAATCATACACACCGAACCGAAACCAAGAATCGCTCCGGCAATAAATCCCGCCCGGGCAAGGCGGAATTTCCAATCCGGCGGAACGATGGTGGAGTCCGGATTTTTCGGCTGTTTCTTCCAGCGGAAAAAGAGCAGAAAGAGGAGCCATTGACCGAGTAATGTGACCGGAGTGAGCAAAAATACCAAAACGATCTGACCGAAAATCTGACGTTTCCGGGGGCGGTAATTGTTTTTTGCATATTCCCGGCGTACTTCAGCAGGCATCCGGTTGATGTTATAAATTTTTTGCGGAGAGTTTACGTCAGCTCTCCCGGAATCCGGCGGCACAAGGGCATAGCGTTCATACAATTTCATCCGGTAATGCCAGCCGCTCCAGGTGAATACTCCGCCGATTATAAATATGCTGATAAATGCCGCTGAAGTCCACAAAAACTGCTTTCGCTTACGCAAGATTATAACAAAAATCAGCCAGACCAGCCACAGTACCAGCAAGGCAGGAAGCAGATATTTTCCGCTTTCGTACACAATATTGAAAATCCTGATGTCCAAAGGAATGGTCATTTTTTATTTTTTACCGTTTAAAATAGTCGCCTTGATTTTCTTCCAGTCGGCTTTGCGGAGCAGGGCGGGGATGTTGGTGTAGATGTATTTGTGATGACCGTATTGAGGCTGCATAAGTTCGGAAATGGCATCTTCCACGCTCCAGTTTTCAAAGACGATGCGGCTTGCCGCAACGGCACATCCGGTGCGGTCGCTGCCGTGCCAGCAGTGGATCAATAAGGGTTTCGGAGCATCACGGATAACGGTCAGGATCTTATAGAGGTCAGCTTCAGAAATATTTCCGGTATCGAGGGGAATTTCGTACAGAGTAACAGCATTGTTCCAATTGCGGTTGATTGCATTGATTTCGTCTTTGTCGCTGTTGTTTTCCCGCAGGTTCAACACACTGCGAATGCCGTTAAAGGTATAGAGAGAAAAGAATTCATCTTTATCCGGTTGACCGGAACGGTAAATTTTTTCGTTGACCTTATGAAAGTTTTTCGGGTAATCAGGATAAGGAGATTTTTCCGGATTTTGTCTGCATCCGGCGAGAAGCACGAGAAGCAGAAAACAACACAGATTGCCGAGCCAAAATTTTTTCATCATCAATGTCTCCATGATCAAATCAACCGCTTTATATCTAATATAGCATCTGCTTCAGAGGTTTGCAATTTGAAATTGCTGTCAAAAAAGAATATTATTTTGTTGTCAGCGATTGGCATAGTGCCCGTACAATTTCTGTTCCGGAACGGAATAACGCATTGTTAAACCGCCACCGTTGGCATGGCGGTTATTGTAGAAATAATAGGGCTTTGGCCAGCGATAGTCAGAATAGTGCGAGGGGCCGCTCTCCTTGTCTTCGTTGACATCTGTCCGGTTCAATACAAAGTTATATCCGTGCTTTTGGCGGAATTTTTCAAAATCCTCCTTTGAAACATTACAGCTCCATTCCGCATAGTTCGTTAAAAAACCACTTGCGCCTTTGATTTCAAAATTATAAGCACCGGCAGGGAAAAATCTCTCCTGCATGAAACTTGGCATCTCATAGCCGATCGGCAGCTTATTGCCGGTAAAAGCGTAATCAGTAACCTCATGGATCATAGAAATAAAAAATAACAGCACGCCGGCAATTATGCCGATAATTCCGAAGGAGTCTCCTTTTTCATGTTTTTTGAAAGGACGGAAATATATTGCAGCAGCTGGTATCAAAAACAACGGAATAAAATAATACTTTACATTGATCCCGAGAAAATAGCTGGATTTACCAACCCCAAAAGATATCAACCTCAAAGCCGAAAATATGATCAATACGATCCCGCTCCAAATCAACGCACTTTGTTTCCTGGAAAAGCCTGCCGGTTCAGAAAGAGTATCTTTTTTTATCTGGCGTTTCCAAATGTAAAAAAGTAATCCCCCGTAAATCAATGGCAGGATTATCCAACTCCCAACCGGAGAAAGGACGATAATAAAAGGTGCAAAAATAAGCATCAGCAACAGACAGCCGGTTCCGGTTATGATCCAGGTAAGTATCCGGTAAACGATTTCCATATTCATCCCCCCTGCGTATATTCCCATTTGATCTTACTCCTTATAACATATCTTACATCAAATAAATATCTTGTGCTGTCTTCAATGACTGATTGCCGGGATTTCTTGTTTATAATATATCTGCACAGGAAATTAAATGACTGTGTTTCTGCATGAAACGTTTCAAATTGCTTTTGGCAATATCGACAGATTCTTTGGTTACCCCTCCGGCGGAAAACGCCGTTTCTATTAAAGACAAGATTTTTTTATATCTTCTGCCTTGTTCCATTACAAGTTTTTTGCGCATTGGTTCGGGAAGATTTTGGGCATACAGCATAACTTCCATTATGCGGATTTCCAACTCCAACATCTGCAGCGAAGTAATTTGTCCCGCGACGAATTTCCGTTGATATTTATCCCAAAGCTCAACGACATTGCCACGGATCATTTCCGGATAAGTCAGATATTTGCATTTGGTTTTCGGGGGGATTGCCGGAAATTTTTTGGCAAATTGCCAATAATCAGGAACATTTAGCTTTTTCAAAAATTTTTGCATAACCAGATCTTCATAACTCATACAGCCGGCATATTTTTTTAATATATGCTCCGGCACTTGCAATTCCAGACCCGTTTCTCCACAAAATTGCTCAAGCGTTTTCCCGTCAGCAAGTGAAGTCGTTTTCCATGTCATCAAAACAACTTTCCTGCCCGGAAACAAAATCTTGCTTGGCATAAGCTTATTTTCTATTGAAACATTTGTGACTCGCGGGAATTCCCATTTTATATTGGAAGAACAAAAAGCAGTCTTCCCGGGAGAATCTTGCCACTCAAAAGCAATGGTTTTCTGCAAAGGGATTTCAGCTCTTTTTACGGTGTTTCCATAGCGTAAGGTCAAAAAAAGTTTGCTTTCCTGAACCGGAAATCCCGGAGAATAGTTCAAATGATGGTGCAATCCCTCCAGAGAACTCGTAATTACACAATCAATAAATGGCTGCACTTTCTCTGCACCAAAAACCGCATTCGAGAACAGACATAACAAGATCAGGCAAAAACTTTTTTTCATAAACTCGCTCTTTCATTTTACGGATTTTTGAATAATATATTCCGGTTTAAGGCTGCCAAGTTTGATTTTGCGGTATTGCTCTTTCAAGCGGAAGTTTTTATAAATCCATTTGTCACCTTTGATCTGATGCAATGTTGTTCCATCCCGGTTTATTTTGCAAGTAGTGACTGCCGGAACCTTTTCTCTAACCTCTTTCCAGGAACCGGTTTCAAACCAGATATCTGTTTCCGCATCGTGCCGGATGGTAAACAGCTCCACATATGAATTGGTATTTATATTGTCAGTTTTTCTTTCATACCACACTACAAGATCTGAATTTTGCCATGAAACCTTAATTTTTTCCCGCGGCGGAAGTTCTTTGAATTTTGCCGTAAAAGTGTAACTTGCTCCGCCGATTTTGGATACTGATAATGCACAACTGCCATCCGGAGTTGTCTCAAGAGTATGATACCATTCCTGCTGTGCGATCCAACTTCCCAACGAATAACGCAAGCTTTTGCGTTGTTTTTCCGGCAAAGTCAGCGCATACTGATCCCATATTTCAAGCATACGATGTTTTTTTGCCGCTTCCATCAACGCATAAGTTGCTCCGGCATCGGTCAGAGGAAAAAGTTCATTCAGCCAATTCAGCCGCTGTTGCCGGTTCCAATTCGGGAAATATTTATTTGCGTGTTTAGCGATATGAAAATCAAAAGGATAGGGTTTTTGATACAATTCTTTTAATGATGAATTAACGGAACGGGGGATCACCCAATTTATAAGCGGCATCCATGGGATCAGGGCATTGGGATTGTAATTCAATAATCCGATCTGCAACCCGCTGTTCGCTTCATTGAAAACTCCGATCTGGATCGTATTGCCGCCATCTTTTTTGTTATGGATAAAATTGGCAAGCCCGATGGAAACGCCATTATTTCTTTCCCAGGCATTGAAAAGTCCGACCGCCAGACTATTGTTTTTTATCCCGAAAGAGTAGATATTTGCAGCCAAACCGTTATTTTCTGCCATCATTACGATAGCTCCGCAACTTACACCATAAACTTTGTCTGCAAAACCAAAAATTCCCGGAGAAAGGAGAATTCCATATATTTCTGTTCTTGGATTGCAAAGATGTACCGGCCAGAGCGAAATTTGAACCGGCGACCATTTGACATCTTTTGCCAAAACTGTAAATCCGAGCAATTGTCCGCCGTGAGCATGAACATTCAAGGTGAAAAACGATAACGCAACCAGCAGCAAAAGTTTTTTCATATTTCACTTCTCCATACTTAAATCGACCATCTCTAAGGTAATATATCATCAGTTGCAAGCATTTGCAACTGATGAAAAGTGATTTGCGGAGATTTTCGTAAAAGTCGGCTGTAAAATTGAAAATCTATCAGTTGCCGGAAATTTCAAGCGGGAAATCAATATGAATTTTTGTCACAAACCGTCGATGAGGCTCAAAAATGGCGTTTGATAAATGCTCTGCCGCAATGGGGTTTCAAATATGCTTCAAAGGCGTAGGCTTTTTCGCGGTTTTCGAATGCTATTGCGTTTTTGATACGCCACGGTTTGTATTTGGAAGTGTGCGGCACATCGCCTTTATTGTGTTTTTCAAGACGGGATTTTAAGTCTTCGGTACAGCCGATGTAGAAATGGTTTCCGGTTGCTTCGTCAACGAGGATGTATACGTAGTGAAAGTTGGACATTGACTGAGGTTTTTCAGAATAATGTTTGAGCTAATGCTGTGCCGTGTTGCCCGGCTGCCGTCTTCGTGCTTCGCACTTCGCCGCGCCAAGTCTGCTGTAATCCAAATAACCGTTGAGTGATATCATCACAATATTGCCCGGCTGCCGTCTTCGTGCTTCGCACTTCGCCGCGCCAAGTCTGCTATAATCCAAATAACCGTTGAGTGATATCATCACAATATTGCCCGGCTCCATCTGCGTTGCAGATTACGCCGCGGCAGTCTTCCCCGCTGGG
>JAZOMB010000007.1:0-75015 GCA_045653515.1 Victivallaceae bacterium | reverse complement strand
CATATACAAAATATATCATGTGTAACGTGTTTTGTCAATACTGCATTAAAAAGGTTGTTACAATCGGCGGATGCAGTGTGTGGCAAGGTCGAGTTTTGCGCCGAGCACGGAGCAGGAGTGTACGGTTGTACTCGACTGCTCCGGCGCAGAAGCAAGGCGAAGAGATTGTCCACAATGCGCCGCCGCAGTGAAGATTTTTACAAGAAACGGAAAATCGGTAATTTTCAGCGGTGAACGTCTATAACAGTCCCGGAAAAAAGATCAACCACCTCCGCAACGACCGGGTTTTCAACAGCCTGTTTCAACGCCTGCGGCTCATCATTGGCAACGCTCCGGCGTCCGGAGCCGCCGATGGCGGACTCTCTGACTTGCGGCGTTTCCGGCAAAGGGGGCATATCGATATCGGATATCATCAGAGTCTCTTCGATCTCCGGCGTGATTTCTCCGAAATCTTCCGGTATGGGCGGCGTATCAAGTTGTTCGATCACACTTTCATCTGCCGCCGGAGCTTCCTGCACCGCCGATTCCACGACTTCGATCGTTTCCGCTTCAGCTTCAAAAGCTTCAACAACTGCCTTTTCTTCGACCTTTTCTTCGACCTTTTCTTCGACCTCTTCTTCGACCGCTTCGACAACGGGAGCTTCAACCTTTTCTTCAATCACTTCCGGAGCGGGAGGTGCGGGAGGAACAGGAGGTGCGGCGGGCGGCAAAGTTTCCGCCGCTTTTTCGACCGCTTTTTCCACAGGTTTTTCAATCGGTTTTTCAATCGGTTTTTCCGCGGGGGCGGCAACCGCCGGAGCTTCGGTCACGATATGAACCGCAGGTACGATACGCTGTTCAATAACGGGGAGCTTGTCCAGAAACTGCAGTTCGCCCGCCGTCCGGAGCTGATTGAGCCGGGCAAGGATATCGCTCAAGCGCACCGAATGGGCTTCGCGCATCGCTTTGAGCAGAACAGTTTCCAAGTAAACCTGCTTATTGAGTGCATCGTGCAAAACTCTGCCCACCGGAGCAATCGTTTCCAACAAAATCTGCACCGCATCGGACGGAGCGAGAGATGCCAGACGGCGGTAATTGGCGATAGCTTCCGCGCCTTCGTCGATCAATTCAGAGGGATCGGAGATAATGGTACACAACTGCACCGCACGCAGCGCGGAAAGAATATCGTCAAACAATGTTTCAAGATTTTTGCCTTTGCCCGCCAAAGCACCGATGCGGCAGACAACTTCGCCCGGACGGTTGCCGAGCATCGCTTCGAGAATCGCATCAAGCTCCTTTTTTCCGGTCAAACCAAAGAGCGACAACACCTGCTCTCCCGTAACCGTACTGCCGTCGCCTCCGGCAAAAAATGCGATCATCTGATCGAGAAGCGACTGGGCATCACGCATACCGCCTTCAGCGGCGCGGGCAACGGCGGAGATGGCATCGTCATCGATTGCAACCTGTTCAGCATCGGCGATTTTACGCAGACGTTCAATGATGAGTCTGGTCGGGATCGGCAGCAGATCAAACCGCTGACAGCGGGAGATGATGGTCGGCAGTACCTGATGGACTTCGGTGGTTGCAAAGATGAATTTAACGTGAGCGGGCGGCTCTTCGACCGTCTTGAGCAACACGTTCCACGCCGCTTTGCTCAACATATGGACTTCGTCAATGATGTAGATTTTATACTTGCCGCCGACTGGACTGGTGAGGGTGCTGTCGGCAAGTTCGCGCATATCAGCGGTGGAGTTTCTGCTCGCGGCGTCAACTTCAAAGACCGCCAGACTGCGTTCAGCCGCGATGGAGCGGCAGCTTTCGCACTCGCAGCAGGGGTTGCCGTCGACCGGGCGTTCACAGTTCAGCGCCTTGGCAAAAATACGCGCCAGAGTAGTTTTACCGATACCGCGCGGGCCGACAAACAAATAGGCGTGAGCGGTGCGCCCGGAGTTTATCGCATTGCGCAATGTCCGGACGACGTGCTGCTGACCGACCACATCCCGGAAGGTCTGCGGCCGCCACTTTCTGGCGATTACCTGATATTCACTCATTGGATCTTTTCCAGAATTTCCCGCTGACGGGCGAAAATATTTTTCAAGCCGTGTTCGGCAAGATCGAGCAATTCATTGAGTTTGGCGCGGCTGAACGGCGCACCTTCAGCAGTACCCTGCACTTCGACCAGTTTGCCGCTTTCGGTCATAATGACATTCATATCGACCTCGGCGCGGTGGTCTTCATCGTAGCACAGATCGAGCATCGGCACGCCGTCAATGATTCCGACGCTCACCGCGGCAACCAACTCTTTAAAGGGGTTGGCTTCGGCAGTAAAGATGCGGCGGCAGCCGACCGCCAGCGCGAGCGCCGCACCGCTGATGGCAGCGCAACGGGTTCCGCCGTCGGCATTTATGACATCGCAATCCATATAGACTGTGCGTTCACCAAGTCTTTCCAGATCGACCGCCATACGCAATGAGCGGCCGATAAGACGCTGAATTTCCACGGTGCGGCCGCTCTGTTTTCCGGCGGAAGCTTCACGGCGGACACGTTCACCGGTGGCGGAAGGGAGCATACCGTATTCGCTGGTGACCCAGCCGCCTGGAACTTTCTGATTTTTCATCCACTGGGGAACTTTGTCTTCGACGCTCATAGCGACGATCTCGCGGGTGTTGCCGCAGCTGACCAGGAGAGAAGCGAGGGGGTGTGATTGATAATCCAACACGAAATCGACCGGACGAAGTTCATCGTATGCCCGGCCGTCAATTCTGATTACAGTAGACATAGTTTGGGGAACCTCTCACTGAAAAGATTAAAAAAAAGAGCCGCGAAACAGATTACCCATGGCCTGTAGAAAATCGCGTAGGGCTGCTTGGTTCCCCACCTGACCCGGTTGGCGTTTTCCACAACACACGGGGTCCGTATCGCGGCAGAATATAATTTACACCGTTTTGTTGAAAATTTCAAGTAAGAATTGCAATTCTTTTCTCAAATTTTTCCGTTCGACCACCCGGTCGATCAATCCGCGGTCGGAAAGAAACTCCGCAGTCTGAAAACCTTCCGGCAGAGTTGACTTGGTGGTTTCTGAGACCACGCGGGGACCGGCGAAACCGATCATCGCACCAGGTTCAGCGAGAATGACATCG
Source organism: Victivallaceae bacterium (assembly GCA_045653515.1). Classification (GTDB taxonomy): domain Bacteria; phylum Verrucomicrobiota; class Lentisphaeria; order Victivallales; family Victivallaceae; genus UBA1784. The sequence goes on along the minus strand of JAZOMB010000007.1, from coordinate 71,896 downwards.
CCCAGAGTGGCGAAACTGGCTGAAACACCGCCGTAGGTCGGATTGGTCATAATGACGATGTAGCCGAGTTTGGCTTCGCGGTGGCGGGCGAGCGCTCCGCTGGTCTTCGCCATCTGCATCAAACTCAAAATACCTTCCTGCATACGCGCACCGCCGCTGGCGGTAACGAGAACCACACTCCGGCGGGCTTCGGTGGCGCGCTCGATCATACGGGTGATGCGTTCACCGACGACCGATCCCATGGAAGCTCCCATAAAGCTGAAGTTCATCACGCCCAGAGAGAATGGAATACCGCCCAGAGTGGCGCTTCCGCAGCGGACAGCTTCATTGTCGCCGGTCTTGCGGATATTTTCCGCCAGACGGTCGGCGTAACTTTTGGAGTCAAAAAATTCCAGTTTATCAACAGAACGCAGTTCGGTGTCCTCTTCGACAAAGCTTCCGGCATCAGTAAGCATATTGATACGTGCGGCAGGGGTCATCGGCATATGACAGCCGCAGCACCAGCAGACCTGCAGATTGTCTTCAAGGCGGTTGATATAAAGGGTCTGGGCGCACTTTTTGCATTTGATCCAGGTTCCGTCCGGGATCACCATTTTATTCCGTTTTCCGGTACTCAGCGTTGAGTATTTGCCACTGCTGAAAATCGCCATAGGTTTGCTCTCCGTTATTTTACCAGTTTGGAAACAGCTTTGAACGCCGGATGTTTGGCGTCACGCAACAACATAAACAGTATACTTTCGGTACTTATGACCGTTATACCTTTGGAACGCAGCATCTCCAATGCCGCATGGCAATCGGAGAATTTGCGGCTCATCACCGCATCGGAGGCAACGATCACCTCATATCCGCGTTCGACCGCATCCAGCACGCTCTGCAGCAGACAGACGTGGGATTCGATACCGCAGAAGATCAGCACTTCGCGCTTGCGCTTGGAAAGTTCGTCGCAGAACTCCGGAGAACCGAAGACCGAAAAGCTGGTCTTCCCGATCACCGGAGTCTTTTCTCCGATCCAGGTGGCAAGTTCCGGAACCGTATTGCCCAAACCTTTGGGGTACTGTTCAGTGACCAGCACATCCAGTTTGAGCGTATCAGCCGCATTGAGCAGCATCACACAGCGATCCAGCACGACCTGCGGGTCATTCATTGCCGGAAGCAGCTTCTGCTGCATATCGATCATTACCAGAGCGGCATTTTCTACGGTCGGAAACTTCATATTAGACTCTCTTTTCTGAATTAAAATTCGCCGAGCAGCTTGCGCACTCCGGCAAGTTTGATACAAACGCAAAGCAGACCCATCGCCTTCTGCAGTTCATCGCAGTCAGGATAGGTGGGAGCGATGCGGATATTGCGGTCACGCGGATCGTTTTTCAACGGGAAAGTGGCACCGGCACCAGTCATAGTGACACCGGCCTCTTTCGCCAGCCGGACGGTCTCTTTGGCACAGCCGTCGAGGGTATCCAGAGAAACGAAATATCCGCCGCGCGGATCGGTCCAGGCGGCAAGTCCGGTACCGCCGAGTTCGTTTTCCAGACTCTGGGCGACAATCTCAAACTTGGGACGCAGAGCGCAGGCAAGTTTCTCCATCTGGGCGGTCAGACCGTCAGCATCCTTGAGGAAACGCAGCGTGCGGAGCTGATTGATCTTGTCGTGACCGATGGTCTGGATGCCCATATGCTTGAGGATGAAATCGCGTTCATCGAAGCTGGCCGCCATCATCGCCACACCGGCGCCCGGCAGGGTGATCTTGCTGGTGGAGAAGAAGTAGTAGGGACGGTCGGGGTTGCCGCCGGCTTCACAGGCGGCGAAGATGTCCGCAAGCCCGGTTTTGCCGTAGAGGTGATGCACACCGTAGGCATTGTCCCAGAAGATGCGGAAGTCGGAAGCGGCGGTCTTCATCTTACCCAGACGGGCGACCGTTTCATCGCTGTAGCAAACGCCCTGCGGGTTGCTGTAAAGCGGCACGCACCAGATACCTTTGATGGCGGGATCTTCGGCGGCGAGCTTTTCGACGGTGTCCATATCGGGGCCGTCTTCCTTCATTTCAATGGTGATCATCTCAAAGCCGAAGCTCTGGGTGATGGCGAAGTGACGGTCATATCCCGGAGCGGGGCAGAGGAACTTGAGTTTGGGTTCTTTGCTCCACGGCTGGCTCTTGGAAGTACCGAAGCAGTACAGCCGTGCGATGGCATCGTACATCAAACTCAAGCTGGCGTTGCCGCCGACGATGATGCGTTCAGGGTCGATATTGAGAACACTGCCGAAGAACTTGCGCATTTCAGGAAGTCCTTCCAAAACACCATAGTTACGGCAATCAGTACCATCCGCCGCAGTATAATCGGTCATTCGCTCAAAAAGGTCGGCATTGAGATCAAGCAATGTCGGGGCGGGTTTGCCGCGCGCCATATTGAGTGAAAGTTTCAGATCGGCGAGTTTACGGTATTGTGCTTCGTATTCCACCTTCAACGCCTCAAGCTCTGCTTTCGGCAATGCGGTGCAGTTTTGGTTCATCTTTGTGTTTTCTCCAACAATGTAATAGTGTCTGTTCAAATCGGCCGGAACCCCTCCGGCACCGTACACATTCATATAATGTAGCACAACTTTTCTCATTTTTCCATAGTTGCGTACAAAAAAAATCTGTATTCCCTGACTTTGCCGCATAAAAATCCTGCTGTTACGGAACGATATACAGCAAAAAATGTTGACATTGCACTGTATTTATGCAAGCAACATTTTCCAAGGAGGATTTTTCATGCAGATACAAAGAAAACTTTCGACACGCCAAACCGTTGACCGCTCCGGCATTTGCACCAGTGCCACTTTGAACTATCTCGTCTCCGGCCCCGGCAATCTCGATCAGCGCACCGAAGCCTTTGAGCTGGTGAACTCCACCGCTCCGCAATATATCGGACGCGCCAGAAAAAATACCGTCGAACTGGTCAGAGTTCCGGGCAACGGCACTTATGAATTCGAAGTGAAATACGCCCGCCCCGTCACCGCAGAAACCAGAGAAAACGGCGACCGTATCTGGCAGTTTGAAGTCAACTGCGTCTCCGAAAAAGTTTTTGAAGGCAAGGAACTGGTGAAAATTTATCAGCCGCAGAGCGATATCACGCCCCCTGATCCCGGCCGCCTCATCCGCTGGGACGGCACCATCGATGGCGAAGCCGCCGTCAGCGGCGTTTATGCCGAGATCCCCGAAATGCGCGAAATATGTATTGCCACTTACAGAGAAAGCCATATCAACACCTCTTTCCGACGCGCAATTTTCTCCACCGCCGGAAAACTCAACAGCAAAAAGTTCCACGGCTGGGCGACCGGTGAAGTGCTGTTCACCAAAGCCTCGCTGTCCGAACCCTACACCAATGCCAAAGGACAGACTCTCGTCGATATAAAGTATGTTTTCCACATCCGCCCCAATGGAAAAATCGTCAAAGACGAACTCAATATCGAACCGGTTTCAATGTGGAACACCGTCTGGGAGATACCCCGCCGCAATGCGCAGAATGCCCTTATCCCCATCGGCATCTACGAAAGCCGCATCTACGATTACGCCAATTTTTCCGTGCTGGACATCTGATTCCCCCCTTGGAGCGATATATTATGGCTTACCACAATGAAGTCAACCTCTTTTTTCCCAACATCGACCGCAATACCGTTCCGGTTTTCAACAACACTGAAATGCTAATTCCGGCACATACCGCCGTTGCCGTTGCCGAAGTGCGGCAGGATGGAAGCAACTGGCAGCTCTGCGTGATCCCCGCCATATCCGATGACGGCATCTGGGGCATTGCCGCCGAAAACATCCACCCCGGCACCTGGGGCAATATGGTCATCAACGGCGTTGCACGGGCGTGGATAGCTTCAGAGAGCGGCAACTTCGCCGTACCCTCTCCGGCAGGACTGATCGGAGCTGATTCCGGCAAAGCGCAGATCATCTGCCGCGGCAATGAAAGTGTCCCCGGCGTGATCGCTGTCGGCTATTCCGGAAACTTTGATGTTTACAATGGACAATTCGCCATCCGCAACACGGGAACGCGCACATTTGAAGTTTATTGGCCGGGAACTGAATATGCCGGAGACACCGATCTGCCCGGTGTCGGATACATTCCGGTCCAAACAGTAACTCTGCCGGAAGAACGCACCCTGGACAGTATTATGCTGTATGCCTGCTGCAATGACGGCGTTTATTCGGCGGTCATCCAACTGCGTTCACAGGATCTTCCGCAGGGATATTTTGACTATGTTGAACTCGGGATGATCTATGCCGAAGGCAAGGTCAGACAGGTTTTCAAAGACAACACCGGAAACCATCTCCGTTTCGGACAGAGGTGGTTTTTATGAGCTGGCTTGATCCCAATCCGGTCGATATCATCTCATCAATAAACATCATCGTTGATGTCCTGCACGAACGGTATGATTATATGCTTCCGGCGATAAGTCACGATGCCAATCCCGGCATTTTCGAATATCTGCCGCGCCCGTGTTCGACTTATGCTGTGAAAAATAAAATGGAATATATCCGTATGGCGGTCTGTGAACTGTACCGCTGGCACTTTCCGGTCAGAAACCTCGGTAACTGGGGGCATTGGCAGCCGTTTGGAAAAAACTCATACAACAATAACGAAATGACCGATGCGATACGCGCCGAACTTTTGGAAGCCGGCATCGATCCTGATGGATTTTTTCTGACCGCACCTTGCCGGATATCCAATGGAAACTTTGTACGCAGTTGTTATCACCTGCTGAATAATGTTTTGTTGTACACCGCCTCCGACATCGGCGGGCAATCGTGCCGCTCAACAATAAAAGAGTGGGCGCACGAAAGCGATTACGACAATAACTTTCCGGATGTTGATATCACCGTTGATTACGGCGAAGGTGGACTATCCGGCAGCGCGGCATACGGATATTACAAACGTTCGATGCGGTGCGAATTTGACCGCCGCTTCGTTCAGATCGTTTATGACACCCGGGGCAATAAGAACGGCCCGGAATTGCGGGGGAATTGGCGCGGCAGATACAGAACATCCATCTGGAAGGAGCTGCTCGACCCAAGGGAAAATGGCTTAAACGATTACGGTGAATATTACGATATCGAAGGTGTCAAAGAAATACCGTTTTCCGGCACTCAAAGCGATTTCATCCCGTGGGTTGGAGATATCACCAAAGATCTGGAATACTACAAAACATGGGGTAATTTCAAGTACGATTACGCAATATCAAGGCAGCGTGACACCTTGACCGAAATCTTTCTCACGGCGGACAACTTTCCGCATCCCGAATATAAATATCTTGATTTACAATAAGAAAGGAATTTTCAATGCAAGCAGTACGTTCAATATTGCAGATAAGCAATCAAGGCGTCCGGCTCACCGATGAATTCGGCTCTTCAAGCGGAGTCGCGCTGGAGCTTATGCTCGGCACCGCCGTCAGGCTGGAATTTGACATTCGCGGCGAATCCAGCGCCGACGGCGGAGAATTGGCGGTTTATCCGGCAGATGCTTTTGACAGCCACGCCAGTTATTTTGCGCTGGACAGCGTAAACCGCAACTCAAACACTCCCGCTTTACTCAAATACAGCGGAATAACTCTGGAACGTTCCGCTTCCGGACACAACATCCTCACAGTGGAACTTGAAAACAATGCCACCGACAAAATCATCTCCGCCATCTCCGGTCAGACCAGCGGCAGTTTCCGCGCCGAGATCGGCGGCGTGGACGCACAGGGCAGAACTCTTTTTGCGTGGCAGTTCGACCTCTCCATCCGCAGCCGGGTCTTTATCGGCGAAGCTGACGAAACGGTGACCGGCGACCCGGCATATTACACCGCAGTACAAACGCTGGCGATGCTTGATGAACGCTGTAACGGCATCAACGCACAGTTGAACAGCGAAATTGCAGAAAAGATCGCCAATCCGATCGAACTGCAGTTTTCAGCAGATGGTATGAACGATTGGCACGATATTCAAAATGATGATGACAGATATTACCGTCAGCGCATTGCCAATTTGAATGCAGCCTGGGGCGAAGCCATCGCTATGCTGCCGGGTGCCAAGGGCGATCCCGGAGAAAACGGTTTATCTGCCGGAGGCGGAATTTTGACCGGAACGCTTTATGTGGCAAACAACAACTCCATTATGCAGGTCGCAGATAACGGCGTTCTGCGTATTTACGGCGGTTCGGATGATGCCGCACCTGCGGTGATGCTCTTCGGTAAAAATCAGGGAACTTACAGCGGTTACGCTTATTTGCGGGCCAGTAACGGCGAACAGTCGGTAGTCCTTGCTTTGCGCCCCAACGGTCAGTTGCTTCTGGGCGGCAAGGATGTCACGCTCGGTTATCCCAATTATGCTTCGGGAACTGCCACCACCGCAAACTCTTATACCGCTTCGGCTGACGGATGGATAAGTGCAATACGCAGCGCAAGCACCAATCTTTTGGTCAAGGTTGGCGGCAAAGATGTCTTGAGCGATGTTTCTTCGGCAATGTTTCCGGTCAAAAAAGGTGATGTCGTTACCTTTTTCAACACCGGAACTTCCACCGCCGCTTCCGCCAAAATAACCTTCTTCCCCAACCGATAATGAGGTGAAATATGTTGAAATACGCTAAAATCATTGATGAAAAAACCGGACTTTGCGAAGTCGGTATGGGCGAAACTGATGATGCCGTTGAGTTCTACACTTCTATCGGCATGGAGCAAATGGAGGTGGAACAATCTTCTGCTGGTGCTTGGTACGTTTCCGGTAAGGTTCCCGCCGTTCCGGTTGCTGAAATCGTCAAAACTTATGAAAACGCCGTGCAGAACTATCTGGATGCTACCGCTCAAACCAAAGGTTATGACAACACCTACACCTGTCTTTCCTATCTTTCCAGCACCGATGAAACGTGGCATCGCGAAGCAAATATTTTCAACGCATGGCGCGATACCGTCTGGCGCAAATGTCACGAAGTTTTGAACGCTGTACTTGCCGGTGAACTCGCTCCGCCGAGTGTCGAAGAACTGATCGCTCAACTCCCCAAAATTGAATGGTGACACTAATGGGTATCAAAACAGAGATCCACCGCGAAACTGAAAACGGCGATGTGCTGACCTTGCTCGAAGATCTGCACATCTCCTGGCGCGGGAAGGTGCTCACCGTTCCCGCCGGATTCAAAAGCGACGGCTGCTCGGTTCCGAGAGCCTTCTGGGGCATCGTCTCTCCCAATATCGACCCGCGCACTCTCCGCGCCGCGATCGTTCATGATTACATCTACCGCAGCAGCATTACCGGCTGGACACGGTTTGAAGCGGATGAACTCTTCTACGACTTTATGGTGGAAGACGGTTTCCCGAAGTTCAAAGCGGGGCTTGCCTACTACGGCGTAAGGTGGTTCGGCAGCGGCAGTTGGCAGGGAGAAGAAGACAGATGAAGATCGAAGCCGTTATCGGAATCATCTCCGCCGGAGCGACCATAATTTTTGCCGTCGCCGGCGGAACCGTCTGGGTCTGCGCCAAACTTGAACGGCTCCACGTTCTCGTCGCCTCTCTGGTCACCCACGAACAGTGTTCGGAACGCCGCCGTATCTGCCGCCAGCGCCAGAGACGCCATAAGGATTGAGGGATAGCGAAGTATATTTTGTTCAGGAAACTCGGCAGATTTGTTCAAGAAGTGCCTTACACCCGAGATTTACATCGTTCCAAGTCGCCTCAAAATTTCCGGTGTACCACGGGTCGGCGACCTCACGATTTTCCCCCGCCCAACGGAGCAGAAGCGAAACTTTTCCTTCGGGATCATTGCCGAAAAATGGGCGCATATTCCGGATGTTGCGTTCATCCATTGCCACGATATAATCAAAATTGTCATAATCCGCCGCGGTTATCTGCCGGGCGGATTTATTTCTGCAGTCGATACCGTGTTCCGCCATAACGCGACGGGCGGGCGGATAGACGGGATTGCCGAGTTCTTCGGTACTGGTGGCGGCAGATTCGATGTAAAACTGCTCCTGCAAACCGGCATTTTTCACCAGCTCTTTCATCACAAACTCCGCCATCGGACTGCGGCAGATATTGCCGTGGCAGACAAAAAGTATTTTTGTAACAAAGTTCATTTACTTTCTCCGTATTTCTGTTATTGCAATAAAAGTACCACCTGAACCGCCCGGGTGCAAATGCTGATACTGAAAAATATTGAAATTTATCTTTTCCACGCTTGAAATACCGCCGATGCGATGGTATTTTTCCGGTATGCCTCCGCAGAACTGCAATTTCCGATCGAAAGATTTATATGGGAAAAAAAATATGCACTTAAAAACACTTGAAGAACATATTGAATCCACTGCCGAGATGGCGAAGATGGCTTTTTACTACACCTCGCGCTGGATGAAACAAGTTTATGCACCGGAAAAAACTCTGCAGGAAAGTTTGAGCTGTCATACGCCGCTGTTTTTTCACGGCCTGGGATTTCCGGTAAAGGATGAGTGGCAGAATATTGAACTGTGCCTGAAGATTTTTGATGCGGCAGAAAAGTTTGCTGACAAAACGCCGGAAGAGTTTGAAAATGCGATGTGGCAAGCTTGCAAAGATGGGATCATTGAGCGGGCAACTGAACTTTATCCGCGTTCAAGGGGGATGATAACCCCGCCAAGCTGGAACTGCGGCAGTTTGAAGTACGATCCGCCGACTGCAGAAGCTCCCAAACAGGTGTCGATGCACATTTACAATACTGTCTCTCCTCACTCATTTTTTGAAAATCCCCACTACCTTATTCTCTGCTTCCTGCTGTTGATGAAAGAGGCTGAAGTGCGTTACAATGCCGATACATTGTTCTGTTCAAGCTGGCTCAATGACCGCCCACGCTGGCTGGCATATTTTCCCGAAGAGTGGCAGGAAAATCTCTCGCCGCGCAACTTTGACAGGCTTACCGGTATGACGGTCGGAGATTGGGGTTCGATCTACGATGCCAGAGGCTGTCTCAATACGAAGCATATTGCATTGGTGCGCGAAACCGGAAAATTGCCCTACTGCCCGCGAAAGAGCCATTGCTCGTTCAAGGCGATGCGCGAACATCTGGCAAAACTTGACCGAAAGATAAATTTGTATGAATGATTTCACCCGATCTGAATATCGTAAACTTGCGGAAACAGCCGCTGATATCCCGCGGCGGCTGCGTGGAAATTTGAAGCAGACAGGAGAGCGCGGCACCCCCGTTCTGCTTGCCGGAGCGTGTTACAACGGCTTGTGGCTGGAACACAATCAGGATTGTTATTTTGCCTGCGATATTCTGCCTGAAAGCGCGTGGGAGAGCCTGAAAATCGTTATGGACTATCAGGAGCCGGGCGGCTTGCTCCCGTACAGTTTGCGTTTTTTTCCCTTTACCGTCGGCACCGCCCAGCTGCAAACGGTCTGGTCCTTTGCCCGCTGTGCATTGGAAACAGCCCGCAAACTGAAGCGCCCCGAAGCTGATTTCGCCAGAATCTACGAAGCAGGAATACGTTATGACAACTGGCTGACGACTTACCGCAACCACAATAAACGCGGTTTGATCGAAATGTTCTGCGCCTTTGATACCGGACACGATAATTCGCGCCGGGTAAAAGACGGCGGCATTCCCAACGCCTGTCCGGAGCGCCGTGCGGAAAATATGCCGGATATTCCGGCAATGCCGATAATATCGGTGGACTTGAGCGCCGCACGGTACGGCGGATTGACGGCGCTGGCAGAATTGGCGGAGATGCTGGACAAAAGCTCTGAAGCCAATAATTTGCGGCTTCAGGCGGATAACTTGAAAAATCTCATACACGAAGAGTTGTATTGCGCGGAAGATGAATTTTTCTATGACCGTTCACAGAATCATTGGCGCAAATACCGCACCGAACACATAACACGGCTCTTTCTCAACGGAGCAGTAGATCAGGAACTTTTTGACCGGATATACAAACGCTATTTTGCAAATGAAAATGAGTTTTTCACACCGTTTCCGTTCCCGTCGGTGTCGGCATCCGATCCATCGTTCAATGCGGAACACCCGGACAACTGCTGGGGCGGCAACACCCAGATGCTTACCCTCCTGCGGACGGTGCTGTGGATGGATAAATACGGCAAAGGAGCGGAATTGGAAGAGCTGATGCGCCGTACCCTCAAAGCGTTTCTCAAATTTGACAATCCTTTCTCGCAGGAGCTTCATCCCTTTACCGGAAAACCGATCGGAGACGGGGAAAATTACACCCCGGCTCTGCTTTTCTTCCGGGAGTGCTGTCACCGCCTGAAAATACTTGAGCGCGACTGAAAAAATAGGCTCTGTTCCCGAAAAGGGTTTCCCCTCTCCACACCCCACCCCTTCCGAGAAAAGCGGAGTATTTTTTGCTCCAGACTTGTCCCGCCATAGCCTATGGCGACGGCGGATTGTCGCAGCATAACCTCTGATGAAGACGAATGGTCACTTTGTTATCATTGATCAGCTGCCCATATCGGGAACAGAGCCTTGAAAAAAAAGGTTTGCGGTGATATATTAATACTAATTGTAGTTTAAAGGATGTTTATTTTTTAAAGCATCTGTGTTTTTATAAATTTGGAAGTTCTGCCAGTCAGGATTTCCCCAATGTCAGGTAACGTGAATATGCAGGAAGATTTCTCATTTCTGAACAAGATCGGAGCGGAACCGGGCAATCTTATCAAGGGATTGCAGGCGATCCAGAGCGCCTACGGTTATGTTTCCGATGATGCCATCCGTGCCGCCGCCAAGTATTTCGGCCGTCCGGAAGCCGATGTCGAAGGTGTCATCAGTTTCTACGCTCAATTCAAACGGGTCAAACCGGGCAAGTACAAAATCGCCGTGTGCGACGGTACCGCCTGCCATCTCAAAGGTGCGCCGCTTATCCACACCTGGCTCAATCAGGAACTCGGACTCAACCCCGGCGAAACTGCCCCCGACGGCGTCTTCTCTCTTGAAACGGTCGCGTGTCTGGGCTGCTGCAGTCTGGCTCCCGTTATGAGTGTCAACGGCAAAGTCCACGCCAAACTCGACCGCCGCACCATGATGAAAATTCTCAAGGAGTACGCTGCAAAATGATCGACCCGCGCATCAAACAAATCAAAATCGGTCTCGTCAGCTGCGGTATCGCCGCCGGCGGAGAAGCCGTTTACAAAGAGCTTACTGCCGCTGCCGGTGACATTCCGGTCATCAAAGTCGGATGTCTCGGCCACTGCTACGCCGAACCGCTCGTTGAAGCAGTCCTCAATGACGGATCATCCGTCTTCTACAACAATGTTCAGGGTACTGCCGATGCGGTTGCCAATATTTTCGCCCTCGGCGAAAAGGGCCGCTTCACCATCCCCGCCAAACGCAAAGCCAAAGAGCTGGTCAAAGTTCTCTCTATGGCGGGAAACATCGACCCGACGAGCTTTGAAGATTATGTCCGCTGCGGCGGTTACGAAGGCTTGAAAAAGGCTCTCGCCATGCCCCCCGAAGAGGTGGTCAACGAAGTGAAGATCTCCGGTTTGCGCGGCCGCGGAGGCGGCGGTTTTTCAACCGGTATGAAGTGGAGCTTCCTCGCCGCCAAAGATTCCGATCAGAAGGTCATCGTCTGTAACGCTGACGAAGGCGACCCGGGTGCCTTTATGGACCGCTCTCTTATGGAAAGCGTTCCGCATCAGGTTCTGGAAGGTATGCTCATCGCCGCCCACGCCACGCGCGCCGCTAAATTGATCATCTACTGCCGCGCCGAATACCCGATGGCGATCGACCACCTCAATATCGCTATCGCCCAGATAAAAGAAAACAAACTCAATATCATCGACGGCCGCGAGATCGACATCTACATCAAAGAGGGTGCAGGCGCCTTTGTCTGCGGTGAAGAAACTGCTCTTATCGCCTCTCTGGAAGGTCAGCGCGGTATGCCCCGCTTCCGTCCGCCCTTCCCGACCGACAGCGGTTATATGGGCCATCCGACGATGATCAACAACGTGGAAACCTTCGGCAACGTTCCGCTCATTCTCCGTGAGGGCGGCGCCGAATTCGCCAAAATCGGCACCGAAGGCGGCCGCGGCACCAAGATCTTCGCTCTGGCAGGCGACCTTGAATATCCCGGTCTCGTTGAAGTTCCGATGGGTACGACCATCTCCGAGATCGTCTTTGATATCGGCGGCGCCGACCCCGAAAAGGTCAAAGCTGTCCAGACCGGCGGACCTTCCGGCGGCTGTATTCCCAAAGATATGTTTGACACTCCCGTTGACTATGATTCACTGCGTTCTCTCGGTGCGATTATGGGTTCCGGCGGTATGATCGTCATCGGCAATGACCGCTGTATGGTCGAAACCGCCCGCTACTTCCTGGACTTCACCCACCGCGAAAGCTGCGGTAAATGCACCTTCTGCCGCGTCGGAACCACCCGTATGTTTGAGATCCTTGAGCGCATCGTCGCAGGAAACGGCTGCGAAGCCGATCTGGATGTCCTCGAAGACCTCGGCAAAAAGATCAAGGCAGGTTCCCTGTGCGGCCTCGGTCAGACTGCGCCCAATCCGGTGCTGGCGACCTTGAGATACTACCGCGACGAATATCTCGAACACGTCAACGACAAGAGCTGCCGCGCCGCCCAGTGCAACGCCTTGTCAGACATCGTTCTCGATCAGGCCAAGTGCGTCAAGTGCAAACTCTGTCTGCGCAGCTGTCCGGTCGAAGCTATTTCCGCCGATTTCGTCATCGATCCCGACAAATGCACCCGCTGCAACAGCTGCGTTGATATTTGTCCCAAACACGCCATCCGCCGTATCGCAAAAGGAGAAAACCGGTAATGAGTATTGAATTTTTTCTTGACGGCAAAGCGGTGACCGCCGAAGCCGGACAAACTATAATGGATGCCGCCAAAGCCAACGGGATCGTCATCCCCGGCTTGTGCGGAGACCCGCGCATTTCCAAAACCACCAGCTGCTTTGTCTGCGTGGTCAAAGATAAAAAGACCGGCAAGTTCCTGCCCTCCTGCTCCGCCCGCCCCGCGCCCGGTCAGGAGATCGAAGTCACCACTCCCGAAGTGCTGGAAATGCGCCGCACCGCGCTCGAACTGCTGTTGAGCGAACACAACGGCGACTGCGAAGCCCCCTGCACCATCGCCTGCCCCGCGCACGCTCAGGTGGAGGAATATGTCCGCGCCATCGCCAACGGTGAATTTGAAAAAGGCCTTGCCATCATCAAAGAACGCATTCCGATGCCGATGAGTATCGGCCGCGTCTGCCCCCGCTTCTGCGAAAAGCAGTGCCGCCGCAACATCGACGGCAAACCGGTGGCGATCAACGAATTCAAGCGCCTTGCCGCTGATATGTGCTTTGACAGCTATATGGAAGAGCTTCCGGAACTCAACGGCAAAAAGGTCGCCGTCGTCGGCGGCGGTCCCGCCGGACTTTCCGCCGCGTACTATCTGCGTTTGCAGGGAGTTGGTTCCACCGTTTTTGATGCCGAAGAAAAATTCGGCGGTATGACCCGCTACGGCATCCCCGAATACCGTCTGCCCAAAGCCATTCTCGACCGCGAGATCGCCCACTTTGCCAAGATGGGTATTGAACTTGTTCCGGGCAAAAAGCTCGGCACCAATCTCGAACTTGCTGAACTTGAAAGTGCTTTTGATGCCGTCATCATCGCCATCGGCTGCTGGAAAGCTTCCGGCTTGCGCTGCGAAGGCGAAGAACTCGCCACTCCCGGTATTGAATTCCTGCACAATATCGCTGTCAACAACAACACCGGCGATAATCCCGGCCGCACCCTCGTCATCGGCGGCGGTAACACCGCTATGGACTGCGTGCGCAGCAGTGTCCGCCTCGGCAGCAAAGATGTCACCTGTATCTACCGCCGTACCGAAGCGGAAATGCCCGCTGAAAAAATCGAAATCGCCGAAGCCAGGGAAGAGGGCGTCAAGTTCCAGTTCCTCACCGCTCCTGTGAAGTTGGAAAAACGCGGAGACAAACTGGTTCTGATTTGTTTGAAGATGGAACTCGGCGAACCCGATGCTTCCGGCCGCCGCAAACCGGTCGCCGTTCCCAACAGCGAATTTGAGATCGAAGCCGACACCGTCATCGGTGCCATCGGTCAGGGAACCGCCGCCCCCGCCGGACTGCCGACCGACCGTTACGGCAATTTGGCGGTCAAAGAAAACTCCACCCGCGTCGAAGGCAAAATCTACGCCGCAGGTGACTGCGCTTACGGCGCGGCTACCGTGGTCGAAGCGGTCGCCTCCGGCCGTCTGGCGGCCCTTGAAGTTCTGGAAGATCTCCTGTCCATTCCGATGCCCAAAGAGAACAATGTGTTCATCTCCCGCGGTACCTGGCAGAATATGAGCAAAGATGATGTTGTCGTTCTGCGCGATGACCTCTCCGATGCGCCGCGCGTTGAATTGAAGTTCATCCCGCTGGCTGAACGCTGTTCCACCTTCAACGAAGTTTGCGCCACCGCGACCGCAGAAGAACTCGCCGCCGAAGGCAAACGCTGTATCGAATGCAGCTGCTCCGACAAGAGCGATTGCCGCCTGCGCAAGTTCGCCGACGAAGCAGGCTGCCGCAAGGATGCCTACCCCGGCGCCCGTCAGGTGGCAAGCTACGATGTCCGTCACCCTGAAATCATTCAGGATCGCGGCAAATGTATCAAGTGTTCCGTCTGCGTCAAAGTCTGTAAAGAGGTGGTTGACAAATCCTTGCTTTCTCTGCAGAAACGCGGCTTCCAGGCCTGCATCGGTACGGCGTTCAATGCCGGACTGCCGCTCTCATGCCGCGACTGCGGAAAATGTATTGAAAGCTGCCCCACCGGCGCACTGGATTGGCGCAAAAAGAAATAAGCACCAATGAACATCGGGAAATCGGCGCGGATCATAACTCTGGGATGCCGCCTCAACCACGCGGACAGCGCACTGCTCACCGCGCGGCTGGAAGCGGCAGGGTATTCCCTGTGCGATGATCCGCGCGCCCCGGTCGACCTCATCGTCGTCAACACCTGTGCGGTAACTGCTGAAGCTGAAGCAAAAAGCCGCCGCCAGATACTGCGTTTGCGGCGGGAAAATCCCGGAGCCGAAATCATCGCCGCCGGTTGCGCCGTGGAGCTGAATAAAGATTCCCTGCTCAATGCCGGAGCCAATCTGGTATTGACCAATCCGGATAAAAAGCTGGAGTTTTCCAACGCGTCCGGATTGAAAAGCCGCGAAATACCGGTGGAGAATTTCTGCGAAAATTCACTTTCTGATTTTCCGTTCCGTTCCCGCGCCTTTATCAAGGTGCAGGAGGGGTGCGACAACTTCTGTTCGTACTGCATCGTTCCGGTGGTGCGCGGAGCTTCGCGCTCACGCAACCTTGCCGAAACAGTGGCGGATTGCCGGAAAAATATTGAAGCGGGATTTCCGGAGATAGTTCTCACCGGAGTCAACACCTGCAACTATTTTGACAGCGGCAGTGACCTTGCCGGACTTATCAGGGAAATTTCCGCCATTCCGGGAGATTTCCGGATCAGATTGAGTTCCACTGAACCGCACCCGGGAGATCTGTCGCTGTTGGAATTGATGGCGGAAAATCCCAGGATCTGCCGTTTTCTCCATATCTCGATGCAGCACGGCAGCAATCGGATATTGAAATTGATGAACCGCCGCTATACTGCTGAAGAGTTTGCGGAATTTGTCCGCGCCGCGCGGAAAATGGTTCCCGACATCCATATCGGAACCGATTTCATCGTGGGCTTTCCAGGAGAGACCGGGGAAGATTTTTCTGAAGCGCTGACGCTGGTCGAAGAGATCGGGTTTGCGAATATACATTGTTTTGCCTATTCGCCGCGCCCCGGCACCAAGGCTGCGGAACTGCCCGGCAGGATCCCCGCCGCCATCGCTAAAGAGCGTATGGAACGCTTGCGTAAAGCGGCAGAAAAATCAAGTCTGGAATTTGCACGGTCGCAATGCGGAAAAACTCTTCCGGTGATTTTTGAGCGGATCATAAAGGGCAAGGCGGTCGGCTGGAGCGACAATTATCTGGAAGTCACCGCCCCGGCGGAGAGTGTTCCATTGCGGAAGATCGTACAAATCAATGCGGATAAGGAAAATATCTGCACCGCCGGAATGCTGCTGCCTTGAAAAAGTGCGCGATTGGGGATATCTTATATAAAACGAGGAGTTTGTTTGTGAAATATTTGAATTTTAATATACCCGGTGCGATACTGGCAGGATTGTTTCTTGCCGGATGCAATGAGCCGCATAAAGCGCCGCCGCTGGAGCAAATGGAGCTGACTGCCCGCTTTTTCAACAGCATTCGCAGCCGGCGTTCCGATGCCGCTCTGCGTCAGGCGAACAAACTGCTTGCCCTCGATCCGGATGCGACTTACATAGGCAATCTCATCGCCATTCAGGAAGCCAACGGCACTATCGCCGCCGCGCAGAAAGCGTTGAACCGGGGCGACATCAATAAAACCATTGATATCGTCCGTGCCGGACGGCGCAAGCATACCGACAATGCGACTTTTGCCGAAGTTTATCCCAAAGTTTCCCAGCTTCGCAACGCCAGAAAACTCTTTCTGGCAATGAAACGCGCAAAAAATGCTTCCGCTATGCGCGGCGCGCGGATCGCCGCCAAAGCCGGTTTGTCTATGAATATCACCCCGCAACTGGAAAAGTTCCTGCTTGAATACGAAGCGCGCGGAGCCAAACTTGCCGCCAGAGAAAAGGCTGATGCCGCCGCCAAAGAGCTTGCCGCCAAAAAGGCCGCCGCCAAAGCCGCCGCTGACGAAAAACAGCGCAAAATTTCCGAAAAGAAATTCTCACAGGAAACTGCCGAAAAGAGCGCCGAGGGTGAACGCCTGCGCCGCAACAGCAAATTCCCGCAGTGATGTGATGAATACAAAAAATACTCCGCTTTTCCCGGAGGGAGGCAGGAGAAAAAAACTTTTTCCCGTGAAAAAAAGTTTCTTCCTTCCCCTGCATCACATCGTTATTTAAGACAACCGCCCGGATAACGCGGCGGCCAATCAGGAAAGTTGGGCTTATACATCACAGCTTTGCGGTGGCAGAAAGTTTCAAATGTCAATCTGCCGTGGTATGCGCCGAAGCCGCTGTTTCCGATGCCGCCGAAAGGCAAGTGCATATTGGCAAACTGCAGCATCACATCGTTGAAGACCGTCGCTCCCGACGGGATGTTTTCTTTAAGCTGACGATGCAGCTGTTTGGAACCGCCGAAGCAGTAGAGTGCCAGCGGACGGGGATTTTGCTTCAACTGCACCAATAGTTCCTCTTCGCTGAAAAACTCCATCACCGGCAGTACCGGACCGAAAATCTCCTCTTTGAAAACCGGAGAATCCGGCGGCAGCTGGTCGATCACCGTCGGTTCGACCGCAAAGCGTTGCGGATCGCGCCCGCCGCCGTAGACCAGCCGTCCGGATGAGATCAAACGGCATATCCTTTCATACGCCTCGCGGTCAGGGAGCGAAGGAAATTTAAACTCTTCAAGCGGACAGTTTCCATAAAATTTGCGGATATAAAAATTGAGCAGATTGAGCAGCTGCGGCTTCAATTTACGATAGACGAGCAGATGATCCGGCGCGATACAGCTTTGGCCGGCATTGAAAAATTTACTCCACACAATACGTTTGGCGGCGGTTTTCAAATCCGCTCCGGAGGCAACGATGCAGGGATTTCTGCCGCCGAGTTCCAGCACCATCGGGGTCAGATATCCGGATGCCGCACGCATCACCAGATGCCCCATCGAAGCGCTGCCGGTGGCAAAGATAAAGTCATAACGGTACTTCAACACCTCCGCAAGCGGCATAATATCGCCAATGACCATAACCTCTTCCGGATCAAACACCGTTTCCACGAGATCAGTTATCAAATGCATAGCACGCGGCGAACGGCGGGAAAGCTTGAGTATCACGCGGTTTCCGGCGGCGTATGCGCCGAGAGTTGGTTCTAATGCCAGCAGAAACGGATAGTTCCAACTGCCGACCACCAGCACCCTGCCGAATGGCTCCGCCACCGTATAAGACAGTGATGGAAAGGTAAAAATCGAATCGCTGACAAGACGGCGTTTGCACAATGACGGCAGCTTCTTTATCAGAAAGGAAATTATCTCCAGCAGCGGCCGCACTTCGGCATCAATGGTTTCACGATCCTGCCGCCACAAATCGCCTTTCATCGCTTCAATAATATCTTTTTTCCGCGATAACAGCACATTTTTAAATGCTTTCAGTTTCGCCTGCCGTATTTTTAACGGCAACGGACCGGCAAAGGTTTCATACTTCCCCAACACCCCCGCAATTTGCAATTTATTCAACGGCATAACACAGCAACTCCATTAAAATTATCACTTGCTATCTGCGGAAAGCAAAAACACTCCGCCGTTTGGCAACAGAGCATTTCTTTAAAACAGCACAAAAAAAAGCTCCGGAGCTTTCCCCGGAGCTTTTTTAAACAACGAAATCTGCTTACTTGGCGTACTCCACCGAGCGGGTTTCGCGGATAATGGTAACTTTGATCTGACCGGGATAGGTCATCTCTTTTTCGATGCGGCTGCAGATATCTTTAGCGAGCATCTGGGCATCACCTTCGCCGATCTTTTCGGGGGTGACAACCACGCGGATCTCACGGCCCGCCTGAAGCGCGAAGCAGGATTCCACACCGTTGAACTCATTAGCGATGGCTTCAAGCTGTTCCAGACGCTTGAGATAGAGTTCGGTGGTCTCACTGCGGGCACCGGGGCGGGAAGCGCTCAGGGTGTCGCAGGTATTGATGAGGATATCATACAGACTTTCAGGTTCGATCTCCGCGTGGTGAGCGGCGACCGCGTGGATGACATCCTTGGGTTCGTTGTACTTGCGCAGGACATCGGCACCGATCTGTGCATGAGGGCCTTCAACTTCGTGGTCGATGGCTTTACCGAGGTCGTGGAAAAGACCGATACGTTTGGCTTTCTTTTCATCCAGACCGAGTTCAGCGGCGATGACACCCATAAAGTAAGCGGTTTCCAGAGAGTGCTGCAGAACATTCTGGGAGAAGCTGTAACGGTACTTCAACCGTCCGAGCAGCTTCATAACCTGCGGGCTGACACCGGGGATACCGGTTTCCAGAACGGCGGCTTCACCGACCTGGAAGAGTTCGTCTTCCAACTCTTTGGAGATTTTTTTGACCAGCTCTTCGACGCGGGTCGGATGGATGCGGCCGTCACCGATAAGGCGTTCCATAAGGCGGCGGGCGACCTCTTTGCGCACCGGATCAAAACAGCTGATGACCACCGCTTCGGGGGTATCGTCGATGAGCAAATTCACGCCGGTAGCGCTTTCAATGGCGCGGATATTGCGGCCTTCACGACCGATGATGCGGCCCTTCATTTCATCGCTGGGAAGCGGAATGGTCGCGGTGGTGCGTTCATAGGTGCAGTCTGAAGCATAACGCTGCATAGCGTAAGTAAGGATGCGGCGCGCCTCTTTTTCACTGCGTTCACGTGCCTCTTCAAGGATACTGCGAACGAGCAGACCGGAATCGTTTTTCACTTCATTCTGAAGCTTTTCCAACAGAATGTCGCGGGCTTCGTCGCGGGACATACCGGCGATGCGTTCCAATTCGTCGATCTGGCGGGAGATGCTCTTGCTCAACTCCTGTTCGCGTCCGGCAAGACGTTCACGCAGAGCGGCGATATCAGCTTCCTGCTTTTCAATGCCTTTGAGTTTGGCATCCATAGTATCGGCGCGGCGGTCGAGGGTCTCTTCGCGCTGGGCGAGGCGGCGTTCGACGGCGTTCTGTTCTTTGCGCCGTTCTTTGAGTTCGGCTTCGCACTCTTCGCGCATTTTGTTGATTTTTTCTTTGGCGGACACGCGGGCTTCACGCAAAACGTGTTCTGCCTCTTTTTCCGCGTTGCTGCGGATCTTGGCTGCGCTGTGTTCAGCGGAGTTACGCTGAATGCGCTGGATAACAAAGCCGATGATCAACCCTGCCAAAGCAGCGGCGACCCCGGTGATAATCATCCCGACGATCATTTTGACTTCTCCTTCTTTTCGTTACTTTCTGCCACAAATTATTACTTCCCGTTCAGTCACGACCATCCCCATAGGAATGTCATAAGCTGTGCCGGGGAGTGGAGTATCTGACAATTGGCAGGAATATATCACCGCGATCGGAGGAATTTTCACTTCCGATAACATCCGGTCATAAAAACCGCCGCCACGCCCGAGACGCATACCGCAACGGTCACAACTTACCGCCGGTGTCAGAAACAACACCCGGGAAGCTACAATATCCGGGTCAGCCGCCGGAAGCTCCGGTGACGGCTCCAGAATACCATATTTGCCCGGCAGCAGATTCCGCTCGATATCGTCAACAATAACCAGCTCGTATGCGCCCGCAGATTCAACAAAGCGGGGCAGAAGCAACGGCTTGCTGCCGAAGAGGCGGGAAAGATCGACTTCAGCACCGATAGAAACATAAGCCGCAAGGTATTCCGCATCTTTGAAACACTGCAATCCAGCGATGCGTCTGCATATTTCCGCATCGTATTCCTGCCGCGTTTCGCGGGGAAGCGACTTCCGCAGCGCCGAAAATTTCCGGCGCAATGCGCTCTTTTCTCCGGTGGTATCCAACCGTTTCCTTCTCCTGAGTTGAACTTGGAAAACGCGGTGAAACGGCAAAAAGCATATCGGCAAGAGACAGTATTCAAAAACGTATTGCCACTCCCTGGAACCATAGCGGGAAATCCCGGCCATTTCCGCAGAAGTGTGCGCCAATATACTGTCTTTTTACTCTCCAAACGGGAGATCATCCCGCCGGAAGCTGATAAAATCTTCAAACTCCGCCTTTCAGCAGAGTGTCCTGTAACACCGATTTTCCTCCGGTTGCTTTATGGGCATCCGGCTCAAAATCACTTATATATTAAAGCAAAAAATGCTGCTGGTGTAAATATAATACTTTTTTGGCAAAATAAAAGCGGTTTTATCAAAAAAAAATGAATTTTTTTAACGAATTGTGTGACAAATGTGCAAAAGAGAGGCAAAATGAAGAAGATGGAGTTGACTGGAGAACTCGTGGGGTGGTATGCAGAGTGCCAATCGACAACAATAAAACCAGCCGGTTTGCTCGCGCAGAAAATACCGCAGTCTGGAAAAAAAATCCGCCGTCAGGCGCAAAAAATGAAAACTACCTCTCGCATGTTGCGCGACAGCGCAACGATATGCGCCCACTCCAGCGACACCATTTCCAAACCGCGCTGCAGCAATCGGCGGGATGATCGTGCGATGATGACGCCGGGATGTGCGGGGCGACGTGAACTCCCGTTCACGAGCTTCCCCGCACAGCCCAAGTCAGCGCGCACGAGCGCCCGCCGCACATCGCATCTCCATCAACGTTTATCTTGCACAGAAATCAGGTGCAGTTTCCAGCAGCTCCGAAAAATATGCGATAGTATGCTTGAGGCCTTCGTGCAGAGCGATGGTCGGTTCCCAGTCAAGGATGGCTTTGGCTTTGGAAATATCCGGCTTGCGCTGTTTGGGATCGTCGGAGGGGAGCGGTTCAAAGATGAGCTTGGAATTGGAGTTGGTAAGCTCGATGACCGCTTCGGCGAGCTGTTTGATGGTGAATTCACCGGGGTTGCCGAGGTTGATGGGGCCGGTAACATCGTCGGGGGTGTTCATCATCTTGATAAGCCCGGCAACCAGATCGGAAACGTAGCAGAAACTGCGGGTCTGGGAACCATCGCCGTAAATGGTGATATCTTCATTGCGCAGCGCCTGCAGGATGAAGTTGCTGACCACGCGGCCGTCATTGGGATGCATCCGGGGGCCGTAGGTGTTGAAGATGCGGACGATCTTGGTACGGAGATTGCACTGCATACGGTAGCAGTTGAAAAGAGTTTCGGCACAGCGTTTGCCTTCATCGTAGCAGGAGCGGATGCCGATGGGGTTGACGTGGCCCCAGTACTCTTCGACCTGCGGATGAACGAGCGGGTCGCCGTAGACTTCGCTGGTGGAAGTCTGAAGGATCCTGGCATTGAGCCGCTTCGCCAGACCGAGCATATTGATCGCGCCGTGAACGCAGGTCTTCACGGTCTGGACGGGGTCTTTCTGATAATGGATGGGGCTTGCCGGACAGGCGAGGTTGTAAATTTCGTCACATTCGATGTACAAGGGAAAGGTCACATCGTGGCGGACGAACTCAAAACGGGGATTGTCCAGAAAGCGGTAAATATTGCGCTTGGCACCGGTGAAGAGATTGTCAACGCAGATGACTTCATTGCCCTGCGCAAGCAATGCTTCGCACAAGTGAGAACCGAGAAATCCGCTGCCGCCGGTAACTAAAATGCGTTTCATAATTGAACTCCTCCGGAAAAAATCAGAAACAGGTGAGGGATTTCACACAGGACCAGAGCGGCGTTTCGAGATCGATCTTCTTGCGCTGACGGGTGGCAAGAGCGATGGGGACGTGGGTGAATTCACCGCCCCAGTGGCCGACCATAACGTCAGTTTTGCCCGCCATTGCCGCGTGGGCGGCGGATTGGGCGAGCATAGCGCAGAATACGGCATCGTCACCCTCGGCGGAAACGCTGCGGATGGAGTAGCCGAGATTGAAGTATTTGGTATTGATCTCAACTTTGTGAGCTTTGAAATAGGCGGAGATCTCATCTTTGAGCAGTTCGCCGATATCTTCGTGGAGAATGTTGCCTGAAGCATCTTTTTTGCGGTCGGCATTGGCGAAGAGGTTCTGTCCGGCACCTTCAGCGACGATGATGACGGCGTGGTGCTTGCGGTTCATACGTTCAAGCAGGTGCGGCAGAAGAGCCTTCAAACCGTCGGAGCCGTCCAGCGAGAAGGGTTCTTCGGGGATCAGACAGTAGTTGATAAAGGGGTTGGCGAGCGCGGTGTAAGCGGCGATAAAACCGCTGTCACGGCCCATAACTTTGATCAGACCGAGACCGTTGTAAGCGCCTTTGGCTTCGTTGTGGGCACAGCTGACAAAACGTCCGGCTTCGCGCACGGCGGTGGCAAAACCGAAGGTGCGGTCGATGAAGCTGATGTCATTGTCAATGGTTTTGGGAATGGCGACCACGCTGATGGAGAGCTGACGCTTCCGGATCTCTTCGGCGATCTCGTGAGCGCAGCGGGAGGTTCCGTCGCCGCCGATGCAGAAGAGCAAGTTGATGCCGAGCTGCTTGAGCGAATCGACGATGACTTTGACATCCTCCTGACCGCGTGAAGAGCCGAGGATGGAGCCGCCGGCTTCGTGGATGGCATCGACCATATCTTCAGTAAGCCGGATGGGGCGGAGGTTGCGGGCGGGGTTCAAACCGCGGTAGCCGTAGGGGATGCCGTAAATGTCGCGCACACCGTAGTTGCGGATCAGACACAAAGTAAGAAACTTGATGACCTCATTCAAACCGGGGCAGAGACCGCCTGCGGTAAGGATCGCCGCGCGGCACCAGGCGGGGTTGTGGTAAATTTTCTCTCTGGCACCGGCGCGTTCAAAGGCGGGGACTGCTTCGCCGCGGGCGGTGTAGGCGGTGATCTCCGCCGGGTCCATGAAGTAGGTGACACTTTCATCATCCCGGACAAAAGACTGCCCGGTGACCGGTGAGGGGATGGCGCACTCTCCGAGGGAGGAGACGATAAAATCTTCTTTGGTCAACATAATAAATTTTCCCGTAGAAATTATTGTTAATATAAATATCTTCACGGTAAATATATCATAGCACGGAGAAAAATTCAAGTCATATCATGTATTGTTGACTAAAAATTTGCCGGACACCGCCAAAGGGTTTATGAGCAGAGCATTTTCAAGCGGGCGGCCATTTGGTCGGCGCGGCGGCGGATGATGAAAGCGGTTTTCTCAAGATAGAGTTCGGCATCGCGAAAATACTGTTCGGGATCGGCTTCATTTTTCCAATGATAGTTCAAAGAGAAAACCAGCTTCGGCAAGCCGGATTCATCGCAGTAGTCGGAAAGACAGAGCGCTTCGGTAAAACGGGAAAAGTTCTCCTGACCGGTAAAGTGATCAAAGCAGAAGCTGTTGATTTTCACAAGTTCGGAAAGAGTTTCGTCCGGATCGGGGGCGGAGGTCAGAACTTTGTGAAGTTCGATGAGGAAGCGGTCGAAGAAGTCGCGCCAGGCGTTGGTGCCGCGGTAGCAGTTGAGAGTCGTACTGCGGGCGAAGCAGTTGGGCAGAACGAGATAGTTTCCGAGCGAAGAGCAGAGCTTGCCGAAGTCGCGGACTTTCTGCCGGAGTTCATCGGAGGGAGAGTATTTTTCCAGACCGGCAAAGAAACCGGGGCGACCGGAGATCTCGCGCCCGAACATAGTGTGGAAGGTGTTTATGGTGTCGCCGCGGTATTGGCGGAGATAACCGAAGTTGTCCAAGTTGAGCTTGGGGAAGAGATCCTGCCAGAGGAGGACATATACTGCCCGGATGATATTGGTGTCATCGCAATCGAAGTTGCGTCCGGGGCAGCCGAATTTTCCGGAAGAGATGAGATCTTTGAAATCGAAGGTTTTCAAAAGTTCCCATCTGCCGCCGCAAAATTCTGAAACGAAATCATTTACCAGTTGAAGAGATCGGGTGTCCATAGGCATTGCTCCAGTAATAAAGATTGAATTGTTTAACAGGAACCTAATATAATGACACAAACCGGACACCTTTTGTCCACCATCATTTCCTGGAGCAAAATAAAAAAGGCGGCTGCTGGAGCCGCCGGGAAGGACTTCCCGCAGGAAGTTGCCTTCAAGCCCTTTATCAGGACTTGTAGAGTTATTGTAAATATAATGTGATTTTTCTGATATTTCAAGTTGACAATGCAAAAAATCTCTGATATATTTCTCTGGTGACGGTAAATTTATACAGGAGACTTTGTAATGGCACTGCGGACTTTGGGCTTGGATCTGGGAATTGCATCGATCGGTTGGGCTTTGATTGAAGAAGACAGCCAAAATCATAATCTTATCAATTGGGGCAGCCGTATCTTCCAACCGGGTATGGACGATGACATTGCTTCTGGAAAGGGTGTTTCACGCTGTGCGGTACGGCGGCAAAAACGCGCCTTGAGAACATTGTATCATCGCAGACGTGAACGCAAAGAACTGCTTATTGCCGCGATGATCGACGGCGGATTACTTGCCAAGACGCCCGATGAAAAATTTTTCAACGAAATCGATCGGAGAATTTTGAACTCGCTCCCCGCCGAGATGCATCGTCAGATGGCACATTTGATACCGTATATCTATCGCAAACTTGCTCTTGACCGTCAATTGCCGCCGGAAGAAATCGCCCGGGCGATATTTCATCTTGCCCAGCGCAGAGGTTATTTGAGCAACCGCAAACAGGAACTCAAAGATCAGGAAGCGGGAGTGGTAAAAAGCGGCATCAACAACTTGCAGCAGGAAATTGAAAAATCAGGTTCAAGAACTCTTGGAGAATATTTTTGTACCGTTGATCCGGAAACGGAAAGAATCCGCGGCCGCTACACTTCAAGACAGATGTACATTGATGAATTCCGCAAAATCTGTCAGGCGCAGCGTCATTTGATCACGGCAGATTTGGAAAAGAAGCTGTACAGTGCCATATTTTACCAGCGTCCGCTGAAATCGTGTAAACATTTGATCGGCCGCTGCCGTCTATATCCGGAATTGCCGCGCTGCTCATTTGCCAAAGAAGAGGCCCAACTGTTCCGTATTTATACTGCGGCGGGGAATTTGCGAGTTGAATCCGGCGGAGAAATACGTTCTCTTACGGAAGATGAATTTAAAAAAACCGTTGATGTGTTGGACAGTTTCTCACCGCTGTTCAAAAAGAATGGCAAAATCACCTTGGCGAAATTGCAGAAAGCCATTGGACTTGACAAAAAGGAGAAATTCACTTTAGGTGACGGAGAAACAGAAATCTATGGCAATGAATTGAAAAATATTCTGTTCCGGGCGTTTGGAGAAAAAGCGGCAAATATCAGTGAAATTGAAAAAGAGAAATTTTTCAACGATCTGGCATCAATCCGCAAGAGCGAAGTTTTGCAGAAACGTTTGCGGGAATATTGGAAATTGCCGGAAGAAAAGGTAGAAGATGTTTCCGGCATTGCGTTGCCGGAAGATTATTGTGCATTCTCGCAAAAAGCCTTGCAGGAATTTCTTCCGGAATTGTCAGCTGGAATAAGCTTGCCGACTCTGCTGAAATTTGAGTTGCAAAATACATTGAAAGAAGAGTTTGACATTCTGCCGCTGCTGGAGAAGTCCGGCATTGAATTACGCAATCCGGTAGTCCACCGGACACTGACCGAGCTGCGCCGTCTGCTCAATTCGATAATTACCCGTTACGGCAAACCGGATCAAATAAGAATTGAGCTTGCAAGAGATTTGAAAGCCACCAATAAAGAGCGGGAAAAAATCACAAAACAAAACCGTGAGAATGAGAAAAAGCGGGCGGAGATCGCCGAATTGATCGCTAAAGAAACGACCATAAAAAATCCATCGCGCAACGATATTTTAAAAGTGATGCTGGCGCAGGAATGTAATTTTGAGTGTCCGTACTCGGGAAAAAACTTTTCTATGCAGGATCTTTTCAACGGCGCGCTGGAAATAGAACATATCATCCCTTATTCCCGTTCTTTTGATGATTCGTTTGCCAATAAAACTCTTTGCCTGCGGGAATATAATCTCCGTAAAAGCAACCGGACGCCCTACGAAGCTTTCGGCGGCAGCCGGGAATATGACGAAATGCTCAAAAGAGTTGCCCACTTCAAAGGTTTCTTTGCCGAGCGCAAACTGGAACTTTTTGAAGCCGAAGAAGTCAAACAGGAAGAATTTCTCTCCCGCAATCTCAATGACACACGCTATGCCAGCAAACTGGCGATGCAGTATGTAGGATTGCTTTACGGCGGAACAGTCGATAAAACCGGTAAGCAGAGAGTATTTGCTACTTCCGGCAGCTGCACCGCGTTGATCAGACGTGCGTGGGGTGGAAACTTTCTGCTTGGCGAAGGAGAAAAAGTGAGAAATGACCACCGCCACCACGCTATTGATGCATTGACCATAGCGCTGACGACTCCGCAAATGGTTCGCTGGGCGGCGGGATTGAGCAAAGAACAACGCCGGAAGATGCAGGAATCCAAGACTTTTGTTGATAACAAACTTTTTCAGCAGGCGCAGGAAAAACTTGATGATATTGCGGTGTCGCACCACGTCGTCAACAAGATGCGCGGTGAACTGCACAAAGCAACTTTTTACAGCAAAGACTTCGGCAATGAAGAACGCCATATCCGGGTCGCGCTGGATCAAATCGATGCCAAAGAGGTTGCCAATATCGTGGATAAATCGGTTTTGAAAGCAGTTCTGGACAAACTCAATGTCTCCGAAGCAAAAAATGTTACCGATAAAATGCTCAAGATTTTCAAAGATGAAGCCAATTATCCGGTGATGCGGGATCGGAACGGCAACATCATAAACACGATAAAAAAGGTCCGGGTCCGGAAAAAACTGCAGACTCGTTCCGTCGGCAGCGGGGACGGGGTACGGCATGTTGCCAATGGCGAAAATTATACCTTGGCAATATTTGCCAAATTGAATGAAAAAGGCGAAGAGATCGCATGGGAAGGTGAAATCATCTCTTTGCTGGATGCAGTTTTGCGCCACCAGAAAGGTCTGCCGCCGTTTGAAAAAGAACGCCCCGGAATGAAGTTCAAATTTTCTCTTCAAAAAGGCGATATCGTGAGCTGGGAGAAAAACGGTAAAGAGCAGCTTTGCATCATCAGAGGAATTTCTCTGCCGCAATTTTCCTGCGTTGAAATAAAAGATGCAAGAAAACAGAATGATTTAAAAGCTGCCAAAGTGTGGTATACGCCGACTTTATCAGCAGCATTCAATGGAAAAATGACCAAGTACAATATGAATATATTTGGAGAATTACAGCGGGCTAATGACTGACAGGATCATTGAAATCGCCGATACCGCCGCCTATTTGTCACTGGAAAATCAACTGTTGAAAATACAGTTTCCGGACCGGCAGACAACGACGGTACCTGTTTCTGAAATACAGTGCTTGATACTTGCCAATCCGGCAGTTAAAATCACCGGAGCATTGTTGTCACATCTTGCAGATGCAGGAGCAATTGTTGTGGTATCAGGCCCCAACCGTCTGCCGACTGCGATGCAGCTGCCGCTGAATGGCAACTATATCCAGAATGAACGGTTCAGGGCACAAGTATCTGCCTCCCAGCCGTTGAATAAGCGGCTGTGGCAATTGATTGTAAAAGAGAAAATCAAAAGTCAGGGATCGTTGTTAAAATCCCGTTGCGGAAATGATTTCAATCTGCTTAAACTCAGCAGTATGGTCAACTCCGGAGATACTGAAAATCTTGAAGGCAGAGCGGCTGTTGTCTACTGGAAAAATCTGTTTAACAAACCATTTTTACGGGAACGGGAAAATCACGATAATAATCTGTTGCTTAACTATGGCTATGCAATTTTAAGAGCGATGGCGGCGCGGGCGTGCTGCGGTGCCGGATTACATCCGACTTTAGGTATAAATCATCATAATCGTTATAACCCCTACTGTCTGGCAGATGATATGATGGAACCATACCGGTATCTGATAGACAGAGCTGTGGTAAAAATAAATCCGGAAAATATTCCGGTGGAAGAGCTGAACCGGGAAATGCGGAAAGCGCTGCTTGAAGCATTGATGGAAAAAATCCCATCAGCAAGCGGTTTATGTTATTTATCAGACATATTGCGGCATAATGCGGTCCAGATTGCCGAATCATTTCAAACAGGTGAAATCAAATTGAAATATTGAATGAAAATGTTGTCGGAGATAAAATCCATGTGGTTGATGGTTATGTTTGATTTGCCAACCCTCACCCGAGAAGAAAAACGGGATTACACCCGTTTCCGCAAATACCTTGTCGGAGAAGGATTCATTCAATTACAATATTCTGTATATGCTAAATTTTTAGCTTCGCGGGAAAATTCCCGCAAATATTACCGCTATATTCAAGAAGTTGTTCCACCTGGTGGATACGTAAGACTGCTGATGATAACAGACAAACAGTTTGGTGATATGGTATCTCTGTACGGTCAACGCATTGAAGAGGTTGAACGCAAACCGGAACAATTGCTGTTGTTTTAGCAGACCGAACTGCCGTCATCCGGCATAAAATCATCTATGACAAATGAATTTTTGCAAAAAAATGCTTTCATCCAGTTCTATTGGCATTCCGTTTCACTCTTTTTCAGAAGTATTTCCATATTGATCATATTGATCTTCAAACTCTTAGATCAAATGCAATATAGCACACTTCTTAAACTCTACAAGCCCCAACGCAAATTGCCTTGAAAAACGCTTGCCGAATAATATAGCACACTTCTTAAACTCTACAAGCCCCAACATGGGGAAAATGTCAGAATATGAAAATTTTAATATAGCACACTTCTTAAACTCTACAAGCCCCAACACGAGTATATAGTAGTACCTAATCCATTACAATATAGCACACTTCTTAAACTCTACAAGCCCCAACCATCTCCGACGTTTTGAAAATGGGGACATCAATATAGCACACTTCTTAAACTCTACAAGCCCCAACAAAGACGGCGATGTTCAGCAGAACTTCAAAAATATAGCACACTTCTTAAACTCTACAAGCCCCAACATGAACCGACGAAAGAGAGGAAAAGAAAAAATATAGCACACTTCTTAAACTCTACAAGCCCCAACTTCCTCTACTGGTGAGTGTTCGCCGCTTTCAATATAGCACACTTCTTAAACTCTACAAGCCCCAACAGAGGTTAATTATGGATTATGTCGAAAAGTAATATAGCACACTTCTTAAACTCTACAAGCCCCAACTCGCGCACACAGTTACCGCTAATGCTGTTGAATATAGCACACTTCTTAAACTCTACAAGCCCCAACAAACTCATGAAAAACTCACAGATTATGAGAAATATAGCACACTTCTTAAACTCTACAAGCCCCAACCTCAGGCTTGCGACCCTGATAATGACCATCGAATATAGCACACTTCTTAAACTCTACAAGCCCCAACGACTTCCGGCAACACCTTTCACAAGCGGAGAATATAGCACACTTCTTAAACTCTACAAGCCCCAACGTATAGAATATATAATTGATACAAGTGTTGAATATAGCACACTTCTTAAACTCTACAAGCCCCAACTTTGTTTATGTGCCAACTTGTAACGCTGAAAATATAGCACACTTCTTAAACTCTACAAGCCCCAACTTTTCGTTCCGTGCCGGAGTGGTCAAAGCGAATATAGCACACTTCTTAAACTCTACAAGCCCCAACACCGGATGTATTGCAAAGTTTACCGCTATAAATATAGCACACTTCTTAAACTCTACAAGCCCCAACAACAAAAAAAAGTGCCGGAGATGTACCACAAATATAGCACACTTCTTAAACTCTACAAGCCCCAACATAGGGAAATTATCAGAGTATGAAGATTATAATATAGCACACTTCTTAAACTCTACAAGCCCCAACGATTGCCGATGTGGGGAGTTCTGCGGAATAAATATAGCACACTTCTTAAACTCTACAAGCCCCAACCTCGTCTGTGGTCATATCATCAGAGACGTAAATATAGCACACTTCTTAAACTCTACAAGCCCCAACAAAAAAGGAAACAGAGGCTGATGTTAAACTAATATAGCACACTTCTTAAACTCTACAAGCCCCAACATTGCACTTTCAAACCGTGCAAAATATTCTAATATAGCACACTTCTTAAACTCTACAAGCCCCAACATGATACGCTCAAGGCATCACACTATACAAAATATAGCACACTTCTTAAACTCTACAAGCCCCAACTACCTAGCCGTGTATGCTGCACTTTCAAAAAATATAGCACACTTCTTAAACTCTACAAGCCCCAACGCAGGGCCTTGATCGTATGTGGAGTCGAAAAATATAGCACACTTCTTAAACTCTACAAGCCCCAACTGGTATATTATATTGTAACAGGGGAAACAAAATATAGCACACTTCTTAAACTCTACAAGCCCCAACTGCGACCCCATCAATACATACAAAAAATAAAATATAGCACACTTCGTAAACTCTGCAAGCCCAAGAGGTCAAAAGAGTTCGAGTTGTTGAGGGGTTTCCGGTTCGGCAGGTTTTTCTGCCGGTGCTGTCGGCGGGACGAAGCTGAACAAATCCATTTCGGCTTCAACCGCTTCCGGCACCGCTTCAACTTCCGGCAATTCCGGCAATTCTTTCAATATGGAAACGAACTGGTTGTCCCGGCAGATCTCCGCGATCTCCGCCCAGTCCGGACTCTTTTTCGTCAGCAGTTCCGGCAATTTTCCCGCCAGCTCTTCAAACATCTCCGTCCGCAGCGCCACCAGTTTACGGTTGCGCTTGAGCAACTCAAAATTTCCGTCCAGCTTCTTGAAAAAGCGGCTCGCTCTGATCTTTTCCGGGTCTTCGATCCAATTTTCCGCCGCTCCGCAGCTGTTCAACAATTCTGCCGCACTCTTGGGCCCGATACCCGGAACTCCGGCGATATTGTCCGAGGAATCCCCCAACAGCGCCAGATAATCCACGATCATCTCCGGCGGTACTCCGAACTTTTCCGTAACTTCAGCTACGCCGCGTACTTCAAAATCACCCTTGTTGCCATTCTGCGGCACCAGCATCGAAACATTTTCGTTGACCAGCTGGGACAAATCCTTATCCGAACTCAACACCATTATCCGGTAATCTTTTTCACAATGGCGCGCCACAGCTCCGATCAAATCGTCCGCTTCATAACCTTCACACGCATACTGCTGCCAGCCGAAAGCCGCCGCGATCCGTTTGATAAGCGGTATCTGCGACTTGAGATCATCCGGCATCGGCGGCCGGTTCGCTTTGTAATCCGGCGCCAGCTTCAACCGGAAATCCACCTTGCCGCAATCAAACAGCATCACGCTCCGCCGTTCCGGATAGCGCCGCTCGAGTTTCAACAGCAATTTGGTGAACACAAACGCCGCATTGACCGCTTCCCCGCGGGCATTGGTCAAATGCCGGATCGCATAAAATGAACGGAATATCTGGCTGTATGCATCAAGCAGTATCAAGTTTTCCATAGTATTTCCATCTAACGTTTTATAAAAAATCAAATGTACGGCGGCGCATTGCTTCTGCTCCGTACCCGGCGCAAAACTCGACCTTGCCGCACACCGCATCCGCCGATCTGAGCCGGGCTTTTTAACTCATACGCTGCCGTTGCAACGGAATAAAAGGGAAGCCAATACCCCGCTTTTCTTCAAAAGGGATGGGGGCGTGGGGGAAGGGAAAAAGCTCTTTTCCCGTGAAAAGAAGTTTTTCCCTTCCTCCACATCACCACTCTTTTTTATTAAAAAGGTTCAAGAGACGGCAGCTGAACATCAGTTGAGGAGTGATTTGAAGAGGAGAATTCTCTCTGACATTCGGTCTCCGCTCTTGAACCATCAAAATCTTTTCAATCGTTTTCCAGTTTCCACAGGATATAGCCGGGCTTTCTTTTCAATCCGAGTTTGGAATAAAAATTTTCCGTTCCCGGTTCGCCGACCAATCCGATCCAGTCAACGCCCTTGCAGCGCAGTTCGACCTCCAGAAAACGGATGATTTCCCGTCCGATCCCCTTGCCACGCTGATCCTTGCGAACCACCACGTCCTGAATGTAGGCATCGGAACAACCGTCCGACAACGCCCGCCCGAAACCGACCAGTTCGCCGTTTTCAAACGCTCCGGCGGCAACGGTGCTTCCGGTGATCGCCGGAACAAGAAACTCCGCCGCGTCACCGGCTTCGATCCAGCCGGCTTCGCAGTAGAGTTCCCGGAGCTGATTCAAGTGATCAGTCCCGGGAATAGAGATCGCACGGATGTCCGCCATTTCAGAGCAGACCCGCGGCCTCGTCGAGACCGAAGCGGATGTTCATACACTGGATCGCCTGACCGGAAGCGCCCTTGGTCAGATTGTCGATGCAGCTGGTGACGATGATCTTGTTGGTGCGCGCATCGAAGTTGTAACCGATCTCGCAGCAGTTGGTCATAAAGACATACTTGGTATCGGCACAGCGTTTGGCGGGCAGCACGCGGACAAACTGTTCCTTGCCGTAAGCAGCTTCGTAAACTTCGCCGATCTTTTCCAGAGTGCAGCCGGGAGCCGCATTGAGGATGATGGTGGAGTTGATACCGCGGTTGAGCGGAGCAAGGTGCGGGATGAAGTTGATCGCCAGTTCCGGAACTCCGGCGGCGAAAGCCAATTCCTGTTCGATCTCCGGCAGATGGCGGTGGCCGACGGTGGCATAAGCCTTGATGCTTTCGTTGCATTCGGGATAGATGTAGGGCAGATCGACCTTGCGGCCGGCTCCGGAAACACCGGAACAGCTGGAGATGATGATGCCGTCAGGCAGCGCGAGTTTCGCGGCCAGAAGCGGCGCGGTCGGCAGAATACTGCTGGTCGGATAACATCCGGCACAAGCGACCAGATCGGCGGTTTTCAATTGTTCACGGTAACGTTCGGGCTGACCGTAGACCGCCTGAGCGAGCAGTTCCGGCGCGGGGTGATCGGCTTTGTAGTATTCTTTGTATTTTTCGGTGCTTTTCAAGCGGAAGTCGGCGGAGATGTCGAAAACTTTCACGCCCGCCTGAAGCAGAGGGACGGCAAATTCAGTAGCCAGACCGTGGGGCAGAGCCAGAATAGCCGCATCAAAGTTTTTGTTTTCCATCGCTTCGGCGGGAGCCACGAACTTCAGCGGCAAACCGGTGAAACGCGGGAAGACGGTCGCCACATCTTCACCAGCATTTTTGCGGGAGGTGATAGCCGCGATCTCGGCGTTGGGGTGGCGCAGAAGCAAGCGGAGCAACTCTTCACCGGCGTAACCGGCGGCACCGAAAACTGCAACTCTGATCTTTTTATCCATGAAACTGATCTCCTGAATTTAGTATAGGTAAATTAAATTATTGCTGTATTTAAATATACCATATATAGGCAAATTTTCAAGCTTTTCCGCCGCCTTCCGTCCACGAAAAAGCAGAAAACTCATCTGAAATGCAAAAAATTTTTCACTCTGGTATTGCCAAAACTGCAAATATGCGTTATATTAAGAAAATACGGCATAAAACCGTATTTAAAAAACATTCAAGCGGAGAGATGGCTGAGTGGCCGAAGGCGACGGTCTCGAAAATCGTTAACGGGTTTTCCCGTTCGAGGGTTCGAATCCCTCTCTCTCCGCCATTTTTTTGCCTTGACTTCAAGGCAAAAAAACATGAAGCCTGAAAAGGCTTTGCTTCATACCGCATCTGCGGTGCTTCATATTTTGCGGCAACGCCGCAAAATGCTTCATACGCCGACAGGCGTGCTTCATAAAAATGAAGCCTTTTCAGATGAAGCAACTTCGTTATGAAGCATTTTCCGTTTCACTCCAAATATGAAGCATTCGCTTCGCTCATATGATGTAAAAATGAAAAATGAGAGTTTCGGTTTGCAATACTTCATCACGGATAGTATATTAACCAACGGATATTAAACAACAGTTGCTCTCAAAACCGAAGGTTTTCTTCCTTGCCACGGCGTAATGCAATGAAGCCGGGACATCTTCACCAACTCCAGAGAAGACTTACTTGCTTGTCCACCGTAGCCTTGTGCGAAGGTGGATGAAGTCGCTCCCTTTGGTCGCTTGTGAAGACGTTTCGCTTACGCTCCACGTGTGAAGTTGCCGCCTGTCGGCGGGTAGATGTGTTTCTTTTTACTGCGCTTCGCTTACACGGCGGCAAGTCGCCTTGATTTTTTGTTTTGCTGTGATATATTAACTCCGGAAGGAGATCATCTTATGGCTGAAAGCAAATTACTAAAACTAATTCACATATGGTGGTTTCGTATATTCATTTTTATACTTATGTCATTTTGTGTATCTTACATAAATATGTGACTACACTACCAAATACGATCGCCATGGATGCCCTTGCAACAAATGAAAATGTTATCAGATACGATTGTTTTAAATAACACTTTTGATGCTTATGAAGAAGGTGTCGATCTACTGCAGTTCCGTTTTGCGTTGGCTATGTATACCTGGAAACGCAAAAAAGGTATATGGTGGCTGGTTCCTTCTAAGGAAAGATATTTTGAAACCAAAATTCCTTGCATCGGGACTGGCTGCTTTATTATGTTCTTCCTTGTACTTGCGGGGATGTTTGCAGGATTATGGTGGTTGGGGATTGCGACAGCAGTAATAGTAAATTCAATATACTGGGGCTGGACCTTAAACCGGCGCCGAAAAGTTTGGAAAAATCTACCTGAAAAAGCAATCGCCGTAATAAATCCGGCAAGATCTCAAATCACAATTCGCAGAATAATGCCTTGTGTGCAAACTCCTTCAAAAAAACTTGTACTGAATTTTGATGACATTGAATATGCCGATTTTAAAGTGGCATTCAGCGTGCTAAACGGAGATGGCAAAATATTTTTCAATCCATCCGGAGGACGTGCGGCTACCGAATATGTCACAGCATTTTATCTAAAAAATAAAAACAATAGTAAACCGGTTCTAATTTTTTGCGGACAAAGATTTGATACTCTCATCAGCGGGCGCATATTATCCGAATGTAAGGTTAATTATAAATACCGCAGTAAATTATCACTATTGAAAAGAGAATGATTATGAAAATCAATAAGAGAAAATTGCTGATCCATAGCATCATACTGCTGGCGATGATCATTGCCTGCTGCTTCAACTTTCAATTGATCATTCTCTGGAATTTGGGGTACGCGATATATTTTTTGGCGAAGATCATCGCAAAATCCACCCGCGATATAGAATCGCGTTTCCGGAAAATATCAATGGTGATTCTGTTGATCATAGCTGCAGTACCTTGCACTACATTGATGCTTATTCCCTCCTGGATTCTTTGCGTATCACATTCGATACAAAATCCGGAATATGCCGTAAATTTACCGGACTATAACGGTCGCGGCATCCAATTGCGTAATGCCTCCTACTATAGAAATTACAACAATTATCTTTTTGAAGGTGACATTGAAGAAGAGGCGTTGAAAAAAGCCGCTTCCTTGAAAAATTGGAAGCTTGAAGAAATTACCGAAAGAATCGCCATTTATTATACAGCCAAAGGTGAAATAGAATCCCGCAAAAACAAATCCCGTTCCGATAACACAATTTATGTGGACACCGGTCTCATTTACAACAGCCGCAAAAATAGTGACTGCGGAGATTTTGCCGTTTTCGATCGAAAAAACAAACGCCTTTATTTCTACTCAACTTTGCGCTGATATTTGCCGCCTTGACAAATTAAAAGCGCAATATCTCCACAATGCCGCCCCCGAAACCTGCGGCAGAAAATAACAGAAGATTTCCTTTCCCTGTATCACCTCCCTTATTAAAACCGTCGCTTGCCAAACGGCGTTAAGTGTGCTATATTTATTCTGTGTAAACTTTAATTCATCACCATAACAGGGGAACTACCGACTATGAGCAAATTTGATACCGATTTGACCGGACTCCTTGAAAACGATCCGCTGGAT
Organism: Victivallaceae bacterium; assembly: GCA_045653515.1. GTDB lineage: Bacteria > Verrucomicrobiota > Lentisphaeria > Victivallales > Victivallaceae > UBA1784. The sequence continues at coordinate 35,415 of JAZOMB010000007.1, read as the reverse complement.
CACGAATGTACCAGCTGGATGGTCTTTGCTGACAAAACCATCAGCAACTGCAACATCCTGCACAAAAACCGCGACTCCCAGACCCTTTACTCTTCGGTCTATCTGAGCCCCGAAGGTTCTCCGCGCAAATGGATCGGTTCCGGCACGCTCCCCGGGGTCAATATGGGCATGAACTCTTCGGGGCTGGCAGGGGTGATGAACAGCGGCGAAGAGTATCTCGATCCGCCGACCGACCAGACTAAACGCTCCACCCCGAAAATTTTCCGTGAGATCCTCGACAGTTGCGACACCGCCGCTCAAGCGGTGGAAAAACTGCGGGAGATCATCGCTTCCGGTGACTACTGGCACAAAAAGTCCGGCTCCATCTTCTTCCTGATGGATCGAAACGAAGGTTTTGTCTGCGAATTCACCGCCCGCTTCTTCACCGTTCAGCCTTACAAAGATGGTTTTACCGTCCGCGCCAACATCTGGCAGAACCCCCATATGCAGGAGCAGTCCCGCATTCCGATAAGCAAATATCTCAACAGCGCCGCCCGCGCCTGCATCGCCTTTTCCGGTTTGAATAAAATTCTTGACGAAAAAGGCAAAATCTCCCTGCTCGATATTTTCGACCTCTCCCGCCATTGCAAAACTCCCGAAGAGTCTTCGGAAAAGCGTTCGCTGTGCTGTTTCAAAACCAATTCCACCGCCAGTTTGGAAGTTGACCGTCAATACCCCGCCGTCCTCTCCACCGGCTACTTCACCATCGGTTATCCGCGCAACACGGTCTATGTTCCCGTCCCCATTTGCGCCGGAGAGCTTCCGGTCGGTATGACCGACGAGACCTGGTCGCGCGCCTCCCGCAAACGCTATGACGAACAGGGCTTTGATGCGCCGATGCCGGAAAGCTGGCTGAAGTACGAATCCGACTTTATGGCAAAATACACCGCCGCCAAAGAGTCCGCCCGCAAACTGCTCGATGAAGGCAAAGAAGCCGATGCGGTCAAACTCCTCAACGATACCGCCGCTTCCATCTGGCGCGAAGCGGAGGAAATTCTGGGGTTAAACGCTTGAAAAATATGCGTTTCGTTGCTATATTATAACGAGATACATATTTTTTGATCAAAAACCTTTTTATGGAGAATATCGTGAAATCATTTGGCTTTAGAAAGAGTAAATTCACCCTTATTGAACTTCTGGTCGTTATCGCCATCATCGCGATACTGGCGGCTATTTTGCTGCCCGCTTTGCAGAGCGCCCGCGAACGCGGCCGTCAGTCCGGCTGTCTCAACAATTTGAAACAGCAGGGCAGCGGTATCAATATGTATATCAATGACCACGATTATTTCCCGATATTCGCCCACGGCATAACCGCTCAACCGATCTACAACGATGCCGGCAATATGTCTTGGAAAATTTCTCTGGCAAGCTATGTCGGCATCAATGTCAATACTCAGGCTGCAATGCGCCTTGCCGTGGCAAACGGCGTGTTCCGCTGCCCCTCTTGGGATCTTGACCGCGTGGTTAACCGAGCACAACTCGAAGCCAACGGCAAAGCTATGGCGCACGGCGGCGGTTACGGTTACAGCTATGCTCAAGGCGTCAACGGCGACGGAACCAAACACGTTCTCGGTTACGGTGCCGCAGCCGGCGGCTGGCTCGGAACCAAGCCAAATGAGATCGTAAAACCATCCGAAACTCTCGTAGTCGGCGAAGCCGATGACCGCTCCACCGGCGACCGCAACCGCGCAACTTTGCTCTATGCAACTGACCGTCCCAACGGACGGCACCAGAACTATAAGCAAATGGGTATCTGCTGGGCTGACGGTCACGCTTCAGCGATGGCGAATGATGCGTTGACCCGACAGGCGGAAGGCAAAGCCGCCAAGGCAACGTGGGGTTACTACATGATGACCCGTTCCAAGAAATAAAACACACAACGCCGGACATTTCAATATGTTCCGGCGTTTTAAGTAAAAAAGAGATTATTATGAGATTCTTCACAGCAATCGCCGCAGCGCTGGCAATAGCTGTTTCAACTGCCGCAGCACAAAGCACATCCGGAGATAATAAAGGAGATAATAAAATGACTGTGCAGAAAATTTACACCGGCTCGCTTGATGACCGTCCGACTTATCACGGCTGGCCGACCGTTATCCGCACTGAAGATAATAAGCTCATCGCCGTATGCTCCGGAAACCGTCAGCGCCACGTCTGCCCCTACGGCAGAGTCTGGATGTATGTTTCTTCCGATGAAGGCAAAACCTGGGAAGGCCCGAAAGCACTCTCTTCCGGTCCGCTTGATGACCGCGATGCCGGCATCTGTCAGGCCGCCGACGGCAGTCTGCTGGTCAACTATTTCACCAGCACTTCGGCGATTTTCCGCGCCAAACGTTTGAGCAAAGAGTGGAAAGAAGTTGCCGAAAAGATAAACCTCGTCACCTTGAAAAAAGAACACGGCTTCTGGATGCGCCGTTCCACCGACGGCGGTAAGACTTGGAGCACCAAGTACCGCACCCCCGTTTACAGCCCGCACGGTCCGGTTCTGATGAAGGACGGCACCCTCTTTTTCCCCGGCCAGAAGCAGGGAAGTCTGAGCGGAGAAATTACCGCTACTCCGGAATACTGCGCGGCATTCTCCAAGGACAACGGTTTGACGTGGCAGATCGCTTCCACCATTCCGCTCCCCCAAGGCCACGATATCCGCAAGATCCACGAGATCCACGGCATTGAAGCTGCCGACGGTACCCTCGTCGTGCAGTACCGCAACCACAACTGCTCCGGTCTCGGCGAAACGTGGCAGTCCGAATCAAACGACAAAGGCAAAAGTTGGAGCAAACCGCGTTTCATCTGCAAAGGTTTCCCCACCCATTTGCAGTTGTTCGGCAAAGACAAACTCATTATGACCTACACCTACCGCCTCAAACCCCACGGCATAAGAGCGCGGATCTCTGAAGATTCCGGCAAAAGCTGGAGCGACGAGATCATCCTCTCCGATGACGGCAAGTCCTGGGATCTCGGTTACCCGTCCACCGTGGAGATGGCAGACGGAACGCTTTTCACTCTCTGGTACGAAAACCGGGGCAAAGGCGGCGCCAAGCTGCGCTATTTGCGCTGGAAATTTGAAAAATAATATTAAAAAGGGTTCTTATTATGTTCAATCCCCGCCGCAGCCGGATGCTCGATAAAATGCGTGCCGGTAAAAAAGTTATCTCCTACAAATTAAACTTCTCCTGTCCGCGCTCGGCGGAACTGGTTGCAATGTCAGGTTTTGATGCCATCTGGATCTGTCAGGAACACGTTCCCACCGATTTTTCAACTATGGAAGCGCAGATTATGGCGGCGAAATGCCACGATTGCGATACCATCGTCCGCGTGGCAAAAGGTTCATACAGCGACTACATCCGTCCGCTGGAATCCGATGCTTCCGCGATAATGATCCCGCATTTGATGAGCCTTGCCGAAGCCGAAGAGATCGTCCGTACTGTACGGTTCCATCCCATCGGCCGCCGCCCGATCGACGGCGGTAATGCGGACGGTTTGTACTGCAAACTGCCCGCCAGAGAGTATTTGAAGTTTATGAACGAAAACCGTTTGATCATCGTTCAGATCGAAGATCCCGAACCGTTGAGCGAACTGGATAAGATCTGTCAGGTTCCGGGGATCGATATGATCTTTTTCGGACCGGGAGATTTCAGCCACTCCATCGGTCATCCGGCCGAATTCGATCACCCGGAAGTGATAAAAACCCGTAAGATGGTTCTGGAAACCGCCCACAAATACGGCAAGTTTGCCGGAACCGTTTCCGTACCCTCGATTGCCCAATGCTTTGCCGAAGGTTTCGATTTTGTCAACTGCGGTGATGACGTCAGAAGCATCGGCGACGATTGTGCAAGAATAATCGCAAGTGTCAACGAACTGGTGTAAAACAATGAACTGCCGAAACCTTATACTTTCAAGCTGCGTCGCCGCGCTCGTGCTTGCGACTGCATCCACCTATGCAAAAAATCCCGCAACAGGGGAAAACAATATGGAAAATATCTATGATGTCACCGGTAAACGTGAACTCTTTATCGACGATTTCCTGCTCGAAGAGAGCCGCGCGCTGAGCTTCAAACAGCACACCCCGGTGGAGCTTCCCAGCTGTAAAAACAAACCCATCGGTCACTACAATACCATTTTGAAAAAACCTGATGGAACTTATCTGCACTATTTCCGCGGCGTGGACACAGTCTACAAAGGCAAAATGTACAACAATCACCCCGGTGAGTTTGTCGGCGTCTCCACCAGCAAAGACGGCGTGAAGTGGGAGACTCCCGACTTCAAACTTTTCCCCGGCAAACCCGTTCCCGGCAATGCCATCATCTACGGCGGCAACGCCATCGGCCACAATTTCGTGCCCTTTTACGACACCAATCCTTTGTGCAAACCCGCTGAACGCTACAAAGCAGTCGCGGGCGTCCGCGAAACCAAAGGCCTTTTCGCCTACTATTCAGCCGACGGCATCAATTGGAAGATGTACGGCAAGGCGCCCATCATGAAATATGAACCGCAGAAAACCGGCGGCCATATGCTTGATTCGCAGAATGTGGTCTTCTATTCCGAAGTTGAAAAGTGCTATGTTATGTACATCCGCGTCTGGAAAACTTCCGACGGTTTGCAAAAACTGCGCTCGTTTGCCAAAGTCACCAGCAAAGATTTCCTCAACTGGAGCGAGATCGAATTTCTCAAGGTCAACCGGAAAAATGAACATCTTTATGTGAGCGGCCTTGCGCCCTACGCCCGTGCCCCGCAATACTATGCCGGTGTCGCCACGCGCTACTTCGGCAACCGCGGTTCGGCGACCGATACCGCGCTGGTATTCTCCCGCAACGGCAAAGGCATCATCCGCCCCTGTTTTGAAGCGTGGGTCCGCCCCGGTCTTGATCCGGAACGCTGGCTCAACCGTATGAACTACATCGCGTGGGGTATGGTTTATGATAGTCCGGAAACGATGCTTTTCTACCACAACCGCAAACACCTGATGTACCGCCTGCGTACCGATGGCTTTGTTTCTCTTCACGCCGGACTTTCGACCGGAACTTTCCTGACCAGGGTGCTGACCAGAAGCGGCGGCGATCTGGAACTCAATATCTCCACCAGCGCCGGCGGCGGCTTCCAGCTGGAAGTGTGCGACGAAAACGGCAAAGCTATCCCCGGCTACACTTTCAAGGATATGAAAGAGTTCTACGGTGACAAGATCGCATTCGTTCCCAAGTGGAAAGGCAAAAGCTTCGCCGATCTCCCCGCCGGAAAGTTCCGGCTGCGCGCGAAAATGCGCGAGTGCGATATCTTCAGCATCGCATTTAAATAAAAACTGGACTGCGGGGAAAGGAAAAAACTTCTTTTCACGGGAAAAGAAGATTTTTTCCTCCCCCCGCACCCCCATCCTTTTTCAAGAAAAGCGAAGTATTTTGCCGCGCCATTGTCGCGGCATAACGCAGACTGTTTCCTGCGTTTACCCCGGCTTTTTTCAAATATCCATTGGCAAAAACGGCAAACTGTGCTATATTTGATAAAAACGTGTTTCACATCAGCTTGAAAGGATATAAAAATGAACAATCCCGGTTGGGTCGATCTTCAGGTCAACGGCCACAAAGGCGTGGATTACAGCGACCCCAATTTGACAGCAGAGGATTTTATCCGTTCTGCGGAAGCCCTTATCGCAGACGGAACTGAAGTGTTCTGCCCTGTCATCATCACCAGCCCGCTGGAAACCTTCCGCCGCAACAGCGAAATCATTATCAATGCCGTTGAAAAATACGGTTTGTCAAAAAATATTCCCGGTCTGCATTTTGAAGGTCCTTTCATCTCCAATGTCCCCGGTGCCATCGGCGCGCACAATCCCGATTGGACTCTCATCCCCAGCGCGGAAAATGTGGAAAAACTGCTCGCCTGCGCCCCCGGATTCGTTTCGATCGTCACCCTCGGCGCCGATGCGGAGAACGCCCCCGAAGCGGTCGCCTGTCTGAAAGCTGAAGGTGTCCACGTCAGCTGCGGCCACCAGATGGCAAACTATGAACAGATCCGCAAAGCCGCCGATGCCGGCGCTGAACTGCTCACCCATCTGGGCAACGGCTGTCCCAACTTGCTCGACCGCCACAACAACCCCGTCTGGGCGGGTCTTGCCGAAGACCGTCTGACCGCGATGCTCATCACCGACGGCCACCATCTCCCCGGAGAACTGGTACATATCTTTGTCAAAGTCAAAGGCGTGGACAAAATCATCGTCACCAGCGACGCTTCCAGCCCGACCGGATTGCCCCCCGGTCGCTACAAAACTTTGAATATCGAAGCGGTTCTGGAAGCCAATGGCAAGCTCCATATTCCTGATCGCAAATGCCTTGCAGGTTCCGCGTCCACAATGGCGATGTGTATGAAGTTCCTCGACTCTCTGGACTTCCTCACCGCAGATGAATTGAAAATGGTCGGCAGAGACAACGCGCTCAAACTTCTCGGCCGCAACTAATCACAAATCTTTACCGGAGAAAAATTTATGAGCAGAATTGGAAAAATTTCCCGCGTAACCGGCGAAACCGATATCAACATTTCCATCAATCTTGACGGCGAAGGTAAAAGCAACATCTCCACCGGCATACCTTTTATGGATCATATGCTGAATCTGTTTGCCAAACACGGCTTCTTTGATCTGGAGATCAGCGCCAAAGGCGACCTCGAAGTGGACTACCACCACACTATGGAAGACCTCGGTCTTGCTATGGGCGAAGCCTTTGCCCAGGCGGTCGGCGACAAAGCCGGTATCCGCCGTTACGGCAACTTCCTTCTGCCGATGGATGAAACGCTGGTGCTGGTCGCATTGGACATCTCCGGCCGTCCGGGATTGTACTATGATGTCACACCGCCCGCACCCTGTGTCAAGGATATCGATGCACGGCTCTTCCACGAATTCTTTCAGGGGTTCTGCGTAAAGTGCGGACTCAATCTGCACTTCAAAATGCTCGCTTCCGCCGAAACGCACCACCTCTTTGAAGCAATGTTCAAAGGTTTGGCAAAAGCTCTGGACGAAGCAACCAGTTACGACCCGCGCGTAAAAGGTGTGCTCTCCACCAAAGGCGTGCTGTAATCTGAAAGCTCTGTTCCCGAAAAGGGGAGATGACTTGCGGGGAGGGGAAACCCTCTTTTCACGGGAAAAGAGGGTTTCCCCTCCCCGCACCCCACCCCTTCCGAGAAAAGCGGAGTATTTTTTGCTCCCGTTGGTCGCAAAAAGCTTATCAAATTATCTCCCCTCAATGGGAATATAGCGAATCTGAAAAAGAAAGGCTTTGTTCCCCGATAAAGATCCGTGATGTGGGTGAAAGGTCACTTTGTTATCATTGATTAACTACCCATATCGGGAACAAAGGCAACAAAAAAGTAGTAAGGCAATGAAAAGAACTGTTGTGAAACCTGTCTGGCAGACGATCCGCAAGCTTTTTATTCCTTACAGTATTATGGTGCTTGCAGTTCCAGTGATGCTTATCGGGGCGATGCTGTTTTCAAATAGGACAGACATTCAGCGTGTACCTTTTATCTGCTGTTGTCTGGGGGCGGCAGTTTTGGCTTATCTGGTCGGATATTTTATCTTCTGTTCGCGCCGGATGATTTTTGACGGCAGAAAGTTTACCTTTTACAAATACTTTATTCCGGTAAAAAGTTTTGCCGTTGATGAGATAAAACAAGTCGAGTATCTGCCGGAAGCAAATTTGCTGATAATCAACCGTTACCACGTTTTTGTAACCCGGCTTTATCCAGAAAAGGATCTGGAAGAGCTGATTGCACAACTGCCGCAGAATAAATAACAAACATTATTGGCGGTGGCTGCCTCCCGCGATTGCGACCAACGGGAGCAAAAAATACTCCGCTTTCCCCTCCCCACAAGTCATCTCCCCTTTTCGGGAACAATCCGTTTTTGCATCAGAATTTGTTTGCTAAAGGGAAAAACAGTTTTGCCGGAATTTTTTCCGGATGAAAAATTTTCATCATAGCCACTTCCCCATCCCAGCACTCTTGAAGCGCCTGCGGCGGCAAATCTTTCTGCCAGCCGAAGTTAAGCAACTGGCTGTATGCCGCATCCTGAACAGAAAGAAATGCTTTATTGACACCGGCTGGGATGACATCCACCACCCCGGCAACTTCGCCGATAACTTTGTCCACGGCGAGAATGTATCCCTGCGGCGCAATATGCCACAAAAGATTATCTTTACTGAACAGCCGCTGCCACGAGTTGGCGGCGTAAGCATCCGTCACCCGGATAATGCGGCCGGGCAAGGGGGGCATATTTTCGTAACACTTGACGATAAAAGCTTTTTCTTCTTCGCTCAAAGCGGCGGAACTTTTCCAGAAACTGCCATCGTCTGACGTGATCTCCGGAGCTTTCAAAGTCTGCATTTCGACCGGAAATACCGCCCAGCCGCTCTTTTCATAAACGCGCATAACTGAAGTGTAAAGCGGCATCGCATCAAAGCCGTTATCTTCCGCCCAGCGTGAAGCGGCTTCACACATTTTCCCCGCCACGCCGCGCTTGCGGTATTCCGGGATGACCGCCACCGAAGCGACCCCCGCCAAGCGGATAACTGAACTATCTTCAGCAGACGATTCCAGCGGAATGATCCCCAGATGTCCGCAGGCGGTATCGCCGTCAAATGCGACAAAAGACAGTTCGCGGAAAGGAAATTTGCCGAAAACCCTTTTACGCTCCGCCCAGACCTCAAAACAACGGGCAAGGAGATCGAGCGCCTGACGCTGGAGCTCCTGATCGTCACCGATAAATTTTATTTTGATATCACTCATTTGAACTCACTCAAATCAAACTTCTGCCAAGCATCCAAAGTTACAGTACGGAAATGCGTGCGCATCGTCCATTGCATTTTTTCTCCCGCTTTGACCTGATACTGGTGAAGCGGACGGAAATAAAGTTTGCGGTCATTGGCGCCCCGGTTCCAGAAGAGCCACGAGTTTGACGGCGAAGATTTTTCCGATTTCACCGTGGAGATGAGCGCGGCGGAAAGTTTTTCAGAGTAAAACGATGCCGCAAGAGGTTCGCTGAAGGTGAGCATTTTGCCGTTTTCAGCATCGGGCATAATGCCGCTGTCAATTTTGCCGGAGCTTGAAAGGGTGCGGAAGTGTTCAAAAGAGCTTTCCCACGGGTGCATAAAGTTGTACGCTACGCTGAGTTTTTCATCTTTCAAAAAGTGCAATTCCGCCGTTTCGGTCAAAAGATCATCTTCCAAAATCAAAGTATAACGCAGTTTGGCATTGTGAAGAACAGATGTTTTTTCCATCACAAACTTTTTGCCGCTGATCTTTTTTCCATCGGGAACAAATTCGGTGCCGTCACAGAAAAAACGGACCTTTACATCAGTTTCGCCGATTTTGTTTTCAAGGTGTCCGGTGCCGACCCAGCCGACATCGTAACGGATAACAGTACCGTAAAATCCGCGATCCTGACGGCCGATCATAACGTTATTGCGCTTGATGCCGTTCAAGTTCCAGAAGAATTGCGGCGCTAAAAATATTTGAACTTTTCCACATTCAACTTGAAGCATAGGAATTTCTTTCGCAAAAACTGCCGATGTCATAATAAACAAAATCAGTAAAAAGAGTGATTTAATCTTCATCGCCCGCATCATCCTTATCCTTGCCCGGATAAACTCCGACGACGATCTCGCCTTTCCATTGCCGTTCCAGCGCGGCGACTTCGGCGGCAGAGCCGCGGATGATCTCCTCATGAAGCTTGGTGGCTTCGCGGATGACGGCGACTTTGGCATTGGGGGAGATGGCGGCGATCTCTTTCAGAGTGCGGCCGATGCGGAAGGGGGATTCAAAAAAGAAACTGGTCCGCACATCGTTGAGAATGGATTCCAGAAACTTTCCGCGCTTGCCCGGCTTCACCGGAGCGAAGTTGCGGAAGGTGAAAGCATCCACCGGCAGCCCCGAAGCGGTCACCGAAAAGGTCACCGCCGAAACGCCGGGAACTACAATCGGTTCCAAACCGCGTTCCAGAGCCGAACGCACCAGCAGAAAACCGGGATCAGCGACCGACGGCGTTCCGGCATCGGAGACGAGCGCCAGCGACAAACCGTTTTCCACTTCGTCGAGCAGGCGGTCCACCTTGTCGTGTTCATTGAAGGAGTGACAACTCTCCAGACGGCGGCTGTGGATCTCAAAATGGCTCAAGAGCTGGCGGGTATGGCGGGTATCTTCGGCGGCGATGATATCCACCTCTTTGAGTATGCGCAGAGCGCGGAGGGTGATATCTTCAAGATTGCCGATGGGGGTACTGACGATGTATAATTGTCCGGGCATAAAATTTCTCCATATAGACGTTTTTCTTTAATATATATGCCAATTTGATTTTTGGCAACCTTGCAATACGCTTTCAACGGTGATAAATTATAAATTATGATGAATTTAGTTAAATTTTTAAGCTCCTGCGGCGCGGCTTCCCGGCGCAAGGCCGGGGAGTTGATACGCGCCGGCCACGTTGAAGTTGACGGGAACACGGTGTGTGATCCGGCATTCCGGGTGGATACTGCCCACACGGTCACGCTGGATGGAGTTCCGGTCGCGCTGCCGGAAAAACGCCATTATATCCTCTTGCACAAACCGCGCGGCTATGTCTGCAGCAACGCCGATGCCCACGCCGAAAAACTGGCGGTCGATCTGATCAATATCCCCGGAGCGCGGCTGGTTTCCGCAGGGAGATTGGACAAAGAGAGCGAGGGGGCGATAATCTTTTCCGATGACGGTGAATTCATCAACCGCCTTGCCCATCCCCGTTACGGCGTTTTAAAGCAGTACGAAGTCCATACCGCCCATCCAGTAACACCCGCGTGGCAGAAAAAAATGGTTGCCGGGATCATTGATGAGGGCGAAATGCTCAAAGTGATTTCCATCAAAGAGATCGCGGCTTGCTGTTATGAAATAGTTTTGAATGAAGGGAAAAAGCGGGAGATCCGCCGTCTGACCGCCGCCGCCGGAGCCAGAACGAAACGTCTGATAAGAAAAAGCATCGGAAGCGTGGCGCTCGGAACATTGCCCTGCGGCAAATACCGGGAACTTGCTCCCGGAGAAATTGAAAATCTCCTGCATACGGAGGAAAACATCTGTTGACAAGCGGATGATTTTGTGCTAAATTATGGAGATTGAATATTTGAGATCCTGCCGGTGGATGCAGCGTGATGCAAGGTCGCAGGTAAATCAAGGCAGCGCCGAGGGAGTGTACGACCGTACTCGACCGAGGCGATGTCCGCAGATTTGCCAAGAGATTGCGCACGATGCGCCGCCGTACTTCAGATTTTTCGTAAAAGATACATAACATAAAAAAATATATGATAGATTTTAAAAACCTTTCCAAGAGTTTCGGCGGAACATACGTCTTCAAAGATGTCAACTGCCGCATCAATACCGGTGAACGGGTCGGCGTGGTCGGCCCCAACGGCGCCGGTAAAAGTACCTTGTTTTCCATCGTCACAGGTGAAATGCTCCCCGACTCCGGAGAAGTCGTCATCCCCAAGGATTTCCGTCTGGGCATCATGCGCCAGCATATCGCCGACACCGACAAAGACCGCACGCTTCTGGAATTCACCGCCGATGCCATCCCGGAACTGCGGAGCTACTCTGCCGAACTTGAAGCGCTGGAAACCAAGCTTGACAACGCTTCCGACGATGAACTTGACACCTTGCTCAAACGGCACGGTTTTCTGCAGACCACCATTGAACACCTCGGCGTTTACCACCTTGAACAGGAGGCAAAAGAGGCGCTGACCAGTCTGGGCTTCCCGGTGGAACGTCTGGATTGTCCGCTTTCTGAATTTTCCGGCGGCTGGCAGATGCGTGCCGCGCTGGCGCGGGTGCTGATCTCCCACCCCGACATACTGCTTCTGGACGAACCGTCCAACTATCTGGATATCCCGGCGGTGGAGTGGCTCTGCCGCTACCTTGCCAACTTCAAAGGCACCTTGCTTCTGATCTCGCACGACCGCTTCCTGCTGCGCAAGCTCTGTTCGATAACGCTTGAATTGAACAATGCCAAAGTCACCCGCTACCCCGGCAACTACGACTTCTACCGCACCGAACGGGAACAGCGCAAGATCGCCCTCGAAGCCGCCAAACGCAACAGCGACCACAAAAAAGAGCAGCTTGAACGGATGATCGACCGCTTTAAAGCCAAAAGCACCAAAGCCGCCGCCGCCAAAAGCGCCCAGAAAAAGCTCGACCGTATGGAGGATATCGAACTTCAGGAAACTATGGATTACCGCGGTGTCATCCGTTTCCCCGAACCGCCCGGCTGCGGTGTGGAAGCGGCACGGTTTGAAAACCTGACATTCGGCTATCCCGGCGGAGAGAAACTTTTCAACGGCTTATCAATGGAGATTTCTTCCGGCGATAAACTCGCCGTCATCGGTTACAACGGAATGGGTAAAACCACCTTGCTCAAACTGCTGTCAGGACATTTGACTCCGCTGGACGGCCGCGTGGTCATCGGCCACCGTATCATCATCGGTTATCAGGCGCAGGAATTTTCCGACTTGCTCAATGATGAATTGTCGGTCTACGATGCGGTGCGGCAATGTCTGCCACCCGCGGCAAGTTTGTCCACGGTCGCCAATGTTCTCGGCTCCTTCGGTTTTTCAGGTGATGCGATGAAAAAGCCCTGCGGCGTGCTTTCCGGCGGTGAAAAGATCCGCTTGCAGATGGCGCGCATATTCATCAATCCGCCCAACTTGCTCATCCTTGACGAACCGACCACACACTTGGATATTGCCGCGCGCGAACTGCTTCAGGAGGCGCTCCGCAGCTACAAAGGCACGGTGGTTATGGTCAGTCACGATATTGAATTTGTCCGCAACACCGCGACCACCATCTGGGCGGTTATGCCCGACGGCGTGAAAAAATATTTCGGCAATTACGACTACTATCTGGAAAAATCCGCCGAACTCAATGGCGGCAATGCCAATAATGCCGCTTCCGCCACCATCGCCCCAATGTCCGGAGAGACCGCCAAAGACCGCCGCCGCGCCAGGGCACAGGCCCGCAACGCCATTGCCGGAGAGCTGCGCAATGCCAAAAAGAAGGTCGAAGCTCTCGAAGCTCTGCTGGACAAACAGTCGGAACGCAAAGCCGTCCTCGTGGCAAAGCTCTCTTCAGGAGAAAAGGTTGATTTCGGCAAACTCAACAGCGAGCTTGCCGCGTTGGATAAGGAGATCGCCAAAACCGAAGAAGAGTGGGAGGAAGTTTCAACCGAACTTGAAGCGTTGCGTTTGGAAAATGACCGTATAAACAGTGAAAACCGTTAATAATATATAAGGAGTTGATTATGATAAAGAGATTTCTCATTTTTCTGGTGGCGGCGGCGGCCGCTTTGTCACTTGCCAGTTTAATGTCCGGATCGCCTGCAATTTTTAATTTCAAATCCTGCAAAAAGGAGAACAAAGCTATGTCTACTGAATTTTTCAAATATCCTGACGGAAGAAGTGCCAAACTCTATCAGCTCCGCTGTGCCGACGGTTTCGGCGCCGATATCAGCGACCACGGCGCCACCATCATCGCCATCTACACCCCCGACCGCGAAGGCAAGATCCGCAACGTGGCGCTCTCCTGGGCCGACCCTGCACGCTACATCAACCACCCCATCTATCTGGGCGCTCTGGTCGGCCGCCTCGCCAACCGCGTGAGCAACGCCAGATTTGTGCTGGACGAAAAAGTTTACCAGCTCCTGCCCAATGACCGCAAAACCAACTCCCTCCACGGCGGCTTCGGTATCTCCGGCCGTCTGTGGCAGGTCAAATCCCATACCGATAAAGAGTTGGTGCTGACTTTGAAGAGCCTCCACGGCGACGGCGGTTTCCCGGGCGAACTTGACATCACCGCCCGCTACACCATCAGCGACGACCACAAACTTGCTCTGGAGATCACCGCTGTTCCAGACCGCAAAACGGTTGCCGACTTCACCAGCCACGTTTATTTGAACCTTGACGGCGAAGGCAGCGGAGACTGCTCCGACCACAGTATCGTGATGAAAGCGCCCCGCCGCACCGAAGTCGATGAAAAACTCATTCCCACCGGAAAAACTCCGGAAGTTGCCGGAACTGCCTACGATCTGCAGCTAGTCCGCAACTTTGCCGATATCCGCAAAGATATTCCCAATGGATTGGATGACAACTACATCATTCAGGACAAGTGCGGCGTGTGGACCGAAGCTGCGGCAGTCGTTACCGCTGAAAAATCCGGTATCCGCCTCACTTTGAGTACCAACCGCCCCGGCGTTCAGTTCTATATGGCGAACTGTTTGCAGAACAAGCCCGGCAGAAGCGGCAATTATGTAAAATTCGGCGGCTTCTGTCTGGAAACCCAGAACTGGCCCGATGCGGTGAACCGTCCGGAGTTCCCCTCCGCGGTCATCACCCCCGAACAGCCCTATTCCAGTTGCACCGTCTGGGCGTTTGACACGATTTGAGTTAACGTAACTGCTTGAACCGCACCGGACGGGATACCGACAATTTTTGACAAAAAGGGTTGAAAAATCACTGTTTGTGGTGTATTGTATTAATAAGTAAATTTTTGTGTATTTAATAAACTCAACGCAAGGAGAATAATAGTGACTAATGGCGATGATTTCAATCGGGCCGCAGAAAGCGCAAAACTGCTGACCAAGCTGTCAGTATTTGCGGGGATCGGTGCATTGATCCTGCTGATCACCACCGTGGCAGTCAGCGGAAGCCGGGGCAGTTTAACTTTGCAAATTGCTGCGATTCCGTATGTTTTCGCACTGATTTTTGCGGCGGCGGCACTGGTGTACGGCATATTGCGCACCTCTGTGGCACATGAAGATGAAGAGAAGAAACTGCTGGAAAAACGCATGGAAAGCCGCGCGCTTAATGTGGAGGAAGATGTCCGCTTCACCGCCGGCAGAAGTTTTGCCAATTACCGCCGCTTCGCCCCCTATGCTCTGGCGGTGATTTCCGCGCTGCTGATGGCTTTTCTCCTGTGGAACTTCAAAGCATCCACCGCTCCAGAAATACTGGCGCTGAAAAAGGCTGCATTGAAAGATGTTTCCCCCATCCATACCGCTTTGCTCTCTGCGGTGATGATGATGGTAAGTGTTTTAGCCGGAGCGTTTTTCGCCGGACAATCCCGCGTTGCCGAGTTCCGCTGGCTCCGTCCCGTCGGTGCCTGGCTCATCACCGGATTTGCGGCGATGCTTCTGGTCACCGTTTCCTCGATCTGCACCGCCAACAATATTCAGGGTGTGGACAAGATCTGTTCCAACATCCTCTTCTGGGTATTCGCGGTTCTGGGTGCGGAATTCATCGTCAACTTTGTGATCGAATTCTACCGTCCGCGCACCATCGCTGAAGTGCGCCCGGTCTTTGAGAGCCAGCTGCTCAGCTTCTTCACCGAACCCGGCGGCGTGATGCGCAACATCGCTTCCGCGCTGGACTATCAGTTCGGATTCAAGGTCTCCGGAACGTGGCTGTACGGCTTCATCGAACGTTCATTCTTCCCTGTGCTGATTTTGTGGGCGGTGCTCTTCTGGGGCTTCACCACCTTGCACGAAATCGGCCCCGATCAGGTCGGTGTCCGCGAAACTTTCGGCAAAATCGAACAGAAACTGCTCACTCCGGGCGTCTACTGGACTCTCCCCTATCCCTTCGGAACCATCCAGCGTTTCAGCTGTACTGAACTCAAAAGCCTTTACATCGGTGAAAGTGTCAAAGGTGCCGATGAACGTTCCGCCGCCCCCGTGGTGCTGTGGACCAATCAGCACGGCGGCGCCGATGAACCGTTTGTCGTCGCCGTTGCCAATGACAGCGACAGCAAAAAAGGCAGCTCCAGCGATGCAAGTATCTCCTTCGTCCGTATGGGTATCCCCATCGAATACCGCATCAAACCCTCATTTGAAGATGTTTACAACTACGCTTACGGCAACGCTTCTCCTGTGAAGATCCTCCGCAAGATCGGCGAACAGGCCGCCGCCGAATATATGGCAGGCGCCACTATGGATGAACTGCTTTCTTTCGGCCGCCGTCAGGCTGAACAGGCGCTTGCCAAACGCATCCAGACCCTCGCCGACCAGAACAAACTCGGTATCGAGATCGTCCGCGTCGGCATTATGGATGCCCACCCGCCGGTGGAAAAGGTCGCCCCCGCTTATCAGGAGGTTATCGGCGCTCTTGAAGAGAAAGAGACCGAGATCCTCAAAGCCAATGCCTATGCCGCCACCGTCATCCCTGAAGCACAGGCCAGCGCCTTTGAGATCGTTGAAGCCGCCCGCAGCTACAGCAGCCGCATAAGCACGGTCGCCGCCGCTGAAGGTGAACGCTTCAAGTTCCAGCTGGCTGCCTATCAGGCACTTCCCGGAATGTTCAAGCTCAACAACAAGCTCGATGTTCTGGAAAAAGAGACTGCCAATATCCGCAAATACATCATCGGCTCCGATCTTAAAGATGAGATCTACGAGATGAATTTTGAAACCCGCGAACGGCTCGACCTGGTTGATATCGACGCTGCCGAACTGAGCAGCCAGCCGGCGCAGTGATTTGATAAGAGATAAATAAAAATAATATAATTTTGGAGGTAATAAAAGTTATGGCAACAGGAAACTTCTTCAAACACTGGCCGACGATGCTGCTCGGTCTGATCGTGGCAGTGGTACTGCTCACCGCGGTCTTCTCATTCCAGCTCAACCAGACCGAAGTGGCAGTTGTGACCACCTTCGGCCGCCCGGCTGTGGTCGAAAATCCCGGACTGCACTTCCGCTGGCCCTTCCCGTTCCAGAAGGTCTACCGCTTTGACAAACGCATCCGCTGTTTCGAAGGCAGCAGCGGCAAGCTCGAAGAGACAGCCACCCGCGACGGACACAACATCCTCGCCGGCATCTATGTCGACTACCGCATCGGCAATCCCGAAGTATTTTTCAAACAGCTCAAAGATATCCCCAACGCCGAAGAGGTCCTCAACAACCTTATGCGCAGCGAGAAAAACAGTGCTTTCGGTCTCTACAACTTCAACCAGATCGTCAACACCGATCCCGCCAAGCTCAAACTCAACGAGATCCAGACTCAGATCAAAAATAATCTGATTGCCCAGACCGGCAAGTTCGGTATCGACATCGTCGGCGTCGGCATCAACTCTCTCGGCGTGCCCAAGACCATCACCGAAAAGGTATTCGACCGTATGGTCGCCGAACGCAAACAGTTCGCCGACAAGAGCATCGCCGAAGGTAAGAGCAAAGCCCGCGAGATCCGCATCCAGGCTGACCGCGACCGCACCATCGCCATCGCCGAAGCCGAAGCCGCCGCCCAGCGCATCCGCGCCGAAGGCGATGCCAAGGCCGCTGAATCCTACAAAACCTTCAGCAAAGACCCCGAACTGGCTGAATTCCTGCGCAAGCTCGAAGCTCTGCGGGTCATCCTTCAGGGCCGCACCACGGTGGTCTTTGACACCAACG
This sequence comes from Victivallaceae bacterium, assembly GCA_045653515.1. GTDB lineage: Bacteria > Verrucomicrobiota > Lentisphaeria > Victivallales > Victivallaceae > UBA1784. Next base: position 17,945 of record JAZOMB010000007.1, on the reverse strand, counting down.
TTCCGCCCTTTGATCTGCTCAATGCCGCCAAAAGTCAGCCGGTGAAAAAGAGCTCACTTCCGGTCGTTCCGTCTGCCAGGTAAATTGATGCGGAGAAACGATTATGAGTGATAACAGAAGCGTAATTACCGGTGAGTTCGACCGCACCGACCGCTATGAGGCCGGTCTCAAGTCGCTTGCCAACAGTTTGCGGGCAGCATTCTTCATCCTGCTGCTCGGTATCATCGGTACGCTGATCTACTTTTTCAGCGGTGCCGGTTACTTCTCGGTCGAACCCCAGCAGTCGGTCATCGTCCTGCGGTTCGGCAAGGTCATTGCCACCCACGATTCCGGCGGTCACTGGTATCTGCCGTTCCCGGTCAACCAGTTCATCCGCGTCCAGACCAGTCAGCAGCTGCTCAATGTGGACTTCGTCCCGGCGACTCTTGCCACCGGCGAAGGCGAGGATGAATCGCTCGAACCCGGTCGTGACAGCTATTTATTGACCGGCGATGCCAACATCGTTCACTCTTCGTGGACTCTGGCGTACCGCGTCGAAAATGCCGCCAAGTACTATGAAACTCTGCTCACCCCCGCCAATCCGGTGGACAACGGCAAAATTATGCCCGATGAAGAGTTCACCGACTCCGTCGGTATGAAAGGTACCCGCGGCCCGCAGACCTTCCTGCGCAACCTCTTCCGTCAGGCGGTCATCGATGTCACCTCCGAATCTCTGGTCAACGACATCCTCTATGCCGGACAGAGCGCGTACAGCGAAAAGGTCCAGAACCGCTTCACCAAGCTGGTCAACGATGCCAACTGCGGTATCAAAATCGACAATGTCGGTTTGAACCGCATCTATCCGCCCCGTCGCACCAAAGCGGCATTCGATGCCGTCACCGCCGCCGGCAACATCCGTTCCCAGCTCTACAACGAAGCCGAAGCCTACAAGGTCGAAGTCGAAAATGATACCAAAGCTTCCGTCGCCGAGATCGTCGCGCTGGCTGAAACCTACAAAAAGCAGTTGGTCGCCAGCACCGAAGCCCGTGAATTCTACTTCAAAGAGATTTACGCCAAACACCGTGCCTACGGTCCCAGCGTGACCATGGCGCTCTATACTGCGGCTCTCACCGACGTCGCCGCCAAGCTGAACGGGGACAAGTTCCTCCTCGGTTCACAGGGCGAAAAGAAACAGATCCGGTTCAAGCTCAATCCTGAACCGAAAAAGTCCGCCGAAAAGAAGAGCGGACAGGAGGAGAAGTGATCTATGTCTGAACACGATCATAAAAATTGCCACGGCGCGTGCGATTGTAACGACCACAAACACGAGCATAAGCACGAACACGATGCCAAGTGCAGCTGCGGTCACCACCATCATCACGACCACGAAGAGATGGACAGCACCTGCATTTGCGGCCATGACCACAAAGCCGAAGGCGGTGTCGGTCACGACCGTTCTATGGGACGGCTCTTTTTCGCTCTGGTCGGCGGTATGCTGACTGCCAACAGCTTTATTCTTCAGCGTTTCCTGCCCGAACAGAGTTTCGCGGCGGATATGTCTGCCATCTGCGGTGCCTTCATTCTGGCGCTGCCCATCATCATCACCGCTGTCAAAGACCTCCTGCGCGGCAAAGTTTATATGAATGAACTTGTGGCGCTGGCGATCCTTGCCGCTATGGTCAGCGCGGACTTCCAGACCGCCGGTATCATCGCATTCTTCCTGCTGGTAACCATCATCATCGAAACCCGCACCGCCAGCGGCGCCCAGCGCTCCATTGAAGAGCTGATCAAGCTCACCCCCAATGTCGCGCACAAGCTCAATGCCGACGGCAGTGAAAGCGAAGTTCAGGTGACAAGTCTTGCCATCGGCGACCGCATTCTGGTGCGCCCCGGCGAAAACTTCCCGGTCGATGCCCGCATCCTCGTCGGCGAAAGTACCGTCAATCAGGCCTCCATCACCGGTGAATCTGTCCCGGTGGAAAAAAGCGCCGGTGATGATGTCTTCGCCGGTACCCAGAACCTGACCGGTGCCGTCGAAGTCGAAGTTACCAAAGTCGGCGGCGATACCACGCTCGGCAAGGTCAAAGAGATGATTCTGCAGGCTGAAGCCAGCCGTACCCCCGTTGTCCGTCTGATCGACCGCTACGCCGGATACTACACTCCGACCGTACTGATGATCGCCTGGATCACCTGGTGGTTCAGCAAAGATATGAACTCTGTTATTGCATTTCTCGTCATCTCCTGCCCCTGTGCTGTGGTTCTGGCGACTCCGACTGCGGTTGTGGCGGCGGTAGCGGCGGCGGCGCGTCTGGGTATCTTCATCAAAAATATCTCCCACCTCGAACTTGCCAGCAAGATCACCAGCTTTGTCTTTGACAAAACCGGTACTTTGACCGACGGCTTGCTCTCGGTGGTCAAACTTCAGGGCAATGATGGCGTCACCCCGGCTGAACTGCTCAAGACTGCCGCCAGTCTGGAACGCTTCAGCAACCACCCGACTGCGGTGGCGATTATGAAACTTGCAGCTGAAGCAGGTATCGAACTGGACGAAGTTTCCGGCTTTGCCGAAGCTCACGGCCGCGGTGTCACAGGTTTGATCAACGGTATCACCTGCCGCGTCGGCCGCGGCAACTGGATGCGCGAAAACGCTCTCGCCGTTCCGGAAAGCGACCCCGAAAGCGCCAGCGGTATGAGTATCGTTTATGTCAGCTGCGGCGAAAAAGTCCTCGGCTGGATCGGCTTCCGCGACAAGATCCGAAAAGAAGCTCCGGTGTTGCTTTCCGACTTGCGCCGCCTCGGTGTCCGCCATTGCGCGATGGTCACAGGTGACCGCGAATCGGTGGCGGAAAACGTTGCCGCCCAGCTCGGCATCGATGATTACCGCAGCGGCTGTCTGCCCGAAACCAAAGTCGAATATGTTGAAAATGTCAAACGCACCAGCCGCGTTGCCGTGGTCGGTGACGGTGTGAACGACGCTCCGGCACTTGCCGCCGGCGATCTGGGTATCGCCATGGGCGCCATCGGCAGCGACATCGCCGTCAACAGTGCTTCCGTAGCCTTGATGACCAATGATTTGCGCCGGATCGCAGTTCTGCTCTTCCTGGCGAAAAAATCTCAAGTTATAATCAACCAGAATCTGCTTTTCGGTATGCTGTTCGTCTTCGGCGGCATGATCCTCTCCATCGTGGGTGTTATGACTCCGATCTGGGCGGCAGTCCTCCATGCCGGAAGCACTATCGTTATTGTTTTCAACAGTGCCCGTCTGGTGCGTACCGGCGAGGAATTGACACTGGAAGAGAACAACGGAGAAAGGCAATAACTGAATTATGGAACAGAAATACGAACCCGTTGTACAGGCGGTCGGTCTGACAAAAATGTTCCGGGACTTCTGGAACCGCCCCAAAGCCCGCGCCGTCAACGGCATCGACTTTGAGGTGCGCCCCGGCGAGGTGGTCGGCTTGCTCGGCCCCAACGGCTCCGGTAAATCAACCACCGTCAAAATGCTGTTGGGTCTGCTCTACCCCACGGGCGGCAAGCTGACTGTTTTCGGCCGCTCCCCCCGCGCGGTGGAGACCAAACGCGAGATCGGCTACCTGCCCGAAGAGTCCTATCTTTACAAATTCCTGACCGCTGAAGAAACGCTCGATTTCTTCGGTTCGCTCTTCAATCTCTCGGCGGCTGACCGCAAACAGCGCATCGATCAGCTGTTGGAGATGGTTGGCTTGGCTCACGCCCGCCGCCGCCGCGTCGGTGAATTTTCCAAAGGTATGCAGCGGCGTATCGGTCTGGCGCAGGCAATGATCAATGACCCCGCGTTCCTGATCCTTGACGAACCGACCAGCGGTCTCGACCCGCTGGGCTGCCGCGAAGTCAAAGATTTGATCCTCACACTGAAAAAGCGCGGCAAAACTGTCCTTATCACCAGCCATTTGCTCAGCGATGTCGAAGATATCTGTGACCGCGTCATCATTCTTTACGGCGGCAAAGTCCGTGCCGAAGGTGCGCTGGACAATCTGCTCACCGTGAACAATGAGACCCGTATTATGACTCCGGAACTGCCGAAAGCGGCGATGGATCAGCTGTTGACCATTCTGCGCAACAATCTGGACGGCGATGAATTCCGCATCGATCATCCGCGCCGCACGCTGGAAGAGTTCTTCCTTGACGTCATTGCCACGGCAAAACGCGAAAGTGTTGAAACCAGCGGCGTCGTCAGCGGCGGAAAGATCGCCGACTATCTGGCTGATACCAGTGATAAAAACACGGTTCTGGAAAATCTGCTCGCAACCGCCGAAGCTCCCAAAGCGGCAGAAAAAACTGCCATCGCCGCGCCCGTTGCAGAAGCTTCTGCCAGCGAACGCATCGCCGAGGTGCTGAATTCTCAGGAAGCAGTTGCCAAACCCGCCCCTGCCGCACCGGAAGTTTCTCCTGAAAAACAGGAAAACCTCGCCGAAGCCAACCGTAAACTTGATTCATTGCTGGGCAATCTGGACGGAACGGAAGAAAAATGAGACCATTTTTTGCCATAACCGGACTGACGCTGAAAAATGCGTTACGTTCCCACGTCTTTCAGATACTGCTGCTGTTGCTGCTGCTGTGTGTCGGGATAATCCCCTTCTCCATCGGCGGCGGTTCAGCACAGGACTTCGTCCGGGTATCGCTGTTGTACAGCATCTGGACGATAACCTTGATCCTTGCGTTATCCAGCTTGTGGCTGGGATGCTTCATTATGGCGCAGGACGTTGACAGTTACCAGCTGCATATGGTCACCGCCAAGCCGGTGTCGCGGCTGGTCATCTGGCTGGGCAAGTGGACCGGCATCAACATCATCAACTTTGTGCTGCTCTTCATCTCGCTGGCGGCGGTGTACGGTATCGTGATGTACCGTTACAATAAGGATGACCGCTTCACGCAGGCCGACCGGGCGCGCATCGCTTCGGAAGTGCTGGTCGGACGGCGGGTATTTCTGCCGTCGCAGCCGGATTTCGCCAAAATGGCGCGGCAGGCATTGCAGGAAAAGATGAAACAGACCGGCGGCCTTTCCCGCGAAGAACAGGATAAACTGTTCGGCGAACTCTTGCAGCAGATCGGCGCAAATCACTCCGAACTCCCCCCGGGACAGCTCAAAGGATGGATCTATGAAAATCTGCCCGAAATCGGCAATGAACCGCTGTTTTTGCGTTACCGCCCCTATCTGGGCAAGGTTTCCAGCGAAGATCAGCGGGTGACTCACGTCCAATGGATCGTGATGCGCCCAGCCGGCGAAGCGATTCTGCCTTCCGGAGAAAAAGTTGCCGCTTCCGAGTGGCCGCAGGCGCTCTCCGAACAGCCCGAACAGATATTCTCCGGTGCCTTTTATGAAAAGATCATTCCCGCTGAATGGAAGGTCATCACCCCCGACAAAAAAGTGCGCGTGGCGGTGGTCAATCAGGACAAATATGAGGGCAAACACTACTATCAGCCGATTGACGGCCCCAAACTGCTGCTGCGTATCTGCGGTTTTGAAGGCAACTATCTGCGTATGGTATTGGTCGTAATGATCCAGCTCCTGCTGCTCTCAGGTCTTGCCTGTGCATTCGGCGGTTTCCTCACTATGCCGACGGCGGTCTTCCTTGTGGTCAGCTATCTGATGCTGGGAAGCTTCTCCACGCTGCTGACCGATCAATCCTTCTTCATCTCCAGCACTTGGGATCAGATCGGACAGAATCTGGCGAAACTGCTGCTGGTGATCGTTATTCCGCTTCAGGCGTTTGATGTTACCGATCTGTTGTCCACAGGAGAACTGATCGAGTATTCGCTGATATGGAAACTGTTCCTGCACTACTTCGTACTCCGGGGAATGCCGTTGTTTCTCTTCGGCATCTGGATGTACCGCAAACGTGAACTCGGATTGGCGGTGAGAAAATGAGCAGATTCAAAAAAATCGTTATTTTTACCGTGCTGATCCTGGTGACTTGCGGTGCGCTGTTTGCCATCCGCAAGATCGAGACCCGTATGGACAACACCGTTGATAAAGAGCATCTGCGCTTCACGGGCGATGTCCGCAACGCTCCGCCGCTGGTGGCATTCACCTCGGTGGCGCTGGGCAGTTTCCGCGGACTCATCGCCGACTTGCTGTGGCTGCGTTCCGAAAATTTGAAGCAGGAAAAGAGCTACTTTGAAATGGTTCAGCTGGCGCGGTGGATCACCGACTTGCAGCCGAACTATTCCGGGGGCACAGCATATCTGGCGTGGAACCTGGCATACAATATTTCCGTCACCTGTTCCGAACACGAAGACCGCTGGCGCTGGGTCAACGAAGGCGTTTCGCTCATCCGCGACAAAGCGCTGGTCTACAACCCGGAAGACCCGGTGCTGTACAAAGAATTGGCGTGGATATTCCAGCACAAGCTCGGCAACGTTATGGACGATGCCAACTTGCTCTACAAGAACCGTCTGGGTATGCAGATGACCAATATCCTCGCCACCGGCACCCCCGACTGGGAAGCTTTGGCGGCGGCGCCCGGGAGCAAGGCGGAATTTCTGGAACTTTATCCTGAAGACCACAAGCTCTGGCAGATATCTTCCGAACTCGGTTACAAAAACTTCCCGGAACTCTTTCTGGCGTTCAAAAACGTGATCCCCGCCCAGCTCCCCGATGCGCTTGCCGCCAAACTCGGCGAAGAGGAGTTCAAAAAGGTCGACAACTTCATGCGCGCCGAACTTCTGCGCGAAAGAATGAAGCTTGACCCCTCAAAGATCCTTGAGCTGGACAAAAAATACGGCAAAATGGATTGGCGCGTCCCCGAATCCCAGGCCATTTACTGGGCAACGCTCGGTATCGAAAAGACCGCCGGAAAACGCGATCTGCGCTGCGCACGGTTGATAACTCAATCGCTGCAGGCGGCGTTCCGCGGCGGCCGTATGCTGACCATGGATGACAAGAAGCTGGAATATGTGCAGATAGTTCCCAACCTCGCACTGGCTGATTCTGCGTATGAAACCTATATTGAAACGCAGATGAGCTACGACAAGGAAAGCGGCGACAACTCCTCTTTCCGCAGTGCCAGAATCAACTATCTCAAAGATGCCATCCCGCTTATCTACACCCACGGCAATATCACCAAAGCCGAAGAGTTCTTCCGCAAGCTTATCAAAGAAGACGGCCCGCAGAAACAGCGGACTCTGGATGAGTTTGTCATGGCGGAATTCGCTGAAGATGTCCGCGATGCCGACGTCAAAAAGGTCAGCGCCATCATCAGTGAACTCATCTTCCGCAGTATCATAAGTCTGATCTACAACGATCACGATGCGGCGCTTGCCAATGAACGGCTCGCCCGCTATATCCACAGCAAATATGTAAAAGAAAACATCGATGTCAAACGCAACAATCTGCCGCCGTACCCCACGATGAAAGCCGGGGTCATCGCCGATTGCGAACGCCGTTTGCCTCCGATGATGGTCGCGGTCCTCAAATCAGCTATCGCCGCCGAGAAAGCGGAAAAGATTGAGGAAAGCAAGTATTTAAATATTCCGGTTTCAAAACAGGACAGCAAAACCGGATCACAGGAAAGGAAATAAATTTTGGACGACTACCTCATATGTTTCATTATCAGTCTTGCTACTGCACTGATAATGTCGCACATTTGTTCATTGATGGAAGCAGCACTTTTGAGTTTGACCCCGAGCCAGATCGGAGATTTGCGCCGCAAAGCTCCGGCGATCGGAAAAGTCGTACAGAAACTCAAAGCTGATATTGATAACCCGCTGGCAGTCATCCTGATCATAAACACAGCCGCCCATACTATCGGTGCGGCGGTAGCAGGTGCCAGCTTCAGCGCAATGGGCTACGACAAGTATATGAGTGCATTCTCACTGATTTTCACATTGGTGATGGTGCAGTATACTGAGATCCTGCCGAAAACGATCGGTGTACGCTACAACACCTCTGTTATGCGTGTTGCCGCCCGTCCGCTGCAGGTGCTGTCGGTGATCCTTACGCCGCTGATCAAATTTTCCCGGCTGTTGAACCGCCCCTTTGAAAGCCGCCGTCCGGAACGCCCCAGCGCGGCCGATGAGATTTCGGCGCTTGCCGCATTGGCACGCAGTTCGCAGATAATCTCCAGCCGTCAGGAGCGTATCATCAAAATGGTTCCGCACCTTTCCGATCGTACCGCCGTACAGGTGATGATTGACGTGGACAATATATCGTTTCTCCACGAAGATATGTCGATTTCTGCGGCGATAAATGTTTCGGCGCGGGATTTCCACACCCGTTATCCGGTACGTTCCGCCGAAGATCCTGACCGGATTTTGGGCTACATCAACATCAAAGAGCTGGTCAACGCCGAGCGTTCCAGCAAAGGCGATACCAAGCTCACCGAGATCATGCGTCCCATCGGCTTTGCCGAACCGGATGATTCGGCAGCTGAACTGCTGGAAAAATTCGCCGCCCAGCACTGCCATATGACCATCGTCCGCAATCCGACGGACGGCAAAGTCCGTGGTCTTGTCACTCTGGAAGATATTGTTGAAGAGCTGCTCGGCGATCTGGACGATGAGTTCGACCCCCTGCCGCGCACCTTTTATTCGCCCCGGGAAAGTTTCTGGATCGTGGGCGGCGGTATTCCGCTTACCCAGCTGGCGCGCGACACCGGATTGGATCTGCCGCGCCGCGTGGAACCTGTTTCGGCGTGGTTTGAACGGATTTTGAAACGTCATCCCAGAGTCGGTGATTCGATCGTGTTCCGCAATGCGGAGTTCTATGTCCGTAAAATACGCCGTTATCAGGTGTGGGAGTTCAATCTCAAACGCCACAATATCGACGATGATGAAAAAGTCAATGATAAGGTGATCAGTAAATGAATAAAATTGCCATAGTTTTCTTCGGAGCAGTTATGCTCTGCGGTTGTGTAAAAGTAGATTATACCGGACAGAAATTTCCTGCCACTCCTATGTCGCAGGAGGTGAAATACTACTCAAGCCGCGAGCAGATCCCCGTTGACCAATACACCATCATCGGCCGCTTTGTGATCACCGCCCCGCGTAAAAGCGACGGCTACACCTTTCAGGCAAAACTGTTGGAAGAGGGCAGAAAATACGGCGGCGATGCCGTCTGCTGCATCGATATGAAAACGGTTTCCCGCGGTGCATATGCCAGGAAGGATGAAGAGTTCGGCGCCCCGCGCACTGCCGGTGAGCCGACCGTATCAGCCGGCCAGCGCGGTGAACCCAGCCCGCTGGTCGGTGAATACAGCTCTCAACAGCAGAAAATTGTCCGTGCGCTGCTGCTGAAAAAACGTACGGAAGTTGAAAAAATATTGAAATGATCCGGCTCATACCGGAAATGTTTGAGGAAAGTAAATGAAGTCATATTTTCGTCCGGAGATCGACGCATTGGCAGGTTACACCGCCGGTGAACAGCCGAAAATCGCCAATCTGATCAAACTCAACACCAACGAAAACCCCTATCCGCCCTCACAGGCGGTACAGGAGGCTTTGCGGAGTTTTGACATCGACCGTCTGCGCCGTTATCCCGACCCCTTCGCCGATGAATTACGCGATATCTTCGCCGCCGATACGAATGTAAAAAGGGAAAATGTCATCGTCGGCAACGGTTCAGATGATCTGCTTACTATGTGTTTCCGCGCCTTCACCTCACCGGATCATCCGGTGGCGGTCTTTGAGCCGAGCTATTCGCTCTACCCGGTGCTGGCGGCGATGCAGGGCGCTGAAGTCATCAAAGTCAAGCTCGACACCTGCGGTTTTGCCTATCCCGCCGACGGCGCACAGCAGGCGGCAAAAGCCAATATGCTGGTCATCACCCGCCCCAATGCGCCGACCGGAACGCTCTGTCCGAAAGATCTGGTGCGGCAGTATTGCCGGGAATTTGACGGCATTGTGCTTATCGACGAAGCCTACGGCGACTTTGCCGCCGACAACTGTATGGATCTGGTCACGGAATTCGACAACGTGATAGTTATGCGCACCTTCTCCAAAAGCTGTTCTATGGCGGGTGTCCGTCTGGGCTATGCGGTGAGCAATCCCGTCATCATCGAAGGTTTGATGAAGCTCAAAGACTCCTACAATGTCGATATGTTCTCCCAGATCGTCGGTAAAGCCAACTATCTGGATAAAGAGTACCGCGCAAAATGTATTGATGCCATCAAGCGCGACCGCGATGATTTGTACGATGCGCTGCGGAATATCGGTTTTGAGATCCCCGAATCCCATGCCAACTTCCTTTTTGCCGCTCCGCCGGATAATGACGGCGAGAGCTGTTTCCGTTACCTGCGCGAAAACGCGGTGCTGGTGCGCTATTTCAAAGGCGATGTCACCGGCCGCTACATCCGTATAACCATCGGTACTCCGGAAGAAAACCGCCGGGTGCTGGAACTGCTTACCGCCCGCTACGCATGAAGATTTTTCTCCGGACACTATGGTTCTTCATCTTCTGTGCGGCGATCGCGGCGCAGGCAGCTGAACACTCTGGAACGCTGCGTATCGGAGACGCTTCCGGCGGTCACACGCTTGCCTTTCTGCGCCACGCGTGGCTTAAGTTGAGTACGGACAAGCGTTTCCGGGACGGAGAATTTTCATATAGCTCATTGAAGCCTGAACAGGCGTTGAAAAAGCTCGCTTCCAAAGAGGTCGACTTGATCATTCTGGAAAAGCGCGACATTCCGGAAAAGTTTTCCGGCAAACGGAAGCTGATCGCCGCCGAAGCGCTGGTCTGCTACACTACCTTCGGCAATCCGCTCACCCGACTTTCGCTTGCTCAATTGAAAGAGATCTGGAGCGCCGTCAGACCGGAGTGGAAAAAATACAACGGCGAATTCAACACCATCCACCGCATCGGACTTGCCTTTGATCGGGGCGGATTTGTTGAGGGCCGTTTTCTCGGCACCCCATTGCGGACGGAAGGCATCTTCCGCTGCAAGGATATCCAACGGGCGTGGCTCTTCTGCACGCCTGCCGCATTGATCTGTGCGCCATTTTATGAAAATACGCCGGAACTGGCTTTGCCGGTTCCGATCGACGGCATCACTCCGACAAAACAGAGCATCATCTCCGGGAAATATCCGCTGTCTCTCCGTTATGAGATTTTGTTTAACGGCAAACTTTCCCCAGCCGCAGAGGAATTTTTGAAGCTCATTGCCGCTCCTGAGTATGCCGAACTCTCCCGCAAAAGCGGTTTATTGTTGATCTCCAACGCCGAAGGAGGAATGCAGAAATGAAAAAAAGCCGGAAAAAACGGTTGCGCCGTATCGCAGAAAGAATCGTTGACCGTCACCGCCGCCGTCAGCAGCAGGGCGAAATCACGGGGGTCATCAGAATGACCGTTTCCGGCTTCGGCTTTGTCACTCCCGACAGCGAAAAGTTTCCGGAGATCGACGGCGACGTTTTCATTCCCGCCAAACACATCAACGGCGCTATCGACGGCGATCAGGTGCAGGTGGCGCTGCTCCCGCCCCGCCGCGGTTATCCGGGCGAAGCGGAAAAAGGGCCGTCCGGAAAGATCATTGCCGTCCTTGAACGCGGACGGCAGGAGTTTGTCGGCGAACTGCTCGCCGGAGCTGTTCTGCGCCCGCTGGATGCGCGGTTGCCCGATGACCTTATTCTGACCGGCAGCCGCAAGGGCGCCAAACGCGGCGACTGGGTGCGCGTGAAGTTTGACGAAGATCAGGAACACACCGGACACATCGTCGGCGTGATCGGCAAAGCCGGTATCGTTGCGTCCGATCTGGATGCGGTGATGACCGAATTTGATCTGCCGCCTGCGTACACGGAAAAAGAGGAAGATATCGCGATGAAGCTCGAAGCGCGCGATATTGAACGCATTGACTGCACCGACCGCTTTGTGCTGACCATCGACCCCGCCGATGCGAAAGATTTTGACGATGCGCTGTCATTGGAAAGTTCCCCGCAGAAAGAGTGCGTGGTTCTCGGTGTCCACATCGCCGACGTTGCCGCCTGGGTCCCGCCCAAAAGCAAAGTCGATGAATGGGCGCAGGAACGGGCGTTCAGCTGTTATCTGCCCGGGCGCACGTTGCCGATGCTGCCCAAAAGACTTACGGCGAAAATCAGTTTGCAGCAGGATCAGATATCGCGGGCGAACTCCGTATTTCTCACCGTCAACACCAAAACCGGCGAAGTCGTTTCCGGTGTCCGCAAACACACCTTTATTAAAGTTGCCCGCCGTCTGGATTACGATACCGTCCAAACATTCCACGATACCGGCAAAGCTCCCGGATCGTGGGATAAAAATTTGTGTACACAGCTCAAAAAGCTGCTCAAACTTACCCTGATTATGCGCCGTTTCCGCGAAGAAAACGAAAAATTCATCGACCTGCCGCTGCCGGAAGTGCGCGTGATATGCGATGAAGTAAACAACGTTGTGGAAGGTTTGAAGGTCAAAACCGCGCGTGAATCCGAATTTATGGTCGAAGAGGCGATGCTCGCCGCCAATCAGTTTGTCGGCGCTGAACTGCTGGCAAAAAATGTTGCCGGCATTTACCGTACCCACGCCATTCCTGAACCTGAAAAAACTTATGAATTTGCCGACTTGATGTATGAGAGCTTCAACCTTTCTTCCGGTGACATCAGCAACCGCGATGTCTGCCGCCAGTTTATCGCTTCGCTTCCTGATGACGGCAGAAAAAATGTGATACTCAATCTGCTCTTGCGCGCTATGCCGCGTGCGGTCTATCAGGTGCATCCTGAAATCCATTTCGCGCTGGGCAAGAGCCGTTACTGCCACTTCACCAGCCCCATCCGCCGCTACACCGATCTGATCGTCCATCAGCAGCTGTGGAACAGCGATTGTGCCATCCGCACCCGCAGCAGCCGCACCATTGAACGGGTCGCGTTGTGGTGCACCAGTCAGGAGGAGATCAACGACAACGCCTACTTCGCCGCCAGCGACCGGATGAAACTGCGTTATCTTTCCGAAGAGTTTGCCCGCGATGCTTCGCGCATTTATGAGGGGATCATCACCAAGGTATTGAACAACGGTTTTCAAGTGGATGTTTCGGAGCTTGGAATTTACGGCTTTGTCAAAAAAGAGCGGCTGCGCGGCAATTACCAGCGCCGCCGGACTTACCGTTTGGATGCCGATGAGTCTAAATCCAGCTGCAAAGTCGGCAACTACATATATTTGCGTTTGGACAGCATTGACTTTGCCCGCGGATGCGCCAACTTCTCCCCGGCGTGAGACGGCGCGATATCGCTCCTGAATTCTGGTCGTCTGGCGGTTGCGCCTGTCGGTGCGGTCTTGCAAAAGTCATATTGCGGTGGTATATTATATGAAACAAAATCCACTAAAATAAAAGGTGTTATCATGCGTGTACTTATTACTGGCGGAGCCGGTTTCATCGGCAGTCATCTGGTCGAACATTTTCAGGGCAAAGCCGAAGTGCGGGTGCTGGACAGCCTGCGCAGCGGTTATATGAAAAATATTGAAAACTTTGACGTTGATTTCCAGCTGGGCGACATCTGCGACCGCGCCGCCGTGGATAAAGCTATGGAAGGTGTGGATTATGTCTTCCACCTCGCGGCGATGATCAGCGTTCCTGAATCCATGAGCAAGATCGCCGAATGTATCCAGATCAACAACCTCGGCATGCTCAACGTTCTCGAATCCGCCGCTGCTCACGGCGTGAAAAAGCTCTGCTTCTCCACCTCCGCCGCCATCTACGGCGACAATCCGGTGGTTCCGAAAATCGAAACTATGTTCCCTGAACCCAAGAGTCCCTACGCCATCACCAAGCTCGACGGCGAATACTATTGCAAAATGTTCACCCAGGAAGGCAAACTCCAGACCGCCTGCCTGCGTTACTTCAACGTTTTCGGCCCCCGTCAGGATCCCAGGAGCGCCTATGCCGCCGCCGTCCCCATCTTCATTGAAAAGGCGCTGAACAACGAAGACCTCACCATCTTCGGCGACGGCGAACAGACCCGCGACTTTGTCTTTGTCAAAGACGTGGTCGCCGCCAATGCCTTCTTCGCAATGAACGATGTCACCGGCGTCCACAACATCGCCTACGGCGGTAAGATCACCATCAACGATCTGGCAAGCGAGATCATCCGTCTGACCGGTTCCAAGTCCAAAATCGTCCACCTGCCCGAACGCGCCGGAGATGTCAAACACTCTATGGCGGCGGTGGATAAACTCAAAGCTACCGGTTTCGTTCCCAACCACTCCTTCGCCGAAGCGTTGGCCTACACCATCGAAGCGTGGAAGAAAAACCGCTGATTTTGCGGCGGCAACGGGGATATCATGAAACTTGTGATCTATCTTTTTCCGGTGATGATAAACTTCATCGCCTCAGGGGTGTTTTTCTATGTCACCCAGCGGTTTGTTGATGCGGAAGCGTCAAAAATGCTGACGGCGATGGTGATCCCGACCTGGGCGATAACCTATTGCATTTCCAATGTCATCATCGGCAAAATCGTAACGCCGAAAAATGCCGCAAGACTTATCGTTTACGGCGGAATGATCATCGCGGCGTCCGCGTTGGGATTCATCTTTCTCAACCAGATGCTCCTGCTGCTTCTGGCGTGGACGGGGCTGCTCGGTATCGGCTTCGGCTTTTACTGCAGTTCATTTCAGGTGTGGTGCCGCGAACTGGAACAGAACAGCGCTTCAGGGATCGCTATGGCGACCGGAAAATACACCATGGCGTGGAGTCTGGGCTTTGCCAGCGGAGCCTTGACCTTTGGAATGCTCAATGCGGCGATCGCGTTTTCGATATGCTTTGCGGTAGGTGTGCTGGTTGCCGCCGGAGTGGCATTGATCGACCTGTATTTGAAAAAACATCCCATCGTTCCTGCAACGCATTCTGCGCCGGATGTGCCGAGTGCGGCCGATGCGATCGTCAGCAGATTTCCGGATTACGCCTGGGTCGGCTGGATCGTCGGCGGTATCGTAAGTCTGGCGGTGAATCAGTTGCGCAGTATGCTTCAACCTCACGGCGCCGCCATCGGAATTGCCAACCTCAAAGAGACTATGGCGATAACTTTGATGACCGTAAGTCTGGTGCAGGGATTGACCGCATTGTTTCTGGTCAAAAGCCGGATCTGGATGTACAAACTTCTGCCGCTGATATTGATCGCACTGACCGGTGCGGTGTCGATGGCATGTTTCAGCTTTGTCCGGACACTTCCGGGGTTTCTGATCACGGCGGTAATTTACGGAATTTATTCAGGATGCGGATATTTCATCTTTGTTTTTTACGCGCTGGCTAACCGTGAAAAGGCCGGACGCAATGCCGCGATCAATGAAGTATCGGTTTCGGTGGTCAGCATCGCAGGTCCTATGCTCGGCGGCTTACTGGTGGATATGACCGGGATCTCGTGGACCCCGTTTGTAATGGCATCCGGAATGATCATCCTTGCGACAATTTTTCACACGATCGTATTTTCCAGTGATAAACGGCGGAAAATTGCTCTCAATGAGGTGAAGTGATGACTGAAATCAAAATCGTTATGCTCGAAAATTGTGAAGATCTTATGCCGAAAAAGGCGCACTTTGACGATGCCGCATTTGATTTGCGCAGCAGAGTTGATATGGTACTTCCGGTGCGGAAAAGCGTGGTCGTTCCGGCGGGATTCTCCATCGAACTTCCGGTCGGGTTTGAAGCGCAGATCCGCCCCCGCAGCGGACTTGCCTTGAAGCACGATCTGATGCTGACCAACTCCCCCGGCACCGTCGATGCAGGATACCGCGGCGAAGTCGGAGTCATTATGTACAACGGCGGCACAGCAGAGTTTCCCATCAAGCGCGGCGACCGCATCGCCCAGATGGTCATTGCCAGACTGCCGGAAGTTGAACTTGTTTCCGTTGACACGTTGAGCGAATCCTGCCGCGGCAGCGGCGGTTTCGGCAGCACGGGAAAGAATTGATATGGCTGACACACTGCCGGAAACGTGGAAAAGTTTTCTTGCCGGAAGCGAAGCGGAAACGCTTTTGCGCACGCCATTGGAAAAGGTCAACTTGCGCCGCGGGGAGATGACCGTTTTTCCGCCGGAAGGAATGCTTTTCCGCGCCTTTGAACTCACCCCGCCGGAAACGATCCGCGCCGTTATCATCGGGCAGGACCCCTACCACGATGAAAATCAGGCGCACGGACTGGCATTTTCAGTTCCCACAGGTGTTCCACATCCGCCCTCATTGCGGAACATTTTTAAAGAGTACGCCGCCGATCTCAACCGCGAGATCCCCCAATCAGGTTCACTTGAAAACTGGGCGCGATCAGGCATACTGCTCTTAAACAGCGTTCTCTCCGTCGATGCCCACACCCCCGGCAGTCACCGCAGTTTCGGCTGGGAAAAGTTCACCGATGCCGTCATCGCAGAGATCAGCCGCAAAACAGACGGCAAAACTTTCATTCTCTGGGGCAGCTACGCCCTGCGTAAAGCCGCGTTGATCGACGAAAGCCGCCACACCGTCATCAAAGGCGTACACCCGTCTCCGCTTTCCGCCTACCGCGGCTTCTTCGGCTCCCGCCCCTTCTCACAGGCATTACCCGATTGGCCGGAGCTTTAGTACTGTCGGGAAAATAAAAAAGAAACGCTATATTCCCATTGTGAGGAGATAATTTGATAAGCTTTTAAAATACTCCGCTTTCCCCTTCCCACAAGTCATCTCCCCTTTTCGGGAACAGATCCTTTTCAAAAAATTTCTCCGTCTGAAAGAACGCGATTTCCGAAATTTTTCAGTTTTTCGGTAAAAAATGCAAAAAAAATGCAATTTTTTCAGTAAAATCATTTGCAAAAGTCCCGAACGATGCTATATTATATAACATAGCAAGAGGGCGTATAGCTCAGTTGGTTAGAGCGCCACGTTGACATCGTGGAGGTCGTAGATTCGAGTTCTACTACGCCCACCATTAAGCCTTTTGCAAACCGTTGATGATAACAAATCGTCAGCGGTTTTTTCTTTTCCTCATTTCCCGCTCAAAAATGCACATTTAATTTTCAAAATGCTCCAAAATGCCCCGATTTTGACACCCGATTACGGAATTATGCCAATCACGCATATTTCCCTGCCAAGCCACATACGGGTCATACGGGTGGCTGCAACCCCATTCTCTTTTCATCTGGAAAAGAGTTACCCCGTAAAAGATCATTAAAGATTGATCATTTTTTATCCTATACAGTGTTGTAAAAATTATTTAACGATGTATAGTAAAAGTATGATGTTTACTGATATTATACACTGCTTTCTTGCCAATGTGATTTTGGGAATAGCGACAGTCCGTTACGGATTCAAAGATAACGGGATGCCGGGGGTGTTGTATACACTTCTTGCTGTCAGTGCATCAGTATTCTGGACTCTTGCCGGAATATTCTTTCTGCACTTTGAAAACAACTGCCGGGGACAGATGGGATTTTTTGCATGGACGGCGATGCCCTGTCTGCCCTGGATTTTTCTGTGCCGGAGAAAATATAAATTTTCCAAACCGTATTTTTTGAGGCTCGGTATTGCAGGAATCCTTACTCACGCGGCGTTTTTTGCCGGAGTAACTTATCTTGCTGTTACCGAAAATTGGCAGGAAGCACTTGAGTATGATATTTCACGATACTGCGGAATATTTTTATTGCTTTTTGCGGTTCCTGCATTTTTACTTAATTCTTTAGCGTTCTGGTTCAAAGAAGAAAACTGGAAATGTCCTGATATCGCATCAGCTATGATTGCTCTGTTGAGTGCAATTTTTTTCTTTGCCGTGGGTGCAGGCGCTTTGAGAATAAGTGTATAATCAACTTTTCCGACGCATCTCTATTGCTCATTGGAGAGTAATTACTTGCAAAAACTGCAAATTAATGGGCGGTTCATTTTTTTATGTTTGGACTTTTTCTTTTAGCATATATCAGCCGTTATCGCTGATTGTGGTTTGCGCCACATTACGCGTGCATATAAAGCGAGGTATGGCCGCTCCAGACTTGTCCCGCCATAGCCTATGGCGACGGCGGATTGTCGCAGCAGG
>JAZOMB010000006.1:0-21533 GCA_045653515.1 Victivallaceae bacterium | reverse complement strand
CGCCACAGCCTTTGGCGACGGCGGATTGTCGCGGCGGAGATTGCCCGCGAGCCGCAACCATAAAAAAAAAAAGAATAAAATACAACTCGCCTGTCGGGCAAAATCCCGACAAAAGGCGCAACTGCCAACCGCGCGGGAATGAAAACAACGCCGCCGCAAACGGCGGATGGATCGTGCGGCAAGGTCGCTGTCAAATCAAGGCGAAGCTGAAGGATCCGTCTTCGCTGAAGCTTCGCCGGGACAAGGTGGACTTACATCCTCGACTGAAGATGAGTCCGCCGATTTGACAAGAGATTGCCCGCGAGCCGCCGCCGCTCGTTTTATTGTACAAACAAGGTAATAACAATGAAAATACTTGCACTTGATATTGGAAATGTTTGCGTAAAGATCGACTTTGCCAACTTCGCCCGGAATTTGAATATTCCGGAGATCCCCGCGCCGATCGTTGAACTCCAGCGCGATCTTGAGTGCGGCAGAACTACCGATGAAGCGTTTATCTACGCGGTGTGCCAATGCTGTAAAACTGATCCCATTACGGCGATGAAGGCGTTCAACTCCATACTTATTGAAGCTGTTCCGGGAATGGAAGAGCTGATTTCCTCATTGGATAAATATGGTTTTGAAGCGCGATTTTTTTCCGATATATCGCTCACCCATCTGACACGGACACACGAACTCTTTACCGGCGCGGATTATGTTCCGGACGGAATGTACAGTTTTGTTTCCGGAGCGCAGAAACCGGCGGAAGAGATGTTTGCCGCCTTTGAAGAAAAGTTCGGCGTTCCGGCACTCTACGTCGACGACCGCGCCGAATTGATCGAAGCCGCCAGAAAACGCGGCTGGAACACCATCCAATTCACCACCGCAGAAGCTTTGGCAGCGGCACTGAATTGACCGTTGGAAAAAAGAAAACTTATTTCCCGAAAAGTTTTTTGATTTTTGTCCACAGACTTTCGTAAACTTCTTCGGTCCATTCGAAGTTGCGCAGATATTCGCCGTCACCGCGATAGTAGGAGAGAAATGCGGCTTTGATCTTTTCCGGATCGACGGGTTCATCGGCAACAAAATAATGCTTGTCCCCCTCATGGTATTCCAATGCGCCGCCGGATGTCTGGATAAAACGATTTTTTCCATCATCCATAATAACAAATTCAACCGTCTGGTCGAACTCTTCCTGAAGCGCAGCAAGTATCTGCTCCTCTCTGTTTATCGTCACACCGTCAATCTTCATTTTTTCTTACTCCTTTTAAAATCAATGGTCAGATAAATCACAGTCGATATCCCGATGCCAAACGCCACGATAGGAATTATTCCAAATGCCAGTGCCGGATAATAAAGTTTCCGTGAAATCACCGATTCAGCGGGATTTTCCGGATTTACCAGACAAGTGATTTTTTTGCCAGCCGGGTGACTATCGACAATATCCTGCATCTGCATTTCGCCGAAAGAAAAATAACGGTTGCGCGAACGGAAAAAGTCGTAAAGGTCACCGGTGTAATTTTTGCCATTGTATTCATACCGATATTCGATTTTAATGGTATATGATGCTTTTTTATTCATTCCGGCATCACGTTCAGCGAGTTGACTTGCCGTAACCGCCGCCGGTACCGGTTCCCATGATACACTTTTATAAACATTGTTCAAAGGGACATAGAACGACATAAAGAAGAAGAATATCCCGCCGGCAATGAAAATGACCGCAACCATAATCATTGTGCAAAACTCTTTATTGAAAGAGAACTTCCGGGATTTTCTGTAATCGCCGCTGCTCATAAGCCCATATTTCCTTTACTGCTTGAACGGGACAGAGATAAATGATTTTCCGGTGATGATGGTGTTGCGGGCAACTTGAGTTTTTGTTTGCAGAGCCTGATTGCCTTTGAAATTGCTGTGCAGCTGATAATGTGGAAAACAGGAACTGGAAACATCGAGTCGCAACGCTTCGCCTTTGGCAACTTTAAAGTGATGCGGGGCAAGTTTGAAATCGATCACTGCTTCGCCGTTTTCCCTGAAGTCCGGATTTGTCCGGCAAATGGTGTCGATCTCGTTGCGCAATCCCAGAGTATGCTTCTTTTTAACAATGCTCAAGCGGACATAGAAACAACTATCCGGCGCAGTTGATGAAACAAAAAGTTTCACCTTGCATTCACCTTCAATAATCATATCTTTTTCAAAAGGCTTGGTAATAAAAGAGATGATATCCTGCCGGGAATTGGGGGCATCCTGATATTGCACCCCGCCGAAAACGCCGTCACAGCCGCCTTTGAATACAGCAGGATCCTGCGGATCGTAATCGTAACTGATTTTACCGACTGCTGCCGATTCAGCGGACAAATTGCGTTTATCGGTCAAATAAAATTTTTCCGGAACGCTGTCAGTTCCGACTTCCGGGGATGAGACCCATTGTTTATCAAAAACCACAAATCTGGTGATCTCCCCTTTGGGGAATTTCTCCCACGCATCTCCGCGGCGGATATGATCGAACCAGCGGTACAAAAGCGGCTTGCCGGGAAGATATTCACTCAACAATCCGCCCGGAGAACGCAGTTCCGGAACCAACGCCTTGCTGCGTCTCATAGCGGCATGATCAAAAGGAGTTACGGCAAAAACACAATTTTTCCGATGCGCCGGGGTAAGTTTGTGCCAAATGTCAAACATACCGGAGGTGTAAATATCATGCCATGCACCGACAAAAAAAGTTGGAACTTTGGCATTGACAAGTGCATCAGAATATTCTCCGCCTCCGGCACCGGGAGTTTTCCAGAATGGATCATTGCGGTCGGGGTGCAGAAGCATCTCTTCATAATCGGCGGCTCTTTCGCCGAAGATCTTTTCGGTGATGCCTGCCAGGGGGAAAGTGTTGAATTTCGCAGCAGCCCTGTTGCGGACGATCGAAGAATTCTTTTTGTAATTATTTACATACCAGCTGCTGTGGAGTCTCAAACGCAACAGCCCGTTGCGGTAGATGATATTGTACCGTTCGGTATCCTGAACACCCCAGAAGATACCTTTGATATCCGGCGGCATGGTGTTGAGATAAGATGCATGAACACTTGAATTGTAGCTGCTGCCGGTGAGAAAGATTTCGCCGTTGTAGAAATCCTGTTTTCTTATCCACTCCAGCAATGCCAAACCGTCAGCACGTTCATTGATATAGGGGATAAAATCCCCTTCACTTATTCCGGTACCGCGGGTATGCTGAAGAATCACGACATACCCGTACTGTTTGGCGCGTTTATAGCCATTGATCTGCTTGACAATATTCTGCTCTTTTTTCGGAGCATAGGGAGTACGGGTGATCACCACCGGAAATTTTTTCCCTTTTTCCGGAATGGAAACGATCGTAAAAAGTTTAACTCCGTCATTCATCGGGATATAATGGGTCTCGACCGTATTAGCTGCAAACCCCAGAAACGAACAAACCGAATTGATCAAAATAAAAAATCTTTTCATAACTGCCTCAATACATATTACGCAGACGACGAACCCGCTCTTTGATCGGCGGATGAGTGGAAAAAAGTTCTCCTCCGGGGAAGTTGATGTACATACACGCCATATTTTCTCCCCCGAGCTCCTGAATATCATCGCTGGAATACTCTTTTCCGCCGAGTTTTTCCAATGCCCGCGCCAGACCTTCGTTGTAGGAACACAACCTGACCGCCACCGCATCGGCGGCATATTCGCGCTTGCGGGAAATTCCGAGCTGAAGCAACGTTCCGATGATCATCGCCAGAGGACGGATCAATATCGCCAGCAGCAGCAGTAAAGCCGCCGCACCGCCGGCGTTGCCGTTATCGCGGTCACGTCCGCGGCGGTTTCCGCCGGAATAGGCTCCGATGATGCCGATACGCTCAATGATCAGCGCCAAAATCAGCAGCACGCTGATAAGTCCGACCACCAGCTGATTGAGCATAATGTCGCGGTGGATGATGTGGCCGACTTCATGGGCGATAACGCCTTCAAGTTCCTGATCGTCCATCATATCCAGCAGTCCCTGCGTAACTCCGATAAAGGCGCTCTTTTCATCCATACCGGAAGCAAACGCATTGGGGATGCGGCTCGGAATGATGTAGAGGTCGGGAGTCCGCTGCAATCCGGCGGAGACCGCCAGACCTTCCACGATGTGGATGGCACGGCGTTCGCGCAAATCATTCGGATTGGCGGCGCGGCCGCTGGTCATCGCCAGAATCATCCACTTGGCAGTCATTATCTGCAGCGGAATGACTATCACCGATACAACTGCACCGATAAACAGTCCGGACTTGATATCGTTAAGCATATAGCCGATAAGATACGATGCCGCGATCACCAATGCAATGATTATTCCGACCAGCACGAAACTTTTGATAAAATTGCTCCGCACCTCCTCGGCGGCGATCAGCGGAGCAGAGGGCATATCGTTCATTCAGAACCTACTTCCTGCATCAAAGCTGACTGATGCGCATATTGTCGGCATCGTCCCGCTGATTCTGGCTGATTTCGTAGAGAGCTTCTTTCTGCAATCCCATCTGGCTGGCGACGATACTCGCGGGGATCATCACGATCTCCATATTGTAGCGTGCAGTGGTCATATTGTAACGGTTGCGGGCGTATGCGATCTTGTCTTCGCAATCGCGGATATCGCTCATAAGCTGCAGAAAGGATTGATTGGTTCCGAGCTGCGGATAATTTTCGGCAGTTGCGCGGATGGTCGGCATAAGAGCGGTGATCTTATCGCTTGCCGCCATCGCTTCGGCGCGGTCACTGCTGGTAAGTCCGGTGCGGGCGGCGGTAAGCTCGGTCAGCACCTTTTCCTCAAAATTCATCTGCATTTTAAGGGAGTCGACCAGATTGGGAATGATATTGGCTTTGCGTTTGAGCTGGACATCGATCCCCGCCCAGGATTCTTCAATAGCGATCTTCAAGCGGCGGAATTTGTTCATCGTTCCGAAATACCAGAACACGATCAAAACCACAACGGCACCTGCAATAATCCAACCAGTCATTTTACACCTCCTGATTTTGTTTGTTTAAAAGACGGTTTTACTGAAAAATATAGCACAACAACAGTGATTTTCAAGACAACAAATACGCGCAAAGCAAAATTTATGGCAACTTTCGCTTGCATTAAGTTGAATCCCCCATTATATTATCTGCACCAACTATAAAATATAAGGATTTTTACATTATGATGGAACTCCCCTGGCTCAGAACGATGGAACCCTTCAACCTCTTCGGCAACACCTGGTTTGTCGGCTCCCGCCCCGCCTCAACTCACATTATAGACACCGGAGACGGATTGATCCTGTTGGACAGCGGTTATCAGGAACGGCTCTATCTGGTGATAAATTCCATCTGGAAATGCGGATTTTCTCCGTATGATATCAAATACATCATCCACTCCCACGGTCACATCGACCACGCGGCGGCGACCAAAGCGCTCGTGGAACTCACCGGGGCAAAGACCTTTATCGGTGCAGATGATTGCGGCATGGTCAACGGTTCCGATCCGAAACTTACCTGGGCGTGCGAATTCAACACGATGCAGCCAGCGGCGTTTGAACCGGATGTGCTCCTCAAAGACGGTGACAAAATCACTTTGGGCAACGTTGAGATCGACTGCGTTCACACCCCCGGCCACACCCGTGGAACCATCTCTTTCTTCTGGGATATGGAAGTTGACGGCAAAATCTACCGCGCCGGAACTATGGGCGGCGCCGGACTCAACACCCTCAAGTCAGAATATATCCACCGCCTCCAACTGGAAAGTGAAGATTGGCGCGGAGCATTCCGCAAAAGCCTCGCCCGCTGCCGTCAGGAAAAGGTGGATGTTTTCGTCGGCAACCATGCCGGACAGAACCAGACCCCGGAGCGTTATCAGCGTTTGTGCGAAGGTGATAAATTCGCCTTTGTCGATCCGCAGGCGTGGGGAAATTTCCTTGACAAGACCGAAGCTGCGCTCAACACTCTGGAGATCGAAGACCCGCTGTAATGTGCTGAAAAAAAGCACTTTTTTGCTGAAAAAGATTTGTATTTTAAAAGATTGCAAGCTATAATAAATTGACAGCATTCTTTTTACACAATAAAAAAAAGGAGTTTTGATTATGAAGCGCAAATCGTGTTTTACCGCACAGAACTTTACTCTTATTGAGCTCTTGGTGGTAATTGCCATTATCGCGATATTGGCAGCAGTGCTGCTGCTCGCCCTGCAGAGCGCCCGCGCCCGCGGACAAAGTGCCGCCTGCCAGAATAACTTGAAGCAGATCGGGTACGCCTTTATGCAGTACGGCAGCGACAATCAGGATTGGGGGCCGTTGATCGATCCGACCGACACTAGCAGCAATCACACCAACATCTATTCTTACAAGGAGAAGATGGGCGGTATGGGCAACTATCTCTTTCCCAACTCAGGTAAACCGACAGCTAATGCCACTTATCTGCGCTATCACCCGCTGATCGTCTGTCCGAGCTTCTCCAAACGCGGAGCTTTCAGTTTTTCCGGTAAAGTCGGCGGTGAGATCATGCCGGAAACTGGAACCACCGGACGCATCTACACCCATTACGCCGCCGCATACGGTTACAGTCAGAGAAAAGACTCCACCTGGTACGGATGGTACACCGCCACCCGCGATGATGATTCAAAAAGTCAGAACCCCTGCCCCCGCACTACAATGCTGGGCAAAAGAGTTACCGATGACGGCGGAAAAAGCTGGAAATTCAAACAGCCTTCCGAGCAGGTTATGGTCGGAGATATGGCACGCTCCAACTCTTCAAGCAAAATATATCCTGTCTCTACTATGCAGCATCGCGGCTACAACAACTGCCGCTTTGATGGATCGGTGGATTTCAGCGCCGGCAATACGCTCAATGCCAGTATGGCCGGCAACACCGAAATAAATCTGCGCTGGAGCGCCAGATAAACTGTTAAGGAGTACAAAATGATAAAACGTTTTCTTTCATTGATCGTTGCGCTGTCCGCCCTGCTGACAGTTGATGCCGGAGTCCACCAGCGCAGAAAAGGCACTCCTTTTGAGTTGAAAAATCTCGCCATTTCTGCTCCGCAGGAATTTCTTCCGGCGGCAAAAATTTTAGGTTCTGTGCTGGAAAAAATCGGCAAAAAAGCCGTTCCGCTTACTGAAAAAGGCAACATCCAATTTCTCAAAAACGCTGAACTCCCCCCGCAAGGCTTCAAAATCCAGACCAGTGCCAAAGGCATCAGCATCGCGGCATCAAACCTTGACGGAGCGAAGTTCGCCGTCTCCTTCCTTGCGCGTGAACTCGGTTACCGCCACTATTTCCCCGCGTCAGAGTGGGAAATAATTCCGGAAAAACTTCCGGAAAAAATCGTCCTCAATGTCACCGAAAGTCCTGACTATCTGAGCCGTTCCATCTGGCCCGGCTGGGGCATCTGGGGAGACTACCGAAAAGCGACCAACTTCGATGAAATGTGGAAACTTTTCAACTTTCAGGGCGGCATCACCATCAAATGCGGCCACGTCTACGGCAGATTTGTAATGCACCGGAAAAAAGAGTTTACCGCTCACCCCGAATACTACGCCCTGTTGAAAGGAAAACGCACTTCCACCAAGCTCTGCATCTCCAACCCCGCTCTGCGTAAACTCTTTGTCGATTACAAACTTGAACAGCTTGCCAAAAATCCGGAACAGCAGAGCGTTTCCGCCGAACCCTCCGACGGCGGCGGCTGGTGCGAATGTGAAAACTGTATCAAACTCGGTTCTTTCAGCACCCGCGCCGCCATCCTCGCCAACGAAGTCGCCCAAGCGGTAACGGCAAAATATCCCGATAAAAAGGTCGGTATGTACGCCTACAATCAGCATTGCCTCGCCCCGGATGTCGATCTCCACCCCGGAGTGGTGGTCAATATCGCCACCGCATTCATCAAAGGCGGCTACACCATTGACGAACTCATCACCTCGTGGAAAAAACGCAAAGCCAACGTTGGCATCCGCGAATACTACTACACCAGTACCACCCCCGGTTCCGGCAAAGGCGCCAACACCACCCATCTCAAAGAGACCCTCTGCCGCTTCTACAATCACGGCGCCCGTTACATCACCGCCGAAGCCGGTGACTATTGGGGCGCAGGCGGTCTCGGCTTCCATACTGCGGCTTTGATGATGTGGGACACCAACATCAACCCTGCCGACATCAAAGAGGATTTCCTCCGCAAAGCCTTCCCCGCAAGCTACGCTCCTATGAAAGAATTTTACGCGCTTATGGACGGCAGCGCCCCGCGCCCGCTCAATGCCGATCTGCTCGGCAGAATGTACCGCCATCTTGACAGCGCAAGAAAGCTCGCTTCCGGCAAAGAAAAGCAGCGCATCGACGCATTGGTCTGCTACACCAGATATTGTGAAATGCTCTTCCATTACAACAACAATGTAAAATGGGATAAGTATGTTGAACTTATGAAGTTCGCCGCCTCCATCCGCAGTACCCGTTTAGTTCACACCTACGGAATGTTCCGTTCCCCGAAACGTCTTGCTCCGCGCGGTATGAAAGATAAACCGACCGGTGTCGACTGGATGAACACCCCTGCCCCGACCGCGCAGGATATCGACCGCTTCGTTGCCGACGGCATCAAAAACAATGCCTTGCTCGCCTTTGATGTCAAAGAGTTCAGTTCCGACCTCATTCCGGTAAATGATCCCAAAGGTTCCGCCGTTATCGATGCCGGAACCACCCGCCGCCGGGTCTGGTTCTACATCTGGTGCGACGGCAAGCCCTTCACTCTTGAAGTCACCGGAGGATTGATCAAGCACTACCGCGACCGCGGCAATGTCATTCTGGAACTGGTTCAAATCGGCGGCGAATCCGACACCGGAGAACTGGAAACTCTGATCCAGACCGACCGCAGCGTTCCGCCGGACGGCAATGCGCGCAAGGTCGTTTTCAAACCGAAGCACGCCGGTTTGCACAAGCTCTTTATCAATGACAACGGCGATATGAGCCGCATCGTCTGGCCGGAAAATATGCCGGTCGCCCGCCCGGTCGAGAGCGAAAGCTCCCCCGAACTTAAAGGTACTTTCTACTTCTACGTCCCGCAGGGAACCAAAATCCTCGGCTTCTACACCAAGACCAACCGCGGCTACATTTGCGACCCCAAAGGGAAAACGGTCTTCAAACTCAATAAACTCAACGGTTTCTACAACATCCCGGTGAAACCTGAACAGTGCGGAAAACTCTGGAAAATCAAAGGATTTTTCGGTGTGATCAAATTCCTCACCGTTCCGTCCAACTTGTCTTTGCGTTCAAACAACTATTTAATACCAAAAGAAACGAAAGGAAACTGAATGAAAAAACAACTCTCACTTCTCACCGCCGGAGTATTGGCGTTTTCAGCCAACGCGCTGACTATCGTCAAAGACGGCAAAGCCGCCGCCGCGCTTCACGTCAATGCGCCGGTCTCGGAACACAAAATCCCGCTGACCGGTGCCGCCGCTGACAAAATGCCGTCTGAAGAGCTTGCTTTGCGCGTGCTTCGCACCGCCGTCGAGGACTTCAACTACCACATCAAAAAGATGAGCGGGACGGAAATTCCGGTGAAATACAGCACCGCTGCCGCCGACAACGCCATCTGTCTGGAAATCGTCAAAGGCGAACCCGATGAATTCACCATCAAAAGCGAAGAAAAACGCCTCACCATCTCCGGACGCGACGGCTTCGCCCTTGCCAACGGTCTTTATGAAGTGCTGTACCGTCTCGGCTGTGACTGGGTATTCCCCGGCCCCACCGGTGAAGTCATCCCTAAAATGACCACCGTCACCACCGGTTCCTACACCGTAAAAAGTAAACCGGACTTCGCCGTCCGCTGCCCGTGGTACCCCGGCAATGTCAAAAAACATTCCAAAGCCGAACTTGAAAACTTCGCTATGTGGAAGATCCGCAACAAAATGCAGCTTTCCCGCTACAATCATCCGCTGGTGATGATCGGCGGCCACGTTTCCGATGCTCTTATCCGCCGCTACAAAAAACGCTTTGATGCCAATCCGGATATGTACGCTCTGGTGCGCCAGCTCGACGGTTCCTTCATCCGCCGCGGTCCCCAGTTGGAAACCACCAACCCCAAAGTCATCGAGATGATCGAAGACTACATCCGCACTATGTTCAAAAATAACAACTGGCCAAAAGATAAAACCGTTTGTATCGGTGTCGGTCCTGCCGACGGCGGCGGTTACTCTGAATCCATCGAAAGCCAGATGGCTTCCAGCGGCCGTCTTGACCCTGCCACCGGCAACAAAGACTTCACCGACTTGCAGGTGCTGCTCTGCAACACTCTTCTGGAGCGTCTGGAAAAAGAGTTTCCCAACCTCCACTTGGGTTTCTATCTTTACAGCAACCACGCCGACTATCCGGTGCGTTACAAACCCCATCCCAAAATCGTGCTGGTCATCGCCGACATCAGCTACTCCCGTCTGCACAGCACCCTTGAAGACCATATCAAAACCCGCCGCTACTACAAATCCATTCTGGAAAAATGGAAAAACACTCCCAATGTGAAGTTCTTCCGCGGCTACAACTGGAACCTCGCCGAAAACGTGCTGCCTTACAGCAAGCTCATTATGTGGGGCGATGACCTCCCCTACTACAAATCACTCGGCGTCAAGGGTGTCTACAACGAAACCACCAAAGGTACTTCCAACCTTGCCATCGGCAACTACATCGAAGCCAAGATGCTCTGGGATACCAATCTCAAATGGCGCAATGTCCTCAAGACCTTCTGCAAAAACGCCTACGGCAAAGCGGCAGGCCCTATGGAAAAATATTACACCGCCATCACCCTGCGCCAGTCCAAATCCGGTATGGAAGCCGGTTCCTTCCACTCCTTCCGTCTGATCTACGATCTGAAGTTAGTTGCCCAGATGCGCAAACACTTCGACGAAGCGCGCAAACTTGCCGAAACCGATGTGGAAAAAGAACGCATCCGGATCGCCGAACTTTCCCTGACCACGCTGGAAGATCACCTGAAGTTCAAAAACGCCTTCAACAACTTTGAATTCGCCAAGTCCAAACAGCTCTTCGACAAGATTATGAACGATCTCAAAGTTGAAATCGACAAGAAAGAAAACATCGTCTCCCCCGGAGGTTACAGCTACTTCCGCCGCTTCCATCAGGATGCTGTCGATCAGGCGTACAAATATTCTCAGGCTCCCTACAGCATCGTCTACAAGATCCCCAACGTGCTGAAGACTATGTTCGACCAGTTCAATGCCGGTAACGTTATGGGCTACTACAACAGCAAGCTCAACGACCGCCACTTCATCAAAACCGCCACCTTCGGTTCCACCTGGGATGCGCAGGGCTTGATGGGTTACCGTTCCGGCTCGGTCTGGTACCGCATCCCCTTCCCGAAACTTGCCGCCAAGAGTGCCGGACTTTTCGTCGGCGGTGCCGATGCCATCGTCCGCGTCTGGTGCAACGACAAGTACATCGGTATGGGTCAGGGCTTTGCCCGTCCGTTCACCTTTGACCTCACCGGCTTGCTCAATGAAAAGGGCAGAAATATGCTGGTCATTCAGGTTCAGCGCCGCGGCAACAGCGAAGTCGGTACCGGCGGCATCATCTACCCCTGCTTCATCTTCACCGGCCCGCAGCTCGAAAAACGCGCTCCGGACGGCGAACTTGAATACCGCCTCCTCCCCGGCGGTGCGATCGAAAAGATCAAAAAATAAGCGGTAGAGTCTCCGTCAAATCAGGCGGCAGGGCAATTTGGATTTGCCCTGCCGCTTTTTTACCGCCGTTCCTGAAGTATTTAACTTGACAAAAGATAACTTTTGTGCTATCTTTAAATGTGTCCGTTTTAAATCAAAAAAAAGGAAAAAATATGAAGTTGAAATCCTCTCTGCTGATTGCACTTGCCGCCATCAGCACCCAAGGTGCCGTTCTGATAAAAGATGGCAAACCGCAGGCAACTATCCACGTGAATGTCCCCATCGCCGACGTCGGTGTTCCCTTCAATGACCGGGTCGCGGACAAACTTCCGGAAGAGGAACTTGCCAAACAGACGATGCGCACCGCCGTCGATGACCTCAACTACCACTTCAAAAAAATGAGCGGAACTGTTCTTCCGGTAAAATACAATGAACAGCCCACCGGAACCGCCATCGTACTGGAATACAAAGCCGGTGAAAAAGAGGAATACTTCATCGACAGTTCCAAAGATAAGATCGTCATCTCCGGTGCCACCGGTTTCGCCATTGCTCACGGTATTTATGAAATGCTCTCCCGTCTGGGCTGTGACTGGGTCTTTACCGGAGTCGCAGGTGAAGTCATCCCCAAGATGTCCACCGTTGACACTGGCGTTTACCAGACCTCCAGCAAGCCGGATTTCGCCGTCCGCTGCCCCTTCTACACCCAGAACTGGAAAGTTCACGACAAATACGGCCGCATCGACTACCACCTCTGGAAACTGCGCAATAAAATGCAGATCACCACATTCAGCCATCCGCTTGTGATGATCGGCGGTCACGTCTTCAGCGACATCACACGCATTTACCGCAAGAAATTCAAAGAAAACCCCGATATGTACGCCCTCGTGAAAAACCTCGACGGCACCTACACCCGCCGCGGTCCGCAGATCGAAACCACCGACCCGCGCGTGCTGGCGATCCTCGAAGACTACATCCGCAATATGTTCAAAAAGAACAACTGGCCCAAAGATAAAAAGGTTTGTATCGGTGTCGGACCTGCTGACGGCAATGCCTTCTCCCAGTCCATCGAAAGCCGTATGGCTTCCAGCGGAAAAATCGATCCCACCACCGGCAATCCTGAAGTCACCGAACTGCTGATCCTGATGTGCAACACGCTGCTCGAAAAGCTGGAAAAAGAGTTCCCCAACCTCCATCTGGGATTCTTCCTCTACAACAGCCACACCGACTTCCCGACCAAGTACAAACCCAATCCCAAAATCGTACTGGTTATCGCCGACATCAGCTTCTCCCGCGTCCACAGCACCCTCGACCCGCGCAGCAAGACCCGCCGCTATTACAAATCCATTCTGGAAAAGTGGAAGACCGCGCCCAATGCAAAATTTGTCCGCGGCTACAACTGGAACCTCGCCGAAAGCGTGATGCCGTTCAGCAAGATCCGCATCTGGGCGGATGAACTGCCCTACTACAAATCCATCGGTGTTCTCGGTGTTTATACCGAGTCCAATAAGGGAGCATCCAACCTCGGCCCCCACAACTACGCCGAAGCCCAGCTGCTCTGGAACACCAAGCTCACCTGGCAGGAGATCCTGAAAAAGTATTGCAAAAACGCCTTCGGCAAAGCTGCTGAACCGATGGAAAAATATTACATTATGCAGTCCGAACGTCAGGGCGCCGCCGGTATGGAAGCCGGTTCCTTCCACGCCATCCCGCTCATCTACGACCGCGAATTTGTCGATCAGGCCCGCAAATATTTTGCTGAAGCCAAGGCATTGGTCGACAACGAAGAAGACCGTTTCCGCGTTCAGATCGCTGAATTGTCCCTCAATGCGCTGGACGACTTCCTCACCTTTAAGACGGCGTTCAACAACTTTGAATTTGCCAAAGCAAAGAAATACTTTGACAAAGTCCGCAGCGAACTCCTTGCCGCCACCAAGAACGGCAAAGGCTACATCTCCACCGGCGGTGCCGGATATCTGAAAAAACTCCATCAGGATGCCGTCGAAGCGGCGGTGAAGTATTCCAGCGCCCCCTATCAGATCGCCTACAAGATCCCCAATAAACTGAAAACTATGTTTGACCAGTTCAACGCGGGCGGCATGATGGGTTACTACGCTCCGGAGATCAACGACAAACACTTCCTTGAAACCCAGACCTTCAAATCAACCTGGGATGCGCAGGGCCTGCTCGGTTACCGTTCCGGTTCGGCGTGGTACCGCATCCCCTTCCCCAAGCTCAACACCAAGACTGCCGGTCTGCTCGTCGGCGGCGTGGACAACATCGTCCGCGTCTGGTGCAACGGCAAATATATCGGTATGGGACGCGGTTTCGCCCAGCCCTTCACCTTTGACCTCACCGGCTTGCTCAATGAAGACGGCGACAATCTGCTGGTCATTCAGGCGCAACGCCGCGGCAACAGCGAAATCGGTACCGGCGGTATCATCTATCCCTGCTTCATCTTCACCGGCCCGCAGCTCGAAAAGAGCGCTCCGGACGGCAAGCAGAAGTTCCGCATCCTCCCCGGCGGTATCGTCCAGGAGATCAAATAATTTTGTTT
This sequence comes from Victivallaceae bacterium, assembly GCA_045653515.1. Classification (GTDB taxonomy): domain Bacteria; phylum Verrucomicrobiota; class Lentisphaeria; order Victivallales; family Victivallaceae; genus UBA1784. Next base: position 7,328 of record JAZOMB010000006.1, on the reverse strand, counting down.
TGACCGATCTATGAATAAATTGACCATTTCGACAGCTATTGCAACCTGCAACGGGGCAGAATTCCTGCCCCGGCAGTTGGATTCCATCCTGGAGCAGAGCCGAATGGTCGATGAAATCGTGGTCTGCGATGACAACTCCACCGACGGAACGTTGGAAATACTGCAAAGTTATCAGCAGAAATATCCGGAACTCTTCAAAATTTTCAGCAATGAAAAAAATCTGGGGTGTTCCGGAAACTTTGAAAAAGCGTTGTCTTTATGCTCCGGAGATATCATCTTCATCGCCGATCAGGATGATGTCTGGAGCAAAGATAAAGTTGAAAAAATGGTTCAGCCATTTGCCAACCGGCAAATCCTCGGGGTCTACTCCGACAGCCTTATAACCGATAATGAGTTGAACTCACAAAACCGTACTCACTTGCAATTGCGGGGATTTGTTCCGGAAAAACTTCCGCTTCTCCCGCAGCTTCCGCAATTTGCCCGCCGGGTCCCGCCGGCGGCGCACGATATGGCGATCCGGCGGAGTACTCTGAAATTTCTGATACCATTTCCAAAATTGAAAAATGTCCACGACAGTTTTATCGGCTTATCCATCGCCGCATTGGATGGCTGGGCGGTGACCCCGGAAACGCTGACATTGTTCCGCCAGCATGGGAAAAATCTTTCCAATTCCGGACAGATATCAACTTTAGCCGGACAATTCAAAGCCGCAAAACGTTCAGCGGCAGATGATACATTCAATTGGAATGCAAAACTGTATTCATTCACCCTGCGGCGCCTTGACAACAAACTTGACGATGATGCCGAAGAGATCCTCAAAGAGCGCCTGCATCACTCTCATATCCGCTCTCAAATCGGCAAAGTAAATTATCTCCACCGGATGATGCTGATTGCCGGAGAAATCTTTTCCGGACGTTATTTCCGTTTTGCCCGTGGAGTAAAAAGCATTATTCAGGACCTGTTTTTACGATGAAAATTCTTTGCGATCATCAAATATTTTCTTCATTTGCTTACAGCGGTATATCCCGTTATTTTTGCGAACTTTTCTGCGAGTTCAATCAAATGCAAATTCAATGGGATGTCAGTTGTTTTTTCAGCAACAACAAATTTCTGAAAAATCTGAAACACTATCCAGGATTTTTTCCGGAACAGAATTTCCGCGGCAAAAACCGGCTGTTGGAAAATATAAATCTGCTCAAAACCCGCCAAGCGCTGAAAAAAGGTGATTTTGATATCTTCCACAGCACCTATTCCAAGCCCTATGACCGGAATTTGTTAAAAGGCAAACCATATATAATCACCGTCCACGATATGACCCACGAAAAATATGGAGCGAAACTCCCATCCGGCTTGCGTGAAGCTGCCGAGGAAAAAGAGTCCATTGCCCGCGCGGACGCTATCATCTGTCCTTCACACGCGACCCGTGATGATCTGATCGCGCTCTATCCTGATGCCGCTGAAAAAACGTTTGTGATCTACCATGGAGTCCGCGTCCCGCAGCTCCTTCCTGATAAATTCACCGATATAAAACCCTATTTTCTTTATGTCGGCAGCCGGATGTTTTACAAAGACTTTCCGACAGCGGTAAAGGCGGTCTCGATGCTGCCGCCTGAATACAATCTGCTTTGCGTTGGCGGCGGTTCATTCACCGAAGATGAACGTAAATTGTTCTCAGAATTAAATATTGATAAACGAATCTTTCATCGGCAGTTGTCTGAACCGGAACTGTTTGCCGCATATAAAAACGCACAGGCACTGCTGTTTCCGTCCGAAGCTGAAGGATTCGGCTTGCCGATCATTGAAGCTCAAAGTCAAAACTGCATTCCGGTTTTGAGTGATATTCCGTGTTTCAAAGAGATCGGCGCGGATCAGGCTCTCTACTTTCCGCTGCATAATGCGGAAATGTGTGCCGCGCAGTTGAATAAAATCATCAAGCGTGATGTGCAGCTCGATCCACAGAAAAATCTCACCCGTTTTAATTGGGCAACTGCCGCTCAGCAAACGGTGGATCTGTATCAAAAGTTTATCTGATCTGCATCAAAGATCAAACATCACGCTTTTATCTGCTTGAAATTCTGCAAAGCTTCTTTTGCGCATTTCCGCAGGAATGCTGCATCTGTTTTGCCGATTTTCGGTGCGACATAGCTTATCGCTTCCGGATCAACTCTGTAAAGAAAACCGCACCACAAGGCGGCCTGAAGATATTCTCCGCGCATATTGAGGTGGTTGGTGTCGCGATAGATGACCATTTCACCTTCGGCATTTTTGCGCCATCGGAAGTTGCCGGCGACATCGCCCGCCTGACGCGGCAGATCGGGCCAATGAAGCGTATCAAGCATCGCCCAATCATAATTTTCAAACTTGAATTCCGAGAGCTTGCGGGTGATCTGGACAGCATATCCGGTCGGGATCAAACGGAAGCCGTACTCATTTGCCAGAGCATAATATGCCTCTTCCAGCTTCTGATACATCGTATCATTATCCATCTCACGCTCACGCAGAAACGGTGCATCGGCGCGGTAACTCCATGTCTGCTGGATAACGATCTCCGCCTGCGGCTGATACTTTTTCACCTGCGCTATCAATCGATCGGCATAGGGCTGATACAGCACATAATCAATACTGTTCCGGCTCGCCTCCTGAATGGTGACGATGTCGTATTTTTCTGTTTTAAGCAGAGCATTGACATTGCCCGTAAACTTCGGCTTTTTCAATGTGGTACTGTCCCAGACCGTGATTCGGTAGGGTTTGAAATCAGGATCCTTTTCCGCTTCGCAGAAATTGTTCCAATGTGTTTCAAAAGAACAGCCGCCGATGAAACAACTGGTAAGTTTCAAGCGATTTCCGGGGAAACAGCGCACCATCTGCGGCAGAAACTTTCCGACACAGATGGAAAAACTGTTTCCGATCATCAGTACATTGAGAGATTTGCTCACAGCTTACTTTTCCGGATGTTTATAAGAGGCAACCGCCTTGTCGGCACATTCCAGCAGAAACTTCGCCATCTCAGGAGTCATATCAGCAGGAACATATTTGACTTCAGATGCCGGACGGCCGAAGAGAACGCTGAACCACACCGCCCCCTGCAGATATTCGCCGTGGGGATTGAGGTGGCTGGTATCGCAGGAAAGATAATATTCTTTGGTCTTCTTGTGGGGGCGCCATTTGCACATACCGACAACTTCGCCGTCAAAGCCGTGCGCTTTGGTATTTTTCAATTTGGCAAGCGCTTTCATATCAGGGCGCTGATATTTGACCGGGGTCGCGGCGCGGAAGAGCTGCACGGCATAACCGCAGGGAATGATCCGGAAACCGTTGGCTTTGGCAAGTTTTGCGTAAGCGGCTTCAAGTTTTCCATACATCGCCGCATTATCGATCTTCCACGAAGCCAGACGCGGAGAATCGCAGCGGTAGCTCCAGGTCTGCTGGATGACGATCTCCGCCTGCGGCTGATATTTTTTCAGCACCGCAATGAGATTGTCGGCAAACGGCTGATAGGTCTCATATTTCCAGCTGTTGGCGCTGTTCTGCTGAATGGTGATGATATCATATTTGTTATTTTTGATCAACTCATTGACATTGCCTCTGGTGTATTTGATCTTTTGGGGAAGCTTGGCGCTGTCGATAAAGCACACCCCATAAGGCTTGTACTTGGGATCCTGTTCCGCTTTGCTCCACTCGTTCCAATGGCGTTCCAGCGAACAGCCGCCGATATTGGCTCCGGTAAGGATCACCCTGCATCCGGGAACCGAAGCGGTCACCCACGGAAAAGAACGGGCGGCAGAAGCAGAAAAGCTGTTGCCGATGGTAAGCACTTTAATTTCTTTGGCACTCAGCGTGCAGCAAAGAACGGCGGCTGCGAGTAAAAACAATTTTTTCATTTTACAAACCTTTCAATTTTTCCAACACCAACTTATTGTTGGGAACATCAATACCATATTTTTCCGCCAAACGGCAAATGGTTCCGGCGAAAGCTTCGACTTCAGTCTCCCGTCCGGCTTCCACATCCTGAAGCATAGAAGTTTTGACATCTGCGGGCATCTTGCAGATGACCATCATCGCGCTTTCGATCACCTCATCGCCCAGCCGGACTCCGGCGGCTCTGCCAACCGCGACCGCTTCTTCCATCAGATCCCAGGCGAAACGGAGCATTTTCGGATCTTTCTGAACCGCAGCATAATCGGCTCTGAAAACACCCTGCGTCTGGTTGATACCGACATTGAGGACAAATTTCTGCCACATTGGAACTTCAAAATTTTCCGGTGCTTCGGCATCAACACCGGCGGATTTCAAAATATTCACCGCAAAATCGAGCGCACTCTTTTCGCCGCCGCAGTAGATCGTGCCGACATCATCGTGAGAAATTTTATTGCCGATACGGACGCTCGCGTGGCCGAGATGGAAGCCTTTGAGTACGGCGCACTGCGGGAAACGCGCCTTTATCACCTCATAGGCGGAAATACCATTGAGCAGCGGCAGAAAGACGGTCTTTTCCGTTACCGCCAGCGCGACATTTTCCAATGCTTCGGCAAGCGACGGCATCTTGGTCGCAACCAGAATCAGATCAGCGGGGGTCAACTCTTCCGGAGCAGCATAGGTGAACGGCAGTTTCTCATCATTGAGGAAAATGCCTTCTTCGCGGTAACGCTTCACCCGTTGGGCATCGGCGGCGACACTCAGTTTGATCTCCGGAACTTTGACCAGCTTGGCGGCGGGCAGAACGCCGATAGCGCCTGCGCCGAGCAAAACAACGTGGGTTTGATTATTCATTTTATCTCATTCTGCATAGCGACCAGTTTATCGGCGCCGTAAAGTTTGCGGAGTTTGGGTTTCTCGATTTTTCCGGTGGGGTTGCGCGGAACTTCAGCGAAGATGATCTTGCGCGGCCGCTGATAACGCGGCAGATCCAGGCAGAACTCTTCAACGCCCTTTTCATCCAGCGTAAAGCCCTCTTTCACCTCGATAACGGCGGCGGCTATTTCGCCGAGACGCGCATCGGGCAAACCGATGACGGCGACATCTTTTATCGACTGATGACGGCGCAAAAAGTCTTCGATCTGAACCGGATAAAGGTTTTCGCCTCCGGAGATGATAACATCTTTTTTGCGGTCAACAAGATAGATGAAACCATCTTCAGATTCGCGCGCCATATCTCCGGTGTAGAGCCAGCCGTCTTCAGAAAGCACCTCTTTTGTGGCCTTTTCATCTTTGTAGTAACACTTCATCACACCGGCGCCGCGCACGGCAAGTTCACCGACCGTACCGCGGGGAAGCGGATTGCGTTTTTCATCGACGATGGCGGTTTCCCAACCGTAACCGGCGACACCGATGGCGCCGACGTGGTCGATATTTTCCACACCGAGGTGAACGGCACCGGGTCCGATGGATTCGCTCAAACCGTAATTGGTATCGTAATCGTGGTGCGGGAAGATCTGCTTCCAGCGCTTGATCAGACTCGGCGGCACCGGCTGGGCTCCGATATGCATCAGACGCCAGCAGGAAAGATCATATTCATTGAGGTCGATGTCGCCGCGTTCAATGGCATCGAGCACATCCTGCGCCCACGGCACGAGCAGCCAGACAATGGAACACTTTTCATTGGCGACGGCGCTGACGATCCATTCCGGCTTGACACCGCGCAGAAGAACTGCTTTGCCGCCGACGAGAAAACTTCCGAACCAGTGCATTTTAGCTCCGGTATGGTACAAGGGCGGAATGCAGAGAAACACATCATCGCGGGTCTGACCGTGATGCTTCTGTTCAACGATACAGGCGTGCATCAAACTGCGGTGGCGGTGAATGATCGCCTTGGGGAAGCCGGTGGTACCGCTGGAAAAATAGATCGCCGCATCGTCTTCATCGCTCAAAGGCACCTTTGGCGCCTTGCTTGAACAGTAGGAGACCAGATCGACATACGATTCGGCAAAACTCGGACAATCGCATCCGACATAGATGAAAGATTTGATTCTGGGCAAACGGTCGCAAATCGCTTCGACGCGGCCGATGAAGGTCGGCCCGAAGAAGAGATAATCGACATCGGCAAGTTCCAGACAGTATTTGATTTCATCGGCGGTGTAGCGGAAGTTGAGCGGAACGGCAATGGCGCCGCTTTTTAAAATTCCGAAGTACAGCGGCAGCCAGTCGAGACAGTTCATCAGCAGAATACCGACCTTATCGCCTTTTTTGATGCGGCGGGTGAGCAGGAAGTTGGCAAGGCGGTTGGCTTTGCGGTCAAACTCCGCCCAGCTCAATTCGGAACGGAAGGCATCCGAGCGGCCCGGTTCAATAAGTGAGTATTCTCTCCAGGAGTTATGGCGTTTCTCCAGCTCCTGCGGATTTATTTCCACCAGTGCGGTATCTTCACCGTACAAAGCGGCATTTTTTTCCAATATTTCTGTAATAGGCATAGCAGTATCCTCTCTGTTTAATACAATATTCATATATAATATATCCCCGGTAAAGAGCTTTTTCAAGGAACTGCACTTGAAAAAATTCCAAAGCGGTGATATATTAAACGACAACATTTTTACACAGTTAAAACAACTTAATGGAGAAAAGAGAAATGTTCAGTGCTTCCGACTTGAAAAAAGGACTGAAAATCCAGATCGACGGTGTGCCTTGGGTCATCACCGAATTTGAATTCTGCAAACCCGGTAAAGGTACCGCCCTCTATCGCTGCCGCATGAAGAATATGATCAACGGTTCCGGTATGGAAAAAACCTACCGTCCGACCGATAAGATCGACGAACCGAACATCGAAGAACGCGAGATGTACTACTCCTACAACGATGGTCACAACTTCATCTTCAGCGATCCCGAAACCTACGAAGAATTGAGCGTTTCTCCGGAAAAGCTCGGCGACAAAGCCTACTTCCTGATCGAAGAAAGCCTCTGCAACTTCGTTATCTTCAATGGCGAACCCATTGATATCGCTCTGCCGACCTTCATCGAAAAAGAGATCGTTGAAACTGAACCGGGCGTCCGCGGCGACACCGCCACCAACGTTATGAAACCGGCGAAGATCGACAACGGTTTTGAAATCCAGGTTCCGCTCTTCATCAACCAGGGCGACATCGTCAAGATCGACACCCGTACCGGAACCTACGCTGAACGCGTCAGCAAAAAGTAAGCTGAAGTTAGCGTTATTACAAGAAACTGCCGCTGATTGAAAAATCAGCGGCAGTTCTTTTTTATATCGCTTCAGCGTAAAAAAACTACCGGCTGCGCCGGTATGTAGCCGAATAGCTTCAGCTTCAAGTTTACAAAAAGTAAACCCCATGCTATGTTATGTTTGGTTCGCCAACCAACATAAATTGCAAGGAGTTTAC
>JAZOMB010000005.1:0-16604 GCA_045653515.1 Victivallaceae bacterium | reverse complement strand
CAATATCTGATTTCAGTGTCCCATAAATAGTTTTTCTGCGATATTTGGGCGCAAATACAATATGGTACTTGCATTTCCAACTAGTGTGTGATAAATTGTCATTCATTACTGTAAACTCCTTGCGATTTATGTTGGTTGGCGAACCAAACATAACATAGCATGGGGTTTACTTTTTGTAAACTTGAAGCTGTAGCTATTCGGCTACATACCGGCGCAGCCGGTAGTTTTTTTACGCTGAAGCGATATAAAAAAACGCTGTCAAAACCTTGTTTTGAAACAGCGTTTATTTTATTTGCCGGAAGTGTATTCCGACACGGATCTTCAAAATGGTGGTGGGAGGTGGATTCGAACCACCGAAAGCGTCGCTAGCAGATTTACAGTCTGCCCCCTTTAGCCACTCGGGAATCCCACCAGTGGAGCGGGTAAGGGGGGTCGAACCCCTCTAACCAGCTTGGAAGGCTGGTGCACAGCCGATATGCCATACCCGCAAATTTGGTACCGACGGTGGGAGTCGAACCCACAAGCCTTGCGGCACACGGACCTGAACCGTGCGCGTCTGCCAATTCCGCCACGTCGGCATATCTCTTTGTCAGCCACAGCATCGTTTGTTGCTGTTTTAATAATATAGCTCACACTTGGCTGTTTTGCAAATGCAAAAAAGAAAAATTTTCGATTTTTCTTTGTTTTTCCGACTTTTCAGGGCATTTTCAGCACTTCAGCCGGATTTCCGGGCGCGGAAAATTTTGCTTCGCTGATGTTTCGCCGTGTATACGGCGATTCGCCGTCGCCCAAGGCTATGGCGGAACAAGCCGGCGGTTCCGCCGCTGGACCACGTCCGGCGAAGCCGCCGGGGGCAGATTTTTTATTTTTTCTTTTTTTTATCTGCCCACCCGCGGGCAAGTTTTCCTCAACGGATAACTTTCAGTCCATTGATCTTGGCGAAGTTTTCGATCAGCTCGATATTATCGCCGTAGGTGACAATGTAGTGCTGGCTCATAACATTCTGGATGAAGCACTCGGAGCATCCGCCTTCAAAGAAGACTTCCAAACTCGGCAGCTGCGGAGCGGGCGGCGCCCAGCCGGCCTCTTCCCAGGTTTCCGGAGTCTTGGCTTCGCCGCGTACCGCGTGGAGAACCAGTTCGCCGTTGACCTGCGCCAGACGGACGATCGTCACCGGTCCGGTCTTGACCTTGGAAACGTTGAGCAAGCCTTCGCCGAAAGAGCCGAAAGCGTTGGGCATGACGGTGATGCCGCCATCGGTCACCGAAGCGGGCACATAGTCGGGCACGCCCATAAAGGCGCTCTGTTCGGTGAATTCATAGAATTCCATATAAGCCGGGCTCACACCGGTCAGATACTTCATAATAAGTTCGGTCACGGCACCGTAGGAATCGTTTTCCGGCACGGTCGGGATATTCATCTCATCGTGAAGCAACGTCAACGCACCGGCGGGCGCGAACTTCAACAGCTTTTTAACGCCGTCCACATCGCAGAAGCTGAACGCATCATAGTTGCGTTCTTTGATCTTCTTCTGGAACGCCAGCGACAATCTCACGGAGTTTTCGACCGTTCCCGGCTGGGGATCGCGGACAAACTTCCAGTTTTTGCGGATCTTTTCGGCACCGGCGGCGATCTCTTCATCGGTGATGGCGGCGGCAAGTTCCTGAATTTCCAGCAGATCGAAGTGTTCGATCTCGGCACCGATCTTGTTTTTGAGCAAGTTGCCGTCGTAAAGGGTACCGAACAGACGCATATCGCGGTAGCCGCTCATACCGATAAAGGCGCTGCGCATTTTAGCGGAAGCGGAGGCGGCGCGGAGGAACTTCGCCGCTTCATCGTAGCGCGGAGCGGCATCTTTTTTATTGACCAGATACTTGAAGTTGAAACCCATCTCCTGCATCGGAGCGCGCAGCGCGGTGGTTCCAGCCTGATCGGCGGTGGTGACGAAGTGGCCGTTTTCTCTCCAGCCGCTCAAGCCCCACAACAGCATCGGTTTGTGTTTAAACGGTTCAATAACTTTGATGACCGCCCAGGTCGGGATCCAACCGGCAATGCAAACCACGAGCGCGTCAAATTCGCCCTGTTTGAGTTCGGCGACAGCGCGGGCGGCCTGTTCACCGGCGGGATCGTCGCTCACGGGAGCGGTTTCAACCAGTTCGATGCCGCGTTTTTTCAACTCATCTGCGGCGATGCGGCAGCGGTTGTCGATAAATTCCCGCGGGGTGTTGACTTCACCGAAGCCGACAAATCCGGCGCGGATTTTCAAAACATCATTACTCATCAGTGTTTCCTCCAAAGGTTGGCAAAAGTAATTTATTCAAAATACGATATTGTTCAAAAGGTTTCTTGTAGGCTTCGACCGCTTCGCCCGGTTCAACGCGGGAAGCGATCTTGACCATCGCCGCAACCGCACTGGCCGTATCGGCAAAGTCTCCGCAGGCGACCGCGCCCAGAATCGCCGCACCCAGACTGGTGGCTTCGGCACATTCGGTAACAGTCACCGGAAGTCCGAGGACATCGGCTTTGATCTGCAGCCAGAGTTTGCTTTTGGACGCTCCGCCAAGCGAACGGATCTCGCTGATCTTCGCGCCCATCGAACGCAGAGCTTCCACATTGTCGCGCAGAAGATAAGCTACCGATTCCATAATGGCACGCGCCCAATGGCCCTTTTTATGGGCAAGGGTGATACCCCACGCGACCCCGCGGGCGTTGGGGTTGCAATCCGGAGAGATCGCTCCGGCGCAATGCGGCAAAAGAATAAGTCCTTCGCTGCCCGGAGCAACGGCGGCGGCGGCGGCATCGAATGCTTTGAAATCCATTCCGGAAGTAAATTCGTCGCGGAAATGTTTCAACAGCATTCCGGCGGTCGGCGCCCACGGCAGAAGCACATAGGTTCCCGGGGCAAATCCCAGATAGGTACTGAGCCGTTTTTCTTCATCATAGACGATTTTATCAAACGCCGCGCACAAGGCGAGCGTGCAGCCGGTGGTTTCGGAGATGATGCCGTTTCCGGTACAGCCGCTGCCGAGATTGCCGCAAACGTGGTCAATGGGAGCGGCGGCGACGAGAGTTCCGGGGGCGATAAGCGAATCGTTGGCGATACATTCGGCGATGACTTCACCGGATTTTTTCAGTTCAGGGAGCTGATCAATAGAGATATTGAGCGCTTCGAGCATCGCATCGTCATATTTGTCGGTGCGGATATCGTAATAGAGCGCCGAGGGCATCAAACCGGAACAGGTGGCGTAACGGCCCGTCAGCTTGAAAACGATAAAGTCTTCAACCATAAGATATTTGAAGGTCCGGTCAAAAAGCTCCTTCTGGTACTTCTGATACCAGAGGATCTTGGGAGCGGGCCAACAGGGGAGCATTTCAGTTTGGCCTGAGAGGCGGAAAAGAGGATCGGAACCGAACTTTTCATTGAGAGCGGCGGCCTCTCCGGCGGCGCGGTTGTCCAGCCAGACGATGGCTTTGCGCAGGGGAACGCCGTCCTTATCGACCATAATAAGAGTTTCCGCCTGACCGGTAACTGCCAGCGAACGGATGTCTGCCGGAGAAATTTTGGCACTTTCGACAGCCTCTTTGATTGCGGTTTTAGCTGAGATCCAGTAAATTTCAGCATCAAGTTCCACAATATCAGGCTTGGGAGTTTCGAGAGTGTATTCCGCCAGACCGGAACCGAGCATAGTGCCGGAATTGTCAAAAACCGCCGCCTTGACGCCGGTGGTTCCCATATCCAGCCCGAGATAATATTTCATTGTTCAAACTCCGGAATATCAAAATGTTAAAAATTCACAAACTGCACGATTTTCCACCGCACTTCAGGGATAATATACACCATAAAAAGCCGGACTTCAATGCAGATTTTGCAAAAATTATTGTGAAACTTTCAAAATATCACCGGAAGCTGATTTACCTGGTTTGATTTTGCGCGATCGTTCTTTTATGCTGAACCGACGACAACGTATCACGCAAAAGAAAAAAGCAAACAGCTTACTTCAGCATTTCAAGCAGTTTGGGGATGGCGTATTCGAAGTTGACGCCGTACCAGATGGGATCATCTTCGGAAACGGTGTCGCGGATGGAAGCGGTGGTGAATTCAACCGCGACTTTCAAAGCTTCGACAAGGGGTTTGCCGTGCATCAGAGCGGCGAAACAGGCACTTGAGAAGACATCTCCGGTACCGTGGAAGCTGTACGGAAGATGTTCGCTGTAATATTCGCAGTATTCATCACGTTTGCTGTCGTAAGCCATTACACCGTAGCGGCCTTTTTCCAGAGAAACTCCGGTGAGAACAGCGATGGGAGTACCCAGAGCGCAAAGGCGCTTGAGCAGAGCTTTGACATCGTCGGCGGTGTAATCTTTGTCCGCCATATACTCTTCACCGAGCATAAAAGCCGCTTCAGTAAGGTTGGGAACGATGATATCGGCTTTGCCGCAGAGTTCGCCCATCTTGCGGGCAAAGGCTTCGTCGAAACCGGGATAGAGTTTACCGTTGTCGCCCATAGCGGGATCGACAAAACGGAGCATACCGGGGTGGCTGAAGTCATCAAAGATCTTTTCCACCAGATCAATCTGACGGAAAGAGCCGAGGTAACCGGTGGCGATACCGTCAAACTTGATCTTTTCTTCGAGCCAATGGTCGGAGATGGCGGGGATGTCATCGGTAAGGTCGCGGAAAGTGAACCGGCTGAAAGCGGTATGGGTGGAAAGCACCGCCGTCGGCAGAATGGCGGTTTCGATACCCGCCGCAGAGATGATCGGCAGAGCAACCGTAAGTGAACATTTTCCAACGCACGAAATATCCTGAATAGACAACACCCGTTTCATAAAAAACTCCTGTTTGTTTACGGCGGCGCATTGCGGGCAATCTCGCGCCTTGCTTCTGCGCCGGAGCAGTCGAGTACAGTCGTACACTCCTGCTCCGTACTCGGCGCAAAACACGACCTTGCCTCACACTGCATCCGCCGGCTGCAAATGAACCGCCTGACTTTAAAACACTGAATAATCAGAGATAATATACACGCGCTTTAACCTAAAATCAATTTTTCCGTCGGCAATATTGTATGCCATACAATTTCCAAAACAAAAATACTCCGCTTTTTTGAAAGAGGATAGGGTTTTGGGGGAAGGGGAAAACTTTTTTCCCGTGAAAAAAAGTTTTCCCCTTCCCCCAAAAACTAACTCAGCTTCGCCAGAAGGGCGGCGACGGCGTATTCGCTGCGGAGGACACGGGTTCCGAGGGTGACGGGGAGGAGTCCGGCGCGTTCGAGGGCATCGTTTTCAAAGTCGTTGAAACCGCCTTCGGGTCCGGCGGCGAGAATGATGGAACCATTTTCCGGAGGAAGCGGAACCGGGGTGGCTGCACGGGGATGGCCGAAGAGTGAAAGGGCGGCGTTTTGAGCCAGCTGCGGCAGGACATCTTCGGCAAAGGGTTTGAATCTGGTATGGAATTCAAACTCGGGATAGACGGTATCGCCGCATTGTTCAAGGGCAAGGCGGATCTCCATATCCAGTTCGGCATCGCGGAGAACGGCGGCCTGCCAGTAGCTTTTTTCCACTTTGGCGGCGTGGATGAAGTGAATTTTTTTCACCCCCATCGTCAACGCACAATGGAGGATTTTTTTGAATGTGAGCGGCCGCTGCATAGCGCAGACAAGAGTTATCGGAGATGGCGCAGGCGGCGGAGAATCAAGAACTGTATCCAAAATCGCGTGATCGTCATTGAATTCAACAACGGTCGCTTTGCCGATACTGCCGTTTTTTATTCCGGTACGCAGCGTTTCACCGATCTGCGGTTTGATAACGTCACGCAGCTGGAGAAAACGCCGTCCGGAAATTTTGATTTTTCCGGGCGCAATAAAATCTTCCTGATCTGTAAGCAGTAAGTTCACTTGACCGAATAGATCCAGCTGCCGTTGGCGGCAGTACGGTTGACATATTCACCATTGACGGCGGCGCGGTCGAGAATACCGGCAACTTCAACGGCTGCCCCGGGAACTCCGGCAAGAGCTGCCAGCATAGCGGCAGTACCGGAAAATTCAGGATGCTGTTTGAGCGTATTCAACACCGTTTCGCGAAGTTTGAGCGCATCTTTGGCGGCAAGTTTGTACGCCTGCACACCGGGCTGGTGGAAAGCGTTGATATTGATGAATTCGGCGTAGATGGCGACTGCGCGTTCATAAAGCGCGATGATCTGACCGAGTTCAAAGACCGTTATCTGCGGGATGCGGATGGTGATGACCTGACGGCCCTTGTTGCGCAATGCGGCGCAGAGACCTTCAAAGAAGCCGTGGAGGTAATCGCCCATAGCGGTATTGTTTTCGATCGGCAGTCTGGCGGCATCCTGTTGGACTTCAATAAAGGTGGCGAAGAAATCATCGCGGCCGTCATTGAGCTGCTGGATAAAGGCGTGGGCATCGGTACCGCCTTTGTTGCCGAAAACATTCAAGCCCTGATGGACGACTTTGCCGTCCAAGTCAAGCTCTTTGCCCAAGCTTTCCATAACCAGCTGCTGCAGATAACGCGAAAGCAGTACCAGACGGTCGCTGTAAGGGACGATGACCATATTGCGGTCGCCATTGCCGTTTCCGGCAATGTACCACATCGAAGCAAGCATCATCGCCGGATTGTTTGCGACATCATCGGCGCGCGTCCACTCATCCATGGCGCAGGCACCGGCAAGGAAGCGTTCAAAATCGATTCCGGTCAATGCGGCGGGCAGATGACCGACGATGGCGGTTTCGCTGGTGCGGCCGCCGACGGAGTCAGCCATATTGAAAATTTTAAGATAGCCGTTTTCTTCGGCGTGCTTGTAAAGCAGACTGTCCTGCATCGTTACGGCGACGGCATAATTTCCGAACTTCAAATTGCGGGCGGCGTAGAAATCCTCCATTGCAACCATATTGTTGCGGGTCTCCTGCGTACCGCCGGATTTGGAGATGACCAGATGCAGAGTGCGTTCGGGATCCATCACCGCCAGCAAGTCGGCGAATCCCGAAGAATCGGTGTTGTCGAGGAAGTAGATCTTCAAGCCGTTTTTGCGCTGTTCGCGGGACATTTCGTTCCAGTACGGACCATTGACGGCGAACTGCATCAACTGCGGGCCGAGCGCGGAACCGCCGATGCCGTTGACGACAACGGCATCAAATTTGCCCTCATTGCGGACAAGTGCGGCGAACTCCTCGACTTCACGGAATTCAGTGCTTTGCGGATAAGTTGCGCGGTCGGTGAAGTGGGTTACTTTGCGCTGTTCGTCGGGATTCTTTACAGCTCCGGCTTCCAGCAGCTTCATCTCTTTGGCGGCGCGTTCAAATTTTCCGGAGAGCGCAGAGATCTGCGCTTCCGTGAACTTCATCCCCGCAAAGGAGATGGAAAAGCCGCTTGCAAAGTCAGTCAACGTATATTTCTGTGAACGATCAACCCAATTCATAACCGCAACAATGCTCCGGAAAAGTAATCAGTCTTCGATCTGATCGGCGATGGAATCGTCGATGAGGTAGTTGGCGGTGACGTTCTGGACGTCGTCGCTTTCTTCCAGTTTTTCGATCATACGGATTACCTGGGAAGCGACCTTGGCATCGGTGATGTTGACGGTCATTTCAGGACGGCGGGTCTGTTCGGCGGTTTCGGTGACGATGCCTTTTTCTTCCAACGCTTTAGCGATGGGTTCGAAGTTTTCGGGATCGGCCCAGATTTCGGCTTCGCCGTCTTCGACGATGAGGTCATTGGCACCGGCATCGAGAACGATGTCCATAAGTTTTTCTTCATCAGCCCATTCACCGGTGATGACGAAGTGAGCCTGACGTTTGAACATACGGGAAACCGCACCGGAAGCGGCGAGGTTGCCGTTGTTGCGTTCAAAGGCCATACGGACTTCGCTGATGGAACGGTTGCGGTTGTCGGTCAGGCAGTCAACGATAACGGCAACACCGCCGGCGCCGTAGCCTTCGTACATGATCTCTTCAAAGACCACATCGCCGAGTTCGCCGATACCTTTTTTGATGGCGCGGTCGATGTTGGCGTTGGGCATATTGACAGCTTTGGCGGCGGTCAGCGCAGCGCGGAGAGCGGGGTTGGTGGCGGGATCGGCACCGCCGTTTTTGGCGGCGACCATAATTTCTTTACCGACGCGGGAGAACATCTTTCCCTTCTGCTTATCGGCGGCTTCTTTTTTGTGCTTAATGTTGGCCCATTTACTGTGTCCGGACATAATAAAAACTCCTGTTTTAATGAAAAGTGAACACTATATTATCCACATAATATACTCCCACATCGCAACTAAATCAAGTATTGTGCAGAAAAAAAAGAATGGAGTGCGGCGGCGGCTCGCGGGCAATCTCTTGTCAAATCGGCGGTCGGCGGCTCAGTCGAGTACAGTCGTACACTCCTTCGCTGCCGCCTTGATTTGACATCGACCTTGCCACGCGATCCATCCGCCGATTGGAAACGGCGTGGGCAGGATACCGCGCCGCTGGAGTTTGCGCCGATCGCCGGGCTGTTCAGCCCGGCAGGCGAGAGGTAGTTGTTCTTTTTTTCCGCCTGTCGGCGTTTTTTTTGAACTTCAACAGGCAACCGGTTTGGCGGCTCGCGGGTCAAAATCTCCATCACATTCCGCCCCGCGGGATCTCCTCCGCGGGGCAGGAGTTGACGATTTACTTTCCGGCGGTCAGACTGCCGAGGAACTTGGCACGAGCCAAGGCGTTGTCGATGTGCGGGCAGATGTTATCCTGACCGAGAGTTTCGATGAGACCGAAGTTTTTGAATGCCTTCATCGGCTGGGATTCGGCCTGAACACCGGACAGCACCACATTGATCTTCTGCTTCTGGCACTGCTGGACAAAGTCAGCCAGCACCGTAAGACCGGTGGCGTCGATCGCCGGAACCATACGCATACGCAAGATAACGGTGTTGACACCTTTACCGGAAAACTTCATCACCACATCGCGGAAACCGTCCACCGCACCGAAGAAGAACGGTCCCTGAACTTCAAACACCACCACATCAGCAGGAACATTGCGTTTTCCGATGCTGTCGGGGTCATCAACTTCGTTCTTGTCTCCGGCAAGTTCGCCGGTGATGGCGCTGACGTTGGAAATTTCCGACATACGGCGGATAAAGAGCAATGCCGCCAGAACCACGCCGATCTCAACCGCAACCACCAGGTCGATAAAGACGGTCAGCAAGAAGGTGGTGAGCATCACCGCCCAGTCGCTCTTGGGGCCTTTGAACATCCGGCAGAAGGTGTGATATTCGCTCATATTGTAGCAGACAACCGCCATAATACCCGCCAATGCAGCAAGCGGAATAAGTTTGGCCTGCGGAGCGAGCAGCAGCAGAATAAGCATCAGCACGACCGCGTGGATCATACCGGCGACGGGGGTCTGCGCACCGCTTTTGATATTGGTGGCGGTACGGGCGATGGCGCCGGTGGCGGGGATGCCGCCGAAGAAAACGGAACCGATATTGCCGAGTCCCTGACCGATCAATTCGGTATTGGGCAGATGGCGGCGGCCGCCGGTCATACCGTCGGCGACGGTAGCGCTGAGCAGAGATTCGATACCGGCGAGCAGCGCGATGGTGAAGGCTGGCATCAGCACTTCAGCGAAACGGGAAACCGGCAGAATCTCCAAACCGGGACGGGGCAGAGTGCGGGGCAGTTCGCCGAATTTGGAACCGATGGTGGCGATATCCAGTTTCAAGATCTGCGCCAGAGCCGTGGCGGCGAGCATACCGATCAGCATAGCGGGCCACTTGGGCAGCAGACGGCGGACGATGCAGATGACCACGATGGTGAATATACCGACACCGAAGGTCGCCCAGTCGGTGTTGGGAAGATTCATACCTATGACCTTGAGTTTGCCGATAAAGTCAGCCGGAATATTTTCCAACCCCATACCGAAGAGGTCGTTGAGCTGGGTGGCGAAAATCACCACCGCGATACCGGAAGTAAAACCTGTAGTCACCGGGAACGGAATGAATTTGATCAGCGCGCCCATTTTGAAAATACCGAACAAGACCAGTATTCCGCCGGCGAGCAATGTTGCCGTCAGCAATCCGGCATCACCGAATTTGCCGTAAATCGAAGCGATGATGACGATGAACGCACCGGTAGGTCCGCCGATCTGCACCCGGCTGCCGCCGAAGAGCGAGATCAGAAAACCGGCGATGATAGCTGTATAAATACCGCGCGCCGGAGAAAATCCGCAGGCGATCGAGAATGCCATCGCCAATGGTAGAGCGACCACACCGACGGTCACACCGGCAAAGAGGTCCTGACTGAATTTCTTCCACGAATAATTTTTGAGTTCCGAAAACAATATCGGGCGAAACATTTTACCTTCTCCTGAAGTTAGGGTTGAAAAATAAAGAACCACGACCGGACGGTGTCAATTCCGTCTTGCGTCGTGGAGTTCATATAATATACACCCGAAACAGGATTTTTTCAACTGCTTAACATTGAAAAACGTATCAATCCGGTATCAGCCGGAACCGGGCGGAAGTCGCCACCCCGGAAGGCGGAGAGGGAACGAAGTCCAGCTGTTCCAGCATAATCCTCACCGATTGGGTCACGGCGGGGTTGGGGCTGCTCTGGGTGATGCGCCTGCTCAACACCCTGCCCCGGCTGTCCCAGCGGATCTCGATCTCGACCGCGGTCGCTGAATCGATCAGGATACCAGGCGGCGGCTGCCAGCGTTCAAGAAAATATTCCTGGAACTTTTTCCAGTATGCCTCTTCATTCTCCGAAGCACCTCCGGCGGAAGTGCCGTTGTTTGCCTTGCCGTATTTCTGGGCGCGGTTGCGGGTACCGATGGGGACATTCGGGTTGAAATTGCTTCCTCCGGCGGGCTTATTGGGATCCCAATTCTTCCACTTGGGGTCACTATACACCTGTTCCTGCAAACGCTTCTGACGTTCCCGTTCGCGCTGAGCTTTCAAACGCGCCAAACGCTCACGCTCTTTCTGCTGCTGGATTTTTCTCTGCCGTTCCCGTTCGATCTTTCTGCGATCGACTTTCGGTTTGACCTTGGGTTTGACTTTCGGTTTGACCTTCGGCTTTACTTTCGGCTTTACCTTGGGTTTGACTTCCGGTTTGGCTTTCGGTTTGACCTTCGGTTCAACTTTGGGCGGAACCTTCGGTGTCACCTTGGGCGGAGGCGGGGGCGGAAGTTTTGGCGGAGGTGTCTCAATGGGCGGAGGCGGGGGAGTTCCGCCGCCGCCATTGGCGGTGGTGGGGCGGGTCCGTTCCGGTTTGCCGATCTCCGGACCGGTGGATGGCTCGATGCCGCCGATTTTGACCCGGAACGGGATTTGTTTGGGTTTGGACTGGGCGTGAAGCATCATACCGAGAGGGATCAATATCGCCCCGGCATGAACTGCCAGCACCACACAAAAGGTGATGAATCTCGCCCTGGATCTGTTCCGGAAATTATACATTATACTTCAAATCTCTGTTATTTGTCTTCAGCTTGAGTTACTAGTGTAGCATCTTCAAAACCGGAGTGGCGAACCAGCGCCAGAAGTTCCATTACATCTTTGTAACTGCGGCTGCCGTCACCGCGCAAAAGGAGCTGCGGACGCGGCTTTTTTTCGCTCAACTCTTTAAGCTGCTTATCCAGTTCGGCACGCGAAACCGCCTCTTTATCCAGCATAATGGTTCCATCTTTGGTCAGAGAGACAGTAATAAAATTCTCCTCCGGCAGCTTGTCGCTGTTCATAGCGGGCGGAGTGGTGTTGGTGGAAGTACCGTATTCCATAAGCGGCATACTTATCATAAAGGCGATAAGCAGCAGAAATGTCAGGTCAAGCAGCGGAGTAACATTGATTTGATCCATCGCTGCCATCGGGGTACGGTTTCGGCGGCGGCGCATAGTTCACATCCTTTCAGAGCTGCTGTTTTCAGAAGATACCTTGAGCTGTGAAAGCTTTACTGCCACCAGAAATTCTTCGGTAAAGTTATCCATTTGCGTAGTCTGCTGACGGATCGAAGCCGTCAGCAAATTGTAGCCGACCAGAGAGGGGATCGCAACCACCAGACCGGCAACGGTGGTCAGCAGCGCACCTGCCACACCGGGAGCAAGGGCGATAAAGTCAGCTTTTCCGGCGGCCGCCAGACTGCTGAATGCCATCATAACACCCCACACCGTTCCGAACAATCCGCAGAACGGGCTCAAACTCACCAGAGTAGCCAGTACGCCGATACGGGTTTCCAGCTCCTGAAGCTGGGAGGATACTTCGCGCTCCAGCACCGCTTCGACTGCGTTGTACTGGGCATCGGAAAGTTTGCACGCTTTGGGAATGCCGCGCGGAGAGACGGTTCCGCTTCTTTCGGCTTCAATAGCGTAGAAGTCGAGCAGTTTTTCCATTCCGGCGGAGTAGATGGCGGAGATGGGGCCGGAGTTATTCTGCGCCTCCTGGAGCAGCTGTCTGGACATCATATTTTCCTCACCGAACTCCCTGAAGAGATTATCGAAACGGGAAGAGAGCCGTTTGGCACGGTAAACCTGCCACGCTTTGTCGATCATCACCGTCCAGGTTATAACGCTGCCGATAAGCAGAAGAACCACGATCGCCTGACCGACCGCATCACTGCATTTAAAGGTGTAAGCCAGTCCCGGCGTCTCGGCCGCCATCAAGAAAAACGGTGTCATTGGACAAAAAATCTCCCTGTAGTAAAAATTTTTGGATAAATTACAAGATTTGCACTTTATAAAATATAATACCAGTATTATATTTAACAAGTACAAAAAAAATTTTTTCACAAAAAAAGAAAGAGTGTTTTGATGAAACTGCTTTTGGGTATTGATATCGGCGGAACCAAGATCGGGATCGGCCTCGGAGATGAGAGCGGCCGCCTGCTCGGTTCCAGCTATAAAGACAACCGCGACACCGACCCGGCGGAAGTTCTGCCGTGGATCGTCTCTGAAGCAAACCGCCTTGCCGCTTCCGCCGGAATAACGGTAAAAGATATTGCGGCATTCGGCATCTCCGCCCCCTTTCCCGCTGATGCCGCCCGCGGCATTATGCTCCGTCCGCCCAACAATCCGAAGTGGCGCAACGTGGCGATATTGGATTATCTCAAAACCAATCTCGGCATTGACGGCTGTTTTGAAAATGATGCCAACTGCGGAGCTTTGGCGGAGTGGTTCTTCGGTGCCGGACGCGGATGCTCGGACTTCATCTATCTCACTATGAGTACCGGCATCGGCGGCGGCATCATCGCCTCCGGGAAACTCGTGCGCGGCGGTAAAGCTCTGAGCGCCGGAGAACTCGGACACATCTGCATCCAGCTCGACGGACGTCAATGCTCCTGTGGTATGCGCGGCTGTTATGAAGCCTACTGCGGCGGCAGAGCGCTGGCGGCACGGATGGCGGAAGAGCTTGCCGACCAGCCCGATTCAATGATTATGAAGCTTGCGGCTGAACCCGGAAAACCTGATATGCGTACTTTGGAACAGGCGGTACGCGCCAATGATCCCTACGCGGTAAAGCTCTGGGAAGAGATGAGCTTGCGCAATGCACAGGCGATCGGAGCCTTTATCAACGCTTTCAATCCGCAGAAAATCGTACTCGGCACTCTCGCCTGGGCGGTCGGCGACCTCTACACCCAGCCGATTTTGAAAGAACTTCCCCGCTTCTGCTGGGAGGAACCGCGCAAATCCTGTGAGATCGTAAGCAGTGAACTCAAGCGGGAGATCTCCAGCTACGCCGGTATCGCCGCCGCATTGAACTTTCTCAAAGAACGAGGTGAAATATGAAAATCGCTATACTCGGCGGCGGAGTTGCCGCATTTGAAGCCGCCAATGCTGCCAGAAAATTTTCTGCCGACGTCCAGATCGACATCTTCAGCAGCGAAGCGCTCCCGCCCTACCGCCGTCCGGCACTCTCCGGAATGCTCGCCGACTTCAAAATCAATGAAAAGCTCTTTTTCATCAAGCCGGAGAACTTCTACGCTGAAAACAATATCGCTCTTCACTTGAATAAATCCTGCGTGGAGATCAAGGAAGACAGTTTGATCTTCTCCGACGGAAGCGAATTCAACTTTGACAAACTGGTGATCGCCACCGGCGGCAGAGCCTGCCGTCCGCCGATCCCCGGCAGTGACCTGCCCAATGTCCACACCTTCAGAAGCTTCGCCGATCTGGAAAAATTGAACTCCGCCGTTGCCGACATCAAAACCGCCGTCATCATCGGCGGCGGCGTACTGGGTCTGGAACTTGCCGAAAGTCTGCTCAAACGCGGGATCAAAGTGAATGTGCTTGAACTCAACAATCAGCTCTTCGCCCATAAGCTTTCTGCGGAAGATGCTTCCGGTGTCGAAGCCAAATTGCGGGAGTTTGAGGGACTTGAACTCTATCTCGGAGTCAAAGCCGCCGCCGTCACAGCTTCCGGAGTGACTCTGGAAGACGGCAGAGAGATCCCCGGAGAAGTGGTAATCTTCTCGGCGGGCAGCCGTCCTGCGCTTCCGGAAAAGGTTCCGGCAGAGTTGAAGTGCGAACGCGGCATTATCGTCAACCGCCGGATGCAGACCAATTGCAGCAACATCTATGCCGCAGGCGATGCGGTTCAGCTCGATGACCGCTGTTTCGGACTCTATAACGATGCCCGCAATACCGGAATGGTCGCCGGAGTCAACGCCGCAGGCGGTGATGATGAATACAAAGACGGTGGTGCAACTCCGGTGCGTTTCTTCTGCTTCGGACTCAAACTGGTTATGCCTTGAGGTAAAGTCACCGATGAAAAATATCGCACTGGTCATTTTTGACTACTTTGAATACGGCGGTATCCAGAAAGATCTGGATGCGCTGGGCAAAATGCTCCGCGCCCAAGCTCCGGGAAAGCAGCTCAAGCTCACTATGCTGTGTATGCACAACCGTTCCGGAGTTCTGCCGTCCTGGTGCGATGAGGTGCGGGAAATGCTTCCGCCGTGGTATAAATTTTCCAACCACCGCCGGGCGGAGTGGTTTGATAAACAGTTGAAAAAAATCCGTCAAAGCAATGAGTTCGATCTGCTGGTCGGTTTCAACCGCATCGGCAGTCTGGACTTCTATTTTGCCGGAGATGACTGCTTGAAAGAAAAGTATCTCAAACGGTCAAAATTATCTTCGCTTCTGCCCCGTGGAAAAATCTTTCTGGGATTGGAGCGCAAGGTATTTTCCGCTCCTGAAGCGGGCGGCGCAAAGAAAATTTTCGCCATCACCGAAAATCAGCGGGCTTCCTTTATGCGGCAATATCCTGAGTGCGGCGCGGATCGTTTCCTTTTGATGCCGCCCAACCTTGCCGATGAATATTTTGACCGATGCAATATGGCTGAACTGCGCAAAGAAGCCAGAAAAGAGTTCGGTGTTTCAGATAATACCATATTGCTCATCCAGATTGCAGCGGCATTCCGCACCAAAGGTATCGACCGTTCGCTGGAAACTTTTGGCGAAGCTGAAAAGCGCGGCATTCTGAATGACTTCAAATTCGTAATCGTCGGCGGAACTTCACAAAAAGCGCAGGATGAAATGAAAAAAATCGCCCTTGATCGCGGACTTGATCCGGATGAAGTGATTTTCACCGGACCGCGGAATGATATCCGCCGTCTGCTCTGCGGAGCTGATTTGATGTTCCACCCGGCACGCGCCGAATCTGCCGGCAGCGTGATCATCGAAGCCTTGGCATCCGGAGTTCCGGTGGTTTCCTCGGCAATTTGCGGTTACAACACTTACATCGCCGCCGCCGATGCGGGAATCATCATCCCGGACCCCTTTGAGCTTGACCAAAGTGTTGAAGCCCTGACTAAAGCATTGGAAAATCTGCCTGAACTGCACGCAAACGCCATCAGTTACGCAGAAAACCATATCACCCCCGCCAACTTCCAGCGCGCCCGCACCGAGGCAGACATCATTCTTAAGACACTGGAGTAAAACAAAGCAGTCGGGAGTACGCAGAATGTTTGCAGGGCAATTGGACAAAACGGTGTTGTCAGGTATGCGGTGTTAACTGGAGTGCGTTTTATTACGATAAATAACGCGGTTTGGTGATGCAGTCAGCCTTGCCGGAGGAGGACAGCCGGGAACGGCTTTCCTCCCGCCGGAGCCCCCACCTTTTCCAGTTCCCACCCGCGCGCAATGCCGCTGGTATTTTCCTGCTGATTACAGCGCCTGCGTTCAGCCGATTTCATCGGCTTCACTCGCGGCTTACTGCTCGACTTCCTCCGCCCGCGCTGAATTTCTTCAGCGCGTCCGCCGGCTGTTGACCGGCGGTTCGCTCCGTCCAGTCTGCGCGCTCGGCGGCAACCGCCTCGCATCGTCATTCCAAACAACATTTTTTGGTAGTTCGTAGAGGAAATGGTGTGGACTGGAGAGCGGCGCCGCGAAGCGGCTACCTCTCGCATGTTGCGCGACAGCGCAACGATATGCGCAACAGCCAGCGACGTCATTTTCTAAACCGCGTTAATCCAATCGGCGGATGTATCGCGAGGCAAGGTCGACGTCAAATCAAGGCGACACCGAGGGATCCGTCTTCGCTAAAGCTACGCCGGGACAAGGTGTACTTACTCAACGGCTTGTCACGGCGTAATGTAATGAAGCCGGAAGCCGACGACCGACGATTTGACAAGA
>JAZOMB010000004.1:0-45615 GCA_045653515.1 Victivallaceae bacterium | reverse complement strand
CGTCCTTCCGGCGGAAAAAATGTCAGCAGACCGGCAAGCAGCACGAGCAGGCCCTCGGCAGTCATCCGTCCTTCCGGCGGAAAAAATGTCAGCAGACCGGCAAGCAGCACGAGCAGGCCCTCGGCAGTCATCCGTCCTTCCGGCGGAAAAAATGTCAGCAGACCGGCAAGCAGCACGAGTAAGCCCTCGGCAATCGTCCGTCCGTCATCTTCAAGCACCAGCAGACCGTCGACATCCACGTCGGCATCATCAAATATCTATGGCAGACCGTCAAGCGGCATAAGTTCTCCGTCAACCGCCCGGCCGTCTTCTTCAAGCTCAAGTTCTACGGCTGTCAGCAGACCGTCTTCCTCAAGCTCAAACAGCCGCCCCAATCCATCTGCAGTCTACACGGTTCCGTCAAGCTCAAGTTCTACGGCTGTCAGCAGACCGTCAGGTACTACAACTGTCAGTAGACCGTCAGGGACTACAACTGTCAGCAGACCGTCAGGTACTACGACTGTCAGCAGACCGTCAACCACGACGACCTCGTCTTCAAGTTCAAGCAGTTTGGGGCCCAGACCGTCCACAAGCAGACCGTCCACAAGCAGACCGTCCCCACCCAGACCGTCTACCGAGACTTCGAGTTCAACTTCCAGTTCAACTTCGAGCGGCGGCCGAACTTTCACTCCGGTTGGCAAGAGCCAATATATGGAAGATTGACCAACGTATAAAAACACTGTATTTCCCCCGGGGAGCTTGACTTTCCCGGGGTGTTTTTTTGTGATGAATTTCTGTATATGGTTAAATCTCTTGCTTTTTCACATTCAGAATGCTATATTATAAAAATATCTTAATGAAATTCAAACCGGGGAATATCTTGTTATGAAAAAAGCAAATATCATCGCTACCGCATCACTTCTGCTCACCGCATTGATCTGGGGTTTGTCCTACTCTGCCCAAGCTGAAGCGATGGACACTATGCAGCCGCTCTATTTTGTCTTTGTGCGCTACCTTATCGGCAGTCTGATGCTGCTCCCCGCAATTTTTGTTATGGGAAAGAAACCTGACAAATACCTCGTCCCCGGCGGTATCGCCTGCGGTGTCTGTCTGGCTGGAGGAGAAATCCTTCAGCAGTTCGGTCTGCTCTACACCACCGCCGGAAAGGCGGGATTCCTGACCGCTCTCTACGTTATTATGATCCCGGTCATCGGCGTATTCATCCGGAAAAAATCTGATTGCAAGATTTGGATCGCCTCGGTCGTTTCGGTCGGCGGTGCGTACTTGCTCTGTTCGGACGGAACTTTGAACAGCTTCGGCAACAAAGGCGACTTGCTGATGGTGCTTTGTGCGCTGTTTTTCGCGTTCCAGTTTATTGCCATTGCCAAGTTTGCGCCGAAAGCGGATGCCTTGCAGCTGGCGGCAGTGCAGTTTTTCACCGTCGCGGTGATTTCAGGTATCGCCGCCCCGTTTGCCGGAGAAAGCTGTTCTATTTCGGGCATTATTGCAACCACCAAACCGCTTATTTTCTGCGGCGTGATCGCCATCGGTTTTGCCTGTACGGTGCAGATCGCCGCCCAGAAATATGTCCATCCGGCAACCGCTTCGATCGTGTTGAGCACCGCATCGGTGTTCGCCGTCATCTGGGGCTGGTGGCTGCGGGATGAAAAATATTCCATCGCCAATCTCATCGGCTGCGCCTTGATCTTTGCCGCAGTAGTGCTGGTTCAGCTTCCTGAAAAGCAGAGCAAAGAAAAGTAATAAAACTTTGGGAAAAATTTTCCCTATCCTTTTTCAGACGATTGCACAATTCCGTTTGAAAACTGTTTTTGCTGTGTTATATTATTTCCGCAGACGCACAAAATGCTTTTTTTGTACAACACATTATTTTTGCGGAGAAAAATATGGCACTTGTAACAGTTGACTTTAATTCTGTTGTCGGCAAATTCAAACCGATGAATGCAGTTAACAATGGTCCCGTAAAATCGCGTTCCGACCAGAGCCGGGGAAATTTTGATGATTACAAAGCGTTGCGCATTCCTCTGGCACGCATCCACGATGCCAATTTGTGTTACAGTTACGGCGGCCCGCACACCGTTGACATCCACGCCATTTTTCCCGATTTCAACGCGGATGAAAATGCTCCTGAAGCATACGATTTTCACTTGACTGACGAATATCTTTCCAATATGCGCAGCGCCGGGACACAAGTCTTTTTCCGGCTGGGCGCCAGCATTGAGCATTGGAGCAAAAAGTACAACACCCTGCCGCCGGCGGATTTTGCCAAGTGGGCGGGAATTTGCGAACACATCATTATGCACTACAATCAGAAGTGGGCGAACGGCTTTGATTGGAACATCGAGTATTGGGAGATTTGGAATGAACCCGACCTTGATCCCGATGACAGCCCCAACAAACGGTGCTGGGGCGGGACTAAAGCGCAATTTTTTGAATTGTACAAAATTGCCGCGACACACTTAAAATCCCGCTTCCCGGAGCTGAAAATCGGCGGTCCCGCTATTGCCGGAAAAGTTGAATGGGGCAAGGAGTTTATCAAATTTGTTGCCGACAACAATATCCCGATGGACTTTTTCTCCTGGCACCGCTATCACCGGGAACCGGAAGCGATCGGCGAACTCTGCCGGATGTGGCGCACGGTTCTGGATGACAACAAACTTGCCAAGTGCGAAAGCATCCTCAACGAGTGGAACTATGTGCGCAACTGGAGCAGTGAATGGGTCTACTCCCTTGAACAGATGTCCGGCATGAAAGGTGCTGCCTTTACCGCCGCCGTGATGTGCGTCTGCCAGAACTCCCCGCTGGATATATTGATGTACTACGATGCCCGGGTAAGTTCCGCAATGAACTGCATCTTTAATACGGTCACCTTGAAACGGCTCAAAGGTTTCTACGCCTTCTACAGCTTTGCGGAGTTGGCTGAACTCGGCAATCAGGTCAAGTGTGATTGCGCAGAGAGCAATATCTACGCGCTTGCCGGATGCGGCAGCAACGGCAAAAAAGCCATAATGATCGTATCCTATTTTGACGATGACAATGTCAACGCCCGCCAAGTGACGATCGACACCGGCTTGAAAAACCATATGTTTGAGTGCAAAATGGTCGATCCGGATTTCAGTTTTGAACCCGTGTGGCCGAAGTCCGACGAAGAGGGCAAATTGACCTTTACCATCCAACGCAACGCGATTCTATTCATCACGGCAAAGCCCGCTTTACCCTGTTCACAATAAGAGCTGCGAAGGATCCGTCTTCGCTAAAACTGCGCCGGGACAAGGTGTACTTACCCGACTGCCTGTCACGGCGTAATGCAATGAATCCGGAAGCAGACGTCCGCCGATTTGCCAAGAGATTGCGCGCGATGTACCGCCGTTTACAAGACTTTGGAGAAGAACTCTTTAACACGGGGGTGTTCGGGATTCTTTATCACCTCTTCGGGAGTGCCGGAGACGATGATTTTTCCCTGATCCATAAAGATGATACGGTCAGCCACTTCAGCGGCAAAACCGATTTCGTGAGTGACCACCACCATAGTCATCCCCTCATTGGCAAGCTCTTTCATCAGAGAAAGCACTTCGCCGACCATCTCCGGGTCAAGCGCGGAAGTTGGTTCGTCAAAGAGCAGCACATCCGGATTCATCGCCAGCGCGCGGATGATGGCGATACGCTGTTTCTGTCCGCCGGAAAGCTGTCCGGGATAGGCTTTGCGCTTTTCATACAAACCGATACGCTTGAGCAGTTTATCGGCGGTCGCTTTCGCTTCGCGGGGTAAAAATTTACCGGTCTGCACCGGGGCAAGGGTGATATTTTTGCGGATATTCAAGTTGGCAAACAAGTTGAAGTGCTGAAACACCATACCGACCTGCTGGCGGAACTTGTCCAACGCCTTGCCGTCGGTTGACGGGACTTCATTACCTTTAAAGAGGATCTTGCCGGAAGTGGGAGTTTCAAGCAGATTCAGACAGCGCAAAAATGTACTTTTACCGCTGCCGGAGGGACCGACGACGAAGACCACTTCGCCGCGTTTAATGGTGGTATTGACCTGATCGAGAGCACGGAGGGCAGGATATTCTTTGACCAGATCACGGATTTCAAAAATCACATCATTCATTTCGTTTCAACCTCTTTTCCAAACGGCCGAGCAGCCAGCTCAAAAACACAACTACGACCAGATAGATAATGGCAACTGCAATCAGCGGGAAGAACGCATCATAGGTCTGACTGCGGATGATATCGCCGCCTTTGGTCAGATCCTGCAGTGCGATGTAACCGGAAACACTGGTCTCTTTCAACAGCACAATAAATTCATTGCCCAAGGCGGGCAGAACATTTTTGAATCCCTGCGGGATAATGATCGAACGCATCGTCTGGCCGTAAGAAAGGCCGAGACTGCGGCCGGCTTCCATCTGACCTTTGTCGACTGCGATCAGACCGCCGCGGATGATCTCCGCCACATAGGCCCCCGAATTTATACCGAATGCCAGGATCGCAACCAGAACTTTGTCCACATTCACGGAACCGAAGATGACAAAGTAGATGATGAGCAGCTGAACCACGACCGGAGTACCGCGCACCACAGTGAGGTAGATTTTGCAGAGGAAATCGGCAAACTTCATCTTGCCGGTTTGAACCGCAGTACAGCGGACGATCGCCACGGCATAACCGATGACGATACCGAACAGGGTGGAGAAAAAGGTAATTTTGAGCGTGACCCAGAAACCGTTGAGCAAATAGAGATAACGGTTGTCCTTGATGAAGTTGAGATGGAAGCTCTCCTTCAATCCGCGCCAGATGTTTTCGCTTTCCACGGCGATATCATCGGTGGCAGCGGCGTGATTTTTGACCTTGAAGTGCTCGATGATATTGTCAAGTTCGCCGGAAGCTTTCATCTTTTCAAGTTCCGCATTGAAGAGACTTAAAAGTTTACGGTCCTTTTTGTTTATGGCAAAGGCGTACTCTTCAAAAGTCAGCGGTTCGGGCATAATTTTAAGCTCCGGCTGCTGCATAACAAAGACTTGTGCCGGTTCACTGTCAATGACCACCGCATCAAGTTTCCCGGCGCAGAGCGCGGCAACTGCCACCGGAGCGCTGGTGAAGCGTTCAGGCTCTTTGATATTCTTGGAAACATAAAGGTCGCCGGTCGTGCCGTGCTGAACGCCGATACGCATCGTGCGGAGCTGGGAATAATCTTCAAGCGGCGAAGTTTCCGGCACCAGAACCAGCTGACGGGCAATGACATAGGGAACGGTAAAGTTGATCTGTTTTTTGCGTTCATCGGTGACGGTCAGACCGGATGCGGCGATATCGGCTTTACCGCTCTGGACGGCGGCGATGACCGAGTCAAAATTCATATTGTGGATCTCCAGCTCACAACCGAGCCGTTCAGCGATGCGGCCGACGATTTCCGGATCGATACCGACGATTTTCTGACCTTCAATATATTCGTAAGGCGGAAATTCGGCATTGGTCACCATAACCAACTTCTGTTTCTTTTGTTCCTTGCAGCCGCAAAGCATCATCAGCAGCAAAGGTAAAATAAGCAATCTTAAATATTTCATCAAATCCCCCATTAAAAAGTGACATCCATATAAGATACCACCAATAAGGAGTTTTTTCAAGAAAAGGAGAGTTGAAAAGCAGTACAACCTTGGCGTGAGATACCGCCGTCAGGCGAAAAAAAATCCGCCGTCAGGCGGAACAGCCGCCGCAAAGCGTCTCCCGCTCGCCTGTTGCGCGACAGCGCAACGACAGACGCAAAAACAATCCCCCGCCGCCAGGCGAAAAAAAATCCGCCGTCAGGCGGAACAGCCGCCGCAAAGCGGCTCCCTCTCGCCTGTTGCGCGACAGCGCAACGACAGGCGCAAACTCCAACCAAGTCAATTCCGTCTCCCGCGTTGCCGCCTCCGGCGGGATGATCGTGCGATGATGACGCAGGAGTGTGCGGGGCGACGTGAACTTATGTTCACGAGCTTCCCCGCACAACCCAAGTCAGCGCGCACGAGGGCCCGCCGCACATTGTTCGCAAACACAGCGCCAATAAAAAAAGGAGGAGAACAGGCCGGACGGTGAGGGTGAAACCGGAGCCGGCTGCTGTTCTCCTGAATTAAGCGGAAAGATTATTCAGCGGCCTTTTCTGCAGGGCGCGGGGCATCGCCGGGACGGCGATCCCGATTGCCGCGGCGGCCTTCGCGGGGCGGGCGTTTGTCATCGAGCTTTTTGAAAAATTCGCGGCGTTCTTCTCTGCTCATATTTTTGACCTTTTCCCGAACTTCGGGAGGAAGTTTTTTGAAGCGTTCCATACGGGCGCGGAAGCGTTCACGCTGTTCGGGAGAGAGCTGACGATCGCCGCCGAACTTTTTGCCTTCGAACTTGCGCGGTTTCTCTTCATCTTCAGAAGCGGCGTTCTGATGGCAGGAGCAATAGACCGGTTCGGCTTCTTCCGGGCAGAGCATATCATACACCATAAAACCGACATGGTAAAGGGCGAGAACGATCGCCGAAGTCAAAAAGGCGATAAAGAAAGTATGCATATCGCCTTTGGAAGCAGAACAGCGAAAGCTTTTGACATCTGCGGATGGGGCGGGAGCGGCAGTTTCCTGAGTTTCGACGGCCTGATTTTCTTTTTCGTCCATAATAAATTCTCCTTTAATGGGGTTGTCATCTGCCCATATAACGGAAGAAAAAGAGAATTTATTCTTTATTTTGGAAAAAAATTTTTCAAATTGAGCTTTTTCTGCGTTTCACCAGCTCCGCGCCGGCAAAGAAGAACGCCGAAATCAGGGCAAAACTGCTCAAAACTGACCACAAAACTAACGATGAAGCTCTGGTATAAAGAATACCGCCGATCCACGGACCGACAGAGTAACCGATGCCGCGCATAAGGGAGCTGACGGACATCATCCGCCCGGCGTTGCCCTGATTGGCTTCGCTGGAAGCGGCGGTGTACAATGCAGGTTGGACGATGATTTCGCCCAGAGTCACCACCACAACGGCGATGGCGATCGCCAGAGCGCCGCCGGCAAAACCGAGCTGGAAATATCCTATTGTGTAAAGCAATGTTCCGGTGATCAGCTGGAGCATGATGGGAGCTTTCAATTTTTTAAGCAGCGCCACCAGCGGAATTTGAAGCGCAAGTACCATCGTTCCGTTGAGCGAATAGATCGAACCGAGAGCCTGACGGCTGATTTTCACGGTTCCGGTGGAGAAGATGGACATCGTGGAATAGAGCTGGGAAGCCAGAAGCATCAGGAAAAGATTGCCCGCCATCAGGAAGAGGAAACGGTGATTGTGCAGGATCTCTTTGAAAATATTGCCGGATTCGCTCTTTTCGGCGATTTTTTTCTGCGGAGTATGTTTTTCAAGATTGCGGCAGCAGCCGAACCAGGTTTGGACGGTGCCGAAGACACAGAGCAAACCGGTGATGATGAAGAAAAACCAGAACGGCGTATCAGCGAAAAACGCTCCGACCATCGGGCCGAGCGCCCAGCCGACATTGTAACCGATACGGATCTTGCTGTAATATCCGGGTCGTTCATCGGGAGTGGCGATCTGCACCAGATAGGCATCGGAGCCTACTTGGAACGCCACGCCGACCGCAGTGTTGAACATCAATGCCGCCACAAACAGCCAGAACGAAGCTTTGACATAGACCATAAATGCCAGCAGAAAAAAGACCGCACCGCGCAAAATCTGCCCGGCAAGCATCATCGCCGTATGCCCGAAACGGTCGGTAAGCCAGCCGCAGGGAACCGGAGCGAGGATCACCGCCACGCCAAGAAGCGGGAAGATGATGCTGACCAATTCATAGGGCAACCCGCGTTCCTGACACATATAAGAAGGAATAAAAGGATAGATGATCGCATAGGAAAGCTGGTTGAAACTCCACGCCGTCGCAAGCAAAATACCCTTGTCGCAGCAAAGATAACGTAAAAATCTTAAGACCGGATTCATTTTTCTGCCATTTCAAGTTAAAAAACAACGTATCTGTTTAATATATCACAAAAGTGTATATTTTTCAAAAGCAAAACGATGTTTTATAACTAATCTGTTAAAAAGTAATTGCATTTTTCTCTTAACTGTGCTATATTAACAAAATTAAACATGTTTATAAACAAAAATGTGGGAATTTGATACAATGAGCAATTTTATGGAAGCCTTTGCCAATGGTTTGAAAGCCGCCGATGCCTTCATCTGGGGCCCGCCGCTGTTGATTCTGCTGCTTGGCACACACCTGTTTTACACCTTCCGTCTCCGCTTCATCCAGAGCAATATCGGTACTGCGATAAAACTTATCACCCAGAAAGATGATCAGCTCGACGGCAACGTTGCGCCGTTTGCCGCTCTGGCAGTGGCGCTGGCTTCGACCATCGGTACCGGAAACGTCGTCGGCGTGGCAACTGCCATCGTACTCGGCGGCCCCGGAGCGGTTTTCTGGTGTATGATCACCGGTGTTTTCGGTATGGCGACCAAGTATGCGGAATCGCTGCTGGCGGTCAAATTCCGCGTGAAAGATAAAAACGGCGAAGTTCACGGCGGTCCTATGTACACCATCGCCCGCGGCTTGGGTGCGAAGTGGAAATGGATGGCGGTCGCCTTCTGCGTGGTCGGCAGCTTTGCCATTCTCGGTACCGGCAATATGGTTCAGAGCAACGCCATTGCCACGGTGGTCAATAAAACCTTCGGTTTCCAGCCGTGGATCATCGGTCTTGCGGTTGCCATTCTGGTCGGACTGGTCATTATCGGCGGCTTGCAGAGCATTGCCAAAGTCTGCACCGTTCTCGTTCCCTTTATGTCTTTTACCTACCTTGCCGGATGTGTCGTTCTTCTGGTCATCAACCGCGCGTTTATCGATGATGCGATCATACTTATTTTTAAGAGTGCATTTTCTTCCGACGCGGTTTTCGGCGGTGCCATCGGCAGCGGCTTTATGCTGGCGGCGCGTTACGGTGTCGCCCGCGGCTTGTTCTCCAATGAAGCCGGTATGGGTTCCGAACCGATCGTCGCGGCAAGCTCCCAGACCCGCAACGCCGTCCGTCAGGGATTGGTCTCCTACTTCGGCACCTTCTGCACCATCGTTATCTGCGCGATGACCGGTATCGTGGTCGTCTCCTGCTGTCTTGCAAATCCGGAAATCGTTAAAGATGCTCAAGGCGGCATCCTCACCCAGTCCTGTTTTGAACAGCTCCCGGTGGTCGGCAAATATCTGTTGACCTTTGCGATCTTCGCCTTTGCCGTCACCACCTTGCTCGGCTGGTTCTACTACGGCGAACAGTGCCTGCGCTTTCTCATCAACAAACCGGCGGCGCTCTTTGCCTATAAGATCATCTACACTGCAGTGGCTTTCGTCGGTGCAGTAAGCTCGCTTTCTCTGGCGTGGGATTTCGCCAACTTCTCCAACGGTTTGATGGTCATCCCCAACGTTATCAGCGTGCTGTGTCTGCACAAGGTCGTCGTTGCTGAAACCAGAAAATATCTCTGGAACAAACAGCTCGATATGAACGACCCCGAATGCGCCGGCGCCGAAGAAGAGTAAGTTTAGCACTTAATGTTGACAAACAGGAGGATCGATTATGAAATTCCGTATGGTTCACAACAATCTGAACGTCTTTGATCTGGATAAAAGCCTCAAGTTTTATTCCGATGCTTTTGATATGCACGAAGTGCGCCGCATCAATGCCAAAGACGGCAGCTTCATTATCGTCTATCTCGAAGACGGCAACAGCACTCACCAGCTCGAACTCACCTGGCTGCGCGAAATGGACCGCCCCTACGACCTCGGCGATAACGAGATCCACCTCGCTTTCAAAGTCGACGATTACGACGGCGCCCACGCCCGCCACGCCGAAATGGGCGCGATCTGCTACGAAAACCCCGAAATGGGCATCTACTTCGTCAACGATCCCAACGGCTGTGCTGCCTAAACGAATAATTACCCATTGCTTTTCTTTTTACGATAATTTATGTAACTTTCTGAACGTTCTTAATCTCCTGTTTTAACCCATTTTTCTGTCATTTTTTTGCCCTTGATTGCCGTTTTTTGTGCAATCAGGGGCTTTTTTGTGTCTTGATCTCAAAAAAAAATGAAAAATTTTTTCATTTTTATTCAACTTCTTGATAATCAAGATTTACATGCATTTAAACACCTCAAAATACCCCCGAAAAAATCCCGGATTTTTTGGAAACGCTTCATATACCTATGTGACAAAGATTTTTTTCATCGAGTCAATGGCGACTCGATTGTTCTTTGAAACAAAAACATAATGGAGTGTTTTGAAAAATGAAAAATGCAAAAAGGTGCATTAACAAATCGGCAAATTATCATTTTGCCAATCCATGTCATTCTTCAAACTGTTTGACTGAAACAGAGAATTGGAGGTGGCACATGACATAGCAGTTGCTTTTACGGTTGTTATTTCAGAAATCATTCAGCAATTATCACAGAGATCAAAATACAGAAAGGTTAAAAAAATGAATCTCAATAAAGAAAAACTGAATAAGGCGTATCGTACCCTCGCAGCTTTTGTCAAAACCTCTTCTTCTGGTTTTAACGGTAAGCAGATTATTATGAAAGCAGAGAAAGGACTTGTAACATTCAAGTATAGAGATGGAAGTGTTATCTGTCATTACTCAATTCCTTGTGACAGTAATGAGAGTTTTTCATATCTGGTGCGTTTGAAATGTATAGGAGAAGCAACAAAGTTCCGTGGCGATGTTGATGTGTCTGTTTCAAATTATCTGATCACATTCACTGATGGTACTTCTTCTGTCACAGAAAGAGTTGTCGATAGCTGGGAAAATGAACCTTATCCCCCACTGGTCAATAATGAAGAAAATACAATAACAGTCAACCCGGCAAAGTTTTGGAAGATGCTGAAATGTATCAAGGATATACAGCCGATGCCGCAATCTACTTCAGACAAAAACATGTTGTACTTAACATGCACAGGGCAGCAGCTGACTGCTGTAAGTATGACGGGAAGTTTCGTTGCCAAAAAAATGATATCTGTAACAGGAAACTCCCAAATAAATTGGAGTGGAATGCTGGTAAAAAGATATATTGATCTCATTCAGTATGTCAAGGATAACGACAGTATGACGCTCCATTTTCATCAGAATTGTATCGAAATTGAATCCGGCGATATTTATATGTGTATTGTGCTGCAACATGGATGTATTGCCAACTACGACATAGCATTGGATGCAAATTCAGTCAGCAAGTTTTCATTGATGGTCAAAGATACATTGGATTATCTTGATGAACTTGCTTCTATAGGAACAGGAAAACTGTTTTGCAAAGGCAGAAAGGATAATAAAATTCGTTTCGAAGTCGAAGATGGTAAAAATCGTATATTATGTTCAGCACCCTTGTTTGAACACAGTGGAGATGCTTTTGATTTTCAAGTTGATTTCAAAAAATTTTATGATTTGCTGAATGAAGTCTATGATTGTTCAATTATGACATTCAAATACAATCCTGATGACCGGGGAATTATATTTTTCAGCGAAGACAAAAGCTTTTTCGGAGTAATTGCTCAGGGGGAATAACAAGGGGAATGGCAGAGGAAGTAATTGGCACTTCCTCTGCCTGGTTTAATCGTACAAAAAGAAAGTGAATATAAATCATGAAAAAGAAGTCACAGGCGGTTATTTATGCCCGTCAGTCATCAGGAGATGAAGATCAATCACTCAGTGTGGATATTCAAATTGAAAATTGTCAGAAGCTTGCAAAAGAACGTGGAATTACAGTAGTCGGGATATATAAGGACTTGAATATATCCGGTAAGTTCTACCCGGCTATGTCGGAGGCAGAGATTTTTGCGGCAAAAGATCATGCCTTGCAAGTGTGGGCACAATCAACCAGTACCCAGAAATTGAAGTCTCGTACCGGATTAGGAGAAGCTTTATCAAATCGCTCCGGGATCAATTACCTGATTGTAGATGATTACACAAGATTGATGCGTCCTTTGGCAAACAGCTATTTAGGGGTCTTTATCAATCAGATTTTGGTTTCAGCCAAGATCAAACTGTTATGTGTAAAAGATGGCGAGAAAGATCCGGCAAGCGGCTATGATAACATTTTGACAAATCTGCTTTCAAGTTTGAATGCTATGCAGCTGGAAAATCAGCGGATGAAAAGCAAGGCATCTTTGCAGAGACTGAAAAATGAAGGCTATCGCCCCTCCGGCAGCAAATTGCGGGGCTATAAGCACGTTGGCAAGCACAAATATGAAATTATACCGGAAGAGGCGGCATTGATCAAAGAAGCCTTTGAGCTCGGTATAGCCAATATTTCTTATATGGAGATTTGCCGTCGGCTCAGTGCAAAGTATAATTTCAAAGATCTCTATTATGATACTTTGAAAGTCATTTACACTCGCCCGGAGTATGCCGGTTATGCGTATAACAGTAAAGGTGAATTGATCGAATCAAAATGTTTTGGTTCTATTCCTCTTATTACGCTTGACCAGTTTAACCAGATGCAGAAGCGTTTGGCAAACAAACGGATTCATAACCACGACCGCAAAAACGTTTATGCCTTTACCGGCTTGTGTTACTGTGGTTATTGCGGCAATCGGATGCAAGTAGCCTCTTGCTCAGGTATGCCGCCATCAGAAAATGAAATGCGGGTCTATTACTTTACTTGTACCCGCAACGTCTACCGGGATTACCGGAAAGAGTGCGGCAGCAGTCATATCCGTTATATGTACCCTTTCCGGTATAACTGGCATCCCAAGCAGGGAACCAGACATCCGGTTACCGCAGAGAGTTTGAAAAAGCCTCTGATCCCGGATCAACTTTACAACACCGGTTTGCACGAATCATTGATGGCATTGGTGGTTTATGCCATCTTGGAGGAACGCCGGAAGTTGAGCAGTTATAAGCATATTCAGGATAAAATTGCCAAACTGGAACTGGAAAAGCAGCGGATTGCCGACAAAGAAAAGAAGTTTGCTGATTTGTTCTACCGTGACAGTATTGAAGCGGAAACATTTGAAAAAAATTCAAATCAGCTCAAACAAGACCGGGAAAAGGTGCAGAGAGAAATTATGGAACTTACCGCACTTTCTACGATAGATCCTCAAGCTCAAAAAGAGGAACTGCAAGCCTTACTGTATCAGCTGCAACTCAAATTTTTCGATTGCAACCTTTATAAAAAGTATGCTCAACAGATCATCAAGCGGATCAATATTTTCGGCTATCACATTGAAATCATCCTGAATAATGACCGTAAAATCATTCTGGAACGCATTGCCAAATGTGCCTCACGTCTGCTCCCGGACTGGTCACTATCGCTCAAAGGCAACAAGGCTTACATCAAGTATTACTACAAAAGTTTTTACAAAGGCGATACCCGGGAACAGGAAATTTACGACGATTCAAATATGAACATCGTAACCGTAGGCTGCAACCCCAAACCAGGAGCATGGAAAGAATCAAAAAATCACGAATGGGATTGGCGAAAACAGGAAATACTTTCAGTTAACAGAGGTATAACACAATAAAGAACAATAACTTGGAAGTTCAATATCTCCGGTAAAACGTACCCTGACACCACCGAAGCACTGGCGTTGGCAGCTGTAGATGAAGCCTATAAAAGCTGGGTAAACAGCACCTATCTTAAAACGCACAAATACCGCAAAGGGCTGGCACAGGTGCTAGGAGTACTGAAAAGTGTGGACTATGTACTGTTGGATGACTTTACAAGGCTGATGCGACCGCTGCCGGCGAGCTATCTTGAAAGTCATGTGGTACAGAAATTGAAAAGTGTGGGCGTGAAGGTCTGGTGCGTAAAAGGCGGGATTACGGACTTGTCGAATTTTGCTGATAATCTGGTGGCGAGTTTGATTTCGCAGATAGAGCTTATCCAGCGGGATCATCGCCATGGGGCGATGCCCCGCTGGATTGGAGAGTTTATAAATGATCGTATTTTTTATTGGTAAAAACATGTAAAATTGCTTGCTTTTTTGCTTGAGCCAATGTAAATTAGGTCATGTTTCGTAAAATTAACGGAGGTAACACTCAAACAATAAGATAAAACAACAAATTAAAGCATAAATTTTTTGGGCTACCCTTGCAAACTACCACCTTGTCAACAAGCCCAAATCACAGCAAGTACGGAAGATTTGTGCCGTGTTTTTTACACGGTGCATTTCTGGGCTTGTATTGCTGTGAACGCTGTGGTAGGTGTGCAAGGGTATACAGATCAGGGGTGCACCTCTTTTTTTGAGCCATTCCTGATAAAAACAAACTTAACATAACTATCAGGAGATTCATCATGGCAACTTTTAACTTCAACTGTCCGCAATGCGGCAATCTGCTTTCAGGTGAAGACGAATGGCGGGGCATGGAAACACAATGTCCGGAATGTAAAAAGAATATAGTAATTCCCCCCACAGAACAGCCATTATTGGTAACACCTAATCATCCAAGTAATATTCTGCCCCAAACTTCAACCTCAACTACTACGCATAAAGCCATCAAAAAAATATCGCGATTTGACAATAAAATTTTACGAATAATAAAAATATTGTTATTCGTTACTTCTTGTTATTTTTTGGTTAATGCTGTAGGTATTTTCAATCAGCCAGTAACGCGTCCATCAATATTACCTTCGGATATAAAAAGCGGATACGGTGATTCCTCTTACAAATTGAAGAGTGAATATGAAGTAAGTGTTGCAGACAGTACATACGCAACATACAAAAACACCGTCAGTATAGCAAACAATACCAATGATATCCAACGCAATACTGCCAGTATAGTAGAAAATTCATATTCTACAATAGGGTTATTGCGTTATATTGTTGAAAGTGATCGCATAACTAAATGTGTTTTACTCAATTTGGGAATATCAATATTCTTCCTTTTCTTGAGCATTTTCATTGATAAAATATTCCTGCCTTTGAACTCATCAAAAAAATAGTACTCATAATTTATTGTAAAGAAATAAAGATATTCTGAAGAGTGATTCTCAAGAAAAACTTGACTTTCAATATACAAAAATGTGTTTTTCAGGAACAATATTATGGAAACTTTTAACTTCAACTGTCCTCAATGTAAAAATTCTCT
Organism: Victivallaceae bacterium; assembly: GCA_045653515.1. Taxonomy (GTDB): domain Bacteria; phylum Verrucomicrobiota; class Lentisphaeria; order Victivallales; family Victivallaceae; genus UBA1784. Next base: position 30,552 of record JAZOMB010000004.1, on the reverse strand, counting down.
TTCCGCTCAAGAAGAGTGGAGAGGGTTGACCACAGAATGTCCGTATTGTAAAAAAAATATTACCATACCTCTTGCTTTCAGAAATACTCCACTCCCTAAGCCACAAAAATCTGCTAAAGCGAAAGTGATTTTGACAAATTTACCGTGGAAGCAGATTATTATTTTCACGATATTGGTATTGTCAACAACTATTTATTTGACCCAATGCAGTTCTGATGCACAACACCGCAAACGAGTAAAAAAACTGGATGGCATCGTTGCAATAAATAAAGCGGCACTGGCAAGCCCATCTTCAAAAATCAATTTTGATTATTACGAAAAAGACAAATTTATAATCTATTCACCGGCTTCAGGATCATATACCAAGGCGCACAGCAGCATATGTGTATATCCTCGATTAACATTTTCTATGGAGGATAATAAATATCGTTTCCGAATACATTTTGTAACGCCCACATTAGATAAAACGTGTACTATCAAATTTGTTTCAGGAGCAAAAAGAGAATTTGAAATCAAAAAAAATATTATTGATATATCTCCAGAGGATTATTACATATATTTTATACTGGACACACCGGAACGAATCGATACCAAAGCGTTTTCCCAATATGGTTTTTTACAGGATTATACATTAGCAGGCAAACCGGAAGATTTTAAATGCTTCAAGGATTTTGAAGAACTGTTTATATTGCAAAAACATTCTGCTGAATACAGTTTCCCTCATGATTTTTGTAACAGTCAGTTAAAAATATACGGAAGAGAACTGGCAAGATTTGCCAAAGATCATAATGGCAAGTTCCCTGACAATTTACAGCAATTAAGAGAAATGGAATATTGCAGCAATACCGCATTCTGTCCGGTTTCAGGAAAAATGTATCAATATCGTCTTGCAGGTAGAAAAGACATTAAATCAATTATACTACCGCCGGATGAAATCACGATTTTCTGCCCCGGATGTAAGACTGGGCTGCGGGGCGATGGCATGCCATCTTCTCAACCGTTGCATCCAGGTTCAATGAATGCTCCAGTAAGAAAAATTCAAGATGACCGGGTATTTATCACTGCAAAATTACGCAACACCGCTAATCAGGAGTTTATTCCATTTATTGAAAATATTTCTCTTGCTCCCTTAAACAATGATTTTATTGCGAGAATTAATGAGTTTCAAAATTATATGAGACAGTTGCAAGAACTTAGAATTAAAGCGGACACTTATGCTGCTGTTCCCAACATTGATTCAACCAAGTATTTTGAAGCTCAAATGAAATTGGGAAATACAAAACTCAATATTCAGGAATTGATAATAAAAATGGGAAAAATATATCTCGATCATTCACAGGAACTTCTTCAAATGCTGGCTTGGGATGTACAAAATAAACGTCCACAGAGAGTTTATGGAGTCAATGGGTTCAATAATGGACAGGCATTGCTCAATAATGTAAAACCTGGCAAATATATTGTATCAGCAGCCGGTACAATTCAAAACATACGATTTACTTGGATTTTTGCTGTTGAAAAAATTGAAGGGAAACCATTGTATCTTAATCTGACAAATAATCAAGACTGTTTGATAAATGAATGATTTTTATGATTTACTTCATATAACAGCAGAGTGCCAATGGGGGCATTCGTAACAAAAAGGATTGTTGTTTATGAAGTATGGTTATCTTACACAGGAAGAACGTGATGCCAATGCAAAGGAATTGGCAGAAATCAAAGAATTGGTCATTAAATGGCTGAAAAAAGTCCCAGCTGACAAATTCGATAATGAAAGAATCGAAGCGGTACTGTTCTGCAATGATGAACCGTCATGGCGTTACAAGGAACGCTACTGGAAGACTTGCTATTTGCGGGCAATGCGGGAAACTACTCACATTTACGAGTTGGTGAAGCTGCTATATAAATTGCCCCAATACGGTGAAGATTTGCTGGCTCTGTTTCTCTGTACCCGTCTTGCGATGAAAAACTGGCAAGTTACGCAATCTTTGATCGAATTCATAGATGATGACGATGCTGAATTTGGCATCTCATTGATCTATACGCAATTTGAAATGGGCAAAACGATCAAGACCGTTCAGCACTTTACCGAAGGAATGGAATTCAACGGCATCGAGTTTCGCAAACTTGCTCCGGAAGATCATTTGGTTATTTCCGAAGCCCAAATCAACTACTACGACCATGTCAGATTAAGACGCCATCTTGAATAATCATATCTGTAACACAAAACCGGGACTGCAAAGAGCGTTGATCGTCCTTTGCAGTCCCTTTTTCTTTCCCCAAGCCTCTCTATTGCCTCTTTCGTGCCGATAGAGAGTGTTTTTTGTTCTTGTCAGCAAAATCCATAGGCTCCCGGTCAGGATGCCGATTCAGGATTGCTCCGGCATAAATCCAGTATTCGTTTTCAATATCTTTTAATATCGCCCTTTTCATTTGTTTATGAACATCAAGCGGCAACTCCTTGCCATGCTTGTGCAAGAATTTGCAGACACTCTCCAACTCTTTCAAAAATTTCATTATCTCCCGGTGAGGCTCGTAAATCTCATTGATAGATTCAACTACCTTACCAACATAAATTGATAAATCATGCCAATTGGTGGTTCTCATTGTCACTCTCCTGCTGTTGAAACATGGTTTAATATTTTTCAGATAATTTTGTAGCCCGAACGGGCTACAAATTAAATAAACTATAATCAACAAACATGCAACTCTGCATGGGACTGCAATCAATACGCATACCTGCCTGAAATACCATTTTGTTTTATAGTTGACGGATTAGAAAAAAGAAGCGTGATGACAATATTTTAATGAATTTGAAATTCTTTATTAAAATGTTTGTTTTGATGAAGAAAGAACCGAAATACCCTGCGTTATGGTATTTCTTGTAAATCTCTTCCAATCTTTCCCGTTCTTCTCTTTTTTTTCATAGATAGAAGAAAAAAAAAACAAAAAAAAAGAAAGGAGTTCTATGAATTCGCTCTATGATAAGAAGTTCTCGAACTTTCTTCAGTTCGAGGATTCTATTCCGTTTATGTTTCATTCTCCAAAAGATTACTTGGAAATTTCTTCTGGAATAGAGAAACTTTGGAGAGAAGTAAGGGAAATCTTTCCAGAGAGTTCTCAAGTAAAAATCTTTTACAAAGGAAAGGAACATCTGAAAACGCTTCTATGTAATCTCTACATAGGAAGACTTTCTGGTCGTTGTCTTGCAATCCCAAGAGATAACAACGCTTACACAAAGACTGGAACAATGGGGCGTCATCATGTCAATCAAAAGATTTTACTTTCTATTCTTGATTACTTGACGGAAACCGGATATATCGGATTTCAAAAAGGATTCAAGTTCGGTTCTCACGGCAGGGTGAGCCGTTATTGGAGCTTACCATTACTGGAACCGATGTTCAATAATTGGCAGCCCGAATTCATAGAGCCTTTCAAACTCAGCAGTCAACTGGTAGTTTTGAAAGATGAAAAAGGGGAAGCTGTTCATTATCGGCACTCGGATTATACCAGAGATTTACTTGCCAAACTTACGTTGATAAACCGCTGTTATTCTCATCATATCTTTGATGTTTATCTTGACAGTGACAAAGACACTCATCATCTGACCAGATTTTTTCCACGTTTGAGAAGTATTCACAACCAAAAAAATTTCGAGAGAGGCGGGCGGCTGTACAATCAGTCACCACGAAGCATCTGTTATCAGCAACTCAGCAAAATCCAACGGAACACTATTCTGATTGACGGTGAAAGAACAGTTGAACTGGACTATTCTTCACTGCATATACATTTGCTTTACGCCAAGATCGGACTGCAACTTGAAAAAGATGGTTACAGTTTTCTTGCTCCTGAACTGCGCCCAGCCGCCAAAAAACTGATGTTGATTTTGCTTAATTGCGATGCTGAACACAAACTGCGTTCATCTCTGGGCGAGACAAAGTACAATCTGCTTTGCAAAGGCTCATTCAGAACCGCCAAAGACAACTCCATGTTAGCCGCTTTGGAAAAGATGAATACCGAAGAAGCTCTTGCCATCGCCAAGGAATACCATAAACCAATCAAACAATTTTTCTGTTCCGGCATAAGTTTGGAGTTGCAGAACCTTGATGCAAAGATCGCAACGGCAATAGTTGCCGGATTCGCCACGAGAGGCATCCCCGTACTTCCGGTGCATGATTCATTCATAATCGCCAAAAGCCGCCAAGAGGAGTTACGGGAAGCCATGCAGACGGCATATCGGGATCACACCGGCTTTGATTGTCCGGTTTGTTGATCCAAAAGGTTCCGGATAAAGCTGTCATCTATTTCAATACCGATATTCAAAGTGCTTTGCGTAAGTTTGGCACAATGTTCTTTGAATACATCTCTGATAATTGCAACGGTAACTTTTGCCTCAATCACTCCTTGCAATCGTTCACAAACAGCCACTGCTGTTTTTATATTACCTCCGGCAAATTTTACTATTTCCTGATGCCACAAGTTTTCATCACTCAAAAACAATGTGCGTTTACCAATGCGAATAACAGTTTGAGTACTGTCTGATTCATTTAACTCCGTCAAAATATCTTCCAGCTCAATCTTGGGAGTCCGGCGGTATTTTACGGCTATTCGTACCGCCTCTTCCAATCCAAATGTCCGCAACTGGCGGGATTGCTGCTCTGGCAGTATTTTCAACTTTTCATTCAGCAAGCGTGCATTGAGTTGATAATGAAAGATCAAACGGTATATGTGGGCATGATTGAGCTTGATACGCTGTTTGCAAAAATCATCAAATGATTTGAAATCAAGAGCTTTATAAAGTTTGTCATCTCTGATTTGAGCCAGTCTTTTACCCCGCTCGAATGGCGAGGTGTTTTTACGGTTAACCGCTCGCAACAGTTTCCCCAATAATTTTATTTTGTCATAATCTTTGCGGCATTTCTTTGCCAGTTCTTCAAAACTGATTTTGGTATCAGAAATATGATCCGAGTAGCAATCCCGCCAGTTTTCTTCGCCCCACTTCCGATGCCGTTTAGCATTCCAAAATGGTCGGCGGAGTGATATAGCGTTTTCTTGAAAACATTGCTTCATCACATCAAGAACTGGGTATTGATTGCGGGTGCTGTAATAGAAATAATCTTTTGAGCAGTTATGATACTTCTCAAGATAGCAGGGAATCTTTCGGGAAGAACAATTATGCATCAGTTGCCCCACGGTATCTATACTGCATTGAATGGCTTTTTTGCGCCTCCGGTTATCAGGAGCAATTATCACCCAGGATATACCATCAAGCGGCATATTTAACTCATAGTGATTTGATGCCGGAGCAAATGCCACGACTTTTGTTTGAGCTTGAATATTTTTCAGCTCATTAAACAAATTCCATTCATTTTTATCGGCAATCGAAACGCCGAGCCAGACATTATCTGGAATAGGTAATTTGAGCTTATTGATCCGCTGTGGACGGCGGGTGAGAATAAGATACTGATGCTGCGGAGTTTGATTTATAACCCCGAATATTTTGCGTATCTGCTGTTTGTTGATTTCAGGATGAAACAAATCTCCATTGGGAGCAACATTGATAAGCAAAGGCATCGCTGCATAGAGCGGCGATTCAAGTTTCTCGGCATGAAATTTAACTTCCGGATACTTCGTTTTGCATCGCAGAACATGACAATGCTTACAAGCAGGGGCACACTTGGTGCATCCGGTAACGATGTCCCACGCACAATCAGTGCCGTAATCCTGTTGTTTGAAATCAAGCATCTATTCATCCTCTGCGTTTTGCCTGTTCAAAACATAGCACAGATGAAAAAAGAAGTCAAATATCAGCAAGAAAAAACTTTCAGGATTTGCATTTGCGCCATTACGGTATTATGTTTTATTGAGAACATATTAAAACAGGAGAACGAGACTATGAAATTCCGTATGGTTCACAACAACTTGAATGTTTTTGACCTTGACAAGAGCATCAAATTTTATCAGGATGCTTTTGATATGCACGAAGTGCGCCGTATCAACGCTAAAGACGGCAGCTTTATCATCGTTTATCTGGAAGACGGCAACAGCAGCCACCAACTCGAACTCACCTGGCTGCGTGAAATGGATCGTCCCTACGATCTCGGCGATAACGAATTTCACTTGGCTTTCAAGGTCGATGATTACGAAGGAGCCCACAAACGCCACTCCGAAATGGGCTGCATTTGTTACGAAAACCCCGAAATGGGAATCTATTTTGTGACCGACCCAAATAACTATTGGTTAGAAGTCGTGCCTGAAAAGCGGTAATGGGGATATATTCGTTATGACAAGTATGCCCAATAACTATTGGTTAGAAATCATTCCTGAGCAGCGATGAGGCTAAAAGTGATACGGTTATACACGGGGCTTTCGCCAATGCAAACGTTCATCAACAGTTTTTTGGAGAACGCTTTTACTAAATTTAAGCAATATCAAAGCTCCAATAGGCATTTGTGCGAATTGAAAGATTTAGATTTTCAGGCGGGGCATTCTCCCTGTTATTCTAATAAATGGGTACAGAGCTTGTACCTAATGCGATATTTTTATGCATATTTTACAGAATATTACTGTCTGTATCAAAATACTTTACCTTGCCTGGAGACAGATCCTAAAATTTTATCCATCGGGTGTGGTTGTGGTGTAGACGGAGCTGCATTATATTTTGCATCGCCAAGCTTTAATTTTCAATATATCGGGTATGATATTGTTGATTGGGAGCTGAAAGCGACAAACTTTTTACCAACGACAAAAGGTAACATAGTTTTCAATTTGAATGACATTGCAACGACAACCTTTCCGCAGTCTAATGTTTTGATGTTCCCGAAATCGTTATCAGATATTGGAGATAGTGTATTTACTAGTTTTGTCAATAACTTATCTGCAGATTTTTTTGAAAAGAAAATCATTATACTAAGTTCCATAATGGCAGAAGGGATTGGGTATGATGTTGACCGGATGAGAATTATTGTCACAAAAATGGAATCTTTGGGTTATAAGTTAATCAATGGAGATATTGATCCTATTGCTTTTCAAGACCCCAAAGCATGTTGCAAGTATATAGATGCAACATTCCCTGATGAAATAAAAGATTTTATCGGAACTCTTAACGAGCAATGTAAATCATATAATGATGAATGTTGGGAATGCAACATATCTCGTCATCCTAAATTAACAACTCGTTCTGCAAGATTTCAACGATTAGTTTTAGAAAGGGAATAGACATGATAGTAAGTGCAAGCCGTCGTACAGATATTCCAGCTTTCTATAGCGATTGGTTTTTTAATCGTTTGCATGCTGGATTTTCGTTGGTTCGTAATCCGATGAACGCCCATCAAGTCAGCAGAATAAATTTGAGCAAAGAGGCGGTTGACTGTTTTGTGTTTTGGACTAAAAATCCAGTGAATATGCTTACTCATCATTCAAGTGATCTTAAACATCTTGAAGCAGAAATTCCGTTTTATTTTCAGTTTACAGTTAATCCATATGATAGAACAATTGAACCGGGAGTCCCAGAAAAAAAACAAGTTTTTGATACCTTCATACAACTATCAAAACTTATAGGTAAAGAAAAAATAATTTGGAGATATGATCCTATTATCTTTACAGATAAGATATCTTTTGATTATCATGTAAAATATTTCGAATATATTGCGAAAATATTAGCTCCATATACGAATAAGTGCGTTATCAGCTTTTTGGATTTTTACAAGAAGACAGAACGCAATATGGCAGGAATTGATTTTTATGATCCAAGCCTTTCGCAAAAACTTGAATTGAGCAGAAAACTTTTTGATATTGCATCATCATTGAAACTAAAGCTAGTTACATGCGCAGAGATGTTGGACCTCTCTGCCATAGGTATTAGACATGGGCAATGCATTGATTCTGGCTTGATAGCTCATCTTTGCGGGGGAAGAGTTCTTGCGAGCAAAGACAAGAACCAGCGGGAAGAATGTGGGTGTATCGAAAGCGTTGATATCGGAGCTTACAACACTTGCCGACATGGTTGCCTATATTGTTATGCTAATTTTAGTACGGCAACAGTAGTTAAGCAATGCAGTCTTCACAATCCTGATTCTCCGTTGTTATTTGGAGAGATTGGACCAGAAGATAAAATAACCGAGAAAAAAATGCCTTGCATCATAGATCGGCAACAAGAGCTTTTATGATTTAGAAAGAATATAGGACTAATGAATCAAACAAAATTAACCGCTGCCATTGAACATCTTAAATGTCGACAGGTTGAAAATCCTGAAAGTTTGCAAGAGGCAATGGAAGAACGCAAGGAGAGAATTGCGTTTTTTCAAAGCTTCTCTTCGGATAAGTTATTGACCATGACCGAGGATGATTTCTACAAATATATCAGTCGCTTATGGGCGATGATTATTTGGGGAAATAAAAAATTTGTAGTCGATAAGATTATTGCTGATAACGGTTTTGTTAATGTAAAAAAACAACTGGCTGAATTACTATTCGGTTCAAACGATATTATCAAACGTTGGGATAATTTCTTGAAGAAAATCAAGGGAATGGGACCGGCAACTATCAGCGAGTTGTTGTCATATTACAACCCTGATGAATATATGATCTTTAACGGTACAACGGTCAAAGCTCTTAACTTTTTGGAAGTTCCTGATCTCCCGAAATATAATTACCAATATACTGGCAAACGGTTCCTTGAGGTTTGCAAGATCGGTAAGCAAATTGCTGCTGAAATGAAAAACGAGGGAATTCAGGATACAACGTTATTGGCAGTTGATTATCTGTTATGGGATGAAATGCCCTCTGATAGTGAAACTGCGCCCGTCGTTGCTCCTCCTCAACCGACCACTGTTGTCAGTAATCATAAAATTCAAAAATCCCTCCATGATGAGATAAAGCAAAAACTTGTCGAAATTGGAATTTGGCTTGGCTTTGAAAGCCAAGCTGAAGTAAAAATTGCTGCAGGTGCTGTTGTTGACGCCGTATGGGAAGTTAAGATCGGTAATATGGGAAAGGCTATTTACGTCTTTGAAGTCCAATCCAGCGGCTCTATTGACAGTTTAATTCTGAATCTGCTCAGAGCTCAAAGCAATGCTGCGGTACAGGCTATTGTAGCTGTTTCATCAGCCGAACAAATTGAGAAAATAAAGAAAGAACTCCCGGAAAACGCCATTGATCGAAAAAAATTGAAGATGTGGGATTTCGATGAAGTCACAATGGTACACGAATCATTAAGCAAAGCTCATGCCTCAATCAATAAGTTGGCATTGGTGCCGGATGGTTTCAACAGTTAAGTATGTATGGGGATGTATTCGTTATGACCACAATGCCCAACGGCTACTGGCTCGAAGTCATCCCAGAGAAGCGGTGATGGATTGGCGGGGTATGGTTGCTCCCGACTTGTCCCGCCATAGCCTTGTGCGACGGCGGCTTGTCGCGGCAGAGCTTACTCCGATAACAATGTAATTATTGGGGAAATATTATCTCCCCTCAATGTGAACAGAGCGTTTACAAAAAACAGAACTATTACCTCCGGGAAATCAAATAATGTTCATTAATTCAGTCAGCAAAAAACTGCACTTTCTTACTGATGACAGTCAATATTCTCTTTTTACGACCAGAGATATTCTCCGGTTGGTAATACCGTTATTCTTTGAACAACTGCTGTTCAGACTGGTGGGCAGCGCTGACACGCTGATGGTCGCCGGATTGGGAGAAGCAAGCATCTCGGCTGTATCTCTGATCGATATGTTCAACAACTGTGCCGGCAGTATCATCATTGCTCTGGCAACCGGCGGCGCGGTCGTGGCGGCTCAATACATCGGCGCCAAAAGCCTTCTCCGCGCCCGCGAAAGTGCCAAACAGCTGCTGGCAATTTTGTTTGTTGCCGGAACAGCGGTTCTTGCAGCAGGAGAATTGTTCCCGGAGCAGATAATCCGACTTTTCTACGGCAAACTTCCGGAAGATGTCCATACTGCCGCAGTTAAGTATTTCAAAATAACTTTGTTGACCCTGCCCTGTGTCGCCGTTTACGGCGGATGTACCGCCTTGTTCCGTGTGATGAACCGGACGAAAGTTACAATGCATATTGCCATTATCAGCAATATCGTCAATGTCGCCGGTAACGCATTGCTTATTTATCTGTTCAAACTGGGCGTTGCCGGTGCTGCGTACGCGACCCTGGTTGCCCGTCTGCTTTCAACCGCGATCATACTGTTTATGCTTGCGGACAAATCAAAGCTCATTTTTATAGATTTCCGGAGCGGTTTCCGCATTTCGTGGCAATTCATAAAGAGAATACTGTTTATCGGTATCCCGGGCGGCATCGAAAACGGTGTCTTCCAGTTCGGCAGAATATTGGTTCTGGGGCTGATCGCCTCTTATGGAACCAGGGAGATCGCCGCCAACGCGGTGGCAAACACCGTCGATATTTTCGGCAATGCCTGTGGCGGCGTTTTTACGCTGGCGGTGGTCACTGTCATAGGTCAGGCAGTGGGGGCCGGGGATGAAAAACAGATCCGGTATTATGTCAAAAAAATGATGAGTTGGGCATATATCACTCATGGCTTGTGGAGTTTGCTGGTACTGGCATGTACGCCGTTGATACTGCTTTGCTTCAGCAAGCTGGATGAGGGAACGAGGCAGTTGGCATGGTATCTTATATTGATCCACACCGGCATTGGAATACTTATGTGGCCGGGCTCTTTTGTGTTTCCGTGCATACTGCGCTCCATGAACGATGTCAGAGTTACCATGCTGATTTCCGTTGGTTCAATGTTTGCCATCCGGGTCGGAAGCAGTTATTTTATTGCCGGCTTGATCGGCAGCGGGGTGCTGGCGGTATGGATTGCAATGGTTCTGGACTGGATGGTGCGGATCACCGGCTTCTGTTTGCGCTACCGTTCCGGGGCATGGACGCGCCTTGCCCATGTGAAACCGCGCCCTCAAGAGTAACCTTGCAAGGAGCAACCCGGCGCCGAAAGCGATTGCCGTAAAGCGAACTCTTCACATCCCCTGCGGAATTATTCGTTGTTCTTGGCTCGTTGCCGGAGTTTTTCTTCTTCCTGCCACGCTTTTTTGAAAAGTTCAATCAGTTCTGCCCTGACTTTCGGATCAGTCACTTCATACCGGGCAGAATATACATTGATAAACCATCCCATGTCACAAGCCGTTATACAAAGAACATTTTTTTCAGGGATACAGCGTAGCGCATAACGATGCCGGTTTTTTGTCCTCAAGGCAATGCTCGGAATTGAAGGATGACTGTCGCAGGATGAAAATTTTACCGGTATGTCAATTTTTACCGGAGTTACTCCAACCGTTACGATTGATAGATTATTTACCCGGACATACCCGAAATACCATATTGTCAAAAAGATAATCGCATTCAAAGCATAAATGCCGATTATCACCAGCAGCGGCATGACAATAAAATATTTCAGAAACTTTTTCATGGTACATTCTCCATGTTCAATATGATTTGGTTGCTACCGTTTGATGATTTTGCAATCTTTTGGGAATGAATCCGGATAATATTCGGTTTTGGCAGAAATCGTAACACTTTTTAATTTGTCACACCCATCAAACGCCTCAAGACCAATGCGTATTATGCTGTCCGGGATCGTAACACTGCTTAAGTTATCACACCCCCAAAACGCTTCGTCAACAATGTATTTCACCCCGTCCGAAATCGTAACACTTTTTAGTCTTTCGCATGCGGCAAATACCTCTCCCCCTAAAAACTCCACTCTGCCGGGAATTGTTACATCGGTTAATCTGTAGCAACAGCTGAATGCCCCGTTGCCAATCTCCTTTACGCCGTCCGGGATCGTTACATGTCTTAAGTTGCGACACCCGGAAAATGCCTTATCACCAATCCTGGTCACGCTGTTTGGAATTGATACGCTGCTTAAATTGGAACATGCTTCAAATGCACTGTATCCAATGCTCGTCACGCTTTTGGGAATCGTTACGCTATTCAAGTTTTTGCACCAATAAAACGCCATATTTCCAATCTGCGTTACATTGTCCGGTATCGTGTAATGTCCTTTATACTCCGGAGGAAAAAAGAGTAAAATTCCTTTTTTTATGTCGATCAATGCTCCGGCTTCATCGGTCATAAGTGTCGGATGATCAGGGGAAACCTTTACCGATTTGAACATATAAAAAGCCCCCTGTTCAATATGTGTGACATTGTTTGGAATCACCAGAACGCTTAATTTATCGCAATCGGCAAACGCCTTTTCGGCAATGTGGGTCACACTCGGTGGAATCGTTATACTGCTTAAATTGATACAGTCACTGAACGCCATGCCGCCAATATGAGTTACGCCATTTGAAATAGTTACATTGTTTAAATTTTTACAATGAATGAATGCTGCAAAACTAATCTGTTTTATGCTTGGAGGAATCGTTATACTGCGTAAACTTTCGCATATTGAAAACGCTCCATTTCCCATATACTCTACGCTGTTCGGGATTGTTAAATTATTTAATTTGTGACAATTGTAAAACGCACGATAACCAATGCGTTTTACACTTTGGGGAATCGTTACGCTGTTTAGTTTTTTACACCCATGAAACGCCTCATCTCCAATCTGCGTTACATTGTCCGGTATCGTGTAATGTCCTTTATAGTCAGGCGGGAAAAAGAGCAAAATTCCTTTTTTGGCATCGATCAATGCTCCGGCATCATCAGTTATAAGTGTCGGATGATCAGGGGAAACCTTTACTGATTTGATTTCGGCAAAAGCCCCTTGGGCAATATGTGTTACACTGTTTGGTATCGTTATACCGGTTAAGTTGTAACAAAACTCAAACGCATACTCGCCAATGGAATTTACACACGAGGGAATAATCACTTTTTCAACATCGCGGGGACATTTAAGCAAGGTTTTGTTGTCGCTGCTGAATTTTATTCCCAACGCTTTGGCGGCATCCAATTCCTTTTGCCATTCTGAAGCAAAGAGCGGTATATGCAGTAAAAAAAGTATCAGAATGATTGCTTTTATTCCAACTTTTTTCATAAAAATTTTCTTATTCCTTATAACCTTATAAGGGATAATATATCATTTCCCGTAGGGAATTCAACTGTGAAACTTTCATTTTCCAATTTTTTCTGCCAATTCCGTCAACTCGATCGCGGCATCCCGGCGGCGTCTGGCAAGCCCCGGATTTTTCGGCTCTTTACTGGGATCTGTTTTTATATTGTCCAGATAGTCCCCCGAATTCACCAGTTCCAAAGCAGCTCTGCGATAATCTTCCGCTTTTACCGCTTTTATAAAGCTTTTGTATTTTCCCATTCTCTGTTTGCCGAGATTAAAAGATAGATCGACACATACCGCCTTTACCAAATCAGGCATCTTTTGCCATGTGGTATTGTCAATGGCATTGTCATCCCAAGCCATATAAACTTTGCCATTTTTATCCTTTTGTTTTACCCATTTCCCTTTTGACAATACCGACTGTGCATCATTTCGGGCAACAGTAAACGATTTTGCAAATAATCGCATCATCTGATTTTCGTTTAATTTTATTTGCTGTTGTAACCTTTCAATCTCTCTTTGTCTTGAATATTCATTCAAATTTTTAAATTTTCTTAATATATCAGCCGTGGTGGGAGAGATCGCTTTCATATTTAACAATTTTCTGATATTGGTTTCTTCTGTCATATTGATTCCAATTCCGATTGTTGGAATAAATTTCCCATCTAAATAAGGAATTGCGCGTTTGTCTTCCCTTATCGCAAGATGACGATACAATGCCATAACATATCCATCGCGTTTTATCATATCGGAAAGTTTGTATTGAGGTTCGGAGTGCGGAATGGTATCGATCTGTTTGCCAAAAATTGTTTCAAGTTTCCGACGACTGTCATTAAAATTATTCTTGCCGATAAAATATTCCAAAGACGGAGAAAATTTTCCCATCGAAATATCAACCGGATCACTTGTCAGTTTGGCACATTTGCAGTTGGGGTGAGTTTGAGGAAGTTTATCTTCCGGAAAGACTTTTCCGTTATATTGCGGACAAATTTTACAACGACCGTCTCCATTGTAGGTGAATTTGTAATACTTTGGTTTTGAAGCTTCATCTAATTTTGCCATAATCTCGTTCACGCCCATTATACTCTCCTTTTTCAATGGTTATCTGCGAATAAATTTATTTCCACATATAATCTCAATCGTCAACAAAAAAATTGGCTTATTATGCCATAACTCACAGAACGATGGCGGCGTGGAACAGTCATTGACAAATCCTATCTTGTGTGATATATTAAAATATGTTTTAGGGTTATAATTGGTAAGGTCGGTTATGCCAAAGAATACGATAATTTTTTTGTTTGTTGCGGTGGTTGCCGCTGTTTTTATCTCCGGATGCTGTTGTAAAGATAAAGAACAGGAAATAACGGTACTTGCATTTGCTTCAAGCTACGATTCAGAATATAAATTTGGCGGCAGGACATATCTTTTTTTGATTTACAAACAAGGGGAAAACTATTTTTTCCAGAGTCACATCCCCGATTATACTGAAGAAGATCGCACGGTTTTCTCCCGTAATCTGGGCAAAAATGTGGGTTTTATCTCCAACTGGCAGAAATTTGAAAATGGCAGAATGACCATTGAATACTGTGACAGCAATGAAAAATGGCACAAAGTTGGAGTACCATTCGGAGATTTTTACGGAGACAAACATATTTCCCAAGTGAAGCCTATCAAGGAGTCGCCAACTGAACCGAGCAGTATGAAATATTTTCCTGCCGGAATATTGAAACGGGAAGAACCGGCTGTCGAAAATATTTTGCCGACTCTGCAAAAACATCTTCGTAACAATGATGCGGATGCCATTTCAAAAATGATCATTTATCCGGCTGAAATCAGAGTTCCGGATATTGATATTTGTTACTTGGAAAACCGGGATGATTTTTTGAAATATTATCCGCAGATTTTTACAGAAGATGTAAAGAAAGATATTTTAGAATCGCGGAATAAAGATATTATATGTACCAGCGAAGATTTGCGCTTCAGGTTCTTTCCTATAATGTGGTTCAGTATCGGCATTGACGGGAAAGCATATTTTGATGCTATCAAGTAACAGAGTTACTGAATTTCTTCTGCCATTTTGGTCAACTCTATCGCGGTATCCCGGCGGCGTTTCTGCTGCTCTGAACAAACGGGGATCTCACATCTCTTCAGAAAGTTTCAGCGTCGCACCGGCAAGAATTTCTTCACACTTGCCGCAATGAGTGCAATTTGAAGCGCATTTGCCCGGCAGTTCAACGCCGTCCAACGCCCGGTTGTCCAATATTTCCGGCGCGAAATGCTGCGAAAAGCACGGTTCCGTAAGATCGTACATATTGCCTTCGAAACGACCGGCGATATATGCTCCAAGAATCATCCGGGGTGAAATATGCTGCCGGGTCGCCAGCTTCATCACATCGATAAAAGGTTCATATTTCTGCACATCTTCAGGCCGGATCCATGAACTTCTCAAAAAGTCGCTCCGATTTCCAGCTTTCCGATACCGTTCCCAGCACAAATGCGGCATAAAGTTATGCACATTGCGCACCTCTCTGATTTCAGCGTCATGCGCCACCAGATTGTCGTGGAATGTCTGATACGGGCAATTTCTCAAGCATCCGCTGTTTGCCAGCATACAAAGTTTTTTACCGTTTGCCCGGCACCAGGAGTGAAACGCCTTTACTGTTTCCATATCTCTCTGCAGATCGCGCCGGATATAGAAACTGTCAAACTTATCGGAAAGATATTCCATCGCGGTCGTTGAATCGATCCTCATATTGACCGAAGCTCTGATCTCGATCGCCGGAAAGCAGCGTTTCACCACCGCAGCGGCAAAAGGCGAAGTTGTGGTGACGATCTCCGGCAGCAGTTCCAGAGACTCCAAACGTTCCAGAGTCGACACGATCTCGCGCTGAAACTTTTCTGAAACGGCCCAGCTGCCGTAGCAGTTGCCGTTAAAGAGGATATCCAATGCTATCCCCATCTGCCGGAAACAGGCAAGTTCATACTCCAGCTGTTCGATCCTTTCGGGGATATTCCCGCCGCAGGGTCTGCCGGAAGCAATTCCTGGAAAGGCAAAGTATATTTCGCCTATTTCATTCCGGTAATCGGCAACTATTTCAGAAAACATCTGTCCATCAGTGATACACTGATAACCGGCGGCGAATTTCATTTCTGCTCCTCCCAGACCATTGTGCGGAACTCATTTGCGATTTCACGGTATTTGCTGACGCAGAAATCATTGTCCATCGGGAAATGAAATCCCAGCGCATAATATTCCGGCATTGCGAATGCCAATGCTGCCATACCTTTGGAGATCCGGCAGCAGAATCCATCCTGTACGACCTTTGCCTTTGCCGCGGCAAAATTTTCCGTACTGCCCCACAAACCGACACCGTATTCATCAAAGGGATAGCGTTCTTCCAACCGGGCGGATTCTTCGGGATATACTGCTTGCAATACGATCGCAGATGCCATCACATAAGGGGTAAAAGTGCGATCTGCCGGATTTTGAAGTTCTCCCGGAGCATCCGGAGATATCCGCAACAGACAGCGGACGGTATCGACAGAAAGAGTGGATAAGGTTATCGTGCAACCGGGCAGTTTTTCTGCAAGCAAAGGAAATATGGCCTGTGCTTTCATCTGCCGCCGTGTCAAAGCACCGGAACCGGCGATCTCATAGACCGCAGGTCCGATATTAAAGCGGTTCATACCGTCTTTGAAAACAAATCCTCTGGCGATAAGCGTGCGCAAAAGATTGTGAAGTGTCGGCTTTTTCAGTCCGGTGACAAAGGACAATTCATTCAGCCGCATTCCATCGGGGCGCGACGAGATATGCTTCAAAATATCAAGTCCGCGCAGCAGAGATTGTACAAGTTCAGAATTGGGCATAGTTCAATCGACGTACAGTTTGTCCTTTTCGCCATCGCCTTCCGGGGTATACGGGATACTCCAATCGACCTTCCATTCCGGACGGCGGCGGAATTTCTGTTTGAAAGTATTCTGCAGAACTCCACGGCTTTCCAGACTGATCATGCAGGCACGGGTGCAGCCGCGGGAACCGCAGACCGCCTGTCCGGTGTTGTAAAGATTGCGCGGTTTATGATAAAACGGCGACCATTCGCCCGGAACAGTATTGGTATTGAGCATATAAGGATCGCTCTGCGGAGTATCGGTTCGGACCGCTCCGCGGAATGCGATGTTGCATTTCGCAACATCAATATCCGCCCACTCGACCTCATGTCCGGCAAGATTGACTTTCACCGTCTTATCGGTCGGGAAACATTGTCCCGGACAGGCACGGACACACGCCATGCAGCGGTTGCAGAGCTGGGGACCGTCATAGATCGGATCGGGTTCAAGTTCCACATCGGTCAGCACGATACCGACGCGGCAGCGGGGGCCGAACTGGGGGCTCAAAAACATTTTACTGAAACCGATTTCGCCCAGACCGCACAGATAAGCGGCAATACGCAGATGCACCATAATATCCGGAGCAGCCTGTCCCGGACGCACCGGACGGCTGTATCCGGGAAAGGGTTCACCGCTGTTATTGATCGCGCGCCAGTCGCTCTGGTGGCCCATCGGGATAGCTTCATATCCCTGGTCTTCGATAAATTTGCTCAAATTGATGACCGTCATCGGCATATAAAGGTAGGTGATACCGCCGTACCCCATTGCGGAATAGTTGCTGAAGTAGGTACCTTCTTCGATACCGCGCAGACTGCCGCGCTGCACCCGGAACACCATACCGATAATGCTTTTGCACTCCGGCATAATCTGTTTGGGATCCATCTGCAAGGGGGCATTTGCCCAGCGCTCGATATTGCCGATACCGACGACATCGGCGCCCATTTCCAAAGCGGCACGTTTCACCGCCAATGCGGCTGCCTTGGGGTCACTCATATCGACACTGTTGAAGTTTCTGGTCATTATAGCCATTTTTGACAACTTCCTTCATCTATGATGAATATTAGTTCAGTATTATTTGCTCACTGATAAAAGATACTGCAATAGTGGCGATGATGCAAATTGAAAAAATTAAAAAATGTCAAAAATCATTCCGGAAAGACGATTTGTAAATCAATGATGAATGTTTGGCAGTATAGACATTGTTTAATCAAATAAAAAACAGGAGAGGAAGAAAAAAGTTTTTCCTTCCCCCCCTGCATAACTGTCAGCGGAATTACATCTCCGGAAGCGGTTCGTTGACAAACGAAGCAGAAAACGGTTTGAATGCGGCAATCGCTTCATAGATATCGGGCAAGTCCATATACTCCAGAATTCCCGGAACCATACAGGATTGCGGCCAATGCGACATCCGTTTTTCCACCATACTCTGATAGGATTCGGGCGCATCGTAAATCTTCAACGCCGCCACATCATCGCTGACCAGCGCGGCAAAGACAGCGGGCAGCGCTCCCTGTCCACGGCCGGCAAGTTCGATGCGTTTCACGCCGCGAGTTTTTACAAACTCGATCGCGCGGAGGATCTCCATCACCCGCTGGGCAACGGTTGAAGTCCCGAACATCAGCGCCACGGAGTCATAGTGATAATCCTGACTGTAAACGGCATTGAACTTGCGCATTGCCTGATTCTGGTCGGCTCCGAGCGACAAAGTTTCGCCGATGCCGCGCACATCAAGTGCGGCGTAGATATCGTCCGGGTCGCGGTCGATTTTTACCACTTCATTTGCGCCGTCAAGGTGGGGGATATAGATGGTAAGTTTTTCCAGTTCGGGGAAGTGGTAAAATGCCCGTCCGCTGTTCAATTTAAGCGGAGTTAGCATACCGTGATCGCCCTCGATGGCGAAGCGTGCGAAGCGGCTCCGTTCATCACAGATGCCGTCGACCTGAATGCCGCGCAGCATACGGACATAGGGTTCTTCGATTTTTTCGGGGATATTGAGAAGTTTTTTCAAACAGTTCTTCACTTCCGCAGGAGAAAGTTTGGCACGGGCGGCTTTAAGTTCGGCGGCCTTTTTCAAAATCAGATCATGCACCAGATTGAATTCCGGACGGCTGGTCGCCAGCTGACCGCTTTCGGTACAGAGCATCTCTTTTTCAGAAATCTGCACACCATCGAAGGACTCTTTACTTTCCGCATCGACCGCTGCATGACGGGTGAAAAATCCGTACATCGCTTCGCGGTTTTCGATGGAGTAGCCGTGGTTGGTGGGGCCGATGAAGCATTGGACATTATCTTCAGCTCCGAGCAGGGCGTAAACTTTTTTCACCTGATTATAGGTTTCATTAAGCCCGCGCGGGTCAAAGAAGTCATTTTTCTGACCCAGCAGCAGCACCGGACGCGGTGCGTAAGCGAGGATGAAGTCACCCATTTCACATCCGGCTGCCAGAATGCCGGGCGGGATCTGTTCCACATCGGCGGGCAGTTCGTTTTCAAAATTGCGCTGCCAGCTGGTCACATAACAGCTCGGAGCCGCCATAGTGAAGCGTTCATCGAGCGCCTGCGTAAAGGTGGTCATAGTTCCGCCGCCGGAGTTTCCGGTGATACCGATGCGGGATGGGTCGACCTCCGGGCGCGACAGGAGATAATCCAAGCCGCGCAAAGCATCGTACGCCCGCCACGAACCGAAGAAATCACCGCACAAACGGAGCTGTTTGCCCAGCATATTGTGTTCTCTGGTGCAAAGACCATTGATTTTTAAAGCATTTGGAACGCCCGTGAACTGCCAGCGTTCGCCTTGGGAGATGGGGTCGATAAGCAGTACGGCGAAACCTTTTACAGCGAGATTTGCCGCACCGCTCCGGTAGGGTTCAGCACATTTGCCGTTGGCAGAATGTCCGCACATAAAGATCACGCCGGGATGCTTGCCGGGAGTTTTCGGCAGGAACAAATTGGCGGTGACCGGGAAATTTTCCCGGCTCAAATAGATGATCTTTTCGATGGTGAATTCCGGATAATCAACGATCCCGGTAATTTCCGCCTCCGGAACCGAACGGTCGGCAGGCATGGGAAAACATTTGGCAATTTTTTCCCGGACACTTTTGACATAAGCTTCTGCATCGGCTCTGGTCTTAAGGGCATCGATCCGGGCGGTGCGCGCGGTATTCAATTCGCGGATTTGCCGGATAACGCTCTCCTGCAGATAGTTGCCAAGAATGGAACGCTGATTGTGCATAACAGAAAATCTCCCTTTACTGAAAAATCACATCCAATTCTTGAGCAGTTCAGCCTGACTCATCGTGGAAAAATATGACGGCGGAATATCCAGAATGGTGAATGCGCCCTTGCGGCCCTCTTTGGCAAGACGCACGGCGGCGCGGGCGTGAGCGACGAGGATATTGGCGGTGGCTTCCGGATTGCTTCCCCACTGACAGCGGTATTCGATACCGGCGGGGTTGCCGTCTCCGGTGGTTCCGGCAGCGACAACGAGACCGTCATGCGGGAAACCGCTGTACTTGGCTTTGAGCTCTTCCATAGAGACGAAGTTCACCACCGTCTTGTAAGGAGCGAAGTAACCGGGCATAGTGAGGATCTCCTGTTCGATCTTCGCCTTGTCAGCGTCGGGGGCGGCGACAACGAAGCACTCTCTGGTGTGCATATCGCCGGGGGTGAACTGCGGATTTTCACCGCGGCGCACCTTTTCGATGGATTCGGGTACGGCGTGGGTATACTGGCGGGCATCGAGAACGCCTTCAATGGTGCGCAGAGCATCGGAGTGTCCCATACTCAAGCCGCCCTTTTCGCCCAAACCGTAAAATCCGTAGGCGCGGCATCCGGGGAGGAAGCTGTTGGCAAGAACGCGTTCCATTGAGAATACGCCCGGATCCCAGCCGGTGGAAATGACTGAAACGAAACCGGAAGCTTGAGCTGCGGCATTGACCGATTCAAAATACTGCGGGATGCAGCTGTGATTGTCAAAGCTGTCCACGGTGTTGACATATTTATTGATCATCGCGGTCTGTTTGGGCAGATCGTTCTTGGATCCGCCGCAGAGGACAGCGACATCGGGGCGCAGTTCGGCGCCCCATTTTTCGACATCTTCCAACTGCATAACGGGCAGATCGGTGATCTCTTTTTTTACCCGTTCCGGAGAACGGCTGACGATACCGGCTGCGATCATATCAGGATTGTTCTTTATTGCGGCGAGAACTCCCCGCCCGACATTGCCGTAACCGGCGATCACCACGCGAATAGCGGACATAATGTTTCCTCATTTTGTTTTATCAAAAAAAATACCAATTGAAGCACAATATAATCCAAATAACCGTTTTTTTCAAGTAATGTTCCGCAATATTCCTTGATTTCCGGCATTGAGTGTGTTATTTTATTAGAAAGTATGTAATGTTGTGTAAAAACGTATAACTTTGGCGGAAAGCCTGACGATGAAGATAAAATTTTTGAAAAAATATTCCGACCAGCTCATTGGAGCCGGTTTGCTGACCGCGCTTTACCTCGGCGAAGCGGCGCTCCGTCCTTTTTCCGGTCCGTATGAATATCAGTTTGCGGCATTGGTAAAAAACGTTTTTCCGGGATACAGCCAATGTGATCTTATGCTGCGGCTTCCGGCGGTGCTGCTGACTTTGGCAAGCGGAGCGCTCTTTTATGTATTTGTCAAAAGATCGAATTTCAAACGTCCGGGACTTTCTGCGGCGTTTTATCTGTTGTTCCCGCCGGTATTTTATCACGGCACGGGGGCGTCGTTTATTCCGGTGTTGAATTGCGGCATTATGCTTGGCGGCTGCGGAATATTGTATGCGTTAAAAAAAGACAATGTGAAAACAAGATTACTCTGCGTTATCGCCGTGATCGCAGGATTGTCGGGCATCGTGCTGTATCTCAATTCCGACTTTTTCAATCTCAAAGATCTCGGAATGCCGGCAGCACTTTTCGTGTTTTTCATCTTGAACATCCTTGCTGACCGCAGAGAGAAAAAGGATAAAGAACGCTTTTTGCGCAGTATCAACCGGATCGCATTTCTCTGCGCCGCAAGTGCCGGAGTCCTCGCTGTATTGATCTGGGTGCCGGTGCTTTTACGCCACTTCAAGGTCGATTTCCCCGAAGGCGTAGCCTTTTACGGCCGCCATGAACAGCTTATCCGTCCGATGGTTATGCTGATCATCACCTCGGTCTGGCTCGGATTGGCAAGAGAGAGCAAAAAGGTTGGCAAAAAGCTGTTTCTGTGCAGCGGAGCGCTGGCATTTTTCCTTCTGTTCCTCCCGGTGACGATCCCGTGGCAGCTGCAGAAAGATCTTTACTGGCACCACTCGCTTACGCCGGTATTGAAGCAGATCGACAGCAAAAACTGTGTCTGCCTGACCGCAAAAGCAGAAGCACCGTTCTTTCAGCGATTCTTCAGTAAAACTGTCCTGATCGCTGAAGACGGCAAAAATGCCGTCCGTCCGGAAAACATCAAAACAGAGGTGGAAAAATTACTCAAAACCTCTGATGTCATAGTTGTATGCAATTCCAGAAAACTGGAAAAACAGTGTCCGGTTTTCGCGGGAAAACGCTACAATACCGGGAAATTCAATCTGCTTTACTACTACAAACACGGAGTTGATAAGAAATGAAATATTTTGGCTGGGTCTTTTTGTTTTTCATCGTAGTTTATGTTCTGCCGCTGGGCAGCCGACCGCTGTTTTTAATGGAGTACGGCTTTGCCGAAAGCGCGCGTGAAATGGTTATGTCCGGCGATTATGTAACGCCGCGCTTACGGGGAAGTGAAGTGAAAAATGTTCCGGCTCCGGCATATTATCCGGCGGCGAAAGGCATCCAGCTCTTCGGTAAAAACAGCTTTGCCGTGCGCTTTCCATCAGCGTTGGCGGCGGGACTGACCGCGCTTTTCATCTGGATATTGATCAAACAGATGCTCCGCGATGAGAAACTTGCGGCGCTTGCTTCTGTGATCTACCTCTCCTTTGCCGCGGTGTACGGTTCGGGCACCTGGGCGGGGGCGGCATCGCTTGGCGCTATGCTCAGCGTCGGCTGCTGCGGCTGTATGTTCGCAGCGCTTCAGGAAGATAAACTCAACCGCCGCAAGGTGTTGAACCTTGTTTTGTGCGGTGCGTTTCTGGGCTTGAGCTTCCTTGCAGGCGGCTTCAATGCCGCAGTCATCCCAGTTCTGACCGGGATCGGGTATATGATCTGGGACAAAAAACTGCGCCAGCTGCCGATATCGGTTATCTTCTGCGGAATACTGTCATTTCTGACCGTACTGCCGTGGGCATTGGCGATCGACCGTGCGCTCCCGGGCTACTGGCCGAACTTCGTTCGCAGTGCTTGGCAGGAATTCCTGCCGCAGCCGGGGGCATCCCCGTGGTATTTCCAGCTCTTTTTCTTTGTCATTGGAGCATTCCCGGCGGCGCTGCTCATCCCGGCGGCAGGTGTGGTCGGCAAAGAAGCGTGGAAAGGTTTCCTGCGCCAGCCGCTCTTCCGTTTCGCCTTCTGTTTTCTTGTACTGCCGCTGATATTTTTCAGCTTCAACTGCACCTTTGACATCAACTGCGTACTGGCGTGTTTTGCGCCGCTGGCATTGCTGATCGCCGCCGGAGTGCGGGTCTATTTCAACAGCGGCTGCCATCACCGTTCCTACAACTGGGTGATGACCTTGTGGGGCGCATTTCTCCTGATTGCAGGTGGAGCATTGATCGCGTTGCGCTTTGCCACGCCGTACATTCAGCGTCATCTGCCGGTAACCAATCTCTTCTTCCCGGTGATGGGAGCGGTATTGATTTTTGCCGGAGCGGTAATGATTTACAGCATTGTCGGCAACTGGAGAAGCCGGTTGTATCTCTTCTTCTTCGGTATCGGATTGGTGATGCTCTTCTGGCCGTGGTTCTTCAAAGGCGACCGCTGGATGCCGGGCGGAGCGCTGCAGGAGATCCGTCTCCGCTACTGCCTGCCCTCAAAGTTGAAAGAGTTCCCGGTCGTGGTCCCGGACAAAAGACTTGCCGATGCCGCCGCGTGGGAACTGGAACAGCGCAATATCCCCAGCGCGGGAGATGCCGTGAACTTCGTTCCGCGTTATTCCATTGAATACACCGACTCCGTCATTCCGCAAAATTTGTTCAGTATGGACGGCATCGCCCTTTTCCGCCTGCCGACATCGCCTGAAGCCCAATTATTAAAGGATTTGACCAAGTAAAATGCTTACAGAATTATATCTTGCCGGAAAATATCTGCGCCCGCGGCGCAATATGGTTTCCATCATCGCGTTGACCAGTATTCTCGGAGTACTGCTTGGAGTAACCGTTCTGATCGTGGTAATGGCGGTTATGACCGGATTTACCGATGTGATGAAAGCCAAACTTATTGAAACGCAAGCCCATTTTCAGATCCGTTCTCCGCGCGGCTGGATCCCCGATCCCGGCAGAGCGATCATGAGTGTGGAAGCTTATGGCGGCAGTGCCGCGCCGGTGATTCAGGGTTCCTGTTTGGTGCAGTACGGCCCCAACAAACGGAATCTGGACACGCAGGCGGTGATCTTCGCAGCTCCCCAGGAGGCATTGGAAAAGCATCTTGACACCAATTCATATATCAAAGCAGGCGAATTCAAACTCGGCAGAAAGGGCAAAACCAGCTATGCCGTCATAAGTACCGATATGGCAGAACGCTGGCAGCTCAATGTCGGCGACACCTTTCTGGTCCACTCGGCGCGCAAACTCACCGATTTGGTGAAATTCAATGCCAATGGAAAAGTTGAACTCAATCAGGACAGCTCAGTTTATCTGCCGACCGAATTCACCGTTTCGGGCATCTATTCCGCCGGGAAATCAGATTTTGACCGCATAATCTTTTTCACCGATCCGGACGATGCTTCAGAGTTGTTCAATCTGCCCTGGGGCAGTGCCACCAGCGTTTTCGGCTGGGGGAAAGATCCGTTTGATCAGGAAGAACTGCTGAATAAACTCCGTTACGACCTGCCCGAATGTGCGGTCATTTCCTGGGAGGAGGCCAACCGCAAATTCCTCGATGTACTCAATGTGGAAAAGATGATGATGTTTTTCCTGTTGATATTCATCGTGCTGGTGGCGGCATTCAGCATCACCAACACCCTGATCACCTCGGTTTATCAGAAGACCCGCGAGATCGGTTTGCTCAAAGCTTTGGGCTGTACCGATGGTGCGGTGATGCGGATATTTGTTTTTCAGGGATTGCTGGTCGGCGTCATCGGCAGTCTCTTCGGAACCATCACCGGGGTGCTGGTGATACACTTCCGCAACGATATCCTGCGTATTGCATCTCAAATCAGCGGGAAGGAACTTTTCCCGAAGAGCTTCTACTTTTTCAGCGAACTGCCTGCCCACATCGTGCCGCAGGATGTGCTGATAATCGTCGGAGCAAGTATAATATTGTGTACCCTTGGGGCGGTGCTGCCGGCATGGCGGGCAGCGCGGCTCGATCCTGCGGAGGCGTTGCGTTATGAGTGAACCGGTTCTTTATCTGGAAAATATCCGCAAAAGTTACAAAGTCGGCAAAGGCACGCTTGAGGTGCTTAAAGGTGTCAATTTTTCGCTCGAACAGGGCGAATGGGTCTGCATCTACGGCGCTTCCGGAAGCGGGAAAACCACCTTGCTCAATATCATCGGACTTTTGGAGCGGCCCGATTCGGGCATCATCCGCTTCGGCAATACCGATGCTTCAAGCTTGAGCCGCAGTCAGGCGGCGAAATTCCGCAGCCGAGAGATCGGATTCGTCTTTCAATCCTACCACCTGCTGCCGGAGCTTTCCATTCTGGACAATGTGGCGGTAGCAGGACGTTTGAATCACCTTGCTCCCGGCAAAGCGCAGAAACGCGCCGCCGAACTGCTTGCCTCTCTTGGTTTGGCAGACCGTCTGAAGCACCGCCCCTCTGAACTTTCCGGCGGTGAACAGCAGCGCGCCGCCATCGCCAGAGCGTTGATAAACGATCCGCCGTTATTGCTGGCGGACGAGCCGACCGGAAATCTTGACCCGCACACAGGTGAAGAGATCTTGCAGCTCTTTGAAACTATGCGCGAGACCAATCCTGCGCTTTCGATATTGATGATCACGCACAACCATCTCATCGCCAACCGGGCAAACCGGGCGGTGGAGTTGAGCGAAGGAGTCTTTACAGAATTTGACAAATGGCAATAATGTGCTATATTTTCTTTCTGTACTGTTCATTTTAAAGGATGATGAAACTATGAAACGATTGATTGTAAATTTGTTTGCCGTGCTTGGCGGTGTGCTGCTGCTTGCCGGATGCAGTACATCAGACAATAAGAACAATTATCTTAAACCGGAAGATTTTGCCGCCGCGCTCACCCGGGCTGGGGTAAAAATTGAACGCGCCAACCGCCTTGATCCGGCGCCGCTCAACGCTACTGAAGCCATCGAGCTTAAAATCGCCGGTTCCGGTATCGGTGTGTACAAATTCGATCGCGCCATCCGTATCAGCCGGGATCGTCTGGAACGGATAAAGAAGAGTAAAAAAATCTATTTCAACTGTATACCTTACCCGATCTACGAAGTGCATGGTTCATTTATCGTGGTCGGTTTGGATAAAAACCCGGAAAAGCACCGGATATTGGAAGTTTTACGGAACTTCCAGTAAAAGGTATTGAAAATTTTCCCGGGCGTATTATTATTGTAAAGTGTAAGTTGCCGCAGAAAAAATACTGCGGCTGAAAAAAAACGTTCTGCCGGACAGAAAAAACAAAGAATATCATCTGCCGCAGAAAAAAAACAAAGGAGCTGTCCTATGAAAAAAACGATTCTGTTGACCGCATTGCTGGCCGCCGGTTTGACCGGCTCTTCGCTCTTTGCCGCCGATGCCAAAGCCCCTGCCAAAGCGGAAGCCAAAGCCCCCGCCCAGGTCGCCGAAAAACCCTTCTGGACCGAATGGCCGGAAAAACTTGCTGAATACAATGGCAAAGCCCTCACCAAACAGCAGTTCATCGCCGAATTCAACAAACAGCTTCCGGACGGCAAACTCACTCCGGAAATCAATGCCCAGCTCAAAATGATGGGCGCCGAACTGGTCAAATCCATGGTCATCAACGACCTGATGATGGATGCCATGACCAAAGCCGGTGTCAAACCGTCCCAGAAAATGGCGAAAGAATTCCTCGAAGCCGACATCAAAAAGATGCCGAAAGAACAGGTCGAATTCATGGAAAAACAGCTGGCAATGCGCAAAACCACCCTTGCCAAGTATGTTGACGAAGTTTCCGCCAACCCCGAAGCCCAGAAGCAGATCGCGCTCCAGAGCTTTATGCAGAACAACATCTACAAAGGCATCACCGTCACCGATGCCGATGCGGAAAAATTCTACAAAGACAATCCGCAGTTCTTTGAAAACTCCGCCGATCCCGCCGGTTCTATGCGCGCTTCCCACATCCTGATTATGGTCGATGCCAAAGCTGATGCCAAGACCAAAAAGGCCGCCAAGGACAAAGCCGAAGCGATCCTCGTCGAACTGAAAGCCAACCCCGCCCTCTTCGAAGCCAAAGCCAAAACCGAAAGCAAGTGCCCCAGCGGTGCCAACGGCGGTTCTCTCGGCGCCTTCCAGAAAGGTCAGATGGTTCCCGAATTTGAAAAAGCGGTCATCGCCCTCAAAGACGGTCAGATCTCCGAAGTTGTCGAAACCCAGTATGGTTATCACATCATCCGCCGCGATGCTCTGCAGGGCAAGAGCGTTGTCCCCTACGCCCAGGTGAAAGAGCGCCTGCTCGCCACTCTCAAAGCCGAAAAAGAACAGCGCGCGCTGGTCGAATACATCAGCAAACTTGAAAAAGCCGCTAAAGTGCAGTATTTCGTCAAAGCTGCCCAGCTCCCCGCTATGCCGGCGATGCCGATGCAGTAAAATTACTGGCAAAACCAACGAATAACGCTTGATATTTCCAATGTCAGGCGTTATATTAATAAAAGTTCAACCAAACTCAAAAGGAGAATGAAAAATGGCCGCTAAAATTGATAAAGATACTTGCGCCGGTTGCGGTGCTTGCGTTGACAGCTGCCCGGTTGGTGCCATCACCATCGCGGACGACAAAGCTGTGATTGATGAAGGTGCCTGCATCGAATGCGGTGCCTGCGTCGGCAGCTGCCCCTGCGAAGCCATCAGCATGTAATTTATTACTGCTATGACTGCCAAGAGACCGGAGAGGAAATATCCTGTCCGGTCTTTTGTTATTTCCGGAAAGTTTGAAAAATTTGCGCTCGTTACGATCATCATATCTTTTGCCGTTTCAGCACGCAATTTATTGCACCGCCCGCTGTGGTTCGATGAAGCGCTCACAGTATTGAATTTCGCATTGCTGGACACTCCGGAAAAAATTTACCACTCCTACATCATCCCCAACAACCAGATCATCCACTCCATATTTCTGCACGGGTGGATAAAAGTATTTTCCTTTGATTTCCTGCGGATGTTTCCGTTTCTGTGCGGAATACTCTGCTTGACTTTACTCTGGCAGCTGCGAAAAAAGAGCGGCAATACTGCAACTTTTGCCGCGCTGACGGTGTTAGCATGGAGCTATCCATTTGCCGTTTACGGCACCGCGTTACGGGGCTATATGCTCGCGGCAACGGCGGCGGCAGGCGGAGCGTGGATGGTAACGCGCTACCTTGAATCAGGTAAAAAATCTTTCCTTGCCGGATGGTTTCTCTTTTCGCTTCTGGGTGTCGGCACTATGCCGGGAACGCTGGCGGGTTTGGCGGGAGCGATGCTCTACGCGATGGGATATTGCCGCTGGACGATCTTCAAACAATGGCGGCTTTACCTTGCCGGAATGATGCCGCTTGCCGCATTTGTCATATTCTATTTACCGATAAAAGAGAACCTCCTCCGCTGTGCCGCATTGGGCGAAGGGTGGCAAGATGGTTCAGCCATGCTCCTTGCGCTTGCGATGGGAATACTTTTCACCAATCTGCCGTTTATTATTACGGCGGCATTGGGTAAACTCAAGCCGTTCCATTTTTCGCCGAAAATATTCCATCTCTTCATCTGGCTGCTGCCGATACCGGCGGCGTATCTCTTTAAAGTTGCGCCATTCCCCAGAGTTTTTTTCCCGCTGTTCCCGATTTTTGCATTGGTGCTGGCTGACGGCATCAAAGATTTTCTCGCCCTGATGCGACACAAACGCGGAACAAAATATGCAGGAAACATCCTGATCGCAGTTATGGCGGTAAGCTTGCTCTGGGCTGGGTTGTGCCGTTTTGAAACACTCCGGGAAAAACTTTCTTCACTTCACCCCTGCCCTGGCGGACAGGAGGATTTCATCGACTGCCACTTTACCAGGCACACCTTTTCGCCGCACTTTACCGCACAGAAATTCAAAGAATATTTCCCTTATGCTCCGACAGTTTATGCCACATTCGACAGCGATCCGTGGGCGTTGATGTACGCCTTTATGGAAAACGGTGTTGAAAGCCGCATATTTTTTGACGGCCCGGGAGGAAAATTCCCCGGCATCCCGCCGGTGGCGATCAAGCATTTCACCGAAGACAAACGCCAACTTGAAGAGCGTTTCAACTGCCGTTTCAACGAAGTTTTTACCACTGACAACCACACATTTCTGGTGCCGAAAAATGAATGACCACCCATTGATCGTATATATCGGCTGTACCGCCAGCGGCAAAAGTTCCGCCGCCATTGCCGAAGCGGAAAGACTCGGCGGAGAGATCATCTCCTGCGACTCTATGCAGTTTTACAAAGATTTGCCCATCGGCACCGCCCAGCCCTCCGCTGAAGAGCGCGCCCGCGTACCGCATCATCTCGTCGGCACACTTGAACTCGACCAGCGCATGACTGTTGCCGAATATTGCACCCTCGCGGAAAACGCAATTGCCGAAGTGCGTTCGCGCGGCAATGTTCCCATCCTCTGCGGCGGCACCGGACTTTATGTCAAAAGCTTCATCTGCGGCATGGACAATTTGCCCGCCGATGTCGATCTGCGCAAAGAACTGGACGAAAAATATGATTCCGATGCTGGCGAAGCCGCCCTTATTGAAGAGATGCGCCGCCTTGACCCGGCAGGCTTGGAAAAATGGCAGAATTGCCGCAGAAAACTTATCCGCGCTCTCGAAGTGCGCTTGCTCTCAGGCAAATCAATCCTGACCTTTCAAAGCGGTCAGAATCAGCGCCGTTTCCCCTGCATCGTCCGCCTGATCGACCGCCCCTCCGATGAGCTCAAATCACGCATCCGCGCCCGCGCTCAACAAATGCTCGATATCGGCTGGATCGACGAAGCGCAACGTGCTATCGCCAAAGGTTTATTCAACACGCCGACCGCACATCAGGCGCTCGGTTACAAAATCATCGCCGAATATCTTGCCGGTGCCTTCGACAAAGCCGCCCTGCTTGACCGCCTTGCCACCGCAACCTGGCAATACGCCCGCCGCCAACGGACATGGTTCCGCCACCAACAACCTGTGCCAGATGAGGTTATCTGAAAAAGCGGGGGTGCGGCGCGCCCTCGTGCGCGTCAACTGCGTCAGCGGCAGGTCTCGTGAACGGGAGTTCACGTCGCCTGCCGCTTTCTTGTTATCATCGCACGATCATCCCGCCGATTGGAGCAGCGCGGTTGACGGAACAACGTCGCTGGAGTTTGCGCATATCGTTGCG
>JAZOMB010000003.1:0-10976 GCA_045653515.1 Victivallaceae bacterium | reverse complement strand
GACCTCGAGCTTATCTATATCATCCGTGACGGAGATCACGGAGAAGAGTTCTCTCTCTCTGTTTACGTACATGAATGCATCCGCTGTATATATGCCCTCGGCAGCGGCTACATCATCTATAGCACATATGCGGTCGATCATCGCCTCATCGAACAACTCGGTATTATTCTGGCTCAAGCTCTTTTCGACCGCACGATCGACCTCCCCTTTCACCGGTTCCGGCAAAATATCAGAGGCAAGCTTGGTCCCCAGAATCGTCATACTGATGATATCATCTCCCAGCACAGGGACTTCAAAATCCCACGGCCGGGTCAGATAATAACCCCGCTGTACGGCATCGTAGGCAATGGGCGCACGATACTCTTTTTCCAAAACTTCAATATCCCGCAAAATCGTCCGGGGAGTGCGGAAACAGTCGATATTTTCCTCCAGATCGATTTTCCGGAGCAATTTGGAAAAACTTTCCGCATTGGGATAATTGTTCTTTTTCATCTCTGCCACGAACTTAAGCAAACGCAGCGCCTGACGGCTTTGAACACTCATTCAGATCCCCCCTTTTGAAAATGGTATGACAAACTTGCTTTTGCACAAATATACTCCAACTCAAGCTGAAAATCAAATGCGGCAAGACAAAAATTTTTATTCAATATTTTTCAGTATGACATATTTTGTCATATCGTTCGCGATATTTTAAGATAAAAGCAAAAAGCAACCCCAAACCAAGAGGTACGATATGAAAAAAGATTACACTCACATCGGTATTGTCCTGGATGCATCCGGTTCCATGGTGTGCATCGAAAATGACATCAAAGGCAGTTTCAACTCCTTTCTGAACAAACAGCGCGAGGCGGAAGGAAAAACGGTGTTTGATCTCTTCCAATTCTCCGACAACGTGGAACATCTGGTCAAATCTGCCGATTTATCACTATTCAAAGATGATTTGATGGCAAAATACACCTGCTCCGGCTGTACCGCCTTGAATGATGCGGTCTGCATTGCCATAGACACTATGGGAAAAGAGTTCGCCGCTATGCCGGAAGATGAGCGCCCCGAAAATGTTCTCTGCGTGATCATTACCGACGGCGAAGAAAACGCCAGCGAAAAATATCGCACGGAAGATGTCAAAAAACGCATCGAACATCAACAGAGTGTTTACAGCTGGGAGTTTCTCTTTCTCGCCGCCAATCAGGATGCATTCCAGTCCGGAAGCTCCATCGGAATAGCGGCAGATTCCTGTCTGGACTTTCTTCAGACCCCTGCCGGTGTCGACCGTATGAGCATTTCGATGTGCGACCGGGCGACAGCAGTCCGTTCCCGTCGCGGCAAAACAAACAAATAACACTTCTTTTTTGCGTGCAAGTTCCTTCCCGGATCTTTGCACGTTTTTTTTGACAAGTGAATACCGCATTTTTCCTGCATGACAAAAAATGCAGAAAGGAAAAAGCAAATGAATAATAAATTCAAGTCTTTATATGTTTGTATTCTAAAAGAGCTGTGGAGCGAATTGCAACGCGCTGAAGCGGTATATTTTGAAATGTTACAAACACTGCTGAAGTGCCTGAAGCAAGGTGTGCTTGAAAGCAGTCTTGCTGTTTATGAAAAATGTTATCAGCAGAAACTATCCGTAATCATCTCCGATCTCGGAACTGTATATTCCGGCAGAATCGAACTTTTTCCCGTTCCTGAAAATTCTGAAATACTTCAGCGTATGGAGATATGGAACCGGCAGTTTGAAGAGCTGGAACGGATTCTGAAAAATATATTTGCTCAGAAAAATATTGAACCGCCTGAAAACAAAATAGAAAACAAATGGAAAAAACTGATAAAGCAAATAGAAAAAAACTTCACAAATATTGAATATAATAATGCTGCTGACAAACAGAACTCCTGCTTTGTTAAACCCAATATTCTGGTCTGCGGGCAGAGTTCAGTTGGAAAAACTTCTCTGATCCGGGCAGTAACTCTTCACAGAACAGTTCCTGACGATGCGATCGGATACAACAAGGTCGCACAGAACAATTTTGCACTATATGAAACGCCGATTGCCGATTTCATTGAAATGCCTGAAATAAATTCAGACAATGCCGGAAGGGATATCCACCACATCTGGTACTGCATTGACGGTTCCGGAACGCAACTATCCTTATATGACACCGAACTTATCAAAAAGTTCAGTAATAAGCTGTTTCTGATTGTAACCAAGTGCGATCTGATGAATAAAGAACAAAATGGAGCGGTGATGGATCACCTGTCTGGTTTGATCAGCCGCGACCGGATCATAATGGTATCCGCAGAAAGCAAAACCGGTTTGCCGCAGCTGATCTTCCGAACTGAAAATTCAGCAACCGGGGCGATGGCGGCGGAAGCGTTGGAAATATTCCGGGAACGCTGGAAAAATTATTACTCTGATATGCAGAAAAACTGGGCAGAGATCGCAAGCGATGAAGCAGACAACTGTATCTATTGGACGGAGAACCGGGAAACTCCGCCATCAACGGCCGATAATATATATATGATTTACAAACTTGCTGCGATTTACGGCTTCGCCATAGACAACACCGTCATTGACAGGCTGGTGGAGGCCCCGTCCTGTATAGGCAAGGCGGCGGAAGCATACTTTGCATCCGGCACAGGTCGCAATATCTCTGAATAAAAAATTTTCCTTAAAAATGAATAAAAAAACTGACAATGCACCAAAAACGTGATATATTATATAATATCAACCAAGAGAAGAGGAGAAAAAGATGAAACAGATTATTTTCAGTGCCGTGATTTTACTCGTCGCCGCCGGATGCAGCTGCCGCCTGCCGGAAGATGAACTGAACTTGACCCGCAACCGTCTGGAACACTATATGCAATATGATGCTATGACCCAAAGCGAAATGACCATTATGAGCGAATATATGCTCCAGCTGGCCAATATGGAAAAGCATCTCATAGAATACCGCATCTGGAACCAGGACGGTTACGGAAAAATTGAAAAAGCCTTTATGAACGACTGCGCAGACTGGGAAAAGCTTGCCGACAAAGAAGCGAAGAAACCCAGCCAATTCGAAGGCGGTTCTCTGGCGCCCTGCGACCACAATCTCCGGATGACCGGATTTGTCCAGGAACGCATTGATGAACTCAAAAACAAATGGCTGAACAAAAAGTAATAATTCCGCCTCAATCTTCCGGCTGTTTTTCACGAAAAGTTTGAAAAACAGCCGTTCTGTTGCTATATTATGCCGGATATCAAATACACACAGGAGTTTATCATGTCCGAAAAATATTATACTTCGTTTGCCCGGGATCAATGGAATCAGGAAGATTGGCTGATCGTCCGCAGTCCGCGCTGGCAGGAGATCAGCCATTGGCTCCAGAAAGATGACTGCATCGACAACTATGTCCCGGACGATCTCAAGCCGGAAGATATGCAAATGGGCCGCGACCGCACCGGCGAAAGCTATATAAGTATGCTTCTGAAACAGCCGATCACTGGAAGTTCCATAATTTCCACGACCTGCGCCTTTCACAGCCGAATGGCGCCTTTGATCGTACTCTCCAAAGAACTCGGCCCCGTCCACCATGAACACCTCGAAGTTGTGGTTTATGACCGCGGCGTAAATCTCTGGCACCACTTTTACAATGACGGTAAGCCGTCTTGGAAACTGCTCTCATTTATCGACCTCGATCTTGCGCTGGACGAAAAGCACACCCTGACTGCCGAAATGGTCTTCACCCACAAGGGCCGCTTTCTGATTATGGGCTGTGACGGCAAGCAGTTCGGCTGCCGCATCGCCGACGATTGGCCCGAAACCTACTACGCCGGATTCACCGGATGCGAAGGCAGAAACAGCTTTTACGATTTCAGCCTAACGCCCGGCAGAAGCGACTCTGAAGCGATGCTGGAGCGCCTTTCGGATTGATTTCCGCCCCCTGCCCTGCGATATTTTTCAGCAGACATGATTTCTCTTGAAGTTATGTCTGTTTTTTTATGCACTTGAAAAAACGTGAAATCATTTTATTTTGAAATAAAAGAGGAGCGTTAAAAAATGTTGTCTGACACGGTACTGAAAAAAACTTCGGCATTGCTGACTTCAATGCTGCTTATGGCGATCGCCTGGAGCTTTATGCATCTGCCGGGATCAAATTTCCAGATGGTGACATTCGCTATTTTATCGGCAACGGCGCTCTGCAATGTTTCCAGCTTCGATATCCGTTTGAAGCGCTGTTTTCAAATGGTCTGCGCCACTGCCGTTTTGCAATTTTCCATAAGCATCACGGCAAATTATCCATTGACAAGAGTGGCAGTAAGTTCAATTTTTTCATTTATCATTCTGCGTTTGATTACGGATAAACGCTGTGCCGTCACCAGTTTGATCGCGGGATATCTGACATTGTTTGACTCCCCCGGATTGCTGACAGGAATAAACCGCAGTATGGATATACTCTGTTCAGGTTCGGCGGTTCTGCTGGTAACAACGTTCGGAAACCTTTCTGTTTCCGGCAATTCCATCCAGCAGCCCCAACCGTACACCCGGCAGGAAGCACTCCTGATATCAGTCGAAACAGCCATCGGATTTATCATCGCGCTGGTAATAAAACACGAACAAACTTACTGGATCTTGCTGACCACATTGTTTATCCACCTTTCAACATCGCCTCAATCCCCCCTGCCCGCACTTGCAAAACGGCGGATCGCAGCAACTTCGCTTGGTATTTTGCTTGCAGGGCTCTATCTTGCAGGATTTGTCAACAATAATTACAGGATGATATACATTGTACCGCTGACCGGAACTCTGGGCTTTTTTCTGCTCTATTTAAAAAACGACTATTTTATGTTCACCTTTTTATTTATGTTCACCGTCACCTTGTTTTCTGATTGGATGCTGGGAAATTACCACCGTTTTCACTTTGCTGAACTTATGTTTACAAGGAGTTTGGCAACTGCCATCGGCGGAATACTCCTTTTGTCCGGAAAGTATTTTACCAAAGAAAATGCACGATTATGAATTTTATAAAAAAACACCTGCTCACCATTCTGCTGCTGACATTTATCGTTTCGTGCATAATTTACTGGTTGTACTGGCATTTGCAGCCGTTTACCGCCGATGCCTTCATCTTTGCCGACACCCGCACGGTAACGCCGTGGGTGGAAGGCTACATCTCCCATATCTACGTTAAAAATAATCAGGTGGTCAAAAAAGGCGAACCTTTGTTTACGACCTATTCGCCCCCTTACGAACTTAAAATAAAGATATTGGAGCATGAAATATCTGTTGCCAAAGAGAAACTCTCTTCTTGCCGCGCCGCGATGCTCCAATCGGATGCGGAAATAAAACGTTTTGAAGCGGACATCGTCAACAGCCGCTATCTGCACACGCGGGCATTGGAGATGCTGAAAACCGCCGCCATCTCGGAAGATTATGCGGTACTTCAACAGCGCAATCTGCAAGTTTCTCTCGCACAAAAGACGGCGGCGCAGTACAAAGTAAAATCACTTGAACACGAATGCCGCGCGCTCGAAGCTGAAATCAAAAAACTTGAGGCAGGTTTGGCTCTTGCCCGTATCTGGCACGATCAAACCACAGTAACGGCATTGAGCGATGGCATCGTTACCAATATGATGATCACCCCGGGAGCTTTCTGCAAGCCGGGTGAAGTGCTTTTTGCCATTGTGGACACCGGGAACTGGTTCGTTCAGGCAAACTTCAAAGAGAGCGAACTTTCGGAGATCCGTCCCGGAGTAAAAGCCGTCATCCGCTTGCGCCAGCATCCTGGCAAAATCTATCACGGGATCGTGGAAACCACCCGCTTCAGCGCCGAAAAACGAAAAACCTCTCCCCGCAGCGGAATGACCGAAGTGAAAAAAGAAAATGAATGGTTCCTGCTTCCCCAGCGCTTCCCGGTTCAAATCAGGATCACCGATCCCGATATGCTGCTCAATTTCGGTGCCAGCGCCTATGTGACACTTGATATTCCATCGCGCCCATTCCGGCAATTTTTCTGGGAACTGTTTTTATGAGAAGAGCATATCCTGCACTCTTACTTTTGCTGTTGTGCGGCTGTGTCAAAGATGCTCCGCAATTAAACACTTTTAAAGATTACTCGCTGACGTTTGACCGCAAACAGAAAATATCTTTAAAACAACAAAAAACGCTCACGCTCGCCGAAGCCCGAAACATCGTTCTGGTAAACAATCCGACACTCCGTGCCGCCGTCAGCGCAATACGGCAGGCGCAATACAGCTATTACCGTTCGTTGAGTGCATGGTCACCGGAGATCACCGTCTATGGAGAAACTGCCAATACGTTATCGCGCGGCTATGATCTTCACAATCCGCCCGCGGGGATATTTCCGGAGGAGAACCGTTTTTCCACCATTGGCACCATCAGGGCGACCTGGCTGCTTTTTGACGGTCTGGCGCGCGAACTGAATACAATGGTATCCAAACTTGAGTACGAACAAAGCTCAGCCGTCGCCGCCGATGTGAAACGTCTGCTGCTGCGGGCGACGGTCTACGTCTGGTGCGATATTTTTCTGGCGGAAGAAGAGATAATTATTGCACAAGCAGATATGGATTTTCAAAATGCGGCGCTCACGCAGGCAGAGCAGCAATTCAAATCCGGTCATATATCCTATTCAACCGTGCTGAATTTCAAAATACTCTCCGCTAAAGCTCAAAGCAAAATCGCCATTTCGCAATACAATAAACAGACCGCCATCAACGCTCTTGCCGCACTGTTGGGCTGCAGCAGCAGCGAGTTTCCCTCTGACATCAAACTTCTGCCGCTCTCAAACATCGGAAAAACAGATTTTGAACAGCCGCTTGCGTATTATCTTGAACAGGCGATCCTCAACCGCCCCGATTTGAGAGCGGAAAAACTGCAATTTGAGAAAGCCATCCGCCAAAAGCAGGCGGTTTACGCTGAATTTATGCCGAAGATACACTTGTTTACCGAATTTTCTTTCGGGAATGGAATATCAAGCTATGACCACTACAAGGTCAATGGTTCTCACTACAATCACCCCGCTTTTGCCTACGGAGCAAGTGCCAGCTGGAATATCTTCCGCGGCCTGGCATCGTGGAATGAATTGCGCCGGAAAGAGGCGCTGGAAAAAATCGCGTTGTGGGGATTGAATAAAAAGTATCTTGATGTGACGATCGAAGTAAGCGATGCGCTGGACAATTGCCGCAACACCATTATTCAAATTGCCATATTCAAAAAGATGGCAGAGTGGGTGCTTGAACAGCGCAACATCATTTACAGCGAATATATCAACGGCCGCGAGACCATTGCCCGGGTAAACCAGGCGCAGAGCGCTCTGGTCGAAGCCCAAAGCAGTCTTGCGCTCTGGCAGATACTGTTGCACAAAGCGCAAGCCCAGTTGAAAGCCGCGCTGGGAACAGATTGACATCCTTCAGCGCGGCATATTTTATTTTACAGCGGAGAGATTTCCACTTTGGATATCTTACCGGTAAAACCGTATCGGTTCAATGCGTGTCCGATGCTGGTCTCCGCAGGATAAAGAGCATATCCTGCCCACGGGAAAGCTTTTCCCTTGACACCGTTGCACTCGATTTGTACGGTCTTCTGGTCGAAGCGGACGATGCAATCGGTCTTTACTCCGGCTTTGATCTTCGGTCCGGCAAAGGTTGCCGTCGGGCGGCCCTTGCGTCCCATACTGTAAAATCCGGCATACACCCTGCCTTTGAAGACAAAGAGTGAAAACGCCTGATCGGAGTTGGTGATGAGCATCTGCCGTTTTTCAACATCGTCGGCGGTGAAACTCATGCGCAGTTCAAATCCGCAGTACGGATAGATCGTTGCCTGCGGCAGAGAAATATTGCTTATGCCATTGAACAGCCACGAAAAAGTGCCGTCATTTTCTTTGACCACTTCCGGGAAATTTTTCACATCAACCGGAGTCTTGTCCATCATATATTTTATGGCAAGATTGCCGTGGCCGTAAGATTCGGCAAAGTAGTAGTTATTGATGATCGATGAATTTCCGCCGAGCATACCGGAAATGACTTTACCGCCGGAGTTTTTCACGGCAGTACCGTGCACGGGAGAAATCTCCAGTTTCTGGCGGGTCAGCATCGCTTCATCGCATTTGACACTTATCGGATGCTTGTCAAAAAAGTCAAAACTTGAGAAGGTCGCCATCTTGCCGGACGGCTTGAAGACAGTCACCGGCAGACTGCGGAAGGTCTTGCGGTTCTGATCGACAACTTCAATAAAGTAGACCGACTGCGGCAATGCAGGATCGACCAGCAGGGTGAATTCAGCAATCTTTGAAGCAAGCGGACCGGGCAAAGTGTGCCGGAGATCGGTATGCTTGACCACGAAGTGGCTGCCGAGGTGTCCATTGGCGGCAAATACCCGCTGTTTAACGATATTGGCAAGTCTGACTTTTCCCTTGTAAATGGAAGTTGTGAACTTTCCGGCGATGCCCTCCAGATCGACATCGATTTCCGCATTTGCCAAATCTTTGCGCGGAACGACCAACTGCATCAGAACGGTGTTGAAAAATCCGGGGATCGACCGCTTGGCGGGGAAATGCCAGCCGTTCTGCCGCACAGTACAACCTGACACCGCCGCATGGTAACGGGTGAAGCACTTGGCTTCAGGAGCGTTGAGAACGGTGATATCGCCTTTGAATTTCAAATTCTTGTAGCCGTAACCACCGAGGGTCAGCGTAAAGACAACATTCTGTTCACTTTCAAGCGCCTGATTATCCGGAGCATGTTGATAAATATGATCTCCGCTGTCAACGACATCCACACTGTGCAGCAAAGCAGCACTCTTGACTTTGCCCTGCAGTTTGATCCTGCCGTCGGGGGCAGTGCCGACGATTTTGAGTTCAGTTTCACAATCAGCAAGGTCGCGCAGCGGCTGCTTTACCCATTTATTGTCGGCGTTCCAGTTGGCTCGAAGTTCGACCGGAGTGAAGCCGCTGGCAAACTTTCTGCCGTTGACGACAAGTTCCGGAATGAGGATGTGTTCATTGAGAACATCGGCGACTTTGACGTTGAAACGCTGTTCAGCAAGCTGATCGTCTTTAAGTTTTCCGGCAAACTGTTTGATGATTTTCCCGGAAGCGTTTTTGATCACGAGCTGAATATCCAGCGCTTTACCTGAGCTTTCCGCTTCCGGAACATTGACGACTTCAAACTCGATCGTTTCACCGGCGACCGCGATTTTACGGTAGGAGAGGATCAAATTGGGGATGGCGGGATCATCTCCGGCTTGACGGGGAAAAAGCTTTCCTTTGGATATTCCGGACAACGCGCGGATGATGCGCTGGGTGGAAAATGAGTTGTACAGGGTGGGACGGAAGCTGGTGTTTTCATTCTGCTCATCCCATTCGACCAGATTGATGATATCCGCTTTGGCGGCAACTGCGCTGCCGACCGTACCGCGGAGCATAGAGGTGCCGCCGCAGTTATAGGTGAAGGTGCCTTTGCCGTAAAAATTTTCGTGACCGACTTTGGTACCCCAGGCAAGCAATTTACCTTTGAACTCATCTTCGGCAAGGATCCCGGTAAGGAGCGGGATCATCACGTTTTTGTCAAAATCGGCATCATAGCGGCGGAACTCATTAAGCGGCGGATAGTTGTAGTAGTAACCATCGACACAGCGCAGCCATTTACGGATAATGTCAGCCAGTTGTTCAACGTTCTTTGCGGTAAGCGTTCCTTTGCCGGTGATGATCGGCGTGGGGAGCTGATGCATCGGAACGATAAGGAACTTATCACCGAACTTTTCAGTGATGCGTTTTTTGAACTCCTGCCAGTAAGCCGGATTGGTATCTCCGGGGTAAGTGGTGAAAACCACCTTGCCGTTTACGCGAAAGCTTTGCTTGCTCTTCAACGCATTGGCAACCAGAGCAAAAATCTTTTCCCAGTCGACATTGACCTTGTAGCGGGACGAAACCATTTCAGGCAGAACAGAAAGCGAATATTCCGTTTTGGCAGACACCCGATAGAGATCCTCACGGCCCTTGGTCATAGGAAAGAAGGCAAAACCGTCTATTTTATACAGCTCTTTAACGGTATGGTGCATCACCTTCCAAGCTTCATCGTTGATGAAACTTCCGGTTTCATACTTTTGCAGATTGCTGTCCTGAAAAAGCGGACGGTCGACCCAGCGGTGCAGATAATCGGTTCTTTCCAAACCGTATTTAAGCTGTCCGCGGGCAAAAATTGCCGTATTTTTGCTTGCCGGGCGGAAATTTTTTCCTTTTTCAGCAAATTTGGCAAGCAATTTTGCAGCGGCAGCATCCGGCTTCGGGGCGGCAAAAAGCGGCATTGCCGCAACACACGCGGCTACAATAAAAACAAATTTTTTCATTTTTTCCAAAGATACAAAATTAGGGATTGGGCCAGTTTTCACGATTATCCTTGTGAGAAACATCAATTTTTACATATGATGCCTTATTGTAGATATTTGCCTTATTTGCTGTACTCTCCCACCAATCCATCCGGCGGCTGTATGTCTCAACATGACCGTCGCCGTGAGCAGCATTAAAAGCATTTTCTTTCTGATGCCGGAAATCGATACGGTTCACAGAATCGCTTGCCAGCGGACGGTTTTTCCAGAAACTGCCGCGGTCAATGTTGTAGGTTTCAGAATCGACAAAACCGATGTAAAAACTCGGACGCTTAAGGCGGACTATCTTACGGGCTTCATTCCACAGCAATCCCTGCAAACGGCGGTTGATGGCATAGCTCCAGGGATACGGCGAATTGGTAGTACGTCGTCCGATACCATTGTCATGTCTTGACGGGCAGCGGTTGAAGGATGAAAAACCAAACCAGACGTCAATAGTGTCGGTATCTTTGCCGGTAATATACTTATGCATCCAGGTATCTTCATTGTTCCACGGACTCAGGGTAGTTCCTCCGGCAACCAGAGTATTCTGCGGCATCATATAACCATTCATCTGATCGATATAGGCTTGAGCGGCAAGACCGATTTGTTTAAGAT
>JAZOMB010000002.1:0-23897 GCA_045653515.1 Victivallaceae bacterium | reverse complement strand
CGATGCCGCCTGCGGCGTGGATGGCATTTATCGCGCCAGACGGTTCGGGCAGGCGGCGGGGAATGTATGCCGGACGGTTTTTGCCCAGCAGTTTTTCAAAGACCTGCCGCGGATGGGAGAATCCGTAATAGTTGATCAATGCCGCCGCGAAATGCGGTCTGCCGACTCCGTCCAGCGGCAGATTGGAAAATTCCGGCATACTCAAATCAAGTTTGTAACCCAGGAGATCAAGTTTGACAAAGAGATCGCGGTTGCGGCGCATCCGTTCCTGCCGCGCGTCTTCGATAAAAGCGGCAAGTTCACTGGATGCCGGATTGATGAATAATCCGACGATATGGATCTCTCTTGACATAAACGAGCAGGCAAGTTCGACGCCGCAGATGGCTTCACATTCAGGATATTCTTTTGCGGCTGAAGTGAATTCGGCAAGTCCCGCCGTGGTGTCGTGGTCGGTCAATGCCACCGCCGCCAGCTGAAGTTCGCGGGCAATGGCAAAAACTTCCGCCGGTGTCGCCGTACCGTCTGAAGCGGTACTGTGGGTGTGAAGGTCTATAAAATCCATAATTTACGGGTTGACTTTCTTTGAATTATCCTGTTTTGCCACCATTTCAGCAAGGTATTGGAGCTGGCACAAACGCATTTGCGGGGTGTCGCGCGGATCGAGCCGGGGGATGATGCCGTTTTTGCGGAAAACGGTTCCGTCATTGCGGAAGATGGAAACCTGATTGTTGGCAACGATGATTTTTTTGCAATCGGCGCGGCTCAAGATCAGCCGCAGTTTGGTCACCTCCAGCAGTATATCGACTTCGGCGGGGCGTTTGCCGAAGATATCTTCCAGCTGTTCCGAAAACTCTTTCAACTGTTCCAATCCCTGAATGTCGCCGAGCTGACGGTAGGCGGATATACGGAGCTGATCATTTTCAATATATGTGTCCGGCAGGCAGGCGGCAATATTTCCTTTTGCCGCATTCAAGCCGAAACTGATGAAATCGATCCCCGCTTCCGGCAGAGTTATGATCAACTCTTCGCGGTTCTGCATCTTGGCGATCTCCTGTTTGAGCAAGCGGCAGTAGAGATCAAAACCGATCAGATTCAAGTGGCCGGACTGTTCGGAGCCGAGAATGTTCCCCGCACCGCGTATCTCAAGGTCGCGCAAGGCAAGCTGAAATCCGGAACCGAATGCCGAACAGCGGCGGATCGCCGCCAGACGTTTGCGCGCTGATGAACCGATGATCTGATCTTTGGGCAGCAGCATATAGGCGTATGCCTGCTGTTTCCAGCGGCCGACCCGCCCGCGGAGCTGATAGAGTTCCGCCAGACCGAAGCGGTCGGCGCGTTCGATGATTATGGTATTGGCATTGGGAACGTCCAGACCGGATTCGATGATGGTACTGCATACGATGACGTCGATCTGACCGTTCTGGAAATCTTCCATAATGACAGAGAGCTGTTCTTCGGGCATTTGACCGTGGGCAACGGCGATTTTCGCTCCCGGCAGAAGCGAACGCAGTTTTTCCGCACAGCGTTCAATGGTCATAACGCGGTTGTGCAGATAGTAGACCTGACCGCCGCGGGCAAGTTCGGAGCGGATAGCTCCCAGAATGAGCTTTTCCTCCTGCGGCGCGATCACCGTTTTCACCGGCAGCCGGATCTTGGGCGGCGTGATAAGCGTACTCAGGTCGCGGGCGCCTGCCATTGCCAGATAGAGCGTGCGGGGAATCGGGGTGGCGGACATACTCAATACGTCAGCTTCCACACGGAAACGGCGCAGAGTCTCTTTGTGTTCCACGCCGAAGCGCTGCTCTTCGTCAATAATCACCAGACCGAGATTCTGGAACTTGAAGTTTTCGTTGCAGAGCCGATGGGTGCCGATGACGATATCGATGCCGCCGGTGCGGAGTTTGGCGGCGATGCGATTCTGTTCGGCGGCGGTACGGAAGCGGCTCACGCAGTCGATGACAAAGGGGTACTCCCTGAAACGTTCGGTAAAACTGCGGAAATGCTGCTGGGCAAGGACTGTGGTCGGTGCGATAAGTGCCACCTGATAACCGGAATTGACTGCCTGAAATGCGGCGCGCATAGCTATTTCAGTTTTGCCGTAGCCGACGTCGCCGCAGAGCAGACGATCCATCGGCTTGGGTTTGTTCATATCGGCGATGATCTCTTTCGTGGCGCGGATCTGGCAGCTGGTGTCGCGGAAGGGAAATTGGCGCAAAAAGGTATTGAGTTCGCGGCGGGATGAGGAAAAAGCGATGCCGGGCACAGATTGACGAACCGCCTGGAAACGGAGCATTTCAGCGGCGTAGCTGCGGACACCTTCGCGGACGCTGAGTTTTTCGGCATCCCATTTGTTGCCGCCGATAGCGTGGAGTTTGACCTTTCCTGCGGCGCCGAGATAGCGGTTGATTTTACCCGCCTGAACGATCGGTACCTGGAGCTGTTGACCGCCGCGGAATTCAAGGAGCAGAACCTCTCTGGCAATGCCTTCACTGGAAACTTTTTTTATGCCGCGGAAGATGCCGATACCGAAGTCAAGATGCACCACATAGTCGCCTTCGTCAAATTCGCCGAAAGAAAATTCGATATTGCCGGACGCGGGAATGATATCAGGTTCAGTTTCATCGGCGGTGATCTCTTCGGCGCCGGCGGCATTCGTGGAAGTTTCCCGGACGAAGCCGCACTCGATAAGTTCATTTTCGGTGATTATCAGCTGGGCGGGATTTTCGATCTCAAATCCGGCGGCAAGTTTGAGGGTGTCAAATTCGGTATCGGCGGCGGTGAGCTGTTTTTGACTGCACCAGTTCGCAAGTTCCGGGATATCCTCCTGCGCGGCGGCGAGGATGGCGATGCTGCCTGAAAAGTTGTCGAGTTTGTGTTTCAAAAGCGCACAGCGCAGCTCTTTTTCGCGTTGAAGCGTTCCGGCGGGCAGGGGATTGGAA
The DNA here is from genome assembly GCA_045653515.1 of Victivallaceae bacterium. Lineage (GTDB taxonomy): Bacteria > Verrucomicrobiota > Lentisphaeria > Victivallales > Victivallaceae > UBA1784. The sequence continues at coordinate 20,958 of JAZOMB010000002.1, read as the reverse complement.
GAGCGTTCCAGAGCCAACGGCAGCACATCCGATGCTTCGGCACAGAACTTCTCCGGGATGGCGGGGGATTCAAAAAATCCGCAATGCGTGTGGGAGTTTTGCAGTTTTTCCCAGCGTTCGACTGCGCCCGGGACGCTGTACTTTTCCAGAATTTCCAGACCCGCTTCCGGATAAATATCCAGCATTTGAAACTCTCCGGCCAGCTCAAGATATTCAAAGAGGTCGGATTCCGCCGCGCCGCCTGCGGTGATCCCGGCACGGTTGATGACACGATAACTGTCAAGTTTGCCTGTGGAGCGCTGATTTTCCGGAGAAAATGAGCGCAGAGAGTCGATCTCATCGCCGAAGAATTCAATACGGCACGGTTCGTCATGGGCCGGGCTGAAGATGTCCACGATACCGCCGCGGCGGGAGAATTCGCCCGGTATCGTCACCGTAACTTCATCATCGTAGTCCAATGTGACCAGCGTTTCCAGAAGTGTCGCGATGGAGATATTCATACCGACCCGCAGTTCCAGCTGGGATTTTCTGCTGACCTGCGGTGCGGGTGCGGGGCCGAGCATAGCGTGGACGCTTCCGCAGACCAGATCAAATTTTTCATTGAGAATGCGGTTCAGCGCGCGGGCGCGGCGGGCTTCGCCGCCGGGGAAGAGCAGTTTTCCGCGGCCGCATTCCGGGATTTGCAGGATATTTTTTTCGATCCCCGCCGCTTTCATAAGTTCTTCGAGGGCGGCAACGGTGTTTTCCACGCTTTTGGTATCGGGGAATGTCACCGCCAGCGTAAATTCAGCGTGTTCAAGCACACGCAAAAGCAGCATCGCCAACGCTTCCGGCGCGGCAGAAAAGCGGGACGATATACAATTTGTTCCGCCGATTAAAAAATTTTTTAAGTTTTTCTGCCAAATTTTCATTTTTTGCTGTTGATATTTCGCCAAAAGCGTTTATAATGTTTTTCCGTAAAGGGTGACAGTGGGAAATACAACTCTCCTTGTCAACTATATACTATAACCTTTCAAGTGCTTCTTTGGAAGCTTGATTTGAGTTTTTTTGAAAAATAATTTTTTCAGGGGATAAAAAAAGGGGAATATTTTTATGGACAATGAAAAAGATTTGAACAGCGAAGCTCCCGGAATGAATGAAGAACTCTCTGCGGAAACGCAGGCTGCGCCCAAACGCAAGCCGGTCATCCGCAAGGTCTCCGCCGCTCCGACCAAGTTCGCTCCCAAACGGCCCGCTTCCGGCGATGCTCCGGCTCCGGCAAAGTTTATGCCGTTTGACGATGACTTCACCGATGAAGACGACGAAGCAGCTTACGCCGCCGCCGTCGAAGAGGATCGCCGCAACGCCGAACGCGCCGCTCAGGAACGGGCCGCGCAGGAGCGTTCCAGCGCGACCACCCGTTTGCGCACCAAGCAGGAAAAGGATATCGCCCGCAAAAACGCGCTCGAATCCAAGGTGCTTATCGGCAACAAAAATGATACTATGAAGGTCTATATGGGTGAGATCGCCCAGATCCCGCTGGTCAATAAAAAAGAAGAGCAGGAACTTTCTGAAGCTATCCACAGCACCGATCCCGCCCGTTACGAAGCCGCCCGTACTACTTTGATCAAAGCGAACTTGCGTCTGGTCGTCAAGATCGCCCACGACTTCAAAGGTCTCGGTCTGCCGCTGCTCGACCTCATCAGCGAAGGCAACATCGGTCTGATGCGCGCCGTGGAAAAATTCGACCCTGCCAAAGGTGCGAAGTTCTCCAGTTACGCCGCTTGGTGGATCAAACAGTCTATGCGCCGCGCGCTTGCCAACCAGAGCCGTACCATCCGTATCCCGGTTCAGAGCGCCGGCAAGATCAACAAGATCAAAACTGTCCGCATGAAACTTGCCGAAGAGCTGGGCCGCGATCCCTCCGATGCCGAGATCGCCGAACATCTCGATTTCAGCGAACGCACCGTTTCCGGTCTGCGTCTGGCTGATTTGCGCACGATCTCTCTGCACGACCCCATCCAGCAGGGAGAAGAAGGCGAATTTCAGGACATCATTCCCGACCGCCACGCTATGACTCCGGATCAGATCATCGGCGACATCGAATCGGTTTTCCGTCTGATGGACTTGCTCGACAAACTCGAAGACCGCGAACGCAAGATCCTGGAAATGCGTTTCGGTTTGCGCGGCGGCCGCACCCTTACTCTCGAAGAGGTCAGTCAGGAGATCGGACGTACCAGAGAACGTGTCCGCCAGATCCAGAATCAGGCGTTGACCAAGCTCAAACAGCTGCTTATGGACGAAGCCGGTATCGTTGCGCCCGAAAAAGAAGAATAATCATTTACAGAGAATATTTTTACTATGCGTCAGGTAGTTTTCCTTATCCGTACTGTTGACCGCAAAGGTCTGCTGGCGGCGATCTCCGGGTTCTTCACCTCCCGCGATCTCAATATCATTGAGTGCCGCCAGTATACTGATGTGATCGGAAACGAATATTTCACCCGCATTCTGGTCGATCTTCCTCCGGAGATCACCAGAAGTGCGCTTGAGGCGGAGTTCAATATCTTTGCCGGAGAGTATGCGCTTGACTATTCCATCCATTATATCGGCGATATCCGCAACGTGGCGGTGCTGGTTTCCAAAACCTCCCACTGCTTCTACGATATACTGGTCAACTCCGAGGAGAACACCCTCGGCGGCGGCCGCGTGGTGCTTGCCATCGGCAACCATCCCGAACTGGAAGAGGTCGCCAACAAGTTCCGCGTGCCGTACTACTGCTGTCCGGTGGAAAAAGGTCAGGAAAAAGTTCAGGAAGCGCAGATACTGGAACTCCTTGCCAAACATCACGTCGATCTGGTGGTGCTTGCCCGTTATATGCGGATACTTTCCGATGACTTTATCGCGCATTATCCGTCGAAGATCATCAACATCCACCACGCCTTTCTGCCGGCATTTATGGGCGGAGATCCCTATCGACGGGCGTGGGAACGCGGCGTGAAGATGATCGGAGCTACGGCGCACTATGCGACCGCCGACCTTGATGAGGGGCCGATCATTGAACAGGATGTCGAACCCATCACCCATGAAAGCACTCCCGCCGATCTCAAACAGCGCGGCCGCGACATTGAACGGCGCGTGCTTACCCGCGCTGTCCGCGCCCATTTGGAACATCGCGTGATCATTACCGGAAACCGGACGATCGTCTTTTCCAAATAAGTGCCTTTTATGGCTTTTAATCGCCGCTTTGCGGCAAATATGCAGAAAACGGAAAGTATTTTTTCCGTTTTTTGCTGTTTTACGGGTTGTAAATTGCGGTTATAAGCGTTATATTATATGAACCGTATTGTAAATTAAGCATAGATGCATCAACATATTTTAAGAAAGGTTTTGTAAATGGCCAAAAATCTGAATGATTCCATCAACATGGAAGTCAAGGAAGCCGGAGTCTGCACCCGTGAATTCACCTTCAGCATCAGCGCTGATGCCGCCAAAAGCGAAAGTGCCAAGGTTTTGAACAACATCGCCGGCATGGTTCAGCTGCCCGGTTTCCGCGCCGGTAAAGCTCCGCTCGGTATGGTGAGCAAAAAGTACGCCGCCGAAATCGTTGACGAACTCCGCAGCCGCTATCTCAGCGCCGCCGTCAGCAAGATCGAAAGCGACAAGTCTCTGGATCTGCTCTCCTTGCGCATCAAGAAACTCGACGAGATCAAAGTCAACGAAGCTTGCGATTTTGTCTTCGAAGCGGTCACCGCTCCCGAATTCGAACTCGGCAACTACAACGAGATCAAACTCGACATCCCCGTTGATGCCGTGAGCGAAGATGCTGTCAAAGAACGCCTCGATCTCTACCGCAATATGTACGGCACCTACGCCGATGCCGATACCCCCGCCCAGAAAGAAGATATGCTCAAGGTCGACTACAAGGGCGATTTCGCTCTGGCCGAAGATGCTTCCGCTTCTCTCAAGCGTCAGGTTGAAGCCGCCGACAGCTTCATGTGGCTCAATGAACCCGAAAACATCCCCGGATGCATCGAAGCTCTCACCGGTGCTGAAGTCGGTAAAGAATACAGCTTCACCGCCAACTATCCCGCCGACTACCGCGAAGCGGAACTCGCCGGCAAGAGCATTGCCTACACTGTCAAGGTCAACGCCATCCAGCGCCGCAAACCGCTGACCGACGACGAACTCGTTGTCCGCACCAATTCCGAAACTATGGACAAGCTCACCGACAATATCCGCAAGAGCCTGGAAAATGATGCCGAACAGAAACGCCGTCAGGAAGCTGTCGATGCCTACTACAAGAAGCTCGACGAATCCATCGCCGAATTTGAACTGCCCGCATTCCTCGTCGAAGGCGAAGTTCAGAAGGCTCTGGAACGCCTCGCCCGCGAAACCGTCAAAGATGAAGCCGGTGCCGAAAAGTTCAAAGCTGAACTCGATACCCACCGCGCCGCTGTGGAAGCCGATGCCAAAGCTGCTGTCCGCCGCACTTTGATCCTCCGCAAGGCCGCGCTCGCCGAAAAGGTCGAAGTCGATGACAAGGAACTCGATTTCCAGCTCAATATGATGAGCCGTTACTATGGCTTCAACGCCAAAGAAATGCGTTCCACTCTGGAATCCAACGGCGCCATCGACGAACTGCGCACCGATCTTATCAACGGCAAAGTCCTTGATAAGCTCGCCACCGCTGCACTCAACTGAGTGCAGCTCCGCGCAGCGGAGTAACTTTTAAACAGCATCATATATCAATCAGAGTAATAGGAGGAGAACAGTTATGAAGAAAACTGAAGCTTATCTCGTGCCGACTGTTATCGAACAGACCAGTCAGGGTGAACGTGCATTTGATATTTACAGCCGTCTGCTCAAGGACCGGATCATTCTCCTCGGTACTCCGATCGATGATGCTGTTGCCAATCTTGTGATCGCCCAGCTGCTCTTTCTGCAGGCGGAAGATCCCAAGAAAGATATCGAACTTTACATCAACAGTCCCGGCGGTTCCGTTACTGCGGGACTGGCGATCTACGACACCATGCAGATCCTTTCCTGCGATGTCAAAACCTACTGTCTCGGACAGTGCGCCAGTATGGGCGCAGTTTTGCTCGCCGCAGGTGCTCCCGGCAAACGCTATGCGCTGCCCAACAGCCGTATTATGATCCACCAGCCCTGGGGCGGTGCCGAAGGTACGGCTGCTGACATCAGCATCCAGGCCAAAGAGATCCTCCGTCTCAAAGCGATGCTCAACAATATTCTCTCCTCTCACTCCGGTCAGCCGCTCAAGAAAATCGAAAAAGATACTGAACGCGACTTCTTTATGAGTGCTGATGAGGCGGTTGAGTATCATCTGGTCGACAGCGTCATCCAGCCGGCAAAAAAGAGCGATAAATAATCCGTGCGGGAAAGTTTTCCAATATGGCAAACAATAAAAACAAAATGCAGTGTGCTTTCTGCGGTCAGGAACCGACTTCCAAAAAGAAGGATCTCTTTTTCCTGCCCAGTATGTATGAGGGGTTGAGCATTTGTACCGAATGTCTTGAGAAGGCAAACTCCTATCTCAACGACACCCGCGAAACCAAAGCCAAAAGCGGCAGGCAGAATTTCATCAGCAAACTCAATGTCCCGACTCCGGTCGAGATCAAAGAGGAGCTTGACCGCTGTGTGATCGGTCAGGAACAGGCGAAAAAGGTGCTTTCTGTCGCCGTTCACAACCATTATCACCGGTTGAAAAGCCGTTTCGCCAACGAAGATAAGGCTCTTCCCGAAGAACTTAAAGATGTCCGGCTTGATAAAAGCAATGTTTTGCTGCTCGGTCCCACCGGCAGCGGTAAAACGCTCCTTGCCCAGACTTTGGCAAATATGCTCGATGTGCCGTTTGCCATCGCGGATGCCACCACGTTGACTGAAGCCGGTTACGTCGGCGAAGACGTGGAAAACATCCTGCTCCGGCTTTATCAGGCTTCCGGAAATGATATTGAACGTACCCAGATCGGCATTATCTACATTGACGAACTGGATAAGATTTCCCGCAAAGGGGAGAACGCCTCCATCACCCGTGACGTTTCGGGCGAAGGCGTGCAGCAGGCACTGCTCAAGATCCTCGAAGGAACTGTTGCCAACGTTCCTCCGCAGGGCGGCCGCAAGCACCCCAATCAGGAATTTCTGCATATTGATACAACCAACATTCTCTTTATCTGCGCCGGAGCTTTTGTCGGTCTGGACAAGCTCATCAAGCGGCGTAAAGGCAGTCGGGTGCTGGGTTTTGACGATGCCGGAAAAACGGTTCTCGATGACGAAGACGAAAACCGCAACGCATTGCTCGATTGTGAACCCGAAGATCTGGTCCACTTCGGACTTATCCCGGAACTGGTCGGCCGTCTGCCGGTGATATCCGCTCTGGATGCACTTGACAAGGCAGCGCTGGTCAGAGTGCTGTGCGAACCGCGCAACGCTTTGACCAAGCAGTACCGCAAGCTGTTGGCAATGGAAAATGTTGAACTTGATTTTACCTCCGATGCTCTGGAAGCCATCGCCGACAAAGCGGTGAAACGCGGTACCGGCGCCCGTGGATTGCGGGCTTTGATGGAAGAGCTGATGCTTGAAGTTATGTTTAACGCGCCCTCCGTCAAGGAGCCGGCGAAATGCACGATTGGAGAGAAACACGTCCGTGGAGAAGAACAGCCCGAACTCGAACGCGTTTGACAGCACTGCTGAACAAACGCTGGTTATCGCTGATTATTCTTCCGGAGCCGGCTGCAATGAAGATGCGCTTGCTGCCCTGCCTGTAAAACCGCAGGACAGATACAAGTTCATCCGCAGTATCGGTTTCGGCGGGATGAAAGGGGTATTGCTCGTTCACGATCAGGATACTGAACGTGATGTCGCTATGGCGATTATGCCGGACTTCCGTGACCGGCCGCGCCGCGATTTGAACCGTTTCGTCCGTGAAGCGCACATTACTGCCAGACTTGAACACCCGAATATTGTCCCGGTACACGATATCGGTATCGACAATTCCGGTTCGCCGTATTTTACTATGAAGTATCTTCACGGTCAGACCCTGGCAATGATCCTGCACCAGAAACAGCGCGGTATCGACAACGGATATACTCAAGCCCGCTTGCTGCAGGTGCTCGTGCGTGTCTGCAACGCGGTGGCATTCGCTCACAGCAAAGGCATCTGCCACCTTGACCTCAAGCCGGGCAACATCCATTGCGGAGAGTTCGGTGAAGTGCAGGTCATCGACTGGGGGCTGGCGGCGGCATCTGAAGATGATTTCGACCGTGGACTGCTTCAAGGTTCCCCCGGCTATATGTCGCCGGAGTTCATCCGTTCCAAAGGTATGGAACATCCAGGCGTTCCGGCGGATATTTATGCCATCGGTGCGATATTGTATTTCATTCTTGCGGGAGATACGCCGTTTGCTAATCTGCCGCAGCAGGAGATCTTGCGCCGTCAGGTCGAGGGCCGCATCGTGCCGCCGTCGCATAAAAACGGTCAGGTCGATCCCGGTTTGGAAGCGATTTGTATGAAAGCTATGGCTGTAGACCCCGAAGCACGCTACAAAAGTGTTATGGAACTGCGCAAAGAGATCAACGCCTGTATCGCAGGTTACCCGACCACGGCGGAGAACCCGTCCAAGTTGCGGCGGATAAGTTTGTATGTCAAACGCAACTGGAGCAAGGCGGTCATAATCGTATTGCTTATCATCATTGCGGTGCTGGGATTTGCATTGATGCAGCACCGGATGGGACACTATTGAGTGAGAGGTTGATATGGAGAAAAAACGGGTTGTTCTGTTGGGTGCGACCGGATCGATCGGACAGAACAGTTGTGCGATTTTAAGTGCCAATACTGACCGCTATGAAACGGTGGCGGTCGCCGCCCGAAGCAGTCTGGATGCGCTGGCGGATGCAGCCGTCAAACTTAATGCCAAAATCGCCCTTACCACCGATACTGCGCATGAAAGCGAACTTGCTTCCAAACTGCCAACAGGAATCCGCGCCGCTTCCGGTATGGATGAGCTGCTGAATATCGTAACTGCCGGAGAGGTGGATATCGTCGTATGTGCCATAATTGGTACCGCGGGGATCAAACCGGTGCTGGCGGCGATCGAAGCCGGAAAAACCATTGCATTGGCAAGCAAAGAGGTGATGGTTGCCGCAGGTGATCTGGTCAATGCGGCGCTGAAAGCCAATCCGCAGGCGAAACTGCTTCCGGTCGACAGCGAACATTCGGGTGTTTTCCAATGCCTTGAAGGACGGCGCACCGATGAAGTCGATACCATCTGGCTTACCGCCAGCGGCGGGCCGTTCCGTACCTGGAGCGCGGAAAAGATCGCCAATGCCACCGTCGCCGAAGCCCTGGCGCATCCGACGTGGAGTATGGGCCGCAAAATCACGATAGACTCTGCCTCGATGATGAATAAAGCGCTCGAACTGGTCGAAGCCAGATATCTTTTTGCCAAATACAATGCTAAACTTGATGTGCTGGTACACCCGCAGTCGGCGGTTCACGCATTGATCGAATTGACCGACGGTTCGCTCATCGCCCAGTGCGGTTATCCGGATATGAAACTGCCGATAGCCTATGCGCTTTCCTATCCTGAACGTCTGCCGTTCCCCGGCGAGCGGCTTTCTCTTGCCAAACTCGGCACGATGGAATTTTTCGCTCCTGACCGCAAAAAGTTTCCGGCGTTTGATTTTGCCGATGCCGCATTGGCGCAAGGCGGCACGCTTCCCTGTGCGATGAATGCCGCCAATGAAGTCGCGGTCGAACGTTTCTGTAACGGCGAGATCAATTTCGGTTCCATATACCGCATCATCGACCGTGTGATGAGCGATTGGCACAATGAAGCGCAAAGCTCGTTTGCCCAGCTGCAGGAAGCTGACCGCGCAGCGCGGCGCAAAGCCAATGAGGTGCGGCTGTGAAAGAGGTCGCACCGGTATCGCGCGTTGCTTTTACTCAAAACCATTGTATATTGATCATACTGCTTATCGCGGCAGTGTTGCGGCTGCCCGGTTTATCCGGAGAGTGGCAGTATGATGAGATATGGACATTGCTCAATTTTACTGAATTGAGTACGCTTCAGATATTGACCGATGTCTCTCTGCCCAATAATCACCCGGTAAATACGCTTATTATCAAGCTGTTGAGAAATATTTCCGAAGTGCCGCAGCTTATACGGCTCGGTGTTTTCTGTACCGGGCTTTGGGTGGTTTATCTTGCTCTTAAACTTGCCGCATTGGCATCAAAGGATAATGATTTTGCCAAATACAGCGCCGGACTTCTGGCGGCGGCGGCTCCGGCATTGATACTTTTCAGTGTCACGGCGCGCGGCTATATTTTTCAACTGGCGGGATTGATGCTGTGCGCAAATGGATTGCTTGAGATCGGCTGCGAAAAGAAAAATAAATTTTCCGGAGTGAAAATCGTTGCCGGAGGTATATTATCATTTTTGTCCGTTTCCAGCGGGATAATGTTTCTGGCGGTGATCGCGATCGTATATTTGTTTCTCGCGCCGAAAAAATACCGTTGGGATAAAACGGTGTGGATTTCGGGCGGAGTTCTGCTCTTCGCAGCACTGGGCTATTATCTGCCGCTTTTTGACCAGCTCCGGCGCGGTCAGCAATGGGGCATTGAAATAACTGATTTTGCCGGATTGATAAAGTTCTGTGTCACCACGCTGAAAGCGCATTTGCCGCCCTTTACTGCGCTTTTGGCATTGTGCGGAGTGATTTTCTTTCCCGTGATGCGGAAGGTGTTTTTATTCGCGCTGCTGCCGCTGGTGATGGCTTTGGTGACCAAAGGCGGGCCGGAACGGGTCTATCTCGTGTTGACGATGGTGTTTATTGTTACAGGAGGTTGCGGTTTTGCCGGGGGCTGTGAAAAATTTCCCAAACAGCGGAAGATTTTTCAGCTGATATTCCTTGGCGGCGTGATATTGAACTGTTGTTTTGTTCAAACGCCGTGGCAGATCCCGGAGGTTGCCGCTGAAATGAAGTATGCCGTTTCCGCCAATGCCGAAAATATTCTGGTGGTAACGGCATCGACGGCTGGTTTTCCGGTGATGGTCAATGAACCGGAGATCGCCAAAGAGATCGGGAACCGCGCCGCATTTCCGGAAAAGCTTTTGATGCTGAACTGTGCCAACGGCGTATTCAACGGCGCCGATGCGGATAATTCCGAACAGCAGATGAGTTTCCCGGTTTCAGGCGTATTTATGCCGGGCAGAGTGCCGGGGTATATGTACCGCCTTGTTCCGGTGGAAAAGATCGCCGCAGGAAAAACGGTGCTGGTGATATTTTCCGGCAGCGTTCCGGAAGGATTTTGGCAATTGCCGGGAAAGAAATTACGGTTGAATTTGTGGCTCAATCAGCGGATGCCGGTGTTTGTCGGCAGTTTTGTCAATGGGGAAATGCCATATTTTGAGGGTGTGAAATATTTTCAAATCGGAGAAGAAAATGAGTAAATGCCCGAAAAAATTACTGCTTGTATGGCTGATGCTGACGATGAGTTTCGTTCCGCTGAAAGCCATTGAACCATCAACTTTGATAACCTTTGCCCCGCAGGCGATGCAGCTTGCACAAACCTGGAGTCCGCATCTGGCACGGGTATTGAGTTCCACCGGAACCGGAATGCTGAAAATCGGTACGGCAACCTTCAATATTTTCAAACTGCCGTGGGGATTGCTGCAATCGACTCTCGGCGCGCCTTTCGGTTACTTCGGCAACGGCCTGCAGAATATGGGCGAAGGGTTGCTCGCACCCTGCGAACTGGTATTGCAAGTTATCCTGCTTCCGGTACGCATAATAAGTTTAGGTACGATTTATTAGATGTACCACAGCGGCGGAGTCTCGTGGGCAATCTCTTGTCAAATCTGCGGTCGTCAGCTTCCGGCTTCATTGCATTACGCCGTGACAAGCAGTCGAGTAAGTACACCTTGTCCCGGCGTAGCTTTAGCGAAGACGGATCCTTCACAGCCGCCTTGATTTGCCGTCGACCTTGCCTCACGATACATCCACCGTCAGGAAAAGACCGTACAGCGGCGGCGTCTCGAGGACAATCTGCGGAAAAATCAAAAAACTACCACTCGCATGTTGCGCGGGCAGCGCAACGATATGCGCCACCGCCAGCGATATCATTCCGTCTGGCGGGTTGATGCAGTCGGCGGGATGATCGTGCGATGATGACGAAAAAAGAGCCGGGCGACGTGAACTCACGTTCACGAGCTTCCCGACTCTTTTGCTGGTCAGCGCGCACCCGGGCCCGCCGCACTCCGCTTTTTCAGTCAATGATTGCCCTTAAACCGATACCGGCTGGCAGGACGCGTCCGGTGGATTCCGGAATGAACATTTCGCCGCCGTCGATTTCGCATTTTTTGCCGAAGACATCATACACCAGACGGGTCAGCACCATCACCGAAAATCCGGGAGAGTGACAGCTCAAAACCAAAGTGAACGGCCGATCAGGTTTCCGCAGTTTGCGGCAGGATTCCAGAAGTTTCGGCAGATCGGTTTCGATTTTCCACAGCTGTCCGCTGGGGCCGCGGCCGAAGGTTGGCGGGTCGAGCGCGATAAGATCATAGTGGGAGTTGCGGCGTTCTTCACGCTGGACGAAACGGTTGACATCTTCAGTTATCCAGCGCACCGCATTGGGGATATCCGGATTGAGCGCGTGGTTTTCCCGTCCCCATTCGATCATACCTTTGGCGGCGTCGATGTGGCATACTTTCGCTCCGCCTGCCGCCATAGCAAGCGAGCCCAAGCCGGAGTAGGCAAACAGATTCAAAGTATCCATACCGCGGCAATTCTGTCGGAAATATTCCCAGTTGCGGAACTGTTCAGCGAAAAATCCCAGATGTCCGAAGCTGGTCGGTTTGATTTTAATGGTCATTTTGCCGAGGATGCAGTTCCAGGTATCCGGCAGAGCTTCGCGGTTGCGCCAGCGGCCGTTGCCGGAGCTGTCGCGGACAAATTCTGAAACGGCGCTTTTCCATTCGGATTCCGGCAGAACCGGTTTCCAGAAGGCGTTCAACGCGGGGCGGATGATGCGGTAGGGGCCGACCTGTTCAAGTTTTTTCAAATTTCCGCTGTCTAAAAGCTGATATTCTTTATTCATCAGAGATTCTCCGTACGGTAAATAAATTCGCCCCGGCGCACAGTCATCAGAGGGCGGTTGGTTCCAAGTTCAAAAACTGCCAGATCCGCGCGTTTGCCGGGGAGCAGTATTCCGCGGTCATCAAAGCCGAAGTGGCGTGCCGGATTGCTGGTCACCGCTTCTGCGGCGCGGGTTTCAGAGAGGTGGCCGCAGCTCATCAAACTTTGCCAACCGGTGTCAAGCATAGTCGTGGTACCGGCAAGTTTGCCTTCGGCATTCTGTGAAAAGCCGCCGATCACGCGGATCTCAGACGGTCCGATGCGGTAATCGCCGTCGGGCATACCTGAAGCCATCGTGCAGTCGCTTATACCGATCAAACGGTTGTCCGGTTTACAACGGCATGCCAAATCGACCATACGCGAGTGGACGTGGCGGCCGTCGATGATAAGTTCCACCGTTACGCGGTCATCGGTGAGCGCGATACCCGCCAGACCGACCTGCCGCTGGTGCAGCGGTTCCATACCGTTGAACAAGTGGGTGCAATGGGTGGCTCCTGCATCGATGGCGCGCAAGGTTTGAGTTTCATTAGCAAGGCTGTGTCCCATTGAAGCGATAACATTTTCTTCACAAAGGAGAGAAATGAGTTTGTCCGACTCCTTCAATTCCGGAGCGAAGGTCATGATTTTTACCAGACCGTTTCCGGCGGCGATAAGCTCTTTGGCAAAAACGGTGTCGATTCCGCACAGAACTTCCAACGGCTGGGAACCGGCGCGTTTGGTGTTGAGGAACGGGCCTTCAACGTTGATGGCGATGGCATCGGCTCCGGGGAGGGGAGCTTGCATCGCTTTGGACAACTCTTCAAGGTTTTTCAGCATCTGCTCTTTGCTGTCAGCAACGACAGTCGGAAAGAATCCGGTAACTCCGCGTTCACCGAGAATGCGGCTCATCGCGGCAAGGTCGCACGGAGAGGTCATACAACATGAACAATCGCATCCTCCGGCGCCGTGGATGTGGGTGTCAAGAAATCCGGGCGTGATGTAGGCGTTTTCAAAATGAAAGAGTTCGATTTCCGGTTCTACCGCAAAGCCGGACATACCGCCGACACCGATAATGCGTTCATTTTCGCACAGCACCGCGCCGTGTTTTATCACCCGGTCAGGAGTGATAAGATAATCTGCGACATAGAGCCGCCGCACCCGTTGTTTTTCCATATAGATTACACGCTTTCAAGTTTCAAAATTTTCTGCTTGATAATATACTGCGCTCATTGCTTATTGTCAAGTGCCGCAAGAATACGCAACGCAGTATCTCTCGGAGAATCTCCGGTCAATGGGGTGATTTTCATCGCCGCCGCCCGTTGGAAAATTTCCCGCCGCGCGGTATTGGAGCGGATGAATTCAGCTTCGGGATCAGCTGCATTGCTCAAAAACGGCGGCAACCCTCCGGAAGCGACCCGTTTCCAGGCCACTTCGTCCGGAACATCGATCCAGATCACGCTGCCCAAATCCGAAAGGATCTCTGGCGTTACAAACGGATTGGACAACGCTCCGCCGCCGAGGGCAGTTACTTGCGCGCCGTGGCGTTGGCTGATCTCCAGCAGGGTATCAGCTTCCAGTTTGCGGAAATTTTCTTCACCGAGTTTGCGGTATATTTCGCGGACAGTTTTTTCTTCTGCATCGGGGAAACGCTTCAGGTATACTGCAAGAAGTTCATCATCGCTGTCAATGAATTCAGCCGCCAGAAGCTCCGCCAATGCTCTGCCGGACACACTTTTTCCGCAATGCTTTATTCCGCAAAGCGCTAAACGGGCCGGGCGCGGTTTCTTGTAGCCGAGCCACGCGCCGCGCAGAAGTTTGCCCCTGGTGAAAAGCTCTTCAAAACGGTCAAAATCACCCTGTTCAATGGTCGATTTGAATTGTTTGAACTGATACTCAAAACGCTCCAGCGCCGCCAGAACTGCCGGGGCGTTGCTCTCCATAATGCCGCGCCACATTTCAGGATTGCTTGAGGCGATGCGGGTGGTGTCGCGGAACCCTGTGGCGCATCCGGCAAAGTGTTGACGCTGGTACTCCGGTGTCGGTGCTTCCAATATGCTCAACGTCATCGCCGATGCCAGCAAATGCAGTACGTGGCTGGTGTCGGCAACCAGATCATCGTGTGCAACGGCACTTATGCGTTCCACCCGCGCGGCCCCGGCGGCAAGCCACATATCGCGGCAGAGTGTAATATGGTGTTCATGTGCATTTTCCGGCGGAACGATAAAGATGTCTGCATTGTTGTAGAGTTCGGCAAACGATGCTTCGCAACCGCTTTTTTCAGTTCCAGCCATAGGGTGACTGCCGATAAAATTGAGCTGCGGAAATTTTTCTGCCGCAGTACAGATATCCTGTTTCACACTGCCGATATCGGTTACGACTGCCGTTTCGGGAAGATATTTCTGACAGACGGGGAACATCTCGATTGCAGACGATACCGGCAGACAAAGCACCACGATATCGGCATTTTTCAGCAATTCCGGAAGTTCAGAGAAAACCTCGTCGGCGACACGGTTCTCCTGCGCCCAGCGGCGCGTCTCTTCACGGCGCGCCCAGACACCGACCCGGTAGCGGGGATCTTTTATCAACGCTTTTGCAAGCGAGCCGCCCAGCAGTCCCAGACCAACGATCGCAACATTTATTCTTTTATTCATAGGCATATTGTCTATCTCTCTATCTGCAAGCTTGCTGCCCGGAATCGTCAGCGTAATTTTATAACTGCCGCCGGGCGGGATGAGGTGCTGTTGTAAATTTCAGCATCGACCGAGCCGTTTTCCCGGACGTTCAACACGGCAAATCCCTGCATAGTATTCTTATTGTAAATCGTCAATTTTTCAACTTTGACCGAATCCAGATGCTTTTTTGCATAAGGGGTGTTCGGTGTCTGCTTTTTGCGCTTGTCCAGAACGGAGTAAAACTGTTGTTTGTTATTTGCCAGTATTTTGACATCTTTACCGCTGTTCCAGCTGTAACCGAGGCTGCTGACGACCAGCTGGGTAAGAGTATTGTTTCCGGCTTTGACTTGCAGAAAGGAGGGCTGGTGAGTGTTCGCAGCAAGAATGATCACATTGCTGCGTTGAGCAAGGATCTTTGTGACTTCCCGATACGCCGGCAGCAGCCAGCCCGGTTTTTCCGTGGAGCAGGGCAGCAGCGGTATATGGGTGATGAAAAATATATTGCGGGCATCCGGATACGCATCAAGAGTTTTCTTGAGGAAATTTATGGAGGTTTCCGGCTGCGGTTCAGCAAAATCATCGTAGAAAATATAAAGATCTTTGTTGTAAGAAAAAGAGTAATTTGATTTTATATTTTTTATACCCAGTTCACCGGACATAAGCGGCAGGAACGCTTGTTCGTACACCTGATGTTCCCATAAGGCGGTTGTGGCGTTTTGCCGGCGGACATCATGGTTGCCTTTGACCGAAAGCAGTTTATGGTTGGGAAAGAATTTTTTTACTTCGCGGAAAGCATCTGTAAGCATCAGCGCAAGCTTTTCCTGCGTTACCCCAAAGCCTTGAATGAAATCTCCGAGCTGAATGACAAACGGAAAGTTTTTATCCAGCATTTTTGCCGAAGTGCTGAGCAAATCCTGTGATTTCCCGTGCCACATATCGACATAGATATCCGAATAGCGGGTAACGATTTTTCCATCTTGCAAAGTGTGATATTCTTTCGCATCAAAGTGAATATCGCCAAGTACCATAAGCCGATAGTCGGCGGCGTTCAAAAGAAACGATATGTTCAATACCCAAAGTAAAAGTACAAATTTTTTCATGCTTTTATCCAGTAGCGGTTAATTTGACGGAGCCCAGAGGGTATATGCTTCGCCCATATATTCGCAACGACCTGCCGGCCAGTAATTTTCCAGATATATCGGGTGAATGCTCAAAACCGCCGGGCGGTTCGAACGTATAAACTGTATGATTTTTTCATCGTAATCCCGGTACAGCGCATTGCCCATATGCAGAAACTGCGGATGGCGGAATCCTGCATCCGGCAGGATCACGCTCCAAAGTGCATTGGGTGTGTAGTTCAGCACTCCCCGTTTTCTGATATCTTCCGGCAACTGGTCAAGACAGTTTCTGAAATAGCTTATTACAGCGGCTTCTCCCTTGGAATATTTTATGCCGCGCAGTCCCGGCAGACTGGAAACCTGCCGTTTCGATGCTCCGGCAAGACGGCGGTAGCCGCTTACCACCCGGAATGAAGCGCAGAATGCGAAGTTGAGCAGGCACAGCAGTGCAAGGATCTTTGCCAATTTTGCCCGTTCACCTTGATGATGCCATAAACTGTTTATGCTCATTATGAAAAATCCGAAGAACGGCACGCCGCCCCAGAACAGATGCCGCACACACGGTACCGGATAGTATTGGTGCCAGGAACCGAATGCGAAGACTGTCAACGTCACCAGCATACACCAATAATTTTTTGCTGACCTGTCAACGATCGCGCTGCGGGTCGCTTTGAACATCCAGTACAACGGAAACAGCGGCAGTATCGCAAATATCGAATCTGCAAACAAATTGTCGGTGATAAACGGCATCAGCGAGGCGGCAAAATAGTTCCAGCTGCCGTTGCCGCCCCGTCCGTGGACGAAGTTGAAGACATAGGTGACACATTGAAGCACAAAGTCATCCCACGCTCCGGTGAGTATCAGCAAAATTGCCACCGCCCCGGTGATAAGCAGAAATCCGGCAAATGCAATCAGATTTTTCCAAGCAAAATCTTTCCAGTTGCGCGTTTCCGTTTTGGACAGCATAATGTCAAAAAAGAGCGAAATCAATATCGACAGCAGCGTTACCACCCCGACAGGATGGCGTGCCAGAAAAGTTATTCCGGCAAACATTCCGGCGCAGAAGAGGTGAATTTTCTTTCTGCCGGAAAGGTACGACAACATAAACTCAATCGCCGCCAGCGAGAAAAACAACGCAAAGATACTGCTCCACGGATGGAAGGTCACCAGAGAGTCCGGCATCAAGGCAAAATACATCAGCATCAGGAAATTACGCCAGCGCAACGAGATAAATCTCTGCCAGATGATATCCAGCAGAACGGCGCTTCCGGCGTAAAATAGCACGGAAAAATATTTCATCACCAGCAGCTCATTGCCGCCGAGCCATAAGGAAAATCCCTGCAAAACAGGCGAGAGGAAACCGTATTGACAAAATACGTCGCGGAACACCATTTCTCCTGACGCCACCCGCAACGCCGGGATGAACATCACACCGTCGTGGTGAAAATCCACTCCTAAAGGCGCAAATGCACCAAAGTACAGACATACGAGAATAAAAATTACGCCCCGGCGTAAAAAGGTGTATAAACCGGATTTTTTATCGGAAACGTGATCGTTTGCTTCCGGCGGTACGACCGACCCGCCACTCAAATCACTGTTGAGCGGTTGCATTTTCAGGCGGGAACTTCTGAAGTTTTGCCACATCTCCGGCGCTTTCGATCGCATTGACAATGCGCTGATTGAGTCCGAATTCCACGCACTCTGCGGAAACGCGGATTGCATTGCGGACTGCGGTCGGATTAGAGCCGCCGTGACCGATGATGCAGATGCCGTTGATGCCGAGCAGCGGGGCGCCGCCGATGACATCAGATGCTCCAAAAGCTTTCAATTCAACAAAGGCATTTTTCGCCAGAACTGCGCCCATGACCCGCAGGGCATTTTTGGTCAGCACCTGTTTGAGCCAATGTACGGTGGCGCGGGCGAGCCCCTCAGCACCTTTGAGCATAACGTTTCCGGAAAATCCGTCGGAAACCACCACATCGACACCGCCTTCAAAAGCGGCATCGGCTTCAACGTTGCCGATAAAGTTGATGGGGAGCTGTTCAAGGCGTTTGAAAGTTTCTTTGCTCAATTCACTGCCTTTGATATCTTCACCGCCGACACTGAGCAGACCGACCCGCGGTCTTTCGCGGCGGTAGAGGTACTGGGCATAAACGTTGCCCATCAGGGCGAACTGGGTGAGATTCAAGGGGGTGCAGTCCGGATTGGCTCCGGCATCCATCAATAAGAAACGGCCTTCCTTGCTGGGCATACTCGCCGCAAGGGCAGGGCGGTCAATGCCCGGAAGCGTCCGGACGAGAACCTTGGTCGCCGCTACTGTCGCTCCGGTATGACCGGGAGTTGCCATAGCGTCGATCTTCTTTTCTTTCAAGAGTTTAGCCAGAACGGTGATGGATGAATCCCGTTTGGCACGCAGGGAGATCGCCGACTGTTCGGACATTTCGCAAACAGTGGGCGCGTGAACCAATTCGATGCGGTTGTGACCGGCAAGACCGTATTTTTCCAGATAGAACTCAACACGTTCCTGATGACCGGCCAGCACCACTTCAAGGTTCGGAAAATCAACGAGCGCCTGTGCCAATCCTTCGATAACAACACCGGGGGCGAAGTCTCCGCCCATTGCATCAACACCGATTTTCATAGCAGGCGCTCTTTTCTGATTTTCTTTTTGTCAGGCAGACACTCTGCCGAAACTTACGCTTCGGTAGAGATGACCTGTTTGCCGTTGTACTGACCGCAGGCGGTGCAGACACGATGGGGCATCACCGGAGCCTTGCAGCTCGGGCAGTAGGTGGCGGCAACGCCTTCATAACGGTTGGCAGCTTTGCGCTGACGGCGCTGCATACGGGAGGTTTTACGTTTGGGTACAGCCATTTTTAAACTCCTTTATATTATTAAAATGTAATTCTACACAAAAGTATTCAATTTGCAATCCCTATAATATAGCACAAAGTATGCCGTTTACAAGTGGATTTGCAAAAAACTTTCTCAATTATTTGCATTTGCCCCTTCATAACGCGCTTTGAGCTTGGCGGCGCGGTTGCTGGTCACAGCATCAACTCCCATATTGATAAAGTGTTGCGCCTGATAGGGGTTGTCGATCGTCCAGACAGCGTAGATCATACCCGCATCGTGGACAGCTTTGATCAATTCGGCATCGGTGTCCGGATTGGCGGCGGCATCGATACCGTCAACGCCCAACTCTTTGAGTTTGGCGATCAACTCTTCGGCGGTAACGCGGCCGTATTCGCGGATGAGGTTGTTCAGCCACAAGGCGCGGCATTGCGGCATCGCTTTTTTCATCTCTTTGATGAGAGTTTCGGAAAACGCGATAAATACGATCTGATCGCAATTGATCCCGGAAGCTTCAATCACCGCTTTGACCGCCGGAACCAGTTCCGTATCGGCGCCTTTGAGTTCGATGTAGTATTCACGGTCTTTTCCGAGATACTGGAAGGTTTCGCTCAAAAGCGGGATCTTTTCATCAGGGTAAATATCTTCATAGGCGCCGGAGATATGGATCTGCTGAAGTTCAGCATAGCTGGACTCTTCGACCTGCAGAAATGCGTTTCCGGTACGCAAGGTGCTGGCATCGTGGCAGACCACGACTTTGCCGTCGGTGGTCAAATGCACATCGCACTCCATACCGTCAGTTTGGCGTTCCATAGAAAGCTTGAATGCCGCAAGGCTGTTTTCCGGTGCATCGAACGATTCGCCGCGGTGAGAGATCCATTTGATCATTTTTTCAACTCCTCAAGATAAAATTGGTATAATGCGTCTTTGGTGGCGGGGGATGCTTTCAATATGGAAAGGAAACAATCCACATCTTTTTTCTGCAATTTTTTCCGCTTGTAAAATGGCACTTTCCGACAGGTGGCAAGGTCGATCCAAACGATTTGCATACGCTCTTTTCCGCCGGTTGAAGCGTTTTGGTCCAATATATAAAGCTCATTGCGCGGGGTAAATCCGCCGTGAACGAGCTTGGCGCGGTGCAGTCTGGCGAGCAGACGCAGATTTTTTTCGGCAAATTCCGAAATCAGTTCCGAATCATTTTCAAAGCATCCGCCGGGGCAGAAGTCATCGCCGTCGCCGCTGCATTGAACCATTTCTGTAACGAAAAAGCTCTCAAGCAGTCTCATCAGGCGGCGGTTCTCGGCGGCGGCAAGCACTTTTGCACACGGGATGCCGACCGCTTCGACCCTCTTGTAGCCCTTCCATTCGCGGAATGCCAGCGACGGGCGGAAGAGATAGCGGAAAAAACGTTTTTCACGATAGTATTTCCATACCACCTGATAATTTTCCTTTCCCTCAAGCACTCCGGCGGGAACGGTGTAGCGAACCACCACCTTGTGGCGGGTCTGCCACAGTTTCTCATCGGCATCTTTTGCCGGATCAAGATTTTTCAGGCAGTCAAATGCGGGTTTGAATCCCTCCGCAATCAGTTCTGCGTTGCGGCAGTATGGAAACAGCATAGTAAAAACCCTGAAATCAGAAGGTCAACGCATCCAGCGCAGCAGCGGAATTGACGTTGAAAGTTGCAATTTCCGGGATCGCGCGGCTGCAAAGTTTGGTCAGCACGTTGCCCGGGCCGAATTCGATCATCGTATCGCCGCCGGCGGCAGCCATCGCCTGAACGCATTCGTGCCAGCGGACGGAACCGGCGACCTGACTGGCAAGATTGATCTTCAATTCAGCCACATCGGCGGCGGGCGCGGCGGTGAAGTTGTGATAAACGGGGACGGCGGGCAGGGCGATATCAGTTTCAGCCAGAACCGCTTTGAGCTTTTCTCCGGCATCAGCCATCAAACGGGAGTGGAAGGCTCCGGAGACATTGAGTTCGATTGCTTTGCGGATGCCTTTTTCTTTGAGCATAGCGCAGGCGGCGGAAACTTTTTCCTTTTCGCCGGAGATGACGATCTGCACCGGGCTGTTGAAGTTGGCAACATCAATGCCGCATTCCGCGCAGACTTCGCGGATGACCGCCAGATCGCCGTTGAGGATGGAAGCCATACCGCCATTGGTGGCGGTGCAGGCGGCGTCCATAAGTTCGGCCCGTTT
>JAZOMB010000001.1:0-10730 GCA_045653515.1 Victivallaceae bacterium | reverse complement strand
CGTCAATAGATTTGACTTCACGTTTGGACATATTGAAAGTTCCTTACTTTATTTTTTTCAAATCAATGGTGGGAGAAGATACGTTCCGGAGCGTGGTAAAGCGCGACACCGAGTTCGTTGGCGCGTTTGACCACGTCCGCATCGCGCAGACTGCCGGAGGGAGAGATGATCGCCTTGATACCGGCTTTGGCTGCGGCTTCGACACCGTCTTCGAAGGGGAAGAAGCCGTCGCTGGACATAACGGCGCCTTCGAGGGTGGCGGTTCCGGTGTATTTTTCTTTGAACTTGACAATGGCCTGTTCGATGGCGCCGACGCGGTCCTGTTCACCGGTACCGACGGCGAGAGTCTGGCCATTGGCGACGATGACAACACCGTTGGAACGGACGCTCAAATTGACGTGCCAGGAGAAGACCAGATCCTGTTTCTGAGCTTCGGTGCATTCGACGGTGGACTTCTGTTCGCCGCAGCGGCTGTTGCTGCCGTGAGCGGGAACGAGGTCATCGATGGAACGGATGTCGGTCAGAAGCGGAGCGGCGATGACGAGAGAGCCGTCTGCGAGAACCTTGATGGTATCGGCGCTGCCGGCAACCTCTTCACGGAAGCGGGGCAGGCTCTTCAAGTCGCCGCAGCGGATGATGCGGATATGCTTGTTGAGCTTGTAGGTTTCGCCGTCATTGAAAATTTCCAGAACGCCGTCATCAAAAGCGGGAGCGACCACGCATTCGACAAAGGTGCTCATAATCTCTTTAGCAGTTTCGCAATCGACCGGCACGTTGAAAGCGACCACGCTGCCGAAAGCGGCGCGGGAGTCAGCGTCACGGGCTTTCTTGTAGACATCCAGCAGAGATTCGCCGGGGCAGCCCATAGCGGCGCCGGAGGGGTTGACGTGTTTCATGACCGCACAACTGGGAACTTCGCAGTATTTGACGATGTTCAGCGCACCGGAGATATCTTCCAAATTGGTCTGGGAAAGACCGCTCTTACCGTTTTTGAGGATCTCCATGGAGCCGATGGCACCGTTGGAACCGACCGGACGATAGAACGCCGCAGGCTGGTGAGGGTTGGTTCCGTAGCGGAGGTCTTCGACCTTTTCATAAAGTTTTCCGGCGATCTCGACGGTGGCGGGATAGTTGCCGACATTCTTTTCCAGATAGGTGGAACGGGATAATTCAGTAGCCATTTTTTTCTCTTTCTAAATTGTTTCCGGGATTTTTTCCCCGTTTATTAAAAAAAAACACAAAAATTCACGTTTTACAATATAACACCATTTGAACTTCTACGCAAATGGAACTATCTTTTAAAAAGGTGTTTTTTTTGAATTTATTTGAAACATGGCGCAATATGATGGAAAAAAACGGAAAAAAAGCTTGGTTCATAACCATTGAAGGACCCGAGGGAGCAGGAAAAAGTACCTGCGCTGAAACTTTGCTGCGTTTTTTCAATGAAAATGATCTCCCGGTCATCTGCACCCGTGAACCGGGCGGTACCCCTATGGCGGAAAAGTTGCGGGAAACGGTGAAAAACAAACCGGACGACGGCGAATGCGTCCATTCCGAAACTGAACTTCTGCTTATGGAAGCCGCGCGCGCCCAGCACGTCCGCGAAAAGATCGCCCCTGCCCTCGAACAGGGAGTATCCGTTATCTGTGACCGCTTCACCGATTCAACTTGCGCATATCAGGGCGGCGGCAGAAATATGGATATGAAAACTATCACTATGTTCAATGATTTTGCAACCGGCGATTGCCGTCCCGATTTGACCATCCTGCTTGATCTGCCGCCCGAAGTCGGTTTTGCCAGAGTCGCAAAACGCGCCAGCGCCGATGCTGCGACCGACCGTTTTGAAGCTGAAGCACTCGACTTCCACAACCGGGTGCGGAATGCCTTTCTCAAACTTGCCCAACAGGAGCCCGACCGCATCAAAGTCGTTGATGCTTCAGGAACTAAATCTGAAACTGCAGCCGCTGTCGAAAAGGTGATAAATGAGTTTATACGCTGAATATCTGAAACGCTGTCCCGAACTTATGGCATGTCTGGAAAACGCCCGCGCTTCCGGACGGATGGCGCACAGCTTTCTTATCACGTCACCGGATGACCGTGTACGTTCGGAGTTTGCTTCGGTACTTCAGCAGCTCACCGGATGCCGCAACGTCAAAGACGGCAGACCGGACTTGAACTGCAAATTCTGCCGTCAGATCGAAAACAGCACCTACGCCGATCTGCATCGCATCACTCCGGTCGGAAAAATGTACCAGATCCGGGTCGGCGACCGCGTGAATCCCGAACCGAACACTCTGCGTTATATGCTTGACCATCTCGGCTATACAGCCGGAAATTACCGCAAATTCGGCGTTATTGAAGATGCCGACCGTATGGGGGTAGAAGCGCAGAATGCCTTGCTTAAGACCTTGGAAGAACCGCCGCCGGAAACCACGTTGATTTTGTCGACCGCCAATCCCTCTTCATTGCTGCCGACCACCCGTTCCCGCTGTCAGATGCTTTCGCTTCCGGCGTTTCATACGACGATGGACTTTGACGGTTCGGCGGAGGTGAGCGCCGCGCTGTTTGAATTGTGTTTTGAATCCGCCAACGATCTCTGCCGTACGGAAATGGCGGTGCAGAAACTCCTCGGTGTCGCATCCAATCTTGCCGAAAATGCCCGCATTGCCGCCGAAGCGGAGTTCCAAACTCAGCTTTCTTCAGCATCCGCAAGTGAAGATCCCTCATTTTTGAAACAGCTTGAGACCCGCATCACCGATGCCGCTTCGGGAGAATACATCCGGCGCCGACGCCGTTTTATAAGTTTTATCACGGCGTTCTGCTCCCAGATATTTATGCTGTCGCAGGGAGTAGACCGGGAAGCGCTGCCGGAAAAAAGTATTTTTGATCATCTGCCGATACCGCTGGCGATCCCGCCGGAACGCGGATCAGCCATTTTAAAAGAAGCTGAAGACCTGGAATACACCTTGCGCTTCAATGTCAACGATGAACTGGCGCTCCGAACCTTTGCCGTAAATATTGCAATGGGGTGAATTATGAATAAACACAAAAGACATCATCACAGAGAACGCGGTTCCACCACACTCGAAGCTCTCGGTGCAGTGATTATTTTGTGTTTGATCCTTTTCGGGATGCTTCAAATCTACCACTGGTGTATGAACCGGCAATTCTGCCAATACGCCGCCTTTTACGCCTGCAAATCTCTCGCGCTCGGCTTCAAACCCGACCTTGCTATGCGGGCGGCGCGGGTGGCAGGTATTGCCATTTCCGGCGAAAGCACCGGTTCCGGCGACAATGATGAAGCCGCGGCAAAAAAATATATGACCTACGGCGACGTTTCCGGTGTCCGTTATGAATACTGGCACGGCAGAACTGCCACGAACAATCCCTCTCTGATCGTTCGTCTCCGTTACGGCGAACCGGAATATCAAAGCGCCAAAGTACGTTTGGAAAATCTTCCGCTGGTTTCGCCGGGAGTGGCAAAAATGTTTTTCATCTCCTCTCCCCCCGAACCGGAAGCGACCGTCAACGCCTACAACTATTCAAAAGAGCTGATGGAGGACTGATATGTTGAAAAGATCGTTCCACCGTTCAACATCTCAATCCGGTCAGGTTCTGGCGGCAGGAGTTTTCATCCTCGTCATCCTTCTGCTGCTGGTATTTGCCGGATTTGACATCCACAACGCGCTCCGAGCCCGTTTCAAAATCCAGACCGCGCAGGAATCCGCCGCCATCGCCGGAGCCACCTGGCAAAAGAATTCACTCAATCTGATCGGCGAAATCAACCTCATAAAAGCATGTTCCGTTCTTATGGAAGGTGACAACGCCAACTGGAACACCACCATTCCACGGCGCGACACATTGCTGTTCAGGCGCAATGCCGCAATTCAGGCGCGAGTTGACATCCTTACTGAAATGCAGACCAGAATCAGCTTTGTCGGTCCATTGATCGGTTTTGCCGCCGCCCAGCAGGCCGCCAAAGCCAACGGCGTTCCAAATCGCGGCGATCTGGATTTTTATCTGGAAGATCTGCAGAACAACATCCGCTACCGTATGGCAAAGGCCACCATCAACCGCTACGAATGGCGTCCGCCGTATATGGAACTTATCCGCACCATCTCACAGAACGGCATCGCCGTTTATCCCAATACCACCGCCGGAACCAGCCCCAGAGTCGATCCGCCGGAACTGGCAGATCCCTCATTCTATCAGGCGATCTCCCGCAAACGGACTGAAATCGCCGAAGCAAAAGGCGAAGCGATCTATCCGCAGACTTCCTGGGATGCTCTCCGCAACTTCGTTTACCGCGATAAATGGAAAGACCGTTTTGCCTCCCCGCCGTGGTGGGATATCGACTTCAACGCCTCCGCCTTCCCCAATGAAAGCGAGATTTTCACCCTCGGCGTAAGTCAGGCAAACCGTTACCCAACCCCGGGGGAACCGGCATACGAAACCTTCCGCACCGTGGCATCCAACCACTTGGAAAACTCCCACGCCGATTCACTTTACGGTATGACCACTCCGCTCCCGACAAGCGGCGAACTCAAGCTCGATATGTTCTGCTATGAACAAAACACCTGGGACCCGGAATATCTGATGAATGCCCGTTCTGATTACAGCGCCCTCCACTCCTACTGGTTCAAAGGTACCGCTATGCGCAAACCGGTCAAAAGCCGCTACACCTACGAAGGGCCCGCCGCCTACGTCGAAACCCATATCGACATGGACAAAACTTCAGGCCTGATACGATTGAGCGGACAGAAAACTTACGGTGACGGTTCCATTCGTATCGGCAGCAAACGCGAAGATCAATCCATCAACCTTTCCACCAGCTACCGCCCCGGTGCCATTGCCAAAGCGTTAGGTTCACTCAATGAAAACGATCCCCCGACCGCTCTGCCGCTGGTGCTTCCCGTGTTTGAAAAAGTCATCATCATGCCGACCTATATGCCCATACCTTACAATTTCAGTGTCCTGCGCGACTACAACTCCACTCTGCGCCGCTTTCTGGCGTGGCTCTCAACCAGAGAAAATCTGGACAGCACCGATGGTCTGCCGTCCGCCTGTTACCAATACTACGATGCTCTGCTCACATTGATCAAGGACAAAGAGTTCCGCTACTACGGCTGGAACCCTAACTTTGACAGCGCCGCATTTGACGATGAGTGGCACGAAAATCTCATCTCCTGGCATAGCGAACGCCAGAAAGATCCGTCAAAATATCAGTACAACATCAACTCCGGACCCAATCTCCCGGGCTACTATCAGGAACCCAACATCTTCACCGCCTGTCCGAAGACCACTAAACGCAGCGGTGTCGTCACCGTTCCCACCTTCAAATTGAGCGGAGAAAGAACCGGTACCGCCACGCGCCACTTCATCGACTCCGACGGCCACTATATGGTCGTAACCAGTTCCAATCACATCATCACCCGCGCCGAAAGCGATCCGACATTTGACCCGAACTGCTGCACTACCAACTACAATCCGCCGTCCGGCGGCGGCAGTGGCCCCGGCAATTATGTTGACGGCAGTGGAGCAACAACATTACCTTGGCCAGGCTTATGAAAAAGTGCGTCACATCTGAATCCGGTCAGGCCTTTATGGAGCTGACCATAATGCTGTTGATCCTGACCGCAATGATGCTTGCCGTCATCATGTTGAGTGGTCTGGAGCTTACCAGCAACCGCATTCTCCTCTCCGCCCGGACCAACGCACAGGAACTCTCTCAAGAACCGTCATCCCCCACCGTCACCCGCGATGATGAACTGCGCAGCTGGCACAGTTCAGTTCTTGATTTGACCAAATCCTACATCCGTCCGGAAGAACGCTACTCGTTCGGCAAATCACAAACCATCCAGAAAGGGACCTCTATCCGCACGCGCGAAGACGGCTCGTTCAATATTCCATTTGCCTATCAGAGTTCAAGCACCTCAAATTCCGGAGAATTCACTTTGCAGAATGCCCGCTACTCCATGACCGCATCAGAATACTCGACCATCCGTCTGACTCTCTACGATCAATACCGTTTGAGCGGCTGGCGCGAACTATCCTATTTTGACCGTAATTTGAAATATGATTTCAGCAATGCACTCAATTCCAATGCATTCAATCTGGCTTCGCTCGTTCAGGCTTCCGGCGACGGTTCTTCCGCCCCCGCCACCATCAACCGCAAAGACCAATACGGACCGAAAAGCGCAGAAAATGCCGCTGATATTATGTATCGCACTTTCCGCGATATGTTCGGGGTGGACATCACCGAAAACAAGCTCACCGAGCATGACACCAATCAGGTTTTTATGCCACAACATTGAGTTGTGTTTGCGGACAGAGTACGGCGGACGCTTGTGTGTGCTGACTTGGGATATGCGGGGAAACTCGTGAACGAAAAGTTCACTTCGCCCCGCACATCCCGGCGTCATCATCACAGGATCATCCCGCCGACAGGAAACCGCGCAAGAAGCGGAATGACGTTACCGGAGTTGAGCGCATTTTGTTGCGCTGGCGCGCAATATGCGGGTGGTTGTTTGGTTTTGTCCGCCTGACGGCGGATAAAAAAAAAGCCCGGCAAAACGCTATTGCTTTTGAACCGGGCTTTTTTTTGGCGTTCATTGTGTTTCTTCGCAACGAACGGCAAGTGGAACTTATTTATCGGCGATATACTTGGTGAAGTCAACTCCGACCGGAAGTTTTTTCAGATTTTTGTGATCCGGAAGCGGAGTTCCCGCGTTTCCGGAAGCCAGAATGATCCCGCCTTTATCCATAAATTTCTTCAGCTTTTCCCAACGCGGACCGCGGCTGAAAAAGTTCCGGTTATTTTCTGCAATTCCGTGCAGCAGAATAAGCACATCGATATGGTTCAAATCCCCATCGTCAATATTCGGCAGCGTAAAATACCGCACGTCGATATGTTTCTGACGTTCCAATTCGATCGCCGCCTTGATCGGTTCGTGGCCCATCATAGCCGAAGCATTGACCCCGACCCGCACCGGACGACGGCTTTTTTCCGGCATCTGCGGCGTAAGTTTGACTCCGCTTACAGCATAGATCGCTCCGACCGAAAGATCCAGCGTGGATTCGCGGTATTCCGGATGGTAACTGCTGGCAATTACTTTTCCTTTTCCCAGAGTTCCGTAGACCAATGCCGGCTGATCATACATATTGCCGGCAGGCTTTCCATAATAGCTGATTGAATTTTTATAAACCGCCAACACCTTTCCGGTACTGGTCGGATCCGGCTTTTTTCCAAGTTTCGGGATCGGGCCGCTGGCGTAGGTCACGACACGTTTACCCGGTTTGACACCAAGCAGTTTGGCACCCTCTTCCGAAATTTCGATCTGGGTGTTTCCGGAAGCACCACCTGAATTGGGGAAGCGGTAAAAAGGCAGCAGACGCAGCCGCTCCCGGTGATTTAACGCGCAGGTCAATCCGGCACAGCTTCCGACATAGTGTCCGCCGTTTTTCACCCACTCACGCAAAATTTTGATACCTTCGGGCTTCATAGTGCCGTACTGCCGCGTGGGATAACCGCCGGGCATCAGCAGCACATCGACCGTACTCAACTTTCCGTCCCGGATATCCTGACCGGTCAAAGTGACCAGCTGTGCCTGCGGGGAAAATTCAATAATATTCGCCCAATGGAAAACTCCGCCGCCGGAACTGCCGCGATCGACATAAAGTCCGATCCGCACTTGCGGCTTGACCGCCGGTTTGCTCTCTTTTTCAACATTGAAACTCTGGCACGCGGCAAGCATCACCATCGCCGCTGCGCCCAATACTCCGTAAAAAAACTTTTTCATACCCTCTCCATAATTTTATTTTATCACAGTTTGATTTTGGTTACATAATAATATATCATCTGCCCATATTTTTATCAAGCTTTGCTTCTGCCGCAATTTTAACCTTTTTATATGATTTTTTGCTTTTTTTTCTCTTGCGCTCTTGAAACTTTATGGAAAAAGTTTATATTATAAAAGTGAGATTGATTATCACTTAACCACAGGAGGCAGGAAATGAAACGATCCGTACAACGCGAAGCGATTCTTGATGAATTGCGCTCTCTCACCTGTCACCCTACCGCCGAGGAACTCTACACCCGGTTGCGTAACATCATGCCGAACTTGAGTCTGGCCACCGTCTACCGCAATCTGGAACAGTTCTCCAAGGCCGGTCTGGTGCTGAAGCTGGATTGCGGCGGCGAACTCAAACGTTTTGACGGCAACGTTGCCATCCACCCCCATATGCGCTGCAGTGACTGCGGTGCGGTGTCCGACCTTGACAACCGCAAACTCGATAAACTGCAGAACGAATTGATCAAAATGCTGCCCGAACTCGATTGCCGGACTCTTCGTCTGGAATTTTGTGGACTTTGCCCAAACTGTCAGGAACATAAATTAGAGGAGATGAATGTATGAAAACCCGTGACATCTATCGCTGCAAAACCTGTAAACTCCAAATGGAAGCGACTTCCGTTGTCAACGCACAGATCCCCGTTTGCTGCGGAAGCCCGATGGAACTTCAGCAGCCCAATACCGTCGATGCCGCCAAAGAAAAACACGTCCCGGTGATCGTGGCCGAAGCCAACGGCACCCGCGTTAAAGTCGGCAGCGTGGCGCATCCCGCCACCGCAGAACACTACATCGAATGGATCGAACTTTTCAGCGGCAATCATTGCTGCCGGGTCTATCTGACTCCGTCTGATGCGCCGGAAGCCTTCTTTGCCATTCCGTTTTCAGCCGATCTCCAGGCGCGCATAAGCTGCAATCTGCACGGTGTCTGGCTCGACCGCTGACAACATATATAAACGAGGGGAAAAATGAAAACCTTTTACAACGCAGAAAAAATTTCTGAAAACGTCTACTGGGTCGGTGCCGTCGATTGGCACGTCCGCGAATTTCACGGCTACCGCACCCAGCGCGGAACCACTTACAACGCTTTTCTGGTCATCGATGACAAAATCACTCTTATCGACACCGTCAAAAAAGAGTTTACTGATGAAATGCTCCGCCGCATTTCCACCGTCATCGATCCGGAAAAGATCGACTACATCATTTCCAACCACTCCGAACCCGACCACTCCGGAGCCTTGCCGGAAACGATCGCCGCCGTCAAACCGGAAAAGATTTTCGCTTCCAGTTTCGGCGCGAAAACCCTTGAGGCCTACTACGGCATCAAAGCCGAAGCTGTTCCCAACGGATCTTCCGTCAATCTCGGCAAAGGCAATCTGACCTTTGTCGAAACCCGGATGCTCCATTGGCCTGACAGTATGGTCAGCTTCTATGACCGTGACGGCATCCTCTTTTCGCAGGATGCCTTCGGTATGCACCTTGCCGGAAGCAAGCTCTGGGCGGATGAATACCCTGCCGACATTCTGGACTATGAAGCGCGCAAATACTTCTGCAACATCATCAATGTCCAGAGCGGCAAGGTCCTCTCTCTGCTGGAATCCCTCCCTGCCCTCAACTTGCCGATCAAGCTCGTCGCCCCCGACCACGGTCCGTTGATCCGCAAAGATTTTGACAAAGTTCTCGAACTCTACCGCGACTGCGCCGTTCAGCCGCCGAAAAACAAAGCGGTGGTCGTTTACGCGACTATGTGGCACACCACCGAAATGCTTGCCCGCGCTCTGGCTGACGGCATCCGTTCCACTGGTATGGAGGTCAAACTCATCGACCTCGCCGTAAGCGAACGCAGTGAAGTTATGACCGAAGTTGCGATGTCCGGACTGGTCGCCTTTGGTGCGCCGACGATGAACAACAACGTCTTCCCCGCGATGATGGACATTCTGACCTATGTCCGCGGCCTCAAACCGCTGAATAAAACCGGCTTTGCTTTCGGTTCCTGCGGCTGGAGCGGCGAAGGTGCAAAACAGATTTCCGAGCAGCTCAACTTGATGAAGTTCGATCAGCCGCTGCCCTTCATTCAGGTCAAATACAAAGCGACCGAAGCGGAGATGAAAGCCATCTTCGATGCCGGTGTTCAGCTTGCAGAAATGGTGGCACAAAAAGCAAAATAACCAAAAACAAATAAAATCTTCCACCGGCGGTCGAGCGATGCAAGGCGCGAGATTGCCCGCAATGCGCCGACGTAAATATGAAAAGATACTTTTGAATGCGACCGGCGGATGCAGTGTGCGGCAAGGTCGTGTTTTGCAAGCGAGAAGCGAGGGGAGTGTACGACTGTACCCGACCCGAGCGGCGAGCGATGCAAGGCGCGAGATTGCCCGCAATGCGCCGACGTACGATAGATTGAAAAAATAAACACACC
Source organism: Victivallaceae bacterium (assembly GCA_045653515.1). GTDB lineage: Bacteria > Verrucomicrobiota > Lentisphaeria > Victivallales > Victivallaceae > UBA1784. The sequence continues at coordinate 464 of JAZOMB010000001.1, read as the reverse complement.
AACTTTAAGGAGAAAAAATTATGGAAAAGTACATCTGTGATGTCTGTGGTTACGAATACGATCCCGAAGTCGGCGATCCCGATAACGGCATTGCCCCCGGCACTGCCTTTGAAGACCTGCCCGATGATTGGGCCTGCCCCGAATGCGGCGCGCCCAAGGACTGCTTCAGCAAAGCTGAGTGAGGAAATGCGGCGCGTTCTCGCTTGCTCCCGCGTGCCTTGTCTGCGGACGTCGGCTCAGTCGAGGACACCAGTCCACTCCTTCGCCACCGCCTTGACAAAACCCCCGGATAGCATCGCGATAACGCGCCTTGCCCGCTGGAGTTTTTGCGCCTTTCGTCGGGCTGTTCGCCCGACAGGCGTGAGGTACCGCTGTCGCGGAGTGTTCCGCCTGACGGCGGCATTTTTTTTGCGCCTTTCGTTGCGCTTGACGCGCAACAGGCGAACCATACCGCTGTCGCGGAT